>DASUFL010000156.1:0-9569 GCA_036274595.1 Candidatus Eiseniibacteriota bacterium | reverse complement strand
CTCCACCCGGGTTATCGGCTTGGGCTACATAGAACTGTAGACGGCTACCTCTGTCTCCAAAGAACAGGGGTTCCGGCCCGGCGCTGCGCCGGGCTGCTTAATGCCCAGGCGCCGCGGCGCCGCCCCCGGTCGCCGGCGATTCCTTGCCCACCGCCACCCGCGTCCACGTGTTGTTGTTGAAGTACTTCGACGCCATCGCCTGGACCTGGCCCGGCGTCACCTTGCGGACGAGATCGGGATACTTCTGCGGGTAGTCGTAGCCGAGCCCGGCCGCCTCGAAATAGGCGAGCCTGGCGGCGACTTGGTCGGAGCGCTGTGCGCCGAGGTACCACCGCGATAGGAGCTTGTCGGTCGAGCGCTTCAAATCAGCCTGCGCTACCGGCTTTCCGAACAGATCTCCGAAGTCGCCGAGCACGCCCGATGACGCCATCGCGAAATTGGAGGGAGTCACGCCCATCTCGTTCTGCGCGGAGGACTGCCCCATCCGATCGGCCATGTAGAACCACGAGCGATAGGCGACGCCCTTTTCGTACACGTACTTGAAGAAGACGCGATCGCCCATGAGCGAGACGGCGACGCGGAGCGGCACGTAGTCGGCATCGCGCACGGAGCACGTGAGCCAGCCCGTGTTGTACGTCACTTGCTCCTGATCCTTGTCGACGAAGACGGGGCGCTTTTCTTTCGCCGCATCCTCGACGACGCCTCCGACCGTCACCGGGCTTCCCTTCCGGAGCGAGCCGAACGAGTGGCGCGCCATCTCGACCACTCGGTTCGGGTCGATGTCACCGACGACCGAGATCACGAGGTTCGATCCGCAGAACATCGTCTCGTACGCCTTCTTCAGATCGGCGGTCTGGATCTTGGGCAGCGTGGTCTCGTCTCCCTGGAGCGGGAAGCGGTACGGCGAGCGGCGATAGAGCGTCTGCGCGAAGCGGAGGTTGGTGAACTCGAACGGCCGGTCGCCGATCGACTTCGCGCTCCGGATCAGATCCTCGCGAACCTTCGCCACCTCACTCGATGGGAACGTGGGGTGGGCCAGCACGCTCTCGAAAATCCCCCAGGCCTTGGCGAAATTCGCCGACGGCGCCTGCCACGAGATTGCGGCGTCGTCCGAGTAGCCCGCGGACGTCAGCGTCATGCCGAGCGCTTCGGTCTGCTCCGCGATGTCGTGCGCGGAGAGCGAGCCCGCGCCGCGCTGGAGGAGCGCGGCCGCCATGTTCGACACGCCGGCGAGACCGTCCGGCTCGATCCACTGACCGCCGCGCGCGAACGCCTGCACGGCGACGATCGGGGTCGCGTGGTCTTCCTGCACGAGCAGGGTCAATCCGTTCGAGAGCACCTCGCGGCGCACCGCACCGACGCCCGCGGTCTTGGCGGACGCGAGAGCCGGCCATCCGGCACGCCACGGCGCGAGCAGCGCGTCGATGTCCTGCTCGGACGGACCCTTCGCGCCCTCAGGTCGCACCACCGAGTACGACGCGAGGTCCGCGGCGAGGTAGCGCGAGGCGACCCGACGGAGATCCTCGGCCGTGACGCTCTCGATCAGCTTCGGGAACGAAGCGTCCATCGTCGCATCGGACATGAGCTCGTTCAGGCAGAGCCGTTCCGCGCGGGCGAAGAAGGTCTGCGCGTTCAGCGCGTACTTGTTGAGGATCGCGGCCTTGACGCGCGTGAGCTCGGCCGCGGGGACGGGCTCGGTGGCCACGCGGTGAAGCTCGTCCCGCACGATGCCGAACACGCGCGCTTCGTTCTCGGGCGGCGCCTGGGTCGAGATCAGGAACATCCCGGGATCACGCCGGATCTCGAGATCCGCGTCGACAGCTTGGACCAGGTTCTCCTTGTCCTTGAGCGCCCGGTAGAGACGCGACGAGGTGCCCTTGCCGAGCAGCGACGCGAGCACTGTGAGCGCGGGCGTGTCCGAGTCGGCGTTCGGCGGCGTGTGGAACCCGAGATACGTCCAGGTGCTCGGTGTCTTCATGGATTCGACGCCTACCCGGAACTCGGCCTGCGGCGCCTCGATCTGCCCCAGCTCGAAGTTGTCCTTGCCGCGCACGTACGGGGCGAACGCCTTCCTCAGCTTGCCAGCCATCGTCTGCGTGTCGAAGTCCCCCACCGCGGCCAGGACCATCTGGTTCGGGACGTAGCGCTCTTCATAGAACGTGCGGAAGGTCGAAAGCTTGGAGTTCTCGATCGTGTCCTTCAGGCCGATCGTGTCCCGCTTGTAGGGATGGTCGCGGAACATGAGCCGCTCGATCTGGTAGTAGACCTTGTAGTCGGGCCGATCCTCGCCCTGATTGAACTCCTCCATCACCACCTGCCGCTCCTTCGCGACCTTCGCCTCGGTCAGCTTGAGCGCCATCCACGCATCCACAGAGCGCCAGAGCGCCTCGTCGAGATTCGCCGTGGGGGACGTGAAGCCGTAGCAGGTGTAGTCGTTGGTCGTGTAGCCGCCGCTCTCCTCGCCCAGCCGCTGCATCTCGCGGCGGAACTCGAGCTCCTGCTGCCGCGCCGAGCCGCCGCGGAAGATAAGATGCTCGTAGTAATGGCTGAGTCCCGAGAGCGAGGGGCTCTCGGTGCGGCTACCGCCGTTCACGAAGATGCAGACCCCGGCGAGCGGCTTCGAGTGGTCCTCGACGAGGACGAGGCGAAGGCCGTTCGGGAGGGTCTCCTGATAGATCGAGGGGGCGCTCGCGGGCGCCGGCGGGGCCGACTTCGACGCGGATGCCGCAAGTGCAGGCTGGACGGCGGCGGCGAGGAGCAGCAGGACCAGGACGGCAGCCTGGCCGAGACGAATGCGGCGCAAACTCATGATTTTCCCCCTCGAAAACAGGACCGGCCCCGCGGCAGGCGGGGCCGGCGGATTGGAACCGCTGTCCGTGCGGTCAGCGTTTCTGGAGCATCGACACGATTTCGCCGGCCTCAGGGAACCGGCCGACCGACTTCTTCGAGAACACTGTCTTACCGTCGACGATGACATCGAACACGCCGCCGCTGCCCGGAGTCATCGTGGATTCAACGCCCATTTCCTGCATCAGCTCGGCCGCCAGACCGGCGGCCCGTGGCTTGTAGTTTCAAAGGACGCAGTAGCGGATCTCGACATTCATGACCTACCCCCTGTTGGTTGCCTTGACCCGGGCATTCTCTGCCCGGGTCCAGGGGCTGTCAAGGCGTGGCCCGTCGCTTCAAATAGATGGCCCGATCGACGGAAAGGTTGCCGGCGCCGCCGATCATCAGGGTGACGCAGGCGAACCAGAGGATCATCACCAGCTCGTACCCCGGACCGTCGGGCGTGCCGAAGTAGCCGTTCTTGAGGTGCACGGTCAGAAACGCCACGGTCATGTTGCAGGCGATCCCGAACGCGGCGATGCGCGTGAGGAATCCGAGCAGGATCCCGAAGCAGCCGAGGAACTCGGCGAAGGCGGCGAGATACGCCAGCGGGGCGGGTACGCCCGTGCTCGTCAGCCATCCGACGAACCCGGAGAGCCCAGGGCCTCCGTACATGCCGAAGAGCTTCTGCGAGCCGTGCATCCAGAAGACGATGAAGAGACAGAGGCGAAGCGGCAGCTGCCAGTAGGTCGGTGTGGTCGAGAAGATCGATCGCATCGACTGCACCTCCGTTGAGGTGGTGGATCGCCGGAACGCCGGTCGAGCCGGCGGGCGAGAGGCCGTCGATCAGCCTGACACAGCGGGACCGGCGCTGGCTACAGCCGTGGAATCTTGATCGGCAGAAAGGTGAAGCGCCAGCGCACCTTCCACGGACTCTCGCCGGGGTCGGGAGTGCCGAGCCAGAACGGGAAGTCGAGCTGGACCGGTCCGTAGGAGAAGCCGAGCCCCGCTTCGGAGTAGGTGCGGGTCTCGCGCGGGTCGAAGTCGAGAGGGCTCTCGGGCGCGTAATTCCGGACTCGAGCGACCCCCGCGAACGCGCGCACTGGGTACGCATCGTGCTGCGCCTCGAGGTTGAAGGCGAGAAGGCGGTCTCCGATGATCGCGCGGTCGGCGTAGCCGCGCAGTCCTCCACCGCCCGGCAGGAAATAGTGGTCGGTGTTCCGGATGGGCCCGAGGTCGTTCGCGTAGAAGTAGCGGAGCGCATCGATCCGGTTCTCCTCCGCCACATCGAACCGGACTTCCCTGTCGACCTCGTTGCCCCATGCGCCGCCGCCTGCGGCACGCCAGCCCAGATGGAGGTCGCCTTGCGGGAGAAGGTCCAAGTCCTGGTGGATTGAGGCGAAGAGCCGGTCGAATCCGTCGGACCATTGCTGGTCGGGTTTGAAGCCGTGGCCGTAGGCGAGGCTGTAGTGCTCGGCGCGTCGCGGGCCACGCGTGTCGAGCCCAAGCTCCACGCGGGGCTCGACCGTCCTTCCCTCGTCCCAGTAGCGCCCGTCCACGGGGAGGGAATCATCGCGGTCTCGATAGTCGATCGACACACGCCAGGACTTGTGCGGGTAACGCCGCCCGGATCCCGTGATCAAATTCTCCGCGCTCACGAGCGTGCGGAACATTCCCTCGTCGTCCGCCATCAGCCAGCGCAGGCGACTCCGCGCGCCAATCGCGCCCCAGCGGCTCCACGAGCCCACGCGGTAGGCGACGGAGCCGTCGCCTGTGCCCAAGTTGAGCCCGGCCTCGAAGCCTCGGATGCCGTAGGGAAAGTCCGTCGATGGCAGGTACCGTCCGTCGAGCCAGCCGCCGACCCGCACACCTTCCGCCGTGCCGTACCAGAGCGTCGGGCCCGCATCGACTCCGATGGCATCGGAGGACGGAAAACCAAAAAAGGGCCGCAGGCGCGCCGGCGTGGGCCAGGTTCCGCCGACATGATTGTCGAGACGGTCCATCTCGATCACTTCGTGGCGAGGATCGAGCGTGGCCCGGGCGAGCGGGGCACGGCTCGTGAACTCGACGGGTGTGCTTCGAGCCTCAGGTGTGACTCGCTTCTCCTCCACGGAGCCGTCCTTGAAGCGGACCTGGACCGTGACCGGAACCACCATCTCGCCCTTGCGCTCCACCATGAGGCGCGTCGAGTACTCTCCGCCGGAGTGCTTGGAGCTCACTCTGATGAGCCCAAAGCTCGGCTGCTCGAGCGTCTCCACCCACGAGTGGAAGAAGCCCGAGAGATCCTGCCCCGACACCGCCTCGGCCGCGGCTCGAACATCCTCGGGCATGGGATGCTTCAGCACGCCGCGTTTGTAGTATTCGCGCAGGAACGCCGTGAAGACCGAATCGCCCAGAACGCCGCGTAATGTGTGGAGCATGCTCGCCGGCTTCGAGTAGGCGCTCGTGGCGTAGGTATCGTAGCCGGTGTGGCCGTTCGCTGGAGTGGAGAGCGTGCGCTCGTCGTGCGCCCAGGCACCCTCGAGGTAGTCGCGCTCGTTGCGCGAGCGCATCGTGTACCCCGAAAGCCACGGGATCCGGTCGTTGTAGACGAACATGCCCTTGGGGAAGGTCTCGTCCGTGTAGCGATGGTCGAAGTACTGCGCAAACCCCTCGTCCAGCCACGGGAACGCGCGCTCGTCGGTTCCAATCATTCCGTAGAACCAGTTGTGCGCCAGCTCGTGCGCGACCGTGTTCTCGGTCCAGCGGAAGAGTTCCGTCTTGAAGTCTGGCTCCGCCATGACGAGCATGTTGTACTCCATCGCTCCACCACCGCAGAACGCCTGGGCATAGGTGAATTGCGGCCAGATGTAGGGCCCCGCGAGGCGTGTGTAGAGCTCCATCGCCCGGGCCACGGTCTCGTTGACCACCCGCCAGTCCTTCTCGTTCTCGCGGAAGGAAAGCGCGCGAATCGCGATCCCGGCGTGCGTGGAATCGCTTCGGACGTAGTCGGGGGCGGCGACCCAGGCGAAGTCATGGACGTGATCGGCGTGGTAGCGGAGCGTCTTCTCGGACGGAGGCAGCGTGTCCGTGGGCGCCGCGACGGCGGCGAGCGCACGAAGCGTGTCGGTCACCGTCGTGTCGCCGGATGCGACGATCAGGTGAAGCGGCCCGCCGTGCCCGTCCTCGTCGGCCTCGCTTCGGATCGCGGGACGCCGCTTCTCATCCTCTCCGTCGCGAGGCTCACGCTCTTCCCAGATATAGGAGTAATGGAGCGGAGCCCCGCGGGGCACGCGGAGCGCGAGCGCGCCTCCGTTCGGCACCACGAGCTTCGGCGGGTCCGAATCCTTGGGGGGCACGAGATCCGTCGTGATCTCGAGCCCCTTGGCGGGCCAGCGCCCCGCGAGCGTGTCCGCCATGGCGACGCGCAGCGAAACCGTGACGCTGTCCCTGGACGTCTTCGATGCGAAGAGCGGGATCTCGTTGTCGCCGCCACGAACCCCCTCGAGCACGCCCGTGGACCCGACCCAGAACCGATCCGGCAGCGTGATCGAAACGTCATACGTACCGAACTCGCCGTAGAATTCGGAAAAATAGTGGAACGGATCGAGGCGCCAGCCGCGCTCGTCGTAGACGACGATCTTCGGGTACCACTGCGAGATTGAGTAGCGGCTGCCGGTACGTCCGAGACGATCGAAGTGGGTCGGGATCTGCACGACGAAGCGCAGCCGAACTTCCGTCGAGTCGCCAGGACTGAGCGGATGCGGGAGGTCCACGCGCGACAGGGTTTCCTGGACATCGACCGTGGCCGGGACGCCGTCGACGGTGCAGGAGTCGAGCGTCATCCAGCCCCGGTCCTCGACCTTCGAGAACCGGAGGCCGTAGTCACCGCCGTAGCGCTCGCCCTCCTGCGCGTAGACGGTATGCCGGTCGCGGAACGCGTTCGGGTAGGAATGAAAGTAGAGCGAGGGGAGGGACGAGTCGGCACCGCTTCGATATCGGAGCGTCGCCCAGCCCGTGAGCCGGTGACGCGCGGGATCGAGACGACAGTCGATCCGGTAGGAAACGCCGGGGGCAGTGACGGCATTTGCGAGGCTCGGCACCCCGCTCGAGATGAGAAGGAGGAGCAGCGCCGAGGCCGCGCGTCTCAGGCGGTGACGTCCTCCATCGATCGGACTACGTCCGATGCCCCCGCACCGAACAGCGTGTACGGTGACGCCGCCGCGACGCGCAGCCGAATCAGGTCCCCCACACCTTCGTCGCGATGCGGAAACACCGCCGTCTTGAAGTGCTCCGTCTTGCCAAACCACTGGTTGGGATCGCGCTTGGCCGGCCCTTCGACCAGCACCTCCACCTCGCGTCCCACCATCTCGAGATTCCGCTCGTAGGAGATCGTCTTCTGCTCCTCGATCAGCACCGTGATGCGCCGGGTCTTCTCTTCCTCCGGGACCGTCTCCGGCCACTCGGCCGCCTTCGCGCCCGGACGGGCCGAGTACTTGAAGAGGAACGCGCTGTCATAGCGGAGCCGCCGCATCACGTCGTGCGTCTTGTCGAAGTCTTCTTCGGTCTCCCCAGGGAACCCGACGATGAGATCCGTCGTGAGCGCAAGCCCAGGCACCGCCGCACGCAGCTCACCGACGAGCTCTTCGTAGCGCTCGATCGTGTAGATGCGGCGCATGCGCTCGAGCACGGCGTTGGAGCCCGACTGGAGCGGCAGGTGCACTTGCGGACAGACCTTGTCGCACGTCGCGATCGCCTCGATCGCGCCCGGCGTCATGTCGGCGGGATGGGGCGAGGTGAAACGGATCCGCGCGATGCCGTCGACGGCGTTCGCGCGCCGGAGGAGCCCGGCGAAGTCCGTATTGCCTTCCTTGTAGGCGTTCACGGTCTGGCCAAGGAACACGATCTCCTTGAAACCCTCCGCGGCCGCGTGCTCCACCTGCCGGATGACCTCATCCGCGGGAAGGCTGCGCTCGCGCCCGCGCACGTACGGCACGATGCAGAACGTGCAGAACTTGTCGCAGCCGCGCATGATGCTGACCCACGCGCGAACGCCGTCGGCGCGCGCGGGAGCAAGGTCGCCGTAGGTCTCGACGCGGCTCAGGCGGACGGCCAAGGTCGGCTCTTCGCGCGCCTGCTCGACGAGGCCGGGAAGATCGCGATAGCCGTCCGGGCCGATCACGAGATCGACTTGCGGCGCGCGCTCCATGAGCTTGCCCTTGAGATGCTGGGCCATGCACCCCGCCACGCCCAGCACCACGCCGGGACGTCGCACCTTGTAGCGCGAAAGCTCGCCGATACGGCCATAGATTCGCTGCTCGGCGTGCTCCCGGATGGCGCACGTGTTGACGAGGATGACGTCCGCCTCACCCGCGTGATCCACCCGCTCGTATCCCGCGGCGCGGAGCGTTCCGAGCATGAGCTCGGAGTCCGCCACGTTCATCTGGCAGCCGTAGGTCTCGATGTAGATGCGGTCGGGCATGGGGGCAAAGTATACGGCAGGCGCGGCTTGGGCGGGAATTGGGAGCCCGGCGCGGAGCCCGGTCAGTTCTGGGTTTGGTTCGGGACCGAGGCCGGCGATGTTACGAGCGATCGGAGATACGGGATCATGTCGCGGTTTCCCGACCAGCCTCGAGGTCCCTCCCCCATCCACACGACGGTTCCGAGCTTGTCGATCACGAAGGTTGCGGGGGTCGTCTTGGCCCGTAGAAGCTCGGGCTCCGGCTCCGCGGCGCGATAGACGGGCACGCGAAGCCTGGTCTCGTCGGCGAATCGGCGCAGAGGTCCGGTCTGCTCGAAGGAAACGAGGAGGAAGACGACGCCCTGCGGGGCCAGCGAATCCTGGAGCGCCTCGATCGGGGGGATGTCCGACACGCACGGACCGCAGCGTGTAGACCATTTCGTGAGATACACGATTCGCCCCTTCCACTGGCGAAGCTGGATCAGCTTGCCATCGAATCCACGGAGCTTCCAATCGGCCGGGTAGGAGAAGGCGTCGGCGGTGGCGGGTGTTTGGGCGCCGCCCGGGACCGGGGACAGAGCCAGGAGGGAGAGAAGAGACCCTATGAAGGCCGGCAGGAGAAGCCCTCGATGCCTCGGGGATGGGCGGTGCACGAAATCCTTCGCTAGGGAATGCCGAGGCTCCCTGCCACGGTCACCTTAAACCCTACACAGTGCACGCGCGCTGGGCAATCGCCAAGGCGACTTGGCGTCTGGCGGTCCGGCATGGCACACTCCCGACCTGTCCACCCCGCACAAGGAGAACCATGAGCATCAAGTCGGACAACTGGATCCGCCGCATGGCGGCCGAAGCCAAGATGATCGAGCCCTTCGAGCCGAATCAGGTTCGCCGCAACGGCGATGGCAAGCTGATCTCCTACGGCACGTCGAGCTACGGCTACGACGTCCGCTGCGCGAACGAGTTCAAGATCTTCACGAACATCAACTCGACGATCGTGGATCCGAAGCATTTCGACGAGAAGAGCTTCGTGGATCTCGTTGCGGACGTGTGCATCATTCCGCCTAACTCGTTCGCTTTGGCGAGGACGGTGGAGTATTTCAGGATTCCGCGGAGCGTGCTGACGATTTGCCTCGGAAAGAGCACGTACGCGCGTTGCGGCATCATCGTGAACGTTACGCCCTTGGAGCCCGAGTGGGAGGGACACGTCACCCTCGAGTTCTCCAATACGACGCCGCTACCCGCGAAGATCTACGCCAACGAAGGCGCCGCGCAGATGTTGTTCTTCGAGTCCGACGAAGTCTGC
>DASUFL010000155.1:0-29371 GCA_036274595.1 Candidatus Eiseniibacteriota bacterium | reverse complement strand
CGGGTCTATCGTGCCGACGGGTCGCTCGTGCGCACCCTCGCCGACCTGTCCGGCCGCGCGGGTACTTCGCCGTTCACGTGGGACGGCACCGACGACCGGGGGAATCCGGTCGGGACCGGGGTCTACTTCATCCAGCTACGGTCCGGACACCAGGTGCGCACGCAAAAGGCCGTTCTCCTACGATGAGCGAATCCACCACCCGCATCGACGGTCCCCTGGTCACGCTCGAAGTGCCGGGACCGGAGCATCTGCCCACCATCTGGAAGGTCTATCTCGACGCACCCGACTACTTCGAAGCCGTGAGCGGCACCCCGGACTTCGATCCGAATACGGTGGAAGAGATGTATGAAGACGCGATCGCCGACGACAGCCGCTACTACTTCGCCATCCGGCGCACGGACACGAAAACGTTGATCGGCACGATCGAGGTCGAGGTCGGCTCCGACGAGGTGCCGTCCGTGCTGCGCGGCCTCGTGCTGTCCCAGGCGGAGCGGGGCCATGGATTCGGCCGCGCCGCGCTCGAGATGGTGGAAGCGTTCCTGGCGGAAGAGCACGCGGCGCAGTCGATCACGGCGGATGTCCCGATGGGGCTGGACGACGGGGAGCGATTCCTGGAAGCGGTGGGCTACCGGGAGCGGCGGCTCAAGTCGGGGGACGTGCGCTGGATCAAGCGCCTCCTGGCATAGCGACCGCCTCCAGGGACTGATTCACCTTCGACACGAGATCGTCCACGTCGAAGGGCTTCGCGATCACGAAGTTCACCGCGTGGGCGTGCACCATTTCCTCGCTGATCGTGGCTCCCCATCCGGTGACGAGCCCCAGGACCACGCGCCGGGGCCCCTTCTCGCGCACCGCGCGCGCCACGTCCCAGCCGCCGACGTCCGCCATACCGAGATCCGAGAGCACGACGTCGAAGGCTCCGTTCCGGAAGCGCTCGATGCCTTCCCTCCCCGAGGAGGCGGTTTCGACGATGTGCCCCGCGCGCTCGAGCGCCTCGCGCAGGACCGCCAGGATCTCGGTCTCGTCGTCCACGACGAGGATGCGTGCGCGCGTCGGGGCCTCGTACCGCGGGCGCGCCGGCGTGACCCCTCCCTCCAGCTCGGTCGCCGGCAGGCGCATGCGCACGACCGTGCCGGCGCCGGGCGCGGTCTCGACTTCGATCGTCCCCTTGTGGCGGGACACGATGCCGTAGACCATCGAGAGCCCAAGCCCGTTCCCGGACATGCCCTTCGTCGTGAAGAAGGGTTCGAACATGCGGCTCTTCACGTCCTCGGTCATCCCGATCCCCGTGTCGGCCACCTCGACGATCGACTCCTTCTCGTCCGACCGGCAGCGGATCGTGATGGTCCCGCCCTCGGGGAGCGCGTCCACGGAGTTGAAGATGAGGTTGGTGAGCGCCTCGCGAATCTCCGCGCGGGAGCCGAGGATGGGGCTCGGATTCGACGCTTCCACCGTCACGTCGACCTTGGCGCCGCGCCGCTCGCTCTCGTTCTTCCACTTGCCGCGCGTGATCTCCACGACCTCCTCGACGATCTCTCCGAGCTCGAGCACCTCGTGCGCGCGGTCCTCGCGGACGCGGCTGAACTGCTGGATCCGGCGCACGGCCTCGCCGCCGTCCATCGCTGCCTGGCGGATCACGTTGAGGCCGGACGAGACCTCCGGGTCGGACGTCTTCATGAGGAGGAGCTGCGTGCGACCGAGGATGATCCCGAGGTTGTTGTTGAAGTCGTGCGCCACGCCCGCCGCCAGCTCACCGAGCGCGCGGAGCTTCTCGCCGCGGAGGAGCCTCTCTTGGAGATCGCGGACCGCGGTGACGTCGGAGAGGAGGAGCATCGAGGCCGGCGCGTTCTGGAAGACGAGGGGCACGACCTGAACCTCGGCGAAGACCCTCCGCCCGGACGCATGGACCATCTCCGCCTGGATCGGCGCCCGATCGCGCGCCGGCGAGTGGATCGCGTCGCGCACGAGAGCCCGCGACTCGAGGGCGAAGAGCTGCATCGGATCGAAGTCGGGCCGGACGAGATCGGACGCGGGGCGCCCGGTCATCGGCTCGAGGGTCGGGTTCGCGAAGACCGCCTTTCCGGACTGCACGATCAGAAGGCCCTGCGGCGAGCTGTCGACGAGGATCCGGTACTTCGCCTCCGATTCTCCGAGCGCGTGCGTGCGCGCCTCCACGGCTGCCTCGAGGGTCTGGTTCATGCGGGCGAGATTCTCCCGGCTCGCCAGGATCTCGGCCTGCTGGCGCTGCACCTCGTCGGCCATGTGATCGAAGTGCCACGCCAAGGTCTCGATCTCGTCGCCGCTCTTCAGATTCAGGCGCTGCGAGTAGTCCCCCTGCGCGATGGCGCGCGTCGCGCCGACCAGCCGGCCGATCGGCCGGGTGATGCGCCCCGCCGCGAACCGCGCGCCGAGGAGACACAGGATCGACGCCAGGAAGCCCGCGATGATGAGGTTCTTCGTGAGCGCCGCCACCTCGCTGTCCAGCCCTTCGAGCGAGATCCCGACGCGCACCGTGCCCCACTTCACCTCGTACCCCTCGACGTAGACGGGAAGGAGGATCTCGAGAATGCGCGAGTCGCCGGGACGCCGCGGCTCGATGAAGCTCCACCGCTCTTCCCGCGCGGTCTGTGCGGCGAAGTCGGCGGTTTCCCGGGGGGGCTGGCCGAAGGAGTTGGGGGACCGGCTGTCCGCCGCGATCTGCCCCTCCTTGTCGTAGATGACGACGTATGCGATCTCGCTCCCGGCCTGCGAGCGGCTCGCCGCCTGGTTCAGCGCGATGTAGTTGTAGGAGAGGAGCGCCGGCGTGGAGAGCCAGGCAATGCTTCGCGCCACGGCGAAGCCACGCTTCTTCGTCTCGCGGAGGAGCGAATCGGATTCGCTCCGGACGAAGAACGTGACCGCAGCCGTGACCAGCCCCACGACGATGAGGCCGAACGTGAGGAAGATCCGCGCCTGCAGACCGCCGCGCGAGCGGCGAGGAGCGTCAGCGGGCCGCGCTTCGGGTGTCGCCATCCGCCTTCGGCTCCGCAAAGCGGAGCTTCTCCATGGCCAGGGTCGAGATGCCGAGCGGGTTCATCTGGAGACCGACGACGTTGCTGCGAAGCCCGATGAAATTCGTGGGGTGGAACAGGGGCACGAACGGCGCGTCGCGGAGAATCCGGTCCTCCGCGCTCTGATAGGCCGTCTGGGCCACTTTTGGATCGTCCGCGCTCCGGGCGGCGTCGAGGAGCGAGTCCACGGTCGCGTTCCGGTACTTGAAGTAGTTGGTCGAGCTCGACGAGTAGAAGAGCGCGCGGAGGAACGTGTCGGGGTCGGGAATGTCCGCGACCCACGAGAGGCTGAAGAGCTGCGCCTTGCGTCCGGTGATCGCGTCGTCCAGGACCTTCCAGGTGACGTACTGGATCTCGACCTTGATTCCGGCTTCGGCGAGCGAGCGCACCATGAGCGAGTCGAGCGCCCGGACCCCCGCGTTCGACGTGACCGACTTGTAGAGCTTGAGCGTGGGCAGCGGATGCTCCGGCCCGTAGCCCGCCTGGTGGAGCAGGGCCTTCGCCTTGGCGACGTCGCATGGATACGTGCGGGTCGCGGGCGAGTAGCCCGGCACGCCTGGCGCGAGGATCCCGGTGGCGAGCGTCTTCCCCTCGGGCTGGAAGCGGATCATCGCCTGGCGGTCCACCGCGAGCGCGAGGGCCTGCCGGACGCGGCGATCGTCGAGGGGCGGGATCGTCGCGTTCATGCCGAGAAAAGCGAGCGTGAGGTCCTGCCAGCGGAGCATCGTGATGCCGGCCCGGGCGCGGAACTCCTCCACCCGGTCGATCGGCAAGGTCGACAGCGTGGCGCGCCCGTCCAGGAGCGCGTTCGCTCCCTGCGAGATCACGTCGCCGGGCGGCGTGAAGAACACGAGCGAATCGATCGCCGGGACGCCCATGAAGTAGTCGGGGTTCGCGGCGAGGACGACGCTTCGCTCGTCGCGACGCACGTACCTGAACGGCCCGCAGCCGGTCGGCTTCACCTCGAGGATCGCGTTCCCGTGCCGGTCCATGAGCTCGCGCGGCACGACCGAGGTCTGGTCGAGCGCCAGCGCCGAGAGGAGCGGACGGTAGGGACGGCTCAGCTTGATCTCGAGGCGCTTCTCGTCGAGCGCATGGATGCCGCGGATGCTCGTCGCCTTGCCGGCGAGGAACTCGGGCACGCCGTCGATGGCGTCGAGGTAGCCCGCGGCGAGCCCCTCCGAGCGGAACGGCTCCTGGAAGCAGCGGGTCAGCGTGTACACGAAGTCTTCGGCCGTGACCTCGCGGCCGTTGTGAAAGCGCACGCCTTCGCGGATGTGAAAGACGTAGGTCTTCCCGTCGCGGGAGATGGTCCAGGAATCCGCGACCTGCGGCGTGGGCTCGAGATTCGACGTGAGCCCCACCAGCGGGCTGTAGATCTGCGCCACCACCGTCGAGGAGTACGCGTCCGCGGCGAGCGCGGGATCGAGCGTGGTGGGGGATTCCTGATAGAAGCGGAAAACCCGCGGACCGGACGGTGGGCCGGACACGGGCGGCGCCGGATCGCTCGATCCCGCGCCCGACGAGACGCCCGGTTCGCTCGTGGGACGCTTCCACACGATCGGGACGGCCACGGCGAGGGCGAGGATCGCGAGCGCCGCGCCGACGATCGCGCGCGGACCTGCCTGCGTCGGAAACGACTTCATGGGGAGCGGCCTCCAGGTGTCTTGGGCACGGACCGGCCCAAGCCGGGCGTGCGACCGGGATTCTTCTTGCTACGTATCGACTTGGGAGGAGGCCTTGTTGAGAGGATTCTGGGTCGAAGGGACCGGTGGAGGCAAAACGGTGACTCATTAAATCACTGTTACACAACACGTTGCACGGGCGCCCCGGCCGTCAGTCCTCGGGGATCGGTCTTCGGCCCCGCTTCGTCTCGGCGCGCCGGCGCTTCGACTCCATTCGGGATTCGCGCGAAGCCTTCGTGGGGCGGGTCGCCTTCCTCTTCCGCCTTGGCCGGAGCGCCTCGGCCACGAGCGCGCGAAGACGCTCGACTGCGGCCTCGCGATTTCGCGATTGGCTCCGGTGCCGCTGGCTCACGACGCGAATCGTGCCCTCCGCGCCCACCCGGGTCTGGAGCTCGCTTCGGATGCGCGCCTTCTGCGCGTCGCTGTACGTGGGCGACGTGTCGAGATTCCACAGCGCCTCGACGCGCGTTTCCACCTTGTTCACATTCTGGCCGCCGGGACCGCCGGCGCGCGAGGTGCGAAACCGGATCTCGGCTTCGGGTACGTCGCGTGCGGCCACTAGGCGAGGAGCGCGGGGAGCTCCCGCTGGTAGGGCTCGGCCGTGACGATCGCTTCGCCGCGATCGACGAGGAGGTTCACCTCGCTCCGGATGCCGAACTCGGGGAGATAGATGCCGGGCTCCACGGACACGAGCGTGCCGTCGATGAGGCGGCGCTCGTCCCGCGTCTCGAGATTGTCGAGGTGAACGCCGTTCGCGTGCACCTCCTCGCCGATCGAGTGGCCCGTGCGATGGAGGAAGCGGTCGCCATACCCGCGGGCCTGGATCATACCGCGCGCGGCGTCGTCCACATCGCATCCGCGGATGGGAGCGCCCGCGCGAAGCGCGCGGCGCACGGCCTCGATGGCCGCGTCGCGCGCGTCCCGCACCACGGCGAAGATCTCCGCGTGCTTCTCGGGCACCGTCGAGTCGACCATCGCGACCTGCGTGTAGTCGGCGTACACCGACCCCGGCGCCCGGCGCTTGCCCCAGGCGTCGATCATGAGGAGATCGCCGAGCCTAAGCGGCCGGTCGTGCTCCGCCCGCGTGGTGAAATGGGGATCGCCCGCGTGGTCGTTGACCGCGACCGCGGGGGGATCGTCCGCCACGAGCCCCTCGGCCTGGAATCGCTCGAGGATCCACGCCTGGAGCGACACCTCGGTGAGAGGCGCACCCGCGCGCACGCGGTCCCGTACCCTCGCAAACGCGGCGGCCATGATCCCGTTCAGGACGAGGCCGGTACGCTTGTGATCCTTCCGCGCCTCCGGCGCGAGCGCGCCGTCGAACCGCTGCGCGAGGTCGGCCGAGGAGACGACGCCCGCCCCCGCCGCGCGCACCATCTCGATCGTGCCCGCGTCGACGCGCGAGAGATACGGGAGCGCGGCGTCCGGCGAGTACTCCATGGCGACGGCGCGGTCCGGACCCGAAACGCGGGCGACCGCCTGGGCCAGCGCGTCCCGTAGCTCCTGCCAGCGGAGATAGACCAGCGCTTCGCCCGGGAGATGGTCGAGCGATGCGGGCTCGATCCGGTGCACGATCTTGACCGGCTCGCCTTGCGCGAGGACCAGGTAGAACCATCGGCGCGTCGTCTTCGGGCCGTCGGGACCGGAGACCATGCCGACGACCTTGCGCGAAATCGGATTGGAGCCGTGGAAATCGAAGAGGAGCCACGCGGGGAGGCCGTCCTCGCGAAGCGCCTCCTGGATCCTCCGGACGCGCTCGGCGCCGACCGCGGCGCCCCCTCTCGCGACGGTCACGCCCCCGGATCCTCCGCCTTCACTCGCCGCGCGGGCCTGCTCTCCTCCGCGAGCCGCGCGAGAGCCGCATCACGCAGCTCGGGAATCCCCTCGCGCGTCACGGCCGAGACGAACGAAGCGCCCGGATACCGCGCGCGAAGGCCGAGCCACGCCACCTCGTCCGGAAGCGCGTCGATCTTGTTGAACACGAGAAGGCGCGGGCGGTGGAGCGCGCCGATCTCCTCGAGGACGGTGTGCACCGCCTCGATGTGGCGCTCGGGGTTGGGCTCCGACGCGTCCACCACGTGGAGCAGGAGATCGGCCTCGGTCACCTCTTCCAACGTCGCGCGGAACGACGCGACGAGATGCGACGGAAGCTTCCGGATGAATCCCACCGTGTCCGTGAGAAGGGCCTGCGTCCCCTGCTTCGCGGCGAAGACCCGCGTCGTGGGATCGAGCGTCGCGAAGAGCTGGTCCTCGACGTAGACCTTGGCGCGCGTGAGCGCGTTGAAGAGCGTCGACTTCCCGGCGTTCGTGTAGCCGACGAGCGAGACCTTGTGGCAGCTCCGCCGTCCGCGCCGCTGCACGCGGCGCTCGCGCACCACCCCTTCGAGCTCGCGCTTCAGCTTGGCGATCCGCTCGCGGATGCGACGGCGGTCCACCTCGAGCTGGGTCTCGCCGGGGCCCCGCGTCCCGATGCCGCCCCCGAGGCGACCGAGGTGCTCCCACATGCGCGTGAGGCGCGGGAGCATGTACTCGAGCTGCGCGAGCTCGACCTGGAGGCGGGCCTCGCGCGTGCGCGCGCGACGGGCGAAGATGTCGAGGATGAGGCCGCTCCGGTCCACGACGCGGAGCTTCAGGTCCTCCTCGAGATTCCGGTTCTGGGCGGGGGAGAGATCGTCGTCGAGGAGGAGGAGATTCGCGTTCTGCTCCCCCCCGAGCGTGCGGATCTCTTCGATCTTCCCTTTGCTCAGGAACGTGGAGGAGCGCACGGATCCGCGCCGCTGGAGCACCTCGCCGAGGACCTGAGCCCCCGCTGTCTCCGCGAGGAGGCGGAGCTCGGTCAGCGTGTCGCCGTCGTGATCGACGCGCGAGGGAGCCCGCCCCGCGAGGATCGCGCGCTCCTTCCCGCGCCGCCGTGCGGCGGGCGGGGTCATTCGATTCCTCGTGCGCGCGGAAAGCTCAGGGAGATCAAGACGACGCGGGGGCGACCTCCAGGTCGTACGGCACCGGCGTCAGGTTCTCGAACGTCCCGTCCGGGCGGGCGTAGACCACGTCCTCGATCCGGATTCCGATCTGGCGCGACGGGTAGTAGAGGCCCGGCTCGACGGTGAAGAGGGAGCCCGGCGAGAGGCGGTCCTTGTTCTGCGACGTGCCGCCGAGATTGGGCCGCTCGTGGACCTCGAGACCGATCCCGTGGCCGAGGCCGTGGATGTAGCCCTCCTCCAGCCGCTCGTCCTGGCGGATGGTCTTGTGTCCCTTCGACTCGAAGAAGTCGCAGACCTTCTCCTGGTACATCCGCGCCGGAGCCTCGGAGGAGAGCGAGTCCATCGTGCGCTCGACCGCTTCGCGCACGACGCCGTGCATCTCCTTGAGCTCGGCCGGCGCCCGCCCCACGCAGAAGGTCCGCGTCACGTCGAAGTAGTAGCCGCCGCCGGACTGCGCCGGGTAGAGGTCGATCACGATCGGGCGCCCTTCCTCCAGCACGTCCGCGTCGTTCCCCTCGTTGTGCGGCACGCCCGCGTCCCGGCCCATCGCGATGATGTTGCCGTGCGGCTCCTCGAGGTTCGCCTCGAAGAACACCCGCCGGACCTCGCGGCGAAGGCGGCCGACGGTGACCCAGCCCTCCCTGTCCTTGAGCTTCGTCCCTTCGAGTTTGCCTCCCCCGATGAGGGCGCGGATGCGCTCGTAGGCGCGACTGCACACGGCCGCGACGCCGCGCACCGCCTCGATCTCCTCGGGATCCTTCGTGGCGCGGGCCAGCTCGAAGAGGCCAAGATCCTCGTCCTGCGCGATTTCGATCTGCGGCGCCATCGAGCGGAGCCGGTTCAGCACGTGGTAGTAGCGCCCCACGTCGGCCGTGCCGTGGACGAGCACCGGCCCGCGGACCTCCATGTCGTTCAGGACCTTCGCGAGGAGGCGCGCCATGGCGCCGTCGCGCGATCCCTCGTCCTCCAGCATCTGGCGGAAGCGGTGGGATCCGAAGTCGCTCCGCTCGAATCCGGTCGCGGCGGCCGAGTCGCGCTCCATCACGCCGTGCACGAGGTGCGGCTTCTGCCCCGGCTTCCAGACGAGGATGCCCGTCGAGAGATGCGCCGCGGGCGGCCCGACCAGATAGCGGAAGGTGAAGTTGGGGATCTCCCCCTTGATGATGAGCGCGGCGGAAAGACCGCGCTCTCGCAGCAGGGTGTCGACGTCGCGCTTCATGCCACCTCCCGGCGGGCTCACGGACCCGCGTGGTCTCAGTTCCGGAACAGCACCCCTTCATTGGAAAACAAACGGACCGCCATGACCAGCATGATGATGGCGGCACCGACGGTCACGCCGATGGCCGCGGTCGCATGCGCCGCCTGCACGGTTCCGGTCAGGATCTCGCGCTGGAGGAGCGCGGTGTTCAAGATCGGGATCATGAAGTTCTTCAAGGGAGGCGTCTGCTCCCCGAAGCTCCCCAGCCCCAGGAAGACGGCCGCCATGTAGACGTACGTCGCGTAGGTCTGGCCCTCGCGCATGCTCCGCGCGAAGCAGCCGATGGCGACCAGGGTCGCGCTCAGGAAGACCGCGACCGGGATCAGCGTGAGGAAGATCATCACGAGCTTGTCGGGGCCGATGGCGATGTCCAGCGTCCGCGACTCCATCGCCGGGAACGCCTTCGCGATCACCGAGAACGTGAGCCAGAGCCCCGTGATTCCGGTGATGGCTCCGGTCAGCGCCGCGGCGAGCACGGCCATCACCTTGCCGAGCACGAGCTCGGCCCTCGTGGCGGAGGTCGCCAGCAGGGTCTCGAGCGTGCTCCTCTCCTTCTCCCCCGTCGTCGCGTCGACCGCGGTGTGCATCGCTCCCGCCGTGATCATGAAGATGAGGATGTACGGGATCACGAGCGCCGCGATGTAGCGGCCCACCTCGGTCTTGGACGACGTGTCGCGGCTTCCCACCGTGAAGGCGGGCGCCGCCTCGGCGTGCGCGCCCTGCGCTCTCGCCCAGTCGAGCGTCAGCATGAGATCGAGCCGGTCGAGGAAGGGCCGGACCCGCCGTTCCGCGGCGGAGGACTTGTTCTCCGCGTCCTTGTAGAGGAGCTCGACCTTGGCGCTGTCCCCGCGCGCGAGCGCTGTCGAGAGGCCGGGCGGGATCACGAGCACGGCGTTCACGCCGGAGCCCTCGATGTCGGACGGGACCGCGGTCATCGGCACCGGCGTGACGCCCTGGATCGCGGCCAGCGAATCGACGACGAAGGGGAGCGCCTCCGAGCCCACGACCCCGACCCTGACCTGAAGCTCCTTCGCCGCCTCCATGTTCTTGGACTGGATCCAGCTCGAGAAGAAGAGCATCGCCGGATAGAGGAGGAACGGGAAGATGAAGATGGCGAACACCGAGCGCCCGTCGCGCAAGGTGTCGACGAGCTCCTTCCGGAACACGGCGAAGGCCTTAGTGCTCAACGGACACCTCCTCCACCGCATGGATGAAGACGTCCTCGAGCGACTTGCCGGTCCCCGACCCGTTCCGGTGACAGAGCGAGTCGACCGTGCCTTGGGCCAGGATCTCCCCCCGGTCGATGATCGCGATCTCGTCGCAGATCCGCTCCGCCTCGGTCATGATGTGGGTCGAGAAGATGACCGTGAGCCCGCGCCTGCCCATGTCGCCGATCAGGTCGATCAGCCGGCGCGCCGCGACCGTGTCGAGACCCGCCGTTGGCTCGTCCAGGATCAGTACTTGTGGCTCGTGGAAGAGAACGCGCGCGAGCGAGAGCCGCTGCTTCATGCCGGTCGACATCTTGCCCACGCGCTTGTCGAGGAGCTCGTCGAGCTGGAAGGTCTCCCGGAGCTCCTGGATCCGCTTGGCGATCCGGTCGCCGTGCATCCCGGCGAGAGCTCCGAAGTACTGGAGCAGATCGCGGCCGGTGAGACGGTCGTAGAGCTTGGTGTCGCCCGAGAGATAGCCGATCGAGCGCCGCACCTCGGCGGGACGCTGATGGATGTCGTGCCCATTGACGCGCGCCGTGCCCGACGTCGGCTGGAGGATCGTCGCGAGCATGCGCAGCGTCGTCGTCTTGCCCGCGCCGTTTCGGCCGAGAAGGCCGAAGACCTTGCCCGAGGGGCACGTGAACGACACGCCTTTCACTGCTGGAATCTCGCCCTTCTTCCGGTCGTGGAACGTCTTGACGAGGTTCTGGACTTCGATCAAGGAGTCTCCGGGTATGGGTGGGACGGCAAGCGCATGAGTCTAGGAACGCGGGGCGGGAGTGTCAACGAGCGCCCCGCCTGCGTAGGACCCCTCGAATCCGGCCTTGATCCCGGGCATCTAAGACGTTAGCCTTCTCGTCTTACGTAACAGACGGCGACCCAACGTGTTCCACATCATGGTAAGGAGCCTGAGCGATGTCCGACGCGGTACTCCAGGTGAGTGACAAGACCTTCGATTCGGAGGTCCTCCAGTCGCAGATCCCCGTTCTCGTGGATTTCTGGGCCGAATGGTGCGGCCCCTGCCGCATGGTGGCTCCGGTGGTCGAGGAAGTCGCGAAGCTGTATCAGGGGAAGGTCAAGGTCGCCAAGGTGGACGTGGACGCCAACCAGCGCATCGCGACCCAGTACCGCATCCAGAGCATTCCCAGCCTCTACATCTTCAAGGGCGGGAAGATCGTCGAGCAGATCGTCGGCGCGGTGCCCAAGCACCAGATCACGTCGATCCTCGACAACGTCCTCGCGGCCTGACGTAGCCGCGGCACGGCCCGCCGCGCCTCGTCGCGCGCGGGCCTAGCGCACCGACCGGCTGCAGATCGGCCGGCACGCGCAGATCGAGCAGTTCCGCTCGCTCGGACGCGCCTCGAAATCGCCCGCACGGATCGACGCCGCGATGGCGGCGATCTTCGTGCGCGTCTTTTCGAGGCGCTTGTCGTCCGGCCCGGCCCGCCCCACGTCTCCCGTGAGCACGTATCGCAGCTCGACCCGGTGCGGCGTCCGCCCCGTCAGCTCGCGATACGCGAGCGCGTAGACGGAGAGCTGGAGACTCTCCTTCGCCTCCTCGTCTCCCTTCTCTGGATCGTCCAGATCGGTCGTCTTGTAGTCGATCAGCACGATCTCCCCGTCCTGATCGTCGACCCGGTCCATCCTCCCCGTGACGACGACGTCATCGAGCTTCACGCGGAAGTGCCGCTCCACCGCGGACGGCACGGGGCCCGCGTCGATCTCCCGCGCCACGAAGTCGCGGATCGCGGCCAGCCCCTGCTCGAACCGACGGCGCTCGTGCTCCTCCGAGCGATAGCCCTCGCGCCGCCATGCCCGCTGGAACACCCCGGCCACCTCGTCGAACGGCGCCGCGCGCCCCAGCATCCGCTGATTGAGCGCATGGGCGACGGCCTGGTGCATCGCGTTCCCGAAATTCACGCGGTGATCGCGCGTGAGAATGGGGTCGACGGAGATCTCGTGGAGGAAGCGGTACTTGAGCGGACAGGTCTCGTAGTCCTCGAGGCGCCGCACGCTGAGCTCGAGCGGATCGCGCGCTGCATGCGCGCCCACGAGCGCGAGCGCCGGCAGACCCGGCCGATGCTCCTCCAGCTCCTCGATCGCCCGCTTCCGCCGCTTCGCGGGAAGCGGCTTTCCGAGATCGAACGCCTCCTGCAGGAAGAGGCTCGGCTGCCGCTCGCGGCCGAGCCCGCCGTAGTCCCTCGCGAAGGTCAGGATCAGCTCTTCCCGCGCCCTCGTGAAGGCGACGTAGCAGAGGCGGCGCTCCTCCTCGCGGTGCGATTCGGAGTCGGTCGCGGCGTCGCCGCGCGGCGCCGGGAGATCGAGGCCGCCGCTCCGGTTGTTCGTCGGGAATCGGCCGGCGGCGAGCTGCACCAGGAAGACGACCGGGAACTCGAGCCCCTTCGCCTTGTGCACCGTCAAGACCTGAACCACGTCGAGCGCGCTGTCGATGTCGGCGACCGCGGGATCCTCGCCGTACTCCTGGATCGCGTCCAGGTGTCGGAGGAAGAGCGCGACGCGATCGGAGACGGCGACCTTCTCGAACGAGCGCACGATGGAGAAGAACTTCACGATGTTCCGCGCGCGCGCCTCGTCCTCGAACCGCTCGGATGATACGAGCTTCCGGAGCACGCCGCGGAGCTCGAGGTAGCGGTAGAGCACCTCGCCCGTCCGCTTGCCCTTCGCGAAGTCGTGGAGCTCGCTCAGGTGGGCGAGCATCTCGCCCAGCTTCCCGCGCGCGTCGTCCGAGACGAGATCCCGGAAGATCCCCGTTCCCGCGGCGGCGCGCTCGAGCACGGACTTGAAGGAGAGCGGCTCCATGGGGAGCCGGTCGATGAGGCGCGCGAGGTCGTCCTCGGCGACGCCGTAGCCCTCGGCCGCGAGCAGGTAGAGATATTCCGGCCTCGATTCCTGGAAGAGCGAGCGGAGGAGCGCGACCAGCTCCTTCACTTCGGGCCGCTGGAAGAGGCCGCGGCTGCCCGAGAAGTAGTAGGGAATGCCGCGCTGGTCGAGCGCGCGCAGGAAGGGCTCGGCCGTGCGGTTGGTGCGCACGAGGATGGCGAAATCCCGGTGGCGCCGGCGCCCCGAAGCCACCGCCTCCGCCATCTGCTCCGCGACCCACTCGGCCTCCTCCGCTTCGGTCGCGAACTCGCGCCAGCGGGGGAACTCGCCTTCCACATCCGTCGTCAGGAGCTTCGAGACCCCGATGCGCGTCTCGAGGCGCTCCCTGTTCGTGACGATGAGACGCCGGGACACCTCCAGAATCGGCTTCGTGCTCCGGTAGTTCCGGCGCAAGACGATTCCCCTGGCGTCCGGGTACTGCTCGTGGAAGTCGAGGATGTTCTTCAGGTGCGCGCCCCGGAATCCGTAGATCGACTGGTCGTCGTCTCCGACCACGACGAGGTTCCGGTGGAGCGCCGTGAGGCGCTTCACGATCTCGAACTGGACGGGATTCGTGTCCTGGAACTCGTCGACGAGCACGTGCGTGAAGCGCTCCTGGAAGCGGCGGAGCGTGCCCGGGCTCTCGTCGAAGAGCTTGAGGGTGAGCGCGAGGAGGTCGCCGAAGTCGACGAAGCCGGCTTCCCAGAGGAGCCGGTTGTAGCGCTCGTACGCGTGGGCCAGCTCCAGGACTCGGTCGCGCGCATCCTCCTCGTCGAGCCACGCCGCGCGGTCCCGCAGTTGGTCGGGCCAGATCGGCTCGTCCTTGGCCCGGCCGAAGTACGTGGCGAGGGACGAGAGATAGCGCGTGGGGTCGGAGAGCGGCGCGTACCGCGCGAGCCCCAGCTCGTCGAGCCGCTCCGCGAGGAAGAGCGCCTGCGCCGTCTGGTCGAGCACGGAGAATCCGGGGGCGATCCCGATCTCCATGCCGTGCCCGGACAGCACGTCCTCCCCGAAGGAGTGGAAGGTGCGGATCGTGACGTCGGCGTATCCGTACGGGACGAGCACGTCGACCCGCTCCTGCATCTCGGCGGCGGCCTTCTCGTTGAACGCGAGCGCGAGGATCTGGGACGGGCGGGCGCGCTTGCTCGCGATGAGATGGGCGATCCGGCGCGCGATGACGGCGGTCTTTCCCGTGCCCGCGCCGGCCACGATCAGGAGCGGACCGTCGCCGTGCTCGACGGCGGCGCGCTGCTCGGGGTCGAGCTGGATCTCCTCGAAGAGCGGAAGCGTGGTCTGGGTGGTCATGGCGGGGGCCGAGCGCGAATGTTACCGCGGGAAGAAGAGGAACGCGAGCGACACGATGGGCGCGTAGACGCAGAAGAGCACCATGCAGAAGCCGAGGATCTCCCGGAAGTCGAGCCTGGCCGCGGCGAGGAGCGGGATCGCCCAGAAGGGCTGGATGATGTCGGTCATCATGTCCCCCCACGCGTACGCGGTCACCACCTTCGCGGCCGGGACGCCGAGACTCTTCCCCGCCGAGAGGATGTAGGGCGCCTCGATCGCCCACTTCGAGCCGCCCGAGGGGACGAAGTAGTTCACGATTCCCGAGTACCAGTAGACGAGGAGCGGATACGTCGACCCGTTCGCGATGCGGACGAAGCCGTCCGCGAGGATCTCGGCGAGCTTGGTGGACTGGATGATCCCGTACATGCCGGCGTAGAGCGGGAACTGGAGGATGATCCCGAACACGAGCGCTCCCGCCTCCTCGGCCGCGGCCACGAGCGACGCCGCCGACGGATGGAGGAGCACCGCGAGCCCGAGCATCACGAAATTCAAGACGTTGAGCGTGATCGGGTGTTGCGGCTGGGCCAGATAGGCTCCAAGCCACACCAAGGCGAGCGCTCCGAAGGTCCAGTTGACGAGCGGCGAGTACTCGAGCCGCGCCGCCGGAGCGAGGGGCCCGGCCGGCTTTCGCGGCGGCGCGAAGCTCCGGATCGCGGCGAGCTGCGCCTCCCCCACGGCCACGGTGCGCTCCGGCGGCGGATGGAGGAGCGGGGTGATCACGGTGAACACGACGATCACGACGGCCACGAGCACGAGGTTGAAGGGGGAGAAGATCGTCTGACCCACCGGAATGAGCCCGATCTCCTTCTCGAGGAAGTGCCCTGGCGTGGCCACGAGGAGCGGCGCGGAGGCGGAGAGCCCCGCGTGCCAGGTCGTCCCCATGCCGAGATAGGCGGCCGCGACGAGGAGCCGGTAGTCGACGCGTGTCCGGCCGCGGCCGATCTCGCGCACGAGCACGGCGCTTCCCACGATGCTGAGCCCCCAGTGGACGAGCGCCAGGAGCATCGAGACGAGCGCGGTGAGGAGGATCGACTGGCGCGGGCTCTTCGGGAGCGCGGCGAGCCGCGCGAGAAGGCGGGCGACGGGGGGAGACACGGCGACGATCGACCCCGTGAACATCACGAGGCACATCTGCATGGAGAACGGGAGGAGCTCCCAGAAGCCGTCGCCCCAGGCGCGCGCGCAATCCAGGAACGAGGCTCTGGCCAGGACGAGCGCGAGGACGAGCACGATGAGCGTGAGGATCCAGGCGATGGTGAACGCGCCGGGGATCCAGCGCTCCGTCCACTCGTTGATCTTGACCGCGGCTCGCGACATGCCTCGGATCATCGGCGGCATCCTAACCGAAGCGCCCCTTGGGCGTCTCGGCCCGACCGGGTATGATGCGGCGATGGACGATCAGGTGACGCTGCCCCGGCCGGCGAGCCGTCCTTCGCTTCCGCCCGTCTCCACCTATCTGCGCGCCGTCCTCGCGCTGGGCAAGGCGTCCATCCAGCCCGGATTCCCGGCGCTCGTCTTTCTCTACTTCTACCGCCTCGGGATGGGCCTCTACCTGGCGCTCTCCATGGACCGGGTGCAGTCGATCGACGAGGTGAACAGTCAGGCGCTCACGAGCGCGGCGCTCGTCCAGATTCCGGCCCTCATTCCCCTTTTCGTCCTGATCTACATGCCCTTCCTGCTGCTCCAGGACGGAATCCTGCGCGGGGTCAGGACCACGCTGGGGAGCTCCGTCCGCTCGGTGCTCGAGCGGATGCTCGCGTTCCTCGTGTGCGCGGTCGCGCAGATGGTCATCGTGGCCGGGCCCCCGTTCCTCCTCTTCGCCGGGGCGGCCATTCTCGTCCGCACGATCCCGGCGCGGCCGGAGGAGCTGACGAAAGCGATCGCGCTCCTCGCGATGGTGCCGTGTCTCATCTACGCCCTCCTGATGCTCTTCATGCTGGGGTTCGCGTTTCCGGCGCTCGTGCTCGACCGGCGCGGACCGTTCCAGTCGATTCGCGTGAGCTTCGGCCTTGTCGCGTCGCACTTCGGCGGAATCCTGGGCCGGCTGATCGTGGTGCTCATTTTGATCGTCCTCGCCGCCGTGGTCCTTTCCTTCCCCGCCGAGATCCTTCAAGTGGCGGCCGCGGTGGCCGGAGGGGACCACCCGCTTCTCAAGGTCGCGATCGTGGTCTGGACATCGGCCGTCTTCGCCTTTCTTTTCCCATTCATCATGGCCTCGTTCCTGGTCCTCTATCGCGCGCTCGTCCCCGCCGCATCCGGCTCCGCCGTCCCGGCCGGGGCCGCGGGTGCCGTGCCGGAAGCGCACCGCGCCAGCTCCCCGTTCCAGTTCGAGTAGAACCGTGCCCAAGCCTGGGCTCGTCCACAGCGACGCGTACTTCGCCCAGATCGGGCTCCATGTCTTTCCCATGCGGAAATTCCGGATGCTCCGGGACGAGATCGTCCGCCGCGGGCTCGCGTTGGAGGCCGATTTCGCGGAGCCCGTTCCCGCCACTCGGGCGCAGGTCGCCCGGGTTCACGACGAGGAGTACCTCGAGAAGCTCGAGCGGGGAACGCTCACCGACCTCGAGGAGGCCATCCTCGAGCTTCCCTACTCGAGAAAGCTCGTGGACGCCTCGTTTCTCTGCGCGGGAGGCAGCATTCTCGCGGCGCGCCTGGCCAAGGAGCGCGGCGCGGCCGTGAACTTCGGGGGAGGCTTCCACCACGCGTTTGCGGATCACGGCGAGGGCTTTTGCGTGCTGAACGACGTCGCGATCGCGATTCGCGATCTCCTCCACGACGGGACGATCCAGCGTGCAGCGGTGATCGACGTGGACGTCCATCAGGGGAATGGGACGGCCGCCATCTTCCGGGACGATCCGTCGGTCTTCACCTTCTCGATCCACGAGGAGGACAACTACCCGTTCGTGAAGCCTCCGAGCGACCAGGACGTCGGTCTAGACCGGGGGGCGGACGGCCAGGTCTACCTGGCCGCGCTTGGACACTGGGTGCCGCGCATCCTCGAGAGCCACCGCCCCGACCTGATTGCCTATGTGGCCGGCGCGGACCCGTTCGAAGAGGACCAGCTCGGCGGGCTCAAGCTGACGCGCCAGGATCTGCGCGCCCGGGACAAGCTCGTCTTCGACGCGGCGCGCGAGCGCTCCGTTCCGGTCGCGGCCTACCTCGCCGGGGGCTACGCGCGCCGCGTCGAGGACACGGTCGCGATCCACGCCGACATGGTCGAAGAAGCGTTCCGTTCCGAGCCTCGCTAGAAGCAGGCGCCTCGCGACATTTCCTGTTCGTTCGGCCCTCGGCCGACGTTTTCCTGGATACAACTCCGGCAATTCCCGCCATCCCCTTTGTGGAATGTTCCACGCCCGGGGGATCAGGAATGGGTATTGCTACGCGGTTTCCAACCGCAGACGCTTGCGTTTGCTGCGTGCGGCACAGGCTAGGGAAGCTGGCATGACTGGTGCCATGACCGCGTGGGCGTCTTTGAAACCGCAACCGATCGAAGTCGGGTAGGGGGGACGATCCGGTGCGCTGCCGGTGAGCGGCCGGACCGCCTAGGACGCTGTGGGGGCGCTCAGCGGTGAGCATCGCTCTCGTCCCCCCTTCGCCGATTTCGACGTCGTGCCTGCACGGGGGTCAGGCCGACGCGCGTCCCCGAGCGAAAGCGCCTGCTTGCAGGCGGTCGGAGCGACGGGACGCCGTACGTAGTGGGGTAAGGGGACGTGGGGGTCCCTTCCGGGGCCCGGCGGCTACAGACGCCGGGCCCTTTTGTTATCCTGGGAGCTCGACCCGACGCCCCACGGAGGAGCTATGCGGACCCTGCTCGGCCTGGCTGCCCTGCTCGCCACCCTGGCCTCGTGCTCGGCCACATCCGACCTCGATGCCGCCTCCCAGGCGGCCAACGCCAAGGCCGCCATCGACACGCTCTGGATCCACTACGCCGAAGCGGCGGACCGGCGCGACCCGATCCTGTTCGAGAGCATCTTCACCGAGGACGCCTCGGTCGTTTACTCGAACGCGCCAACCGTCAGCGGCCGCCAGGCCGTTCAGGAGTTCCTCGCGTCCCTCTACGCCAGTGTCGACGTGACGAATTTCCGCGTGGTGCCCGAGGACATGAAGGTCGTGGGCGGACTCGCGGCGCAAAGCGGGACGTTCCAGGAGGAGTTCACGGAGGAGGGGGCGCCGAAGGTCGAGGTGGGACGGTACACGCTGCTGGCGGAGCGGGTCTCCGACAAGTCCTGGCGCATCCACAGGCTCGTCGCGATCGCGGACTCGACGACCCCGCACGCGCCTTGAGCCGCGCTAGCGAACCAGGACGAGCTTTCGCTTGAGGGAGGCGGTCGCGGTCCTGAGCTCGCAGAAGTAGACGCCGCTCATCGCGGCCTGGCCGGCCCCGGTCTTCCCGTTCCAGCCGAACACATGGGTGCCCGCCGAGAAGCTCCCGTCGGCCAGGACGGCGACCAGCCGGCCGTGGACGTCGAAGACGCGAAGCGTCACGACCTCTTCCCTCTGGAGCGAGAGCCGGATCGAGGTCGATTGGACGAAGGGGTTCGGTGAAGGCGGACCGAGCACGGACTCCGCGGCGCCCGGGGTTTCAGGGACAGCGGTGATGTTCGGGAAGATGCTCGCGATGCCGCTCTGGGGCAACCCTCCGACCTCGAGGAACTCACCGCCCAGATAGACTCGGCTGCCCGTGGCGGCGATCGAGTAGACCGGACCGTCCGCCGAGGGATTCCACGCCATCGTGGCGCCGCTCGCGACGTCGACGGCTGCCACGCGGCTTCTCGCAGACACTCCCATGGTCGTGAAGCTCCCGCCCACGTACATCGTGCTCCCGTTGATGGTCATGGAGTAGACGATGTCGTCCGCATTGGGATTCCAGGAGGTGGCGAGTCCCGTCCCCGACGCGAGCGCGGCCAGCCGGCTCCGCGGCTGTCCTCCGATCGTCATGAAGGCTCCCCCGGCGTAGACGACCGAGCTGCCCATGGCGAGCGCTTCCACATGGGCGCTGGCGATGGGATTCCAGCTCGTCGCCAGACCGGTCGAGGTGCTCAGCGCCGCGATGTAGGAACGGGACTGCCCTCCGATCGACGTGAAATAGCCACCGGCATAGACGACGCCCGTTCCCGGCAGGAGCGACATCACCCAGTCGTTCGCGCCGGGATTCCACGCCGTGGCGAGGCCTGTGGCGGGGTCGAGCGCCGCCAGGGAATTGCGCGCGGCGCCCCCGATCGACGTGAAGCTGCCGCCGGCGTAGACCACCCCGTTCGCGACGGCCAGGCTGAGAATCTGGCCGTTCGCGTTCGGGTCCCAGGCGGTCGGCACGCCCGTGACGGCGTCGACGGCCGCGATGAAGCTTCGGATCTGACCGCCGATCGACGCGAAGTAGCCTCCGACGTAAACCGTGCCTCCGCTCACGACCAGAGCGTAGACCTCCGAGTCGCAGTCGGGATTCCACGGCAGGAGGGCTCCGGTGCCGGCGTCGACCGCGGCCAGGCGATTTCGGATCTGGCCCCCGAGCGTCGTGAAGAGTCCGCCGACGCAGACGGAGGCACCATTCACCGCGATCGCGTGCACGGGATTGTTCGCCGCGGGATTCCACGGCAGCGTCAGACCCGTGCCCATGTCGAGAGCAGCCAGGTATCGCCGCTCTTCCGAGCGGATCGCGGAGAACTCACCGCCCACGTAGAGCTTCGTGCCTTGGACCTGAAGCACGCGAACGATGCCGTTCGTCGTGGCGGTCAGCGCGGTCGCGAGGCCATCGGACGCGTTCAGCGCCGCCAGGTTCTGGCGCGATTGCCCGCCGATCGTGCTGAAGCTTCCGCCCGCGTAGACCGTGGATCCGCTCACCGCGATCGCATAGACCTCGCCCACCGGCACGTTGGGGTTCCAGCTCGTGGCGAGCCCGTCCGAGGCGTTGAGCGCCGCGATGCGGCGCCGGGTCTGTCCGCCGATGGTCGTGAAGAGGCCCCCGGCATAGATCGTGGAGCCGTTCACGACGATCGCGTCCACGACGGTGCTCGCGTTGGGACTCCAGGCCGTGGCCAGGCCGGTGGCGGTGCTCAGCGCCGCGATGTTGGCGCGCGACTGCCCACCGATGCTGCTGAAGTCACCGCCGGCATAGAGCGTCGTGCCGCTCACCGCAAGGGTGAGAACCGCCGTGCCGATGGCATTCGGGTCCCAGCCGGCCAGGGCTCCCGTGCTCGCGTCCAGCGCTGCGATCCGGTTTCGAGTCTGGCCGGCGACATGGGAGAAGTCGCCGCCGACATACACCGTGGTGCCGCTCAGCGCGAGCGCGCGAACGGGGCCATCGGCTCCCGGATTCCAGGGCGCGACCGTGAAGTTCGCGAGCACGCGCGCCAGGTTCGCGCGCGACACGCTGCCGGCCTTGGTGAACTCGCCGCCGACGTACCATCCGCCCGCGCCGTCGGCGACGATGGCGTGCACCGGCCCGTCGAACTTGGGGAAGCTGGGGAGCGCCACGCCGCTGCCCGAATCGACCGGGACGGCGCTGCCGAGCGCCGTCCCGACGCGGGTGAACGCGCCGGCCAGGTAGAGGGTGTTTCCCGAGAGCGCCGTGACGTAGACAGGGCCGTCGGTCACCGGAAAGTCGGCTCGGACCATCTGAGCCCCGGCGCGACCCGAGGGCAGACAGATCGAGCACGCGGCCAGGAGCAATGACGCCCAGCGAATCATGCTCCGGTCGAATGCAAGGAATTGACCACGAGATCATGGCCGAACCCTTGCTAAGTGGCTGTGCGGCATGAGCTTGGTGTTGGTTCGAATCAGCCTGCGGCTCGGGTGGGTGAGATCGCGACTTCGGGGCCGCTCCGTAGGGGGATCTCGCGATGTGTCGTGGCTCGGTCGAGCCTAGTCTTTGCTCGGCAGCTCCGTGGCGAACTTGGAAAAGATCTTCCGGAGGGTGCCGGCCGCGTTTGGAGCCGACGGGTCGTCGTGGTCATCGAGGCCCAGGACCGCACTCGCGAGACTCGCCCAGAAACCCTGATCCTTATCGGTGAAGGTCGAGGAGTTCTTGTCCGAGCCCGTGAGGGTCGCGCTCCAGACCGAGCGACCGGCCTGAAGGTCGTAGACCACGAAGGCGACGCGAATCGTGAGCGAAACCGTTACGGTGGTTTTGGTCTCGTTGGACTCGGATTGGTCCTCCGCCTCGTCCCGGCTGATCCACTGGTCCTCGACCCTGGCGAGCGCGACGTACCGGGCCTGGTCGCCCACCAGGCTGTCCAGGAGCGCCAGGTCCTCCTGTTCCAGCCGGCCGTCTCGATCGAAGGCATCGAGCAGGTCCTCACGGAAGCCATCCCCGATCTCCCAGAGAACCTGTTTGACCCCGAGCACCGTCAGGTCGCGGCGCTCCCCCCGGAGAGCGGTTTCCAGGCCCTGGGATAGAGGCTCACGGAGCGCGCGACTGTTCTCAGGGCTCCCCTGGGTGGTGACCGCCCCGAGCGCGGCGATCCCTCCTTGCTTGAGGGCTGGGTACCCGAAATCGGGCTCCCTGTGAAGGAAATCCACCTTCGGCCCGCATCCCCCGGTGAACAGGAGCGCCAGACCCACGGCGGCAGGTCGGAGCACGCCGCGCCACGCGTTCATCGGCCGCCTCTCCCTCCGGATCGGTTTGCGGGGAAGCTGTGTCCTTGCCTGGGGAACAACGCCTCGGGCAGTCCAAAGCGAACGGCCGGATACCAGAAATAGAAACGGGGCGGAGCTCTCGCTCCACCCCGCGTTCGACTTCAGCTGCGATCCCTTCGACGCCCGAGTCCTTCCATGGCGCGGGCGTCCGGCCGGGACCGGGCCGGTCTAGTACATGTCGTCGTAGCCGCCGCCGCCACCGCCCGGAGGCATCGCGGCCGGCTTCTTCTTCTCGGGGATCTCGGTGACCAGAGCCTCGGTCGTGAGGAGGAGGCTCGCCACGGACGCCGCGTTCTGGAGCGCCGTGCGCGTGACCTTGGTCGGATCGACCACGCCCGCCTCGAAGAGATCCTCGTACTTCTCCGTCGCGACGTTGAATCCGACCGCGACCTTCTTCTCCTTCTTCACGTGCTCGACGATGACCGACCCCTCGAGCCCGGCATTGTTCACGATCTGACGGAGCGGCTCCTCGAGCGCGCGGCGCACGATGTTCGCGCCGATCAGCTCGTCGCCCGTGAGCTGGAGCTTCTCGATCGCCGGCAGGCAGCGCAGAAGAGCGACGCCGCCGCCAGGAACGATCCCCTCCTCGACGGCCGCGCGGGTCGCGTGGAGCGCGTCCTCGACGCGGGCCTTCTTCTCCTTCATCTCGGTCTCGGTCGCCGCGCCGACGTTGATGACGGCCACGCCGCCGGCGAGCTTCGCGAGACGCTCCTGGAGCTTCTCCTTGTCGTAGTCGGAGGTCGTGTCCTCGATCTGCTTCTTGATGAGGCTGATCCGGCCGGTGATGTCGGACTGCTTGCCGGCGCCCTCGACGATCGTGGTGTTCTCCTTGTCGACCGTCACGCGCTTCGCGCGGCCGAGGTCCTCGACCTTCACGGTCTCGAGCTTGATCCCGAGGTCCTCGGTGATCAGCTTGCCGCCGGTCAGGATCGCGATGTCCTCGAGCATGGCCTTCCGGCGATCGCCGAAGCCCGGCGCCTTGACGGCGCAGGCCGAGAGCGTGCCGCGGAGCTTGTTCACGACCAGGGTCGCGAGCGCCTCACCCTCGACGTCCTCCGCGACCACGAGGAACGGCTTGCCCTTCTGGGCCACCTTCTCGAGGAGCGGGAGGAGATCCTTCATGTTCGAGAGCTTCTTCTCGTAGAGGAGGATGTAGCAGTCGTCGAGGACCGCCTCCATGCCTTCCTTGTCCGTCACGAAGTATGGCGAGATGTAGCCCTTGTCGAACTGCATCCCCTCGACGAGGTCGAGGGTCGTGTCCATCGACTTGGCTTCCTCGACGGTGATCGTGCCGTCCTTGCCGACCTTGTCCATCGCCTCGGCGATCTTCTCGCCGATCTCGGTGTCGCAGTTCGCGGAGATCGTGCCGACCTGGAGGATCTCCTTGGTCTCCTTCACCGGCTTGGAGATCGACTTGAGCTCCTCGACGACGGCCTTCACGGCCTTGTCGATCCCGCGCTTGATGCCCATCGGGTTCGAGCCGGCGGTCACGTTGCGGAGGCCCTCACGGAAGATCGACTCGGCGAGGACGGTCGCGGTGGTCGTGCCGTCGCCGGCCACGTCGGAGGTCTTCGTCGCGACCTCGCGCACCATCTGCGCGCCCATGTTCTCGTAGCGATCCTCGAGCTCGATCTCCTTCGCCACGGTCACGCCGTCCTTGGTGATCGTGGGCGAGCCCCACTTCTTGTCCAGCACGACGTTCCGGCCACGCGGACCGAGCGTCACCTTCACGGCCTTCGCGAGCGTCTGAACGCCGATGAGAATGGCCTGGCGGGCCTTCTCGTCGAAAATGATTTCCTTGGCAGCCATTCGTTGTAGCTCCTTTATCGGTGAGAGAGGCTCGCGTTAGCCCACGATCGCGAGGACGTCGTCCTCGCGCATGATGAGGTACTCGTTGCCGTCGATCTTGACCTCGGTGCCCGAGTACTTGCCCATGAGGATCTTGTCGCCCGTCTTCACTTCGAGGGCGACGCGCTTGCCGTCATCGGTGATGCGGCCCGGGCCGACGGCCACGACCTCGGCCTGCTGGGGCTTTTCCTTGGCGGTGTCCGGGATGATGATCCCACCGCGCTTCACCTCGGTCTCCTCGAGACGGCGGACGAGAATTCGATCAGCGAGCGGCTTCACGTTCATGATTCGAGAACTCCTTCTGGAATGTGGTTGGGTGACAAATGGGCAAAGGAAGAGCCTCTGCCCCTTCCCGTACGCCTTAGATGCGCAATCCCCGTGCCGGAGTGCTAACTTTCGGGACTAGCCCCTTGGCAGGCATCCACATAGACTGACCCAGCCTTTGGCGCGCCCACGCGGCGCGATCCCGCTCGGCCGAGGAGATTGCCCATATGGCAGGTGGCTCGCGACAGAAGTCCCGGCGGCAAGCCAGAGGCGCGCGCGGAGCTAAGGCGGCTCACCCCGCTCCGTCCAAGCCCAAGGGCCCGTCCTGGATGGATCGCCTGCGGAAGGCGGACCGGCTGGCGCTCCTGCTCGTGGCGCTCTCGATCGCGATCCGGCTCTGGGGGGTCGCCGACCGCCTGCCCGACCCGACCCTCAAGATCAACGTCCTCGACGACTCCGTGGTCGAGGAGACCGACCGCACGACGATGGGCCGGGCCTGGATCATGTGGAGCGGCGGCCTCCGCCACTGGGACTTGAACCCGCACACCGGCGGCTGGCCCGCCTTCAGCTTCTACTTTGCGCTCGTCTGCCAAATCGCGTTCAAGGCGTGGTGGGGCCTGTCCCATCCGGGCGGCAGCGCGAAGGACTTCGTCGAGTTCTTCACGGAGCACGTGGACCAATGCTTCCTGCTCGCGCGTCTCGCGGGCGTGCTCGTGGGCGCGGTCACGGTGTTCCTCACGTTCCGGCTCGGCCAGAGGCTGGCAGGACGCGAGGTGGGGCTCTTCGGAGGGCTCCTCCTCGCGCTCAATCCGCTCCACATCCAGACCTCGCAGCACGTCGCCGACCCCAATCTCTTGGCACTCCTCTTCGTCCTCCTCGCCGCCATCGCGATGACGCGCCTCGCCGAGACGGGCTCCGATCGGGACGCCGTCATCGCCGGGGCGATGATCGGCTTCGCGGGCGCATGCAAGTACGTGCCGTTGATCCTCGTGATCCCGCTGGCGGTGGCGTACGGGCGGAGCTTCTGGCGGAGCCGCGGATACGGGCTGGCGCTCCTGGCCGTCTTCGCCGCGCTCGTCGTGGCGACTCCGTTCACGTTCCTCGACTGGAAGACGACGCTGCGCGACATCGGCACGCAGCGGAGCGCGCTCTTCTCGGACTGGGTCGGGCAGACCGCCTTTCCGTTCTCGCTCCCCACGTACGTCACAGTGTCGCTGCCGCACGCGATGGGCTGGGCGGCCTACCTGCTCGGGATCGCGGGGTGCGGCTACCTCTGGCGCCGCGGGCGCGCGGCGCGGGCCATCGCCCTGATCCCGGCGGTGATGGTGCTCGCGAATGGCGTGCTCAAGGCGGCGCAGGAGCGGTACATGCTCGTCGCGATGCCGGTGCTCTTCATTGCGGCCGGGCTCGCCGCGATCGAAGCAGGTCGCTGGCTCATGGCACGGGAGACAGGACGGCGCGCGGCCGTGCTCGCGCCGGCGCTCCTCGCCTTGACCGCGGTCGCGTGGCCGCTTCCCGAGTACGTCGGACTCCGGCGCGCGCTCGCGCTTCCCGATACCCGGCACGTCGTGCGGCGATGGATCCTCGAGAACATTCCGGCCACCGCCCCGATGGCGGTCGAGCTGTACGGGCCGGTGTTCCGCTCCGACGAGCGGTCGATCGTGATCTGGCCCTTCTTCGCGACGCGCGCGCCCCTCGTGCGCCCGGCCTACCACCGTGAATTCCTGGACGGACTCGCCTACTACGTCACGTCGCAAGAGGTGTCGCACCGCTTCGCGGTCGACTCCCTCGCGTATCCGGTCGAGTCGGCGTACTACCGGTGGATTCACGCGAACGCGCCGGTCGTCTGGAGGGCGGATCCCAAGACGATGTCGGGCCCGATCATCGAGGTGCGCCGCGTCCCGCCCAAGGTCAGCACGCGAGCCGAGCGGGACAGCGTGTTCCGGGCCGCGATGCCCGCGCCCACCGCGGTGACCCGCGTCGGACTCTGGTGCGCCGATTACGCGGTACTCTTCGGCCGGCTGAATCAGGACGAGCGCGCGGAGGAATGGGCCGATCGAGGACTCCAGGTGCGGGCCGCCCAGATGACGCCCAGGCTCCTCAACACGCTGGCCTACGCCAAGCTCCAGCTCGAGAAATATGGAGAAGCGGAGCGCGTCGCCGCGCTCGGGGTGGAGCGCTCACCCAACGACGGCGTCATCCGCCTCTATCACGGCATCGCGCTCCAGGCGCTCGGCAAGCCGAACGAAGCGCTCGCCGAATACCGGAAGTGCTACGAGATCTCGCACGACGCGCGCGCGTTGATCCGTATTGGCTCGGTGCTCGCGGAGCTGGAGCGATACGACGAGGCGCTTCAAGTGCTCGGCCAGATTCCCGAAGACCACCCGGACCGCTTCGCCGCGGCGCGCGAGGCGGCGCTGATCCTGATCAACGGGATGCACAAGCCGGCGGAGGGAATCGCGGCGCTGCAGGAGGCGGCGCGCCTGGCCCGGGACCCCGCCGAGGCGGCCAGGATCAACCAGGAGATCGCGCGGATCGCGAGCCAGGTGCGGGCGGGGCGGTAGGCGGCGTGCGTTTCGGGCCGCCGCCAGCGTTCCGATAGGTATGGGTCCCGACCTGATCCGCGCCGGACTACGAGCCTTTCGGGGGATCGCACTGGCGGCGGGTTTTGTCTCCACCGCCACCGCCTCCCCGGATATCGCGGACAGCACCACGGCGGCCGGGGAACGGGAGACGACGCGATGGAAGTCGTTCTCCTGGCACCCCGGGCCGCGAGCGCGGTGCGGGACGTTTGCGATCACCGAGCTGACGGTGCTCCGGCGGTTCGAGTCCCCAACGCCGGAAGAACGCTACTACGTCTCGCTGGACGCCGGTGCGGCCCACAACATCACGGCTCGTCTCTCGATCGGCGGGTCCGCGTTCGCGGCAGGAGACAATTCCGACAGAGCTCAATATGGCTTGCGCGCAAGATTTCGCTACTGGCTGGGGAAAGATGCGAGCGTCGACGTGGCACCCGGTTTGATCCTCCTCGGACAGGAAGAGGACAACGCCGATCTGGTGACGCCGGCTCCAATCCTGCGCCTCGGGGTGAACCCTACGGCGTCGTTCGGGCTTACGTACCAGATCTTCGAGACCAGGCGCCGGTACCCCTATGGGGAAATCAAGGAGCGGGGGTCCTACGTCGGCGCGCAGCTGGGATCCACGGCCGGTCTCGTGGGCACCGGTTTCCTGCTGCTGGTCACGGCGGTCGGAGCCATCCTCTTCATCGGCGCCATGGCGTCGGATTGAGTGCCACGCGTCCCTGGGTCACGCGCGCTGCGCGGCGATGTGCACCCGGCCGGTTCCCTGCGTGGCGCCGAAGCCGCAGAACTCGACGCGATTGCCGTCGGGATCGCTGAAGTAGATCGATCGCGCGCCCCAGAACGGGAACGAGACCGGCCCCTCCACCTCGAGACCATGCCGCTCGAGCGCGGCCTTGAGCTCCTCGATGCGCTCGTCCTCGGTTCCGAACGCGAAATGGAGCGGCCCCTTCACGTGCGCCGCGCCAAAGGACAAGGGGCCGGTGGTGATCCCGATCCGCTGCGACTTCCCGGGCGGGCCGGCCCAGAGCCAGGCGAACTTCTCGTTGCCGGCGTTGTCGACGGCCAGCCCGACGATGTCACGGTAGAAGGCGAACGACCGCGCGACGTCCTTCACGACGAGGATGACCTCGGAGATGCCCTGGGCCGGACGTCCGCCCAGAGCCGGAGCCGCGGTCTCGGTTCGCTCGCTCACAGTCCGTACTCCTTCTGCTTCCGGTAGAGGGTCCTGAGTCCGATCCCGAGGATCTTCGCCGCGCGCTGCTTGTCGTAGCCCACGGAGCGGAGCGTCGCCTCGAGCGCCGCGCGCTCGATCTCGTTCATCGACATTCCCACCGACACGGGCATGGCCGTCGCGGCGGAGGCGCGCTGCTGGCGAATCGTGATCGGGAGATCGGACACGTCGAGGAGCTTCCGCCCTTGGGCGAAGATCACCATCTCCTCGATCGTGTTCTTGAGTTCGCGCACATTGCCCGGCCATTCGTATTCCATCATCCGGTCCACCACGCCGCGGGTGACACCGGTGACCTTGCGCCCGTGCTCCTTGTCGAACTCCTGGATGAAGGCCTCGATCAGGAGCGGGATGTCCTCCCGCCGGTCGCGAAGCGGAGGCACCTCGAGCTGGATCACCTTGAGCCGGTAGAAGAGGTCCTCGCGGAACTGCCCCCGCGCGGTCATGAGGTCGAGGCGGCGGTTCGTGGCGGCGATCACGCGCACGTCCACGGTCACGGTCTCGTTCCCGCCGACGCGCTCGAATTGCCTGTCTTGAAGAACGCGGAGGAGCTTCGTCTGGATTGGGGCGGATATCTCGGAGATCTCGTCGATGAACAGGGTGCCGTGGTCGGCGATCTCGAAGCGCCCCTTCCGCTGTTGGTCGGCGCCGGTGAAGGCGCCCTTCTCGTGGCCGAAGAGCTCGCTCTCGATGATGTTGGCCGAGAGCTCTGCGCAGTGGAGCTTCACGAAGCGCTCGTCCTTGCGGGGCGATAGCTGGTGTATGGCCTGCGCGATCAGCTCCTTCCCCGTCCCCGTCTCACCGTAGATGAGCACGGTGGCGCGCGTCGGCGCGATCTGGAGAAGCTTCTCCTTGAGGTCTTCCATCACGCGCGACTGCCCGGTGAGGCTCGGGATGCGGAGTCTCCGGTCAAGACGGTCGGCGAGATCCTCGGCGCGGCTCACGAGCTGCTGGTGCGAGAGCGCTCGGCGGATGACGGCGAGCATCTTGTCGCGGTTGAGCGGGCGGTGCTGGAAGTCGTAGGCCCCCTGCCGCATTGCTTCGGTCGCGAGCTCGAGCGAGCCCTGGTCCGCGATGAAGATCACGCAGACCTCTGGATTCCGCTTCTTCGCGACCTCGAGGAGGCGCATGCCGTCCACGCGGTGCGCCTTGAGCTCGGTGATCACGACCTCGGGGCCAGGCGCCGTGGTCTCGCCGGAGCCGTTGGCGCTGGCGCCGTCGAGAATGTTGAACGCCTGCTCCCCGTCCTTCGCCCACTCGACGTCGATGTCGTTCGCGGACAGGAACGCTTTCAGCTCGGCTGTCTCGGACGAGTCCTTGTCCACGATGAGGGCGCGCGGTGGGCGCAGGCTCAACGGAGGGTCTCCTCAATTCAGGAGGAAAGTAGCGAAACCGTAAGAGTTTAGCG
>DASUFL010000154.1:0-14088 GCA_036274595.1 Candidatus Eiseniibacteriota bacterium | reverse complement strand
TACGACCTCCTCGCCGTGACGGACTCCATGCAGAGCGCAAAGGTCTCCCGCGTGGCCGGTGCGGACTCGTCTTTCGCGTTGGAGATCATCGTTCCCGGCCCCTAGAGCGCCCCAAAGAGGCAGGCCAGCCAGCGCTCCGGTCGCGCTGGCGTAGCTTCCGGGAATCAGGGTTTGGAGGGTTGGCCCGATCCCGTCGTGAAGGCGGTCTGCACGTCCACCTCGGAATAGGGCGCCAAAGCGGACTTGAGGAGCCCCGGATCCTTGTCCCGCAGATTCGTGTCCAGGAACGCACGTACCGCGACACGCGTGATCTCCGCGCCCCGCTTGGGATCGATGGAGTACTGGAACAGGGACGGGCGCACGAGCAATAGGTCCGTGAACGTGTTGTGCCCCGCCCCCTTCACGACGATCACCGTGTAGCGCGACGCGGAGTGCGTGCCGAGCTCCCGGTAGACGTTCTCGGCGTCGAATCCCAGCGACTGGTCGCTGATGAGGAGAGCGAAGGGCTTCGTGACGCCGCCCTTTCGGACTTCGCGAGCCTGCGTTCCCTCGATGCCGAAATACGCGCGGCACCGCTCGTCGCCGGCGCACGCACGCGAGGCCGCGATGGCCCCGTTCGAGTGTCCCGCCATGGCGATCCGCTTCAGATCGAGGTGGTCCTTGAGAATGGGGTCCGAGCGATCGGCCTGCTCCAGCCTGCCCAGCGCGAACCGGAGGTCGGCGGAGACGTCTCGAATCATCGGCTCCAAGACGACGTCCGCCGAGTCGAACTTCTGCAGAACCCGGATCGATGGAGGCCGTTGAGCGGGAACCTGTACTCCGTCCGGCCTCCAGTAGCGCGAGAGGCCGGGGCTGTTGACTCCCACGACCACGTATCCGTGGCTCGCCAGGTCCTCGGCCATCGACGTGTAGTCGTACGCGGACAGGGAGCGCCCGGTCGAGAAGAGGAGAACGGGGGCGCGCTTGACCTTCCGTGCGAAGCGCGGCGATCGCCGGGCGTGCCCTCGAACGCTGGCCAGGAGCCGGCCGTAGTCGCCGGCCGTGTCGACGCCCGCGGCGTACCCGGCCACCGCCGATCCAGCGGCCACCTCGGCCGGATACCAGATCTGGGCGGACACGGTGCGCGGAGTCGCATCGATCGTGTCGGCTCTCGCCGAGTCCACCCAGAACGTGGTGGTCGTACCGACGGCTTCGTTTCCGGTGGGGGCGGGCAGCGGGATGAGCGACTCCGAGGCGGGCGCGCCGGCCGATTGGGCCCAGCCCTCAGACGCCAAAATCAGCACGATTCCGAGCAGCAACGGAGCGCTCCGAAGAGCCACGCGCACGCCTTACGCCAATCCTTCCGGCGGCGCCAGGTACCCTCGGGCTGGAATCGTCTGGCCGGTGATGCGGGCGTAGAACTCCTCGTACATGGGAATGACCTTGCTCGCCTCGTAGTTGTCGACCGCGATCCGGCGCGCTTCCTTCCCCATGGAGCAGCGGAGCGGCTCGTCGGTGAGGAGCTCGATCGTGCGGCGCGCCATGCCGGCCACGTCGCCGACCGGGAGCATGTAGCCGGTCTTCCCTTCCCGGATCAGCTCGGGGATGCCCTCGGCGGTCGTACCGATCACCGGCACGCCCGAGGACATGGCCTCGAGCGCCGCGAGGCCGAAGCTCTCGTTCTCGCTCGTCAATAGAAAGAGATCCGCGTGCCGGAGCACGTCCTCGACCGCGTCGAGCTGGCCGAGATAGCGGATGTGGCGCTCCACGCCCAATTCCACCGCGAGGTCGCGGCTCTTCGTGCGCTCCGCGCCGTCCCCCACCATCAAGAGCACGCTCGGCACCTCGCGCCGCACCGCGGCGAAGACGCGCACCACGTCCTCCACGCGCTTGCTCGGGCGGAAGTTCGAGATGTGGACGAGCACGCGCTGGTCCTTGCGGGCGAACCGCTCCCTGGGACACGGATCGTCGCCGTTGCGCGGACGGTAGCGCGAGGTGTCGATGAAGTTCGGGATCACCTGGATGGCGCGCTGCGGGTGGAAGACCTCGACCGTCTTCCGCTTCAGATAGTCCGAGACCGCGGTCACCCCGTCGCTCTGGTCGATGCCGAATCGGGTCAGCGTGCGGAACGACTGATCCGAGCCGACGAGCGTGATGTCGGTTCCGTGGAGCGTGGTCGCGACCCTGAGCTTCGTGGACGCCGCGACCTGCCGCGCGAGATAGGCGCAGACGGCGTGCGGGATCGCGTAGTGCGCGTGGAGCACGTCCAGTCCGTGCTCGTCCGCGATCTCCGCCATCTTCGCCGACAACGCCAGGGTGTACGGCGGGTACTGGAAGAGCGGATACGAGATGACCTGCACCTCGTGGAAGAACACGTTCTCCTGGTAGCCCTTCAAACGGAACGGAATCGAGTACGAGATGAAGTGGACCTCGTGGCCGCGGCGCGCGAGCTCGATCCCGAGCTCGGTCGCGACCACGCCCGATCCGCCGTGGGTGGGATAGCAGCTGATGCCGATCTTCACGAGGATCCTCCCAGGGACACGAGCTCGTGCGCGCCGGGATCTTGGAGCGCGTCCGTAAGCCGCTCCGTCAGCCACGCGCCGTGGCGCGACGCAAAGCCCGCATAGCAGGCAACCCGTTCTTGGAGCTCGCCGTGCGGGAACAGATGCGACCGCGCGCGGCGGATTTGCTGGACCGACTCCTCCTGCCGGCGCTTCCAGACGTGGAGGAGCTTCTTCTCGAGGGTCTCGATCTCGCGCTCCACGCGCCCGTGCGCGGCGATCACCGCGGGCTTGAGCGACGGATCGAACGCCAGCACCTGCTCCTCGATCCTACGGAAACCGTCGGACCACTTCTTCCGCTCCTCCTCGAACACGCCCCGGAACTGCTCGGGGAGGATGGCGCGGAGCGCCTCGCGGATCACCACCTCGACGTCCCCCGACAGGGCCTCCCACGAGAGGTGGAACTTGTTCAGCGTGCGCGCCACCTTGGGCTCGAGGAGCGTCGCCCCGGCGCGCGGGGCGATCGCGGGAGGCGCCATCTCGAAGAGCGGATAGAGCGCGAACACCTGCGCCCAGTACGCCACCTCGGAAGGCCCGCCGACGTAGGCTGCGGTCGGAAGCAGGTAGTCCTCGACCAGCGGCCGGAGCAGCACGCCCGGGCTCAGGTCCTCGGGCCTCGCGCGCACCGCGGCGAGGAGCTCCTGGCGCGTCCAGCGCTGCCCGCCCGCCGCGCGAAACGCCCCGTCCTCGTCGACGCGCACCGCTTCGCGCTCGGCGTCGCCATGCCAGAAGAGATTGAGCTCGTTTCCCGCGCGGGCGATCTGCGCGTGATAGCCGCGGCGCACAAGCGCCTCGCCCCGGTCGCGCGCGACGGCGGCCGAGCGTCCGCCCAGCTCCACCTCGCGCTCGAACACCGGGAGCGCGACCCGCTTGGCTTCCGCGTCCGCCGGATCGAAGACGATCATGCCGAGCGGACCGACGACGCCGGCCATGAACCGGGCGAACGCCTCCGCCCACGAGCGGCCGGGCGCATACGCGTCCTTGAGCCGCGCCATGACCAGGCCTGCCTCCGGAGCCGCGCCGAGCGCTTCCTCGAGCTTCGCGAGCACGGGCTCGATCGCGGCGCCGATGCGAATCCTCGAGAAGGACGCGTGCGGCCCGCCTGCCTCGTACTCGAGAAGCACGGGGTCGGAGCCGAACCCGTCCGTGACCCACGCCTTGCGCACCTCGTCGAAGTCGTGATCGTCGGAGGCCACCCAGAAGATCGGCACGGTGGGCCGCCCCGACGCCTCTTCCACTCGGCGCGCGAGATGCACGCAGGTGAGCGCCTTGTAGACGGTGTAGAGCGGGCCCCCGAACAAACCGGGCTGCTGCCCCGCCACCACGGCGAGCGTGTCCTTCTTCTCGAACTTGGCGATGGCCGGGGCCGAAACGGAAGCGGCCCCAAGCTCGGACGCCTGCCGCTTCATCACCGACGCGATCGCCGCGCGCCGCAGGTCGGGATACGAACGCGACGCGGCGCTCCTCGCGGCGGCGGCTCCGTCCCGGTAGTCGACGGGATAGAACTCGCGCACCCGTTCGGGCGAGGTCAGGAAGTCGTAGTAGAGCGGGCTCGGGTAGAGGAGGTGCTCGAGCCCGGTGGCGACAGGACTATGGGTTTTGGAGGGCATGCGCGCCCACGAAGGGATTCGACGCCATCTCGCGGCCGATCGTCGTGGGCGCTCCGTGCCCCGGGTAGACCATGGTTTCGGGGGGATACGGGAAGAGCCGCTCGCGGATCGTTCGCAGAAGGACATCCCAGCTGCCGCCGGGAAGGTCCGTCCGGCCGACGCCTCCGTTGAAGAGAACGTCGCCGACGACGAGCCCTTCCGGCGAAGCGAACGTGATGCTGCCCGGGGAGTGTCCCGGCGTGTGAAGCGCGATGACGTCGATGCCCGGAATCCCAACGTCCTCGCCGTCCGTCATCCAGTGGGACACGGGAACGCTGCCGGGCCATGCGAGACCCATCGCCGCGGCCTGATCGCCCGCGCGCTCGTAGAGGAGCCGGTCGTCGGCGTGGAGCCAGACCGGCGCCCCGGTCGCTTCGTGAAAGGCACGCACCATGACGACGTGGTCGACGTGCGCGTGCGTGAGCAGGATGCGGCGGACCTCGAGTCCGCGCGAGCGGATTGCGTCGAGAACGGGGCCGCTCTCCATCGACGGATCCACGACGATCGCGTCCCTGGATCCGGCCGCGGTGAGCAGGTAGAGGTTGTTGTCGAACGGCCCGACGTTGAACCGCTCGACGCGCATGGTCAGCTCTTACACGCGGTGATGGCGGTGATGCCGAACATCGGCAATCCGACCATGTCGACGTCCGTGAAGCCCGCGTCCTGGAGGAACCGGACGAGCTCGGCGCGCGTGAGCGCGCCCGCCGCCGCCGATCCATGGGCCGCGAGGACGTTCAGCCGGAAGAGCGCCGCCTCCTTGGGCTCGGCGCGCGACTCCTCGAGCACGAACTCGGTGACGAGCACCGTGCCCCCCTTGCGGAGCGAGGCGGAGACGTTCGCCAGGATGCCCGGGATCGCGTCGCGGCCGCGCTGCGAGAGAAAGTGCGGCAGGAGGACGAGGTCGTAATTCCCGTCCGGCTGCGCGTGATCGGGTTCGCCCGGGACGAAGCGCACCCGGTCGTCGAGCTTCAGGGTGTGAATGAATTCCTCCGCCAGGGGCTTGAAGAGCGCGCGATCCTGGATCGTCGCCTGGAAGTGCGGATAGCGCCGGGCCAGGCAGAGCGCGCCCGCGCCGGTGTGGCTCCCCAGGTCGAGGATCCTCCCGTAGGCGCTGTACTCGATGTCGAGGATCTCCGCCACGCGCATCATCGTGGCGTAGTACCCGTTGTGGTAGGCGCGCGCGGTCGCGAGCTCGGTCTTGCCTTCGGCTGAAGCCGAAGCCTTCCCGGTGCGAACCGTGTCGCTCAGGTTCTCCCAGAGGTGGTAGAGCGGATCCCGCATGCAGCGAACGAGATCCACGTACGAGCCGGGAGACCCTTCGACCAGGAACTGGTTCGAGACGTCGTCGTTCCGGTAGCGATCGCCCTGGCGATGGAGGAATCCCAGGGCGCAGTTCGCGTCCAGGAGCGCCTCCAGCGCCGTCGGCTCCGCCCCGACCTCGGCCGCCACGTCGGCGGCGCTCTTCGGTCCCCCGAAGAGAACGGTAAAAATGCGGAGCTCGACCGCGGTCATGAGAGCCTGGCTGGCCCAGAACCCGGTCGTTACCTGAAGAATGGGCAAGGGATTCGTCCGCCCCGACACCGGCCGTGGCCCCACGGCCTTCCCTGTCTGGTTCATCGCAAGGTCCTCATACCCCCCAGTTTACGTCCACCCCGGCAGAGGGCTCAAGCTACCGCCCTATTTGGATGCCGCAATAACGGATTGATTCACAGCGCCAAGCACGGTTTTCACAGCAGATCGAACTCCGGCTCGGCGCCGGCGCGCGCCTTCCGGAACACATCGTCGATCTCGCGGACGGCGGCCATGATCAGCTCCCCCCTCTCGCGGAACGGGAGGAACGCCGACTTGAACCCGTTCAGGAGGACGTGCCGCACGTCCGACGGCTCGAGCCGGAGGGCCGCCACGACCCGATCCAGCTCCTGGGTCATGGTGGTCGACGAGACGAGCCGGTTGTCTGTGTTGACCGTGACTCGGAGCCCCAGCTTGAGATACGCCCGGAACGGGTGCGTCCGGAGGGAAGGCGACGCTCCCGTCTGCACGTTGGACGTGGGACACATCTCGAGCGGGATCCGGTGATCGTTCACGTAGCGGAGGATCCCCGGGTCCTCCTTGAGCCTCGTGCCGTGCCCGATCCGGTGCGCGCCGCAGTAGTGGAGCGCCTGCGCGATCGATGCGGGGCCGAACGCCTCCCCGGCGTGCACGGTGACGTTCAGGTTGTGCTTCACGACATGGTCGAACGCGCGCCGATGCGCTTTCGCCGGGTAGTCCTTCTCGGCGCCCGCGAGATCGAACGCGACGACTCCCTTCCCATAGTACGCGACGGCCAGCTCCGCGAGGCGGTACGAGAGCCGCGGGCTCAGGTGGCGGATGCCGCAGATGATGGTCCCGGTCCGGATGCCGTAGCGCTTCCGCGCCCGCTCGAGCCCGCGGACCACCGCCTCGACGGTGTCCTCCATCGTGAGCTTTCGCCGCGTGTGGAGCGCCGGACAGTAGCGCACTTCCATGTACCGCACCTGCTCCCTGTGCGCGTCCTCGGCCAGCTCGAACGCGGCCCGCTCGAGCGCCTCCTTCTCCTGGAGCACGCGGAGCGTGAGGTCGAAGGCCTCGAGGTAGCGGGTGAGGCTGACGCCCTTCGTCAGTTCGTCGAGGAAACCCTGGAGCTCGGCCGGAGTCCTGACCGCGAGGCGGACTCCCTGCTCCTTCGCCATCTCGAGCAGGGTGCCGGGACGGAGGGAACCGTCGAGATGGACGTGGAGGTCGGTCTTCGGAAGCGCGAGGAGGAGATCGCGGCGGAGCCGGCGATCACCCCACGGCGACATCCGCCGAGGCGGCGGCGAGCGGCGCACCCAGATCTCCGATGAGCTTGTAGTCGAGCCCCGCGAACGCGGGGTTCGAGAGCGCGAGACGCTGGAAGATCTGCTGCGGACCCGGATCGACGTGCGTCCAGGCGCCGAGCGCGCGACCGAGGTCGGCGAGGATGCGCCAGTCCTCGCGCGTGTCGCCGCGCAGGCTGAAGACCTTGGGGGCGCGCTGCACGCGCCCCTGCGAGTTCGTATAGGTCCCCTCCCGCTCGGCGGAACTCACGCCGGGGAGCACCCAGTGGGCGCGCTCCGACACGGGCGAGGGCAGGATGTCGATGACGACGAGGCACTCGAGACGGCCGAGCGCGCGCGCGACGGCCTGTGCCTCTCCGAACTGCTCGAGCGGCCCGCCGCGCAGGAAGACCATCGCCCGGATCGAGCCTTCGGCCGCGGCCCGAATCATGTCCTTCACGCCCAGGCCCTTGGGTCCGGGGGCGAGGCCGATGACGCGGGCCCCCTTCGTGTTCGGATTCCGGTCCCCTTCGATCGTGAACTTGGGGTAGACGACGGGCGGCTGCGGCCGCTCCACCACGTCCACGTTCGGAATGCCGAGTCCGTCCCGGAAGATCGAGCGGGCGAGGAAGCACTCCTCGTTGGTGAGCTCGCCCGAGGCCATGACGCCGACGGCGGACGCGCCGTGGCGCTCGATGATCGAGCGGAGCGAGTCGGCGATGGCCGGGATCGCGTGATCCCAGGTCGTCGGGCCGATCGCGTCCCCTTCCCGGCGCGTGGGGCGGAGCAGGCGGTCGGGGTGATGGATGCCGTGGAACCCGGCGCGGCCGCGGTCGCAGATCCACCACTGGTTCACGTCCATGTTCTCGCGCGCCGTGATGCGGACGACCTCGTTCCGCCGCGGGTGGTACCAGATCAGGGTGTTGCATCCCTTGGAGCAGATCGTGCAGACGGACTTCACCGGCTTCATCTCCCAGGGACGCGCGCGGAAGCGGAAGTCCTTGCTCGTGAGCGCGCCGACCGGGCAGATGTCCGCGATGTTCCCGGCCATCTCGTTCTCGATCATGCGCCCGTCGACCGTGCCGATGTAGGTCTCCTCGCTCCGCGAGAGGACCGCGATCTCATCCTTTCCTGCGACCGACTTGCAGAGGTTCACGCAGCGGAGGCAGAGGATGCATCGGTTCTTGTTGAGGATGAGCTTCCCGCCCACGTCCTCCTCGGGCCACGTCTGCTTTTCGAACGTGAAGCGCGTGGCGGAGGGGCCCATCATGATCGTGTAGTCCTGCAGCGTGCACTCCCCGCCCTTGTCGCACATCGGACAGTCGAGCGGGTGGTGGATGAGCAGGAACTCCATGACCGCCTTGCGCGCCTCGCGCACCTTGGCGGACTGGGTGATGACCTTCATCCCCTCCTCGACCGGCGTGGCGCAGCCGGCGACGAGCTTGGGGCGCCCCTCGATCTCGCAGAGGCAGATGCGGCAGACGCCGACGACCGGCAGCCCGGGGTGATAGCAGAAGCTGGGGACGAAGACGCCGGCCTTCTTGCCAGCCTCGATGAGGTTGGTCCCCTTCTCGACGACGACCTCGCGGCCGTCGACCTGGAGCTTCACCGTGGCCATGCGAACCCTCTAGTGGAGCGAGCCGCCGCTCAGCGGGCAGCGCTTCTCGCGGATGTGCTGCAGGAACTCGTCCCGGAACTTCTTCGCGAAGCCGCGCGTCGGCCAGGCCGCCGCGTCTCCGAGCGCGCAGATCGTGTTCCCCTCGATCTCGTCCGTCACGGAGAGGAGGGTGTCGAGATCCCGCTCCTCGCCGCGTCCGGTCTCGATCTTCCAGAGGATGCGCTGCATCCAGCCGCACCCCTCGCGGCAAGGGGTGCACTGGCCGCACGACTCGTGCGCGAAGAAGCGCGCCGTGATCCAGGCCGCGCGCACCATGCAGGTCGTGTCGTCCATGATCACCGGGGTGCCCGTGCCGAAGAGCGAGCCCGCGCGGGTGAGCGTGTCGAAGTCCATGGAGATGTCGATCTCGTCGCCGCGAAGCACCGGGCAGGACGCGCCGCCAGGGATGACCCCCTTCACCGGACGCCCGCCAGGCACGCCGCCGCCGTACTCCTCGATGAGCGTGCGGAGCGAGATCCCCATGGGCGCTTCGTAGACGCCCGGGCGATTGATGTGGCCGCTCAAGCCATAGAGCTTGGGCCCCGTGTTCCGGTCGGGGCCGATGCCGGCGAACCACTCCCACCCGCGCTTCACGATGTGTGGCACGCAGGCGAGGGTCTCGACGTTGTTCACCACCGTCGGGCAGCCGAAGAGGCCGACGACGGCCGGGAACGGAGGCTTGAGCCTCGGCTCGCCGCGCTGCCCCTCGATCGACTCGATGAGCGCGGTCTCCTCGCCGCAGATGTAGGCCCCGGCGCCGAGGTAGATGACGACCTCGCAGTCGTAGCCCGACTTCAAGATGTTATTCCCCACGAGCCCCGCGGCCCGCGCCTCGTCGATCGCGGCCTGCATGACGTTCGCCTCGTGCGCGAACTCGCCGCGGATGTAGATGTAGGCGCGCCGCGCGCCGATGGCGAAGGCGCCGATCAGCGTCCCCTCGATCACTTGGTGCGGATCCTTGGCGAGGAGGAGCCGGTCCTTGAACGCGCCAGGCTCGCTCTCGTCCGCGTTCACGCACAGGTACTTGGGCTTGTCGGTCGACTTGGGGACGAAGCCCCACTTGGTCCCTGTCGGGAAGCCGGCGCCGCCCCGGCCGCGAAGGCCGGAGCGCTTCACCACGTCGATGACCTCGTCGGGAGTCTTCGTGAGAGCGATCGCGAGCGCCTCGTAGCCTCCGTGCTTGCGATAGACCTCGAGCGTGTGCGAGCCGGGGAGTCCGGTCGTGGCGGTGAGGACGCGTCCGTTGTCCATTCCTAGCGGTCCACCTCTCCGAGGACGATGTCGATGCTCCCGATGCACGCGACCACGTCGGCCACCATCCGGCCGACGCACATGGCCTCGAGCGCCTGGAGATTGATGAACGAGGGGGGCCGCACGCGTACGCGGTACGGGAGCGGCTCGCCGTCGCTCGCCACGTAGAAGCCAAGCTCTCCCTTCGGCGATTCGATCGAGAAGTACGAGTCCCCGACCGGAGGGCGGAATCCCTCGGACATGATCTTGAAGTGGAAGATGAGCTCCTCCATCCCGTGCTTCACGTCCTCGCGTCGCGCCGGGAAGAGGTACGGATTGTCGGCCCGAACGGGGCCCGGCTTCAGCCGGTCCAGCCCCTGGCGCACGATGTTCAGCGACTGGCGCATCTCGGCCATGCGGCAGAGGTAGCGGTCGTAGACATCGCCGTTCTTCCCGAGCGGCACGTCGAACTGGTAGGTCTCGTAGCCGCAGTAGGGCATCGCCTTCCGCACGTCGTAGCTGAGGCCGCTTCCCCTGAGCGTCGGGCCGGTCACGCTGAGCGCCACCGCCTGCTCGGCGGTGATCGTGCCGACGCCGATCGTGCGCTTCATCCAGATCCGGTTCTTCGTGAGCAGGTTGTGGTACTCGTCGATCGAGGACGGAAACTCCTCCACGAACTTCTTCACGTAGGGTGCGAACGTGTCCGGCACGTCCAGGAAGAATCCGCCCACGCGGAAGTAGCTCGGGGTCATCCGCGAGCCGGCGACCATGTCGTTCACATCGAGGAGCTTCTCCCGCTCGCGGAAGCAGTAGAGGAAGACGCTCATCGCGCCGAGATCGATCGCGTGCGTCCCGAGCCAGACGAGATGCGACGAGATGCGCGTGAGCTCGAGGAGGATGACGCGGAGGATCTGCGCGCGCTCGGGGAGCGTGAGCCCCATGATCCGCTCGACCGCGCCGACGTAGGCCATGTTGTTGCCGAGCGGCGACAGGTAGTCCATCCGGTCGGTGACCGTGAGCGACTTGGTGTAGCTCTTCGCCTCCATGATCTTCTCCATCCCCGTGTGGAGATAGCCCATCACGGGCTTGAGAGAGACCACGGTCTCACCGTCCAGCTCGATGATCAGGCGGAGCACCCCGTGGGTCGAGGGGTGCTGCGGCCCCATGTTGATGGTGATGGTCTTGAATTCGGACGCGGTGGTCGCGGACATTGCGGCTTGGGCTCTAGGCCGGCCCGAGGTTCGGCGGGAGCACGCCCGACATCGGCGTGGTCTGTCCCGACCCGGCGGTGGATCCGGTCGGCGGAGGCGTCTCGACGACCATGTCGGGAGCGGGGTGGTCGCCCTTCAGCTTCATCCGGTCGATCTTCTCCTGGAGCTTCATGATTCCGTAGATGAGCGCCTCCGGACGGGGCGGGCAGCCGGGCACGTAGACGTCCACCGGCACCACCGTATCGACGCCCTGCACGATCGCGTAGTCCTTGAACTCGCCGCCGCACGAGGCGCACGCGCCCATCGAGATGACCCACTTCGGCTCGGGCATCTGGTCGTAGATGCGCTTCAGGACCGGCGCCATCTTCTTGCTCACCCGGCCCGCGACGATCATGAGATCGGCCTGGCGCGGCGACGCGCGGAAGACCTCGGCGCCGAATCGGGCGAGGTCATAGCGCGACGCGCTCGTGGCCATCATCTCGATGGCGCAGCAGGCGAGGCCGAAGGTGGCCGGCCAGATGGACGAACGGCGTGCCCAGTTGACCATCTTCTCGACGGTCGTGGTGAGAATGCCGTCCGGTACGAGCTCTTCGAGTCCCATGTTGGTTCCTTACTGGCGCTTCGCGCGCGCGGTTCGCCCCCATTGAAACAGATGCTCGCCGGGGGGATTGGATGCCGGAAACGTCACCCTACCAGCAGGCTAGGGCCGGGTCAATCACAACCCCAGCCGCTCCAGAGCGGATTCCGTCGCAAAAAAGAGCACCACCCCGCCGAATACGACGAGAGCCATCTTGATCCCCTTCGTCTCGTTGACGGCCGGGATGAGATCCGACGCCGCCACGTAGAGCGCGGCGCCCGCCGATAGCGGAAGCGCGTAGGGGACGAGGCCCGACCAGAGCGAGATCGTGAGGGTTCCCACCACGGTCGCGATGCCCAGCCAGGCGGCGCTCAGGAACGCGTCCCTTCGCGAGCGTCCGGCCGCGACCATGATCGAGCCGATCGTGAATCCCTCGGGGACCTTGTGCAGGAACACGGCCACCGCGACGAGGATGCCGAGCGCGGGCTGCACGACGAACGCGGAGCCGATCGAGACGCCGTCCAGGAGCGTGTGGAGGAGAAGCCCCACGAGCGCGCTGGTGCCCACGACCGGCTCGACCCAGTGCTCGTGGTGCGTCTCCTCGCCGAAGTGGAAGTGCCCCACCAGCACGTGCTCGGCGGCGTGGATCAGGAGATATCCGACGAGGATGAGCGAGCCGACCGCGAGCGTGGGCGGGCCGTTGGGACTGGAGGCGAGGCGAAAGCTCTCGGGAATGAGGCGGAGGAAGACGGCGGCGAGGAGGAAGCCCGCGCCGGCCGCCATGAAGTAGCTCTGCCGGACGCGGTCCCAGCCGTGGCGTCCCACGGCGAGCCAGCCGCCGAGGACGTTCGCAAGTCCCGCGACCACGCCGCAGGCCGCGGCGAGCAACCAGCGGTCGCCCATCGCGTACGGGCGCGCCTACCGGCCCCGAACGATGCCCGGCGTGTTCGTCATGCCCACCGGGACGAGGAGCTGCTCCTTGGAATAGAGGAACGAATCGCGGGAGTAGTCCGAAAGCTCGAAGTTGTGACCCAGGAAGATCGCGTCCTCGGGGCAGGCCTCTTCGCAGTAGCCGCAGAAGATGCACCGAAGCATGTCGATCTCGTAGCGCCGCGCGTAGCGCTCGCCCGCGGAGAAGCGCTGCGTGGGCGTGTTCTCCGCCGCTTCCATGTAGATGGCGTCGGCGGGACACACCGCCGCGCAGAGTCCGCAGCAGACGCAGCGCTCGAGCCCGTTCGCGTAGCGATGGAGCTCGTGGAGCCCACGGAAGCGCGGATACATCGGCATCTTCACGTCCGGATACTTGAGCGTCACCGGCTTCTTGAAGAGGTGGGACAGCGTGATCGACAGCCCCTTCATCAATTCGGCAACCATGCGACTCCTCGCGGGGATGGGAAGGCGCTCGGGATGGGGCCAGTGGCCCGCCAAGTGCCGGGATGCTGCGCGGTTAGCGCGTGCTCGCCCGTGAGTATAGGGGCGCGCGCCGGGCGGGTCAATCAGCGCGGAGGCGCGGGGCGGTATTCCTCGGGGCGGATGTCGAGCTTCTTCATCTTGTAGAGGAGCGTCGTCCGCTTCATGCCGTTCAGGCTGCGCGCTGCCTCCGACTGGTTGCCACCGTTCGCGCGGAGCGCGTCCACGATCCGGTTCCGCTCCTCCGGATCGCCCGAGCGCCGCATGGTGCGGATTCCGGTCCGCTCCGTCGTGCCGGGGATGGGAGCGCGGACCGCGGGCTGGAACTGGACCTGCTCGGCGGACAGCCGCTCGCCGTCGCCCGCGAGCGCGACGGTCCGGTCGATGACGCTCTTGAGCTCGCTCACGTTGCCGGGCCACGAATGCGCGATGAGGCGAGCCCACGCCTCCTCGCTCAAGGTCACGCGCTTCCCCGCTTCCATGCAGGCGCGGTCGAGGAGATGCCGGCCGATCAGACCGATGTCGCCCGGCCGCTCGCGCAGGGGCGGCACCTCGAGGCGAATCCCGTTCAGCCGGTAGTAGAGATCGTCCCGGAAGAGGCCGCGCCGGACGAGCGAGCCCAGGTCGCGGGTGGAGGCGACGATCACCCGCACATCGACCTGGCGCACGCCCATGCTGCCCACGCGGCGCAGCTCACCCATCTCGATCACGCGAAGGAGCTTCGCCTGCGCGGAGGTGAGGAGCTCGCCCACTTCATCCAGGAACATGACGCCGCGGCTCGCGGTCTCGAAGAGCCCCGTGCGCGCGCCCTCGCCCCCGGGCCCCTCGCCCGGGTCCTTGCCGAAGAGCTCGACGTCCAGGAGCCCGTCCGAGAGCGCGGCGCAGTGCCCGACCACGAACGGGCGCGCGGCCCGATCGGAGAGGCCGTGCGCCGCGCGCGCGAGGAGCTCCTTGCCCGTGCCGCTCTCACCCAGGATGAGGATCGGGAGGCGGCTCGAGGA
>DASUFL010000153.1:0-12508 GCA_036274595.1 Candidatus Eiseniibacteriota bacterium | reverse complement strand
CGGCGCCAACCAAGTCGCCTCTGCGGTGCGATAGCGAGCGCCGGCATGTGAGTGTCCAGGACCCTCACACCCTCCCCGCGCCGCACGCCGGGCAGGGACAGATCCGCCGCAGGTAATCGAACCCGTAGATGCCCGTCGTGTGGCCGTCGCTCCAGTCGAAGTGAAGCGCATAGTTCCCGACGGGGCGCGCCGCCGCGATCGCGACGTCGGGGCGCACGTGCTCTTCGGTCACGAGCCGCATGCCGGTCGTCTCGCTCACGCACTGCGCGCAGGGGCAGCGGCCGCGGAGCGTGCGCGCGAGGTAGACGCTCTCGTGCCCGTCCCCCCAGCGGATCGTGATCCGCTCGCCCGCTTTCTTCCGGATCTCGACCGGCGTGGTCGCTTCGGGGGAGAGCAGGGCCACGTCACTCCTCCACGATGGTGAGCGCGATGTGCTTGAACGCCTGGATGCTCACCTGCTGCGCGAGGCGACCCGTGATCGCCGCGAACGCGGCGCCCGACGGCGAGTCGGGCTCGGCCAGGACGACCGGCCGGCCGTCGTCCGAGTAGCGGCGGATCGCCGCGTCGAGCGGGATCTCGCCGAGGAACGGAACGCCGAATCGGTTGGCCGCTTCGCGCGCGCCGCCGTGGCCGAAGAGATCGTCGCGGCCGCCGCAGTGAGGGCAGACGTAGGTGCTCATGTTCTCCACGATGCCGAGCACCGGCACTTTCGTCTGCTGGAACATGCGGAGCGTCTTCATCGAGATCTGGAGTCCCACGTCCTGGGGCGTGGACACGATGAGCGCCCCGGTCACGGGGACCGTCTGGACGAGCGTGAGATGCACGTCCCCCGTTCCGGGCGGCATGTCGACCACGAGGTAGTCGAGCTCACCCCAGTTCACGCCGAGGAGGCTCTGCTGGACCGCCTTGTGCGCCATCGGCCCGCGCCAGATGAGCGGCTGATCGCCCGGCGTGAGATAGCCCATCGACATGAGCTTCACGCCGAACGCCTCGCCCGGCTCGATGAAGTGCTCCTTCGGCTCGGCGGGACGCCCCGCCTTCATCATGATGGGAATGCTGGGGCCGTAGATGTCGGCATCGAGGAGTCCGACCGCCGCTCCCGTCCTCGCGAGTCCGGCGGCGAGGTTGGCCGCGACGGTCGACTTCCCGACGCCCCCCTTGCCGCTCCCGACGGCGATGATGTTCCGGACCGTCTTGAGCGCCGAGGTGTCGGGGGCCTGCGGCCGGCGGACCTCGGCGGTCATGGTCACACGGGCGTCGCGGACGCCGGGCACCCCTTGGAGCACCGCCTGCCTCGCCTGCTCGCGCAGCCGGTCCTTCACGGGGCAGGCCGGAGTGGTGAGATTGACGTCGAAGGAGACCGTGTCCCCCTCGATGACGAGGTTCCGGATGAACCCGAGACTCACGATGTCCCTGTGGAGATCGGGGTCCATGACGGACCGAAGCGCATCCAAGACTTGGGTTTCGCGGATCTGACCGGCGCTCAAGCGCTCCTCCTTCGAGGGACTTCACTCCCTTGAACCGAGTGGCGAATCATAACAAAGGGACGGGGAGGATCGCGTGCCGAGTTCGCGCGCGGAACCTCTCTACTACTAAGGACGCTGGCAGGGGCCGGCCGGTGCGGCCGCGCGGGTGGCGCGGGGCCCGAACTTCTGATATCGTCGCGGTTCAACCCGTTGCCCGTCATCGGCTCCGCGCCTTCGATCGAGCGTCGGACATGGAGGATGCATGCCCGTTTCCAATGATGAGCTGAGAGGCCTCTACTACTACGTCAACCTCGTGCGGCAGGTGGACGAGCGCTGCCGCCGTCTGTTCAAGCAGGGGCGGTTCCATGGAACCTACTTCAGCGCGGTCGGCCAGGAAGCCACCGTGGTGGGATCCTGCTACGGATTGCGCCCGGACGACGTGATCGGCATCCAGCACCGCGAGATCGGCGCCGTGATCACGAAGGGCATGCCGATCAAGTACCTCATGGCGCAGCTCTTCGCGCGCCAGGACAGCCCCGACCGCGGCAAATCGCACCCCTGCCACTACGGCTGGAAGCCGGCCGGCATCATCACACCCGCCTCCACGATCGCGGCTCAGACCGTGATCGTCACCGGCTCGGCGCTCGCCTTCAAGATCCAGAAGAAGGACAACGTGGCGGTCGCGTTCGTGGGCGAGGGGGCGACGTCGAACGGCGTGTGGCACGAGGCGCTCAACTTCGCGGGCATCCACAAGCTGAACATCGTGTTCGTGGTCCAGGACAACCTCTGGGCCGAGTCGGTCCCGAAGCGACTCGGCGTGCCGGTCGACAATCTCTCCGAGCGCGCGAAAGCGTACGGCTTCCCCGGCGTGACGATCGACGGGAACGACCTCATCCAGACCTACGAGACGTCGCAGGAGGCGATCCGCCGCGCGCGGCGCGGGGACGGCCCGACGCTCGTCGAGATGAAGACCTACCGGTGGTACGGCCACTCGGAGATCGACCCGGCCAACTACCGGACGCAGGAGGAGCTCGAGTCCTGGAAGAAGCGGGACCCGGTTCCCCGGTTCGAGCGGCTGCTGATGGAGCGCGGCATCATCGACGAGGGATACAAGCAGCAGACGCTCCAGAAGATCGAGCGGGAGATCGAGGAGGCCATCGACTTCGCGGAGAAGAGCCCGCATCCCGATCCCAGCTCGCTCATGGAGGACGTCTACGCCCCGCTCTCGTAGCCGGGCCGGAAAGCCCCCGCGCGAGTCGCGGGTCGACATGGTCCAGCTCGTGCTCCCGAACGACGCGAACACGCTCGGGAACGTGCTGGGCGGAATGGTCCTCCACTGGATCGATCTCGCCGCCGCCGTCGTGGCGCACCGGCACTGCCGGAGCGAGGCGGTGACGGCCTCCATCGACCAGGTGTCGTTCCTGGCGCCGATCCGGGTGGGACAGGTCGCGATGATCGCGGCACGGATGACCTGCACGGGCAAGACCTCGATGGAGATCCGTGTGGACGTGCACAGCGAGGATCTTCTGACCGGCGAGCGGCAGCAGACCAGCACCGCCTACGTCACGTTCGTCGCGATCGACGGGAAGGGCCGGCCGAGGTCGGTGCCGCCCCTGATTCTGGAAACCGAGGATGAACGCCGCGAGGCCCGGGATGCCGAAGAGCGACGGGCCGCGCGCTTGAGCCAACGCGACCGAACCACGCCACGAGGGGAGAGACAGCTTCGATGAAGACCATGGAACCCACGACGGCCCCCCCGGCGGCCGCGCCGGACGTGAAGACGATGACGCTGATCGAGGCCATCACGCAGGGCCTCCACGAGGAGATGGAGCGCGACGAGCGCATCTTCCTGATCGGCGAGGACATTGCGAGCTACGGCGGCGTCTTCAAGGCGACGCGCGGGCTCTACGAGAAGTTCGGGCCGATGCGCGTCATCGACAGCCCGATCTCCGAGAACTTCCTGGTCCAGGGAATGGTGGGGGCGGCGATCGCCGGTCTCATTCCATCCCCCGAGATCCAGTTCGACGACTTCATCTCGCTCGCGGTGGACGGGATCGTCGAGCACGCCGCGAAGATGCGGTATCGCTCCGGCGGCATGTTCACCTGCCCGATGGTGATCCGCTGCTGCTGCGGCGCGGCCGTCGGCGGCGGGCTCTTCCACTCCCAGTTCAACGCGTCCTGGTTCATGCACGCGCCCGGTCTCGTCGTGGTCGCGCCGTCCAATCCGCACGACGCGAAGGGGCTGTTGAAATCCGCGTTCCGGGGACAGAACCCGGTCCTCTACTACGAGCACAAGCGGCTCTACCGCACGGTGAAGGGCCCTGTGCCGCAGCACGACTACACGGTCCCGCTGGGGAAGGCCGCGGTGTCGCGACAGGGACGCCACGTCACGGTGATCTCCTACGCGCTCATGCACCAGCGCTCGCTCGAAGCGGCGGAGAAGCTCGCGGCGGAAGGGATCGACGTCGAGGTCATCGACCTGCGCACGCTCGCCCCTTACGACAAGGAGACGATCCTCGCGTCGGTCGAGAAGACCGCGCGCGCCGTGGTCGTGTACGAGAGCTCGCGCACGATGGGCGTCGGCGCCGAAATCGGCGCCATGATCGCCGAGGAGGGCTTCTCGCTCCTCGACGCTCCGGTCCGCCGCGTGTCGCCGCCCGACGCGCCGCAGGAGCCGTTCGCGCCGGTGCTCGCGGACCACTATCTGCCCGATGCCAATCGGATCGCCCAGGCGATCCGCGAAACGGTCGCGTACTAGCCGGGCCCAGAGCCCGCACGGGAGGAAGGGATGCCGGTCACCATCGTAGTGCCCCAGCTCGGCGAGAGCGTGGTCGAGGGCACGATTGGAAAGTGGCTGAAGAAGGTCGGCGATCCGATCGCGAAGGACGAGCCGATCGTCGAGATCATCACCGACAAGATCAACATCGAGCTCCCCTCCCCGGCGGCCGGCACGCTGGGCCAGATCGCGGTGCCGGAGGGACAGGTCGCCCAGGTCGGCGATCCTCTCGGCCAGATCCTCGCCGCGGGCGAGTCCGCGTCGGCGGCTCAACCGGCGGCGCCCAAGCCTGCTGCCGCGGGCGGCCCCGCTCCGCAGCCGGCTCCGCAAGCCGCGGCCCTAGCGCCTCAGGCGCCCGCTCCCTCGCGTCCCGCCCCTTCACCTGCCCCCGCGCAGGCCACGGCCGTCGCGGAGCCGCCGTCCACCGATGGCCAGCGGCTCTCCCCCGCGGTGCGGAAGCTCGCGAAGGAGCACCAGGTCGACACCGCGCAGATCCGGGGCTCGGGCATGGGCGGCCGGGTCACGCGCGAGGACGTCCTCACGTATCTCGAAGCGCGCAAGGTCGCCGCGTCGGCGCCGTCCTTCGCGCCGGCCGGCGCGCCGGGCCGCATTCCTGAGTCAACCCCGCAGCCGAAGCCTTTGAAGCCGATCCCCACCGCCCCGTTCGCGGCGGCCGGAGCGCGCGAGTCGGAGCGGAAGCCGCTCACCAACGTGCGGAAGAAGATCGCCGAGAACATGGTGAAGTCGCGGCACACGGCGGCCCACTGCTCCACGTGGGACGAAGTGGACATGACGAGCTTGGTCGAGCTCCGCGGACGGCTCAAAGAACGAGTGAAGCAGGAGTACGGGATCTCGCTCACGTACATGCCGTTCATCATGCGGGCGGTGGTGCGCGCGCTGAAGGAGTACCCGATCCTGAACGCCTCGATGACCGACACCGAGGTGGAGCTCAAGAAGTACTACAACATCGGCGTCGCCGTGCACCGCGACCAGGGGCTCATCGTCCCGGTCGTGCACGACGCGGACCGGAAGACCCTCCTCCAGCTCGCCGCCGAGATCGACGACCTGGGCCGACGCGCGCGGAACGACAAGCTCACGCTCGACGACATCCAGGGCGGGACCTTCACGATCACGAACGCGGGCATGTTCGGCGCCACGGCGTCGACGCCCATCATCAACGTCCCCGAGGTCGGCATCCTCGGCGTGCACCTGATCCAGGAGCGCCCCGTCGTGCGGGATCATCGGATCGCAATCCGCTGGATGATGACCCTCGTGATCTCCTTCGATCACCGTCTCGTCGACGGCACCCCGGCGGTTCAGTTCCTGCACCGCGTGAAGGAGCTGCTGGAGGATCCGGAGAGCTGGCTCCTGGATTCGATCGGATGACCTCGAGGACGCCCATTCCGTTGTACGACCTGGGCCGCGTGCCATACCGCGCGGCCCTTTCGTTTCAGCATCGAGCCGTGGAGACGCGCGCGCGCGGCGAATCGCCCGACGTGCTCTACACGATGGAGCACGAGCCCGTGCTCACGCTGGGGCGCTCGACCGAGCCGGGCACGCTCAAGGCGAGCGCGGCCGAGCTCGCGCGTCGCGGCATCGAAGTGATCCCGGTCGAGCGGGGCGGCGACGTGACGTATCACGGCCCCGGTCAGATCGTGGGCTATCCGATCGTCGACCTCGCGGGCCTCCCGGGAGGGCGCGATCTCCACCGCTACCTGCGCGATCTCGAAGAAGCGCTCATCCGCACGCTCGCGGGCTACGGCCTCACCGCGGGACGGCGGCCTCCCTACACCGGCGTCTGGGTCGGCGACCGGAAGGTCGCGGCGATCGGCGTCGCGGTGCGGCGATGGGTCGCGTTCCACGGCTTCGCCTTGAACGTCGATCCCGATCTCACGCATTTCGATCTCATCCATCCCTGCGGCATCCGCCACCTGGGCGTCGCCTCCATGGCGTCGCTCCTGGGCCAGGCTCCGCCGCGCGACCAGGTTCTCGACCGCCTCGCGAGCGAGTTCGCGCGCGTGTGGGACCGTCCCGTCCTCACCGCGAGCCTCGAGGCGGCCCCCAGCATCCCCTTCCCGGAGGAGTCGTCCCATGTCTGACGCTGTGAAGGAGCCTCCCGCGGCCTCCCGTCCCGGCTCCACGCGCATCGAGCGCGATTCGCTCGGGCCGCTCGAGGTGCCGGCGGACGCCTACTACGGCGTCCAGACGGCGCGCGCGGTCGCCAACTTCCCGATCTCCGGCGAGCGCCTCCATCCCGAGATGGTGCGCGCCGTCACGACGATCAAGCTCGCCGCCGCCAGGGCGAATGCCGAGCTCGGCGTGCTCGACGCGAAGAAGGCCGAGGCGATCGCGCTCGCCGCGCGCGAGGTGCTCGAGGGGCGCCTCGCCGACCAGTTCGTGGTGGACGCGTACCAGGCGGGCGCCGGGACCTCGTTCCACATGAACGTGAACGAGGTGCTCGCGAATCGCGCCTGCGAGATCCTAGGCGGCGCGCGCGGGGACCAGAAGCTCGTGAATCCGAACGATCACGTGAACATGGCGCAGTCGACCAACGACGTGATCCCGACCGCGATGCGGATCGCGGCCTACTCCCTCTCCGGGCCGCTCCTCGAGGAGCTCGACCTCCTCGCCCAGTCGCTCGACCGGAAGGCGCGGGAGTTCGCGCGCGTCTTGAAGTCGGGGCGCACGCATCTCCAGGACGCGGTTCCCGTGACGCTCGGGCAGGAGTTCTCGGGCTACCGGGAGTGCGTGACCGGATGGGCCGCGTCGCTCCGGAAGAGCAAGGAAGGGCTCCTCGCGCTCGGGTTGGGCGGAAACGCGGCCGGCACCGGCATCAACGCGCACCCGAAGTACCGGGAGCGCGTCGTCGCGACGATCGCCGAGATCACCGGGAATCCCTATCGCTCGTCGCCCAACCTCTTCGAGGCGATGCAGAGCATGGCGCCGTTCGTGCGCGTGTCGAACGATCTGCGCGGGTTCGCGCTCGATCTCAACCGGATCGCGAACGACCTGCGGCTTCTCGCGAGCGGCCCGACGACGGGCTTCGACGAGATCGTGCTCCCCGCGGTGCAGCCGGGGTCGTCGATCATGCCGGGCAAGGTCAACCCGGTGATCGCCGAGATGACGAACATGGTCTGTTACCAGGTCCTGGGCTACGATACGACCGTCGCCTACGCGGCGCAGGCCGGGCAGCTCGAGCTCAACGTGATGATGCCCGTGATCGCGCACAACCTGCTCCGCTCGATCGCGCTTCTCACCCCCACGCTGCGCGTGCTCCGCACCACGTGCATCGATGGGATCACAGCCAACGAGGACGTGTGCCGGCGCTACTTCGACCGGTCCATTTCGCTGGCGACCGCCCTCAACCCGTACATCGGCTATGCACGGGCCGCGGAGGTGGCCAAGGAGTCGGCCAAGACGGGAAAGACGGTGATCGAGATCGTGCGGGAACAGAAGCTGCTCACGGAGGAGCAGATCGCCCAGGTCTTCTCTCCGGAGAACATGACCCACTCGGAAGGAGGGCAATCGTGAAGCGCTTTCCTCTCGCCTGGATCGTCCTGGCGGCGCTCGTCGTCGCCACCCCAGCCTTCGCCGGAACCGCGCAGTTCGGGATCGGCGTGTTCGGCGGGTACAACACGTATTCCATGAACGACGTGAACGACGACATCAGCAGCACGAACGAGACCTTCGGAACGGCCATCGACGAGATGAACGGTGGCGTCGGCTTCGGGGGCGGTCTCCGCATCCGCACCTCCCCGGCCCTCAGCTTCGCGCTCGACTACGAGCGTCTGAACAGCAGCACGAGCACCTCAGGCACCCAGGGCACCACCACGTACGACGTCAATTTCGACTTGCCGGCGAACGCGTTCGTCGCGAGCGCCACGTACCTCTTCCCCTCGGCTTCCAAGGCGCGCTTCGGCATCACCGGCGGCATCGGGTACTACAAGGCCGATGGCAGTCTGGAGCTGACGGTGGATGACGGAGTGACCCCCGTCACGCTCTCGGGGGACGCATCGGGGAGCGGCGTCGGCTTCCATGGCGGCGGCTCGCTCGACGTTTCGTTGAGCCCGGTCGCCCATTTCGAGGCGATGGCGGGATACCGGGTCGCCAAGACCGGCAACCTCGAGGTCGACGGCACGGAGATCCCGGATTACGCGGCGGAGTACAGCGGCTTCATGAGCCGCGCCGGGTTCTCGTTCTTCTTCGGCAGTCATTGAATCACGCGGGGCTCCGCCTCGTGGCGGAGCCCCGTTCCCCTTCCCCGCCGGCGCAGCACGAGGAGCGATCATGATCCGAAACGTGCGGGCCGCCGGCTGGACGGCGTTCGTCGCCGCCGTCCTCCTGCTTCCAGTCCCGGCGAGGTCGGCGCCGCGGATCGCGCTCGCGATCCACGCGGGCTACAACGAGTACGACATGACGGACGTGAACCAGGATCTCATCACCCATGCGATCAACGAGCGGATCCTGGGAGGCTCCGGCTTCGCCCTCGAGGAGATCCACGGCGGCCTCGGCTTCGGCGCGGGGCTCCGCTTCCACGCGTCGAAGCGCTTCTCGTTCGCCGTGGACTACGACCGCCTGACCGCGAAGTCGCACCTCTCGCTCTTCAACATCGATTTCAACGTCAAGGCGCCGGCCCACTCCGTGACCGGGAGCGCGATCTTCTGGTTCCCGAGCGCCACGCGCGTGCGCGGCGGCGTGGGCGCCGGAGGCGGCTTCTACTGGTGCGAGGGAGAGTTCGGCGCGGACACGACGGGGACGGGACTCACGACTCCGATGAAGGGGAGCGGCCCTGGCTTTCACGGCATGGGGCTCCTCGACTACACGATCTCCCCCAAGGTGCACTTCGAGGCGAGCGCGGGTCTTCGGTGGGCCGAGACCAAGGATCTCGAGATCGAAGGAGTCAAGGCCGTGACGTCGGAAGGAACCGACGCCACGCTGGACTGGAGCGGCTTCATGAGCCGGCTCGGGCTGACCTTCTTCTTCGGCCGGGGCGAGCCGGTCCCGGGGAGCTAGTTCGCGACCCGGCGGAGCACGATCGAGATCGGCGTGGCGTGTGCCTCGGACTGGGCCGTCACCTGCGCGGGCACGAACAGCCCCTCGTAGCGCGAGGGGCCCAGGAACTCGTCGTAGAGGATCGTGAGCGGATAGTCCTTCGCCTTCTTCGTCCGAACGAAGAACGCTCCCTGCGAATCGGTGAACACGAGCTCGTCCCCGATTCGAAGCGCGGCCCCTGAGATCGCCGACCCCACGTCGTCCTGCACCGTTCCCTTGACCACGTTGTCCGGGATCCCGAACTCGGGCACCTTGGGCGCGGCGCTCGAGCCGCGATAGACGAACTGGCTTCCCTGCGCCGTGTACCGGACGCGCCCCGTCGGGTCGATGTAGCTCCCCACTTCGGCCTTCACCCCGCCCGGACCCTGCAGCCGCACCGTGAGCATCAGCGCCTGCTGGAAGGGCTTCTCCTCGTTGAATGGAACGTAGACGGTCTGGTATTCGGCGCCCACGGAGAACGCGCTCGAGGTGAACGTGCCGCCGAAGCTCACGCTCGTGTTGTCCCCCGAGTGCGTCGCGAGCTGGACCAGCTCGAGCCGCGGCGAGACCGTCTCGCGGAATCCGCCGACCAGCATCCGGAACGGTGCGCCCGAGAGCGGATCGGAGTAGAGCCAGCTCCCGTTCAGCCGCAGCCACCGGAGCGAGGGCAGGGCGCGATCGAACGAGAGCGAGACGCCGTCCGTCCCCGCCTCTCCGGATCGCGAGCGGAAGTAGGCGGTGCCCAGGCTCGTCCCGAGAACCCGGCCGGTCGCGAGCCACTGGTTCACGGTTCCCTTCCGGTCGGCGCGCGGCATCGGGTCGGGCTGCACGGTTTCCGTATGGGAGGCGCCGAGCGTGAGCTGCGGCCGGACGCGAACCCCGAGCTCGAGGCTCGGCCCGATCAGCTCCGCCGCGCCCGGCTGCGGCGTGATCACGCGCCGGAATCCGTCGCCGGCGATGACGTAGCCGGCGCGCGCGGTGAGGAGCCCTCGCTCGTACCAGGCGCTCGCGGCCGCATAGCCCTCGTCCGCTCCCGTCCCGCCCGCGACGGCGCCGCCGAAGCCCCGCCCCGGCTTGTAATCGAGCGCCAGGATCGTGGTCATCCCATCCGAGTAAAGGCTTCGGGAGGAGAGACGGACGCTGTTCGAGACCTTCGATTCGAGGAAGACGAGCCCCACCGGACGGTCTCCCTCGGCCCAGAACGTGTAGGGATAGCTCGTGGCGTTGGCCGTGGCGCCGCCGAACGCGGCCACGCGCACGTCCCGATCCTCGTATCCCACGCCGACGCCGCGCGCGACCAGGGACTGACCTCCGTGGAGCGCGTCGGTGGGAAGATGGAACGGCACGATCGCGTCTCCGACGGAGAGGCCGGCTCCACGGTAGCGCGTGCTCGCGCCGAATCCCACGCGAAGCGGATCGACGCCGGCGAGGCCGAGCCACGCCTCCGCCCCCTCCGCGTGCATCCGGACGGAGCCGCCGTTCGCGTCGTAGAGGGAGGACGCGCCGGCCTGGACCTCGAAGACCTGGGCGTGCGAGGGCGGGGCGGCTAGAAGGGCGAGAAGGACGACGCCGGCGATCGCGGCGTGATGAACGCGCTCATTTTTCATCGCCCGCCACCTGCGAGGCGTTCCCGAGCGGCGTTTCGATGGTGAAGCCCTGGAGCGCCAGGCGGAGCGTGGTGGGCAGGCCCGCGCCGTCCCAAGGGATGACCACGCGGCGGATGCGATTCGGGAGGAGCGGGAAGCTCGGGAAGGCGGAGCGCCCGTCCTTGCCGCGCGCTTCGGCCGTCGAGACCCGGCCGAGCCGCGTGGACACGTTCTCGACCTCGAGATAGATCTTCGCGCTCGACGCCGCGTAGACCGCCGAGTGGATCTTCACGTCCTCGCGGCGGACGGGGTCGTTCTGCACCAGGTAGACCGTGTGCGGCAGCTCCACCGTGACGTTCAGCCCTTGATGCTTCGGCATTCCCGAGAACGTGCACGGGATCACGAACCAGGCTGGATACGAATCGGCGGTCGCTTCGTAGAACACCCAGCGCGACTGCCTGGCCGGAATGCGCAGGCTCATGGTGGAGAGCTTCAGGTGCACCGACGAGTCGAGCGGGCGGTAGGTCACCTCGCCGTCGATCGACACGTCGAAGCTCTTCGGCTCGAGGACGACGTTGAGCGGGACGAGCCCGTCGTTCACGAGCTCGAACCTGGCCTGCGCCTTCTTGCCGTGGTGCTCGACGATGACGGGGCGCACGGTCTGGGCGGAAGCGCTGCGCGAGCCCACACCAACGCCGAGGAGCGCCAGGAGCGCCAGCGCGAATGCGCCCACACCCCGGAACGGACGTCCGTGGTGACGGCCTGAAGAGCGAGTGAAGGCGCGGGGACAGAGCCCCCGCGCCTCAGAGTCCTTCCATGGAACTCGCGACATCGAACCCCTCAGATGGCCCGAGCCTGAAGCCTCAGGGTCCCCGTGTAGCTGCTGGCCGGAAGCGTCTGACCGGTCAGGTTGATGCGCAGGTCGAGATTGTCGCTGCGCGTCTTGATCTTGTTGACGCCCGTGATGGCCTCGCTGAAGAGCGCGAGGCTGCCGCCGGCCGGGCCGACTGGGTTCGTCTGCGTGAAGGCCGTGTAGCTGGTCGGCGTGCCCGTCGTCATGCGGCCCTCGACCCACGAGGTCGGGACATTGTTCGAGCCGTCCGTGAGGGCGGACGCCGGAACGTCGAAGTAGCCATAGAGCGAAACCGCGCCCGTCTGGCCAGGATTCAGGTTCCACGCGCTCGAGACCACCACCGGCACGTCGCCGTCGGCGGCCGCATTCTCGGCGAGCGTGAAGTTGACCGACGACCCGCTCGTGATCGAGATGCTGAGCGACTGGGCCAGGCTCGCCGAGAGGCTCGCGCTCTGGATGCCCGAGAGCATCTGCGCCGAGGCCAGGGTCGGGACCGCGAGCGTGAGCAGCGCGGCCAGGAGGAGACGGACAGCGATACGACCGTTCATGAGGACCCCCGTGGTGATGTTGTGGGCGCCGGAAGCGGGCGGCCGAGACAAACGCCCGCGCTTCGCGCTGCGAGATGAATCGGCCGGCGCCCTATCTTTGTGTAGGCCTTTGTAGGGCCCCCCCCGTGCGATTTCAGGCGGTGTGCCGTCCGCCCCACGACCCAGAGGTAGGGCTCGGAGGCGAAGTGGGGCCCAGGACCGTGCCAGCGAAGCGCGAAGCGCGGAGCGGAGGTCCAGGGCCCCACTTC
>DASUFL010000152.1:0-7627 GCA_036274595.1 Candidatus Eiseniibacteriota bacterium | reverse complement strand
CGGCCTCATCTACGTGCTCGGGCGGATCCGCTCCGAGCGCCCCGGCGGTCCTCCCCCGCGCCCCCTCCCCATCCACATCGATGAACGCGGAGCTTTCCTCACGCTCGCGGAGGCGACGTGGGGCCTCGCCCCGGACGGCGGCTTCGGCCAGGCGCAGCTCCCCGACGAGATTTGGGCGACGGCGCCGCGCCTCTGGCTCCACCGCTGGGCGAAGGACGTGCGGCTCGCGGCCGCGGACCGGCCGTTCCTCGCGCGCGTCGCCAAGGAGGCGGAGCCGCCGCAGGCGCGCGTGTGGGCCGTGCGGCGGCTTGCGCGGCTCGGCGACGACGCCACGCTCCGGAAGGTCGCCGCGGGCGACGACGACGTTGCGCTCGTCGCGGCGGCCGAGCTCGCGAAGCGCGGGGACCGCACGCGCCTCGACGAGCTGCTTGAGGACCCGTGGAGCTCGACGCTCCTCTGGTGCACGGACCGCGAGAGGGCGCGGCAGGACTGGCTGCAACGGTTTCGCGAGGAGGAACAGGAGGCGAGGAAGGCGGTCGAGCAGGGCGACGTCCCGTGGACGGGAACCGCTCTTCTCCCGGAGGATCCCGCCGAGACCGAGGCCGAGTCGGGGATCCGGATCGCGCCCGAGGACGTCGCGTGGATCGACGGGCAGCTGGTCGCGCTCGGCGCGCCGCCCGAGCTCCGCACTTGGTACTTCGTGGATACGAATCCCGACGCGCTGACCGCGGACGTGGCTCGGCTCCTGCTGGAGCGGCTCCCGCCGCCGGATCCGGCGGAGATCTCATGGCCCGTGGAGAAGTTCCTCGGCCTCTGCGAGGTGCGCGACCGCGCCGCGGTCGTCAGGCTGCTGAACCGTTGGGCCGAGACGGAGGAGGGGAGGGTCGTCGCGCTCCCGCTCCTCGCGAGGCTCGGCGAGGCCGCGCACGTCGGGGAGATGATCGCGGCGTGGGACGACTGGGACACGTGGGAGCAGTGGGCGATCGGGCGCGTGCGCGACCCGCGCGTCGCGGAGCTCCTCGGCGCAAGGGCGCAGGGCGATGACCCGGAGACGGCGCTCGACGCCTTGAGCACGTTCCACGGCCTCGACGATCCGGGCTTCTACGGGCGGAACGAGTTCCTGGACGTGGATTGGGCGGAGGAGCCGTTCGCGAGCGCACGACGGCTGATCGTCGACGGGAAGCCCGCCGAGGCGGTGCTTCGTCTCGCGGAGAAGAGCGAGTTGACGGAGTGGGCGTCGGCGGCGCTCGCGAGGAGCCGCGACCCCGCGGCGCTCGCGTTCCTGCGGCGCATGCGCGAGGAGCGGTGGCGCGGCGTCTATTGGGTCGCGACGGCCGCGCTCGCGACGAACGGCGACGCGGAGGCGATGGCCGAGTGGCGCGCGTTCCTCGACGAGGACCGGACCTGGATGATCGACGAGCTGCAGGGCTGGAACACGCGGCGCTGGTCGATCCTCACGGCCGGCGGGGACGAGGCGCTCGTCAAGCACTGGGTCTCGCGCATCAACACCAACTGCTGCCAGAAATACTACGCCTACTGCGCGCTGTCGGAGCTCTACCCGACGATCGCGCTCGAGAACGAGGGGCCGGGCGACCGGGGGCAGAAGGGGAAGACGATCGCCGCATGGCTCCACGGCCACCGGTTCCGGCGGAGCGAGATCCTCGGCGGGCTCGTGCCCGCGGAGTAGCGCCTCGATCCGGCACAGATTCGGCGTTCGGCAAGCCGGACGCGCGCGAAGTGTCGCGGCACGAGACGGTCGGCGAACTTGGCGCTTCCGGTCGGCACTTTGCGCGGCGAGAATCAGCGGCTCAACCAACTGGAGGAGTCCTCAACATGAACTGGCGTCCCTTGAACCTTCTCGCGTGCGCGGGCGTGCTCGCCGCCCTGAGCGTCGCCGCCGCGCCCTCGGCCCACGCCGACCCGGTCGTCGTCGGGTACTTTACCGACTACAACGCCGGCAGCACGGCCCCCTCGGGCTACATCACGCTCGTCGGCGACACCCCGGTCCAGATCACGGACATCGGGGGCGCGAACTTCGGCGACTACGGCAAGCTCTTCCTTCTCGAGGCGGCCAACGGCACGCCCACGGCCGGCTTCCTCGGCAGCGCCGGCGACCTCGCCGACTTCGTCAACGGCGGCGGCCTCTTCATGCTCCACAGCCGCAACGTGACGCAGGGCACGAGCGACGCCGCGCTCCTTCCGGGCGGGGGCGGGATCACCCTCGTCACCGTCTACGGGACGAACATCGACGTCAACACGCCGGGCACCCTCGTGACGAACGGCCCCTTCGGCACCATCGACGACTCGACGCTGGACGGCGGCAACTGGTCGTCCCACGGCTACGCCCTCGTCGGCACGCTCCCCGCGGGCGCGGTCAGCATCCTCAGCGACGGGGACCCGACCCACTCGGTCGCGTTCTACTACCCGTTCGGTGACGGCTGGGTCTACTACTCGACGATCCCGCTCGACTTCTACCTCGGCGGCGCCGGGAACAACCCGCCGGGCGACGCGTTCAGGGACATCTACACCCCGAACGCGATCACGTTCGTCGACAGCCTCGCCACGGTGCCCGAGCCCGTGAGCGCGCTGCTCTTCGTCGGCGGCCTCGTCGGCGTCGCGGTCTCCCGCCGTCGCCGTCGCGCCGTGCTCGCGTAATTGCAGTCCGGGAGAGGCGGGCTGCAGTCTCGCGGCCTGCCTCCCGTTTCCCCGCGGTGCCCGTGCCAGGGACCAAAGCGCGGGTCTCGAAGCAGTGGGGTTCCGGGGCCCGGACCCTGGGCGGCCGCGGCGCCCAGGGAGCACGCGCTCGGGTGGCCCGCGCGAACGCGAGGAGGTCGCCGAGGTCATTCCTGACGTCATCCACAAACCAGCAGGTCGGGGGCGCGGCCTCAGTGCGGATGCCATTCCATGGAAAGTCCAAGAGAAGCGCAGCGCCAGCGCCGCTTCAGGTCGCAGCCCTGGTGCCTCCGAGCCTCGCTAGCGCGCTCGGCGTTCCCCCGCGGGGAGAAAGAGCTGCGGTTTAGGAAACCTCCGACCCTACCGCACTCCGCGCGAGTTCCCGGGCACGAGTTGTCCATGGAGTCCATGACGTCCATGGAGTGCTGAAGGATGGGCAGCAGTTGCGTCTCACCATGGGCAGCACGAATCCGGGTTGGTGGAACACGGGCTCCAGAGTTACTCGCCGCCCGCTTCATCGCGGGCGACCGCCGCCTGCCCGTGCTCCGCCTGCGCGACGCGGCGTAGCCCCTCGCTCTCCGGACATCACGTCGTCCTCGTCCCCGCCGGGGGCAGCAGTCCGTCCGCACCGCGTCGGCTCCGCCCGACCTCGTGCTCCCCGCTTCCGGACCGTGCCGAACACCGTCCACCGCCCGCTGAGCCGCTTCAGACTCGCTTCGCGGAGTGCCACATGCCGACCTCGCCCCGCTCGTCTCCGGCCCGCGCCGGACGTCGTCCATCGCCACGCTGGGCCGCTTCACACACTCCATTAGTCCCCGGAGCGCCTAGTGAGCGTCACGGGGAACACATCCGCCCATGCGACGGTGCCCACCTCAATCTCCCGAAGTCCGATCTCATCTGTCGCTGCCCACCCCTTGATTTCGATCCGTGCTCCGCCCTCCATGGCCTCCAACTGGCATCGCAACGCAGCGACATCCCCGTCGCTCCCCGTTCCCGCACCTTCAGCCTTCCTAGCCAGCGCACGATATGAGAACTTCCGCGCGCGCGACTCAGCAACGAGCACGCCCAGCCCACTCTCATCAATCTCGAGTCGCACTCGGATCTCAGTATCTCCGCCCTGCCACATACCCGCAATTGGACCGCCAACAACTACACACAAGGGGTGCATGGTCTCTCTGATGTACACCTGACGGCGCGGCGGCGCGGCATCAGCATGTCGTGGATGACGACTGTCGCGGCACCCAACGCCATACACCGCCTTCATCGCGTTATCGCGTGGCATGCGGCACCTATCGCATCTGCGGCAGCTTTCACCTTCGTGGCTAGCATTCGCGCGTTGTCCTCCTGAACCCACCGTCGCACAGCACGACTCCTCATCACAATGCGCGTCCAGAACCACACTTCTTGGTAGAAGTGTAGCGAGTGACATCTCGTCCACTTGTCGCCACGCTTCTCGTACGCCCAGTGAAGCGACTCGTGAACGATCGTATCAACAACGTGCTCGCCACCCAGGTAGTTCTTCAAGTAGTTGCGATCTACCCCCACACGCGCAGACGGCTCGTTCACCGAGATGATCCAATGCCACCAGCTGTCGTCCGGAGTGACCACAGTGGTAGCGTATTCGTAGTCACCAGGAACCTGCGGAATGTCCTCAACCGTCCACGGCACGTCGGGGTCAGCCAGTGCTTTGGCATTCACGCTTGGGAGCCGGATGGTTGCGAAGGAGGCCGAATCGCCGAGGTCCCGCCTTTCCACCTCGGCGCGGCGGTCGGCAAGGCTCGGACAAGGGGCCTCACCGGGTTCTCCCGCGCTACCGTGGCGTGGGCAGGCGGGCCGTCGCGCGCGTGTTGTGATCGTCGAGTCGAAGTCGCTGTGTGCGGCTCCCATACGTGAACGTGAGTTCGACCGGCGAGTGGTGCATTCTTGGTAGGGCGATGTCGCCGTTCGCGTCGGTGTAAAGAGCGAGATCCTGTACCCCGTCTACCACGCGCAAGTACTCGACGGGCGCGGACGAGCGGATTCCGACGCTCGCGTAGGGGACGCGCCGCCCGACGCTGTCCAGCAGAGTTGCGTAAGCGGTCCAACCCAGCGGTTCGGTGATCGTCATGCTACGCGATTCACCGTCATGAAGCTTGACGGGGAGCCACGACCAGACGAAGTCCGGGTCCAACACCTCTGCGTTGTAGTTGCCAGGCTGGATGTTGTCGAAGACGACACGGCCTTGCTCATCCGCGATCTTTGCGAAGCCGCGGCCACAGCCGATCCGCGCGCCGGCTGCTGGCGTGCCGTCGCGCCGTACGGCGAAGAGTTCCAGCCGTGCAGGAGTTCGGGGGGGCGACCTGCTAGGATTCCCGTCGCTGTTGCCCCCAAGAAGTCCCGCGCTGATATCCCGCCAGACGAGACCCGGGGCCGCCGGAAGCCGGACTTGCAAGGTGAGTCCCTCGCCGAACGCGCCGAGCGTGACCTTAGCAAAACCCTCTCTATCGTCGTTGCCCACCACGATCCAGAATCGCTCATCGAGGAGGTGTGGGAGCCCTCGGAGTTGGGTCCAACCGTCCGAATCAGTGGGCTTTGCCTCGAACGGGACGTCGTTGTCGACGCACGGTTCCGTTGTGGCACCCACACGCACGTCCGGAGGCGTCCCTCGCGGCGGGCATGCGATGAAGACGGGCTCGGGGCCCGCGGCGAGGACCGCCCTGACCTGGGCACCTTTCACCGGCGTGCCTGACGTGTCAACGACTCGCACGCGGACATCGGCCTCCCGCCGCATCGGCGCGACGAGGCGTGCGCGTTCGGCATAGCGAGATGTGTACGCGGCGCCACGGTACGCCCCCTTGTCGGCAGCGACGAATCCGCGCGGTGCCTCGACCTTGCACTCGACGAACGCGCGCTCGCACCGACGCACATGGGTGCTGGAACGCCAGTTTCGTTTTGCCGTTTCATCGGACCTCGCGACCACGGTCGCCGAGGGTCTTACCCGAGTCCCCGTCTCCCCGTTGACCACGACGAGATCCAGCGGCACCCAGTCGCGGCTTGAGGCAACGGAGGTCTCCGTCGGCGGCTGGGACTGCTTGTCCGAGCAGGCCGGGATCCAGAGGACCGCAAGAATCGGGATGAATGCGCGCACCGCACCCATTCAACGGAGCGTGTGAAGGCAGGTTCACTCTCGCTCGTGGAGCGAAGCTTCGGGCGCAAGGAAACGAGTGGTGGATTCGCGCTCGTCGCCCCGCTCCTTCACGTTGCCAAGCCTCGCTGGGCCCGCGGGCTGGGCTCCGTTTCTGACATCCGGCCAGTGGGCACTAGTGTCCTGAGTTAGAGATTCGTGTACATATGCGAACGACGCGGACGCTGATGACGAGCGGCTTTTCGAGCTGCGGCGAGCGCGTTTTCATGCCTGCGATCTTCTGAGACAGGACACTAGTAGGCGGCGCCCCTGTCGAGGGACCGGTCCAGGCAAATCGAGGGGGGGGAGAAGCGCCGGGCCGCTCGGGCCGGCGGCCGGCTACCCAGGGGAGAGCCCGCGCTGGAGCTCCGACACGCGCTGCGCCTGCTCCTTGCGCACAGAATCGAGGATGAAGCGCGGGACGCGGAACTCCCCGTCCTCCTCGCCCACGCGCTGGCAGTGCTCCCGGATCGCCGAGTAGAGCAGCTTGAACGCGTCGCGCGGCTGCGCCATCTGGCCGAGCGCGTTCACGAGCGCCTCGCGCCCCACGTCCTCAGCGAAGAGGTCACTGAGCGAGATCCTCGACTCCCGGTCGTTGTGGCACGCCCGGATCCGCGCCGTGCAGAGGTCGTAGAGCGTCGCGCCCGACCACGCGAGCCGGTCCACCACGCTCTGCTTGTCGAGCCGCGCCTCTTGGAAAAAGTCCGATCCCTCCTTGTGCACGAGGTAGCGGAGCTCGATCGGCAGGAGCATCTTCACGCCCACGCCCTCCTGCTGGAGGAACTTGCTCTCGAAGAGCGGCCATAAGAGCTCGCGCATCCGCTCCGGCCGGCCCGCCACGAGCGTCGGCTCGTCGATCCGGTCGATGAGCACGATCATTCCCGCGTGGTCGAACGCCCGCAGCAGCTCCACGAACTTCCGCGTGAGCTCGTAGCGCGCGTTCGTGCCGTCGCCGCCCGGCGCCGGCCAGGGCTGGTTCGCGCGGTCGCGCGGCGAGAGCTGCCGGAGCATCGCGCGGAGCTGCGGCGCCGTCCGGTCCACCGCCGGCGCCTCGAGCCGGATCTTCCGCACGAGGTTCCAGAGGCGCAGGTGGCGCCAGAGCCAGACGATCCAGAGCAGCCCGGCCACCGCCGCCGCGATGCCCGCGCCGAGGAGCGCCCAGGTCGGAAGCCCCTGGGGCTTCACCCACCTGGCCGCGATGAAGAGCCCCGCCGCGGCGACGGTCGCGGCGACCGCGCAGACCTTCGACGCCGAGAACGGCAGCCGCCAGCCGAGCCTCAGGCGCCGCCGCACGTCCTGCCACCGGCTGGGCACGTTCCCGCTGCGCGGCCGGTCGTAGAGCGAAGCCAGCACCGCGAGCTCCACGCGCTGCTCCCGCGGCAGCCGCCGCAGGCGGTCGCGCGCGTCCGCCGGCAAGAGCGCGCCCTCCTCGTCCGCCGACGTCCCGAGGAGCGCGTCGAGGAACCGCGTCACCGCGATCCCGAGCATCGCGTCCTGGTGGTCCGGCAGCCGGAACACCTTCATCAGCGCGTCGGCCCCCGGACCCCCCCGATGTCGCGCCACGAGGTCGAGGACCGGGTTCAGGTCGTCGTACGGCACGAGCAACACGCGCCGCTTCGGCTTGTCGCGGTTGTGCTCCGCGATCTTCCTGCCGATGAGCAGCCTGAGCGCGGTCTTCCCCGCGCCCTTCTCGCCGAACACGATCGCCGCGTGCGGGTGGTCGAGCGTGCCGATCACCTTGTCGAACTCCGGGTGCGCGCACTCCGGCTTCAGGACCAGCCGCTCGTAGAC
>DASUFL010000151.1:0-3710 GCA_036274595.1 Candidatus Eiseniibacteriota bacterium | reverse complement strand
GGCTATCTCGCCGATCCCGACCTGCAGGACGCACGCGCGCGCTGGCCGTTCGTCTGCATCTGGGACAACCACGAGTTCTCGTGGCAGGGCTGGCAGAGCATCGTCAAGGCAGGGGCGTTCGAACGGCCGGGCCAGAGCATCAAGGTGGCAGCGAACCAGGCGTGGTTCGAGTTCATCCCCGCGCGCGTCGCTGCGCCGGGCGGGTCGCTGGAGCGCTTCGATCCACCCGCCGTGGAAGACGTTCCCATCACGGAGTTCGACAGCGACGGGCTGGGCGTGGAACCCAACAACCTGACGGCGATCAACAGCCTCAAGGCCTACCGCGCGCTGCGCTACGGCCGGCACCTGGACTTGATCATCACCGACCAGCACAGCTATCGGAGCGCGGACCCCTTCACCGATCCATCTCTGGCAGAGCTCGGCGGCGACGAGTACATGGGGATGTTCCCCGAGCCGGAGATGCGGGCTCTCGACGGTGGGCGCGCCTTCAACGGTGGCGATCCTCCTCCCGAGATCCGGTTCAACGATGCGCATGTGCCCAACCCGCAACGGAGCGCGCCGCCGCAAACGATTCTTGGTGCCGAACAGAAGCAATGGTTCAAGGACAAGCTCCAGAGCTCAACCGCGACGTGGAAGATCTGGGCCAACTCGCTGGGCGCACTGGATCGGCGCGCCGACCCGGCAAATCTCCCGGAAGGTCTTACAAAAGAGCCCTGGCCCCCGAACACCTTCGCCGCCATGTACGGGGGAGATTACGGCACGGCCTACGCAGAGCGCGCTGAGATCTACGATCTCGTCCGCGACGCGAACATCACGGGCTTCGCCATCGTCTCGGGCGATCGCCACAGCTTCTGGGCCGGATATGCGACTGCGGAGCTTCCCCCCGGCAAGTTCGATCCGGTGGGCTTGAGTTTCGTTGGCGGGTCGCTCACCAGTCCCGGCGCCATGGAGGCCAACGAGCACGGTCTTCCGAAGGACGATCCGCTACGAGCGCTGTTTCTTGCCGACAAGGCGACGGGAGCGCCGGACTGGACCTTCAACATGCTGCTGAAGCACGGTGTTCGTGCGTGCCTGGAATATGCGAAGAGCTTCGACCTTGAGCGCGCACGGTCGCTGTCCAACCCGGATCTGGCTCCGCACCTGGAGTTCGTGGATCTGGGAGGACACGGTTATGCGAAGGTCCGGTTGTCGGCCGATGAGATGAGCACCGAGTTCGTCTGCATCCCGCGCCCCATCGCGCGCAGCGAGCGGCCCGACGGCGGGCCCATCCGGTATCGGGTGGTGCACACCGCTGCGCTGTGGAAGAGCGGAGAGCGCCCGCGGCTCACGACATCGGTGCTCGAGGGCGACGTCGGACTGTCGATCTGACGGACAACTCGGAGTAAACTCGCATGGGACTTCTAACCCTCAGCCTCAACGTCACCCTGGACGGCTGCGTCGACCATCGGGAGGGAATCGCCGACGACGAGACCCACGCTTTCTTCACCCGTTAGACTGGAACGGAGGCGTCAATGAACTGGAATTTTGCGTACACCATCGGCTTTCATCCCTGGGAGGATACCGACCAGGATTTCTATCAATCGCTGGCATCACTCCTCGAGCGCGAGGAGCAGGGCCGTGAGCCACCCTACGGGCGCGCGCTGGATATTGGCACCGGCAGCGCCATTTGGGGCATCGAGCTGGCCAAACGCGGATGGGAAGTCACCGGCGTGGACTTCGTGAGGAAATCCCTGGACCGGGGACGCGAGCGGGCCCAGGCCGCCGGTGTGGAGATGAAACTGGTGCAGGGGGACGTCACCCGACTCTCAGAGGCTGAAGTGGGTTCCGGCTTCCGGCTCATCTTGGACACCGGCACGTTCCATGACTTCGACACCGGGCGGCAGCGAGGGATGGCCCGCAGCGTGGACGCCCTGGCCACCGAGGACGCGACCGTGATATTGCTGTGCTGGCCGCGGCGCATTCGCCCGTTGATCCGAGGTGTGAGTCGCGAAGAAATCGAGGCGGCCTTTGCCGGTTGGCACATCACCGATGTGAAACCATCATTATTCAAGCTGCCACCACCTCTGGAATGGGTGTTGCGCCCGGACGAGCACTGGTACCGCCTGCGCCGTGCATGAAAAGCCCGTCATGTGTCCACGAAAGCGATAAATATGGACATATTCCCTTGATGTGTTCATCGGGATGGACACTAGACTGTCAATGTGAAGCTTTCGGGGTAACTCCGGGACGGAGATTGAAATGAGAGTACTCAAGGTCATCGAACACATTTCGCTGGATGGCGTGATCCAGCACTCCGCCGATGATGACGGCTTTCCCTATAGCGATTGGGGCGCGCCCTATCGGACCCCGGCGGGCCGGGACGCGGTGACGGCTGCGCACGGCGAGAGCTTCGATCTGCTGCTTGGCCGTCGCACCTACGACATCTGGTCGGGCTTCTGGCCGAAGGCGCCGAGCAGTCCGATGGCGGACCGCCTCAATGCGGCGACGAAATACGTCGCCACCCACCGTCCGGAGAGTCTCGGGTGGGGCCCTTTCGAGGGCGTCGGACCGGACATCGTCGAGGGGATTCGCCGCGTCAAGTCCCAGGCCGGCCGGGACCTCGTCCTTTCGGGCAGCTCCACGCTGACGTCGACGGTGCTGCAGAACGGCCTTGCCGATGAACTCATTCTGATCGTATATCCGGTCCTGCTGGGCACGGGGAAGCGCTTGTTTGCGGCGGGAACCCCGGCACGCTCACTCGTTCTCGTCAGCACGCAAGCAACGCCGTCCGGCGTCATCCTCAGTACGTACAAGGTCGCCGGACCCTTGCAGGAGCGTGGTTGAGGACGAAACCAGGGCCGCCAATTGGCACTTTGAGACTCACACGACGGGAGACATCGTGAAAACGCTCATCACAGAGTTCATCAGCCTCGATGGTGTGGTGCAGGCTCCGGGAGGGGCCAGCGAAGACACCGATGAGGGGTTCGCTCACGGCGGGTGGTCGATGAAGTATTTCGACCCGGATGTCATGGGCGGCATGTTTGACAAACTTGCCGAGCAGAGCGATGCGCTGATGCAAGGACGCCGGACGTATCAAGTTTCGGCGGCAGCCTGGCCCAGTCGCTCAGGCGATCCATTCACCGACTGGATCAATCGCGTTCAGAAGTACGTGGTATCCGATACGCTCACGGAGAAGGATGTGGTGTGGAACCCAACCACGATCATTCGTGGCGCCGACTTCTTGCGGACCGTGTCGGAACTTCGGGGACAACATGGGGGGTATATCTATGTGTATGGCAGTGCGACCATGGTTCGAGCGTTGCTCGCTGCCGACCTCGTCGATGAGTTGCTGCTCACGATCGAGCCGATCATCCTCGGCGGGGGAAAGACGATCTTCGCTTCCAACGGGAAAGCGATTCCCTTCAATCTGGAGTCGACAGCCAAAGCCAGCACGGGCGCTCAGGTTTGCCGGTATGTTCGTGCTCGGTAACCTGTGGAGCGTGTTTTTTGCGAAAGCAACCTGCGTACGCACGACTGGGGGAACATGATTGATTTTGAGGCGAGGTTGATCAAGCGCTGGTCGGCGGCACGGTTTCTGATTGCCGGGATCGTTATTGCGGCGGTCGGGTACCTGCCGTTGCAACTGTACATTCTCTTCGGGCCTCGTGACGGCAATCCGATCGGGCTGGGGTTGTTGGCCATCTTCGCAATTCCGGCGGGCGCAGTGGTTA
>DASUFL010000150.1:0-14569 GCA_036274595.1 Candidatus Eiseniibacteriota bacterium | reverse complement strand
CGAGTCGATGGAGCGCTACGGGAGCGACAAGCCCGACCTCCGGATTCCGTTCGAGATCAAGGACGTCACCGACGCCGCGGGGCAGAGCGCGTTCGAGAAGTTCAAGGAAGCGCGCGCCGGCGGGCCGGGATTCATGACCGGCGCGCTCGCGGTGCCGCCGCTCACGCCACCCGCGTCGAGGCGCGAGATCGAGCTCTGGGAGGCCGCGGGGAAGACTGTGGGCCTGGCCGGACTCGCATGGACCCGCGTGAAGGGGGGCGCGCTCGAAGGGGGCGTCGCGAAGCAGTTCGGACCCGAGGCAGAGAAAGCGCTCATCGAGGCTGCGGGCGCGCGGGAGGACTCGCTCATCCTCCTCGCGTCCGGTCCGCGGGCCACGGTGCAGAAGGGGCTCGGCCACGTCCGGCTCCAGGTGGGGCAGGCCAAGTTCGCCCTCGACGCGAAAGATTTCCGCTTCGTCTGGGTCCATCAGTTCCCGCTCTTCGAATACCTCGAAGAGCGGAAGCAGTGGGCTCCCGCGCACCACATCTTCACGATGCCGCTCGACGAGCACCTCGCGCATCTGACGACCGATCCCGGCAAGGTGCACGCACAGCTCTACGATCTCGCGGCGAACGGACAGGAGCTCGCGAGCGGGAGCATCCGGATCCATCGAAAGGACATCCAGGAGAAGGTGATGGGGGTGATCGGGATGTCGCTGGAAGAGGCGCGAACCAAGTTCGGCTTCCTCCTCGAGGCGTTCGAATACGGCGCGCCTCCGCACGGGGGCATCGCGCTCGGACTGGACCGCCTCGTCGTGCTCTTCCACGGCGGCGACTCGATCCGGGACTCGATCGCCTTCCCGAAGACGGCCCGCGCGACCTCCCTCATGGACGACGCCCCCGGCCCGATCGACGAGGCCGACCTCCACGAGCTGCATCTAAACGTGACCCGGAAGAAGGACTGACGGAGGCCTTCCCCGGCCGGTGGTACTGTTTCTGCTCTCTCCTGCAGGGCGCCCGGACCGGGCCTTGACTTGACCCATGCGGGTGCCTACGGTTGAGGCGTGGCGGGGCACCCCGAGCGAGGGGCAGAAAATCTCCTAAGTTGAAAAATTCAAGAGAGTTGAGAGATCGCGTGTCGTTGCCGGCCGGCGCTCGAGATGGGGAGCCGGGGGGGCGGCATGGGTTTGGCCGATCGGTCCGATTCTGGCCGCGCCCGTGCCCGGCGATTCTGGCTTCGCTCGCCATGTCCCTCGCCGCCGTCCTGGCCGGCTGCGGCGCGACGGCCCCCTGCCCGACCCCGACCACGGAGCTGGACAGCCTGAGGACCGTGGCCGAAGGGCTCGAGAGCCAGGTGGACCGGGAGACCGCCGAAGGGCGTACTCTGGAAGCCCGGCGCGACCACGAGGCAGCTCGGGCGGCGACGGCCCAGGCAGCGCTCGATTCGCTTCAGGGAGTCCACTCCCATTGAGGGCCCGCCGGGCGACGGCCGCGCTCGCGATCCTCGCGGCCGTGGTCGCGGGATGCGGGAAGCCGGTGCTTCGCATCGCGGATGCGTCCTTGGGGGACTACTACACGGAGAAGGAGTACCGGAAGCTGAGCGACGAGCAGCGCGCGGAGTACTGCCAGGAGCTGTCCGAGCAGCGGGACCTCTTTCGGGAGCAGATCGAAGGGGCCCAGGAAGCGCTCGACGCGCTCCACCAGACCGTAGGGCCGCTGCACGACGAGGTCGATTCCCTGACGGCGCGGGCGGAGGAACTCGAGCGGCGGCTCGCCGAGGCCAGGGCTCGAGGCGGCGCGACGGTCACGAAGGGCGGCGCCGAGGCGAGCGGCGGCGCGAAGAGCGGCACCGCGTCGGCGCGGGAGCCCACACCGGCGTCCGACCGCCACGTGGTGAGGCCCGGCGAATCGCTCTGGTCGATCAGCGCGAAGTCCGACGTGTACGGACAGGGGGCCCGATGGAATCGCCTCTACCGAGGCAACAGGAGCCGGATCAAGAATCCGGATCGCATCTACCCAGGACAGGAGATCCAGATCCCACGATGAACGCACCCGCGGCGGAAACGACGAAGACCGTGCCCATCCCGGACGTCGACCCGCTTTCTCTGTTTGGAAAGAACGACGCGAATCTCAGACTGGTCGAGCGCAGCTATCCCGTGTCGCTCACGTACCGGGACGGCAAGATCGCCGTGCGCGGCCAGGCCGGCGCCGTCGACGAAGTGAGCGCCGTGCTCCACGCGCTCGCCGACCTCGTGCGGCGCGGCGCCGTGCTCGAGGAGCACGACGTCAACAACTTCATCGGATTGAACAATGCGGCGGACCAGAACGCGTCGCTCGAGCTGTACGAGCACCCGGTTCTCTTCTCGTTCGACAAGCGCACGATCCGCGTGAAGACGCTGGGCCAGTCCCGGTACGTCGCCGCGCTCCAGAAGCACGACGTCGTCTTCGCCATCGGTCCCGCGGGAACCGGCAAGACCTATCTCGCCGTCGCGGCCGCGGTCCACGCGCTCAAGTCGCGCCAGGTCGAGCGCATCGTCCTCGTCCGTCCGGCGGTCGAGGCGGGGGAGAACCTCGGATTCCTTCCCGGCGACATGAAGGACAAGGTGGATCCGTATCTCCGTCCGCTCTACGACGCGCTCAACGATCTCCTCTCGTACGAGAAGATCCGCCGCTTCCTCGACCTGGGCGTGATCGAGGTGGCCCCGCTGGCGTACATGCGCGGCCGCACGCTCAACAACGCGTTCGTCATTCTCGACGAGGCGCAGAACACGACGGTCGGCCAGATGAAGATGTTCCTCACCCGGCTCGGCTACGGCTCGAAGGCGGTGATCACGGGGGACGTCACGCAGATCGACCTGAGCACGGCGCACGCGTCGGGGCTCGTCGAGATCCAGGCGATCTTGACGGGAGTGACCGACCTCTCGTTCGTCTACCTGAACGAGCGGGACGTCGTGCGCCACCATCTCGTGCGCGAGATCATCCGCGCGTTCGACGAGCACGAGAAGGCGCAGCCGCCGCGAGCCCAGACGCCCCAGGGTTCCGGCCCCGCATGAGCACCGAGCCCTTAAGAGTCCTCGAGTCCCGCCGCCGCGAGAAGAGGAACGGCCCCAAGGCGAAGATCCTGCGCCTCGTCGGTCCCCGCTCGCGCCGGACGATGCTGCTCCTGGGCTTCCTCCTCTTCACGTGCCTCCTGATTCCGCGGGAGCCCGATTTCGAGGTCATCACCCTTCGCGAGGGGTTCCCGGCGAAGCGCGACGTGATCGCGCCGTTCCAGTTCTACCTGCTCAAGGACCGCGCCCTCTATCACGCCGAGCAGGCGTCCGCGGCGCGCAAGGTCCCGCCCGTCTACTCGGTGGATCCTGCCGTCGCGCCGCAGGTGCACGCGACGCTCGATTCGCTCCTCGGCGACGGATCGAGGCACGGAGCCGGCGTGCGCTCCCGCGTCGAAGGGCTCGGGCTCTCGGCCGCGACGACACGCGTGCTCCTGGGCCCCGACGGCCAGCGCATCGTCGTGCTCGCGCAGCGAATCGCCGAGGAGGCGTACGCCGCCGGGCTCATGGCCGAGATCGAGAGCGGCCGCCTCGAGACCGACGCGGGCGCCGCCTCCGTGGACCGGGACGGAATGCGCGTCCCCGCCGCGTGGGGCGCGCTCTACGACCTCGACAGCGTGCGCGAGCTGGCCTGGGACGAGGGGGCTCGCGCGTTCCCGAACCGGCCGGAGGCGGCGCGCGCGCTCCAGGAATTGATCGCGGCGGTCGTCACGCCCAACCTCAGGTACGAGGCCTCGACCACCGAGCGCGTCCGGACCGAGAGCCGGAACGCCGTCGAGCCCTACGACGGCCTGGTGCGGAAGGACGAGAAGATCATCGGCAGCCACGAGATCGCGACGTCGCTCCACATCCGGAAGCTCGAATCGCTCCGGGCATGGAACGACCGCGCGCGGCCGAAGGACGCCTGGAGGCAGGACCTCCTGGCGCTCCTGGCGCGGCTCGCCCTGATCTCGTTCCTGATCGCGGGCTTCCTCCGCTACCTGAAGCTGAACCACCCGCGCGTCTACGGCGACGTGAATCTATTGTCGCTCCTCGCGGTCCTGACCGCGCTCGTCATGGGCGTGGGGTGGCTCGTGGTGAGCCAGTTCCGCGGCTACGAGATGCTGATCCCGATCACCGTGCTCTCGCTCTCGGCGGCGCTCCTCTTCGGACAGGCGCTCGCATTCGCGGCGACGCTCGTCGCGTCGCTCTTGATCGGCGTCGTCTTCGGCCTCGGGCTTCCGTTCCTCACGGGGAGCGCGCTCGCGGGGATCGCGGCGATCTCGACCGCGCGCGGCGTGAGACGGCGCCGCGACTTCTACCGTCCCATGGTGGTCATCGCCGCGGCCTACGCGTTCGCGATCATCGCCATGGGGCTCGTCGACGGCGGACAGGGCATCGTGCTCCTTCGGCGCGGGCTCTGGGGCGTGGTCGCCGGCTTCGCGTCGGTCCTCGCGGTGACGCTCCTCCTCCCGCTCCTCGAATCGCTTTTCTCGGTCACGACGGACATCACCCTGCTCGAGCTCGCGGACCTGAACCGTCCCATCTTGCGCCGGCTGATGCTCGAGGCGCCCGGGACGTATCACCACAGCCTCGTGGTCGGTAGCCTCTCCGAGACGGGCGCGGCGGCGATCGGCGGCAATCCGCTCGTGGCGCGCGTCGGGGCCTACTATCACGACATCGGGAAGATCGAGAAGGCGGAGTACTACGTCGAGAACCAGTCGAGCGCCCGGAACCGGCACGAGAAGCTCTCGCCGACGATGAGCTGTCTCATCATCGAGGCGCACGTGCGCGAGGGTGCGGAGATCGCGCGGAAGGAGCGGCTGCCGCGCGCCGTCATCGACGCGATCCTCGAGCACCATGGAACGACGCTGATGACGTTCTTCTACCACAAGGCGCAGAGCGCCGATCCGGCGGTGGAGGAGCGCGACTTCCGCTATCCTGGCCCCAAGCCACGCTCGAAGGAGACGGCCGTGCTCATGCTCGCCGACGCCGTCGAGGCCGCGGCACGCTCCCTTTCGGAGCCCACGCCCAGCCGCATCCGTGGCGTCGTCACGCGGATCCTGGACGCCCGAGTGGAGGACGGCCAGCTCGATGAAAGCCCGATCACGTTCGAAGACCTCGCCAAGGTCCGGGAGAGCTTCATCCCGATCCTCACCGCGCTCTTCCACGCGCGCGTCGACTACCCCGGCACGCCGGCGTCGGAGCGCGGACGCCGTCCCGATACGCGTCGCGTTCTCGGGGAGAAGAGCCGGCTTAAGATCGACCACTCTTAAGGCGCTCGTCCGCTCCGCGCTCGACCGGCTGGGACATCCGCGCGCCGGCCTCGACGTGATCCTCACCGACGACGCGTACGTGCGCACGCTGAACCGGGACTACCGCGAGGTCGACAAGCCCACCGACGTCCTCTCGTTCCCCTTCGCAGAGCCGGCGGCGCTTTCCGATCCCGACCAGGCCGTGTTCCTGGGGGAGATCTACGTGTCGCTCGAGACGGCCGCGGCGCAGGCGCGCGCGTCCCGGCGCCCGCTCGAGCGCGAGGTCGCGCACCTGATCGTGCACGGCACGCTGCATCTCCTGGGTCACGACCACAGGAACCGGACCGAACGGCGTCGCATGGCGGCGCTCGAGGCGCGACTTCTCCGCGCGCCGCTGGTATGATGCCGCCGTGTTCGCTCGCCTCCGCACTTATTTCCTGACGGGACTTCTCGTTCTCGCGCCCGTGGTCCTCACGGGCTACATCGTCTGGAAGCTCTTCGTCTTCGTCGACCACCTGCTCGGCACGACCATGCGGGGCGGCTATCTCCGCCCGGGTGGTATCCCGGGCATCGGATTCCTCACGGTGATCGCCCTGATCCTCCTGACGGGCGCCGTCGCGAACACGTTCCTGGCCCGCACGCTCGGCTCGCTCTTGGAATCCCTGCTCCTGCGCGTGCCGTTCTTGCGCGGTCTCTATCTCATTCTCAAGGAGATGGGCGAGGCCCTCCTGGGCGACCGCAGGCAGGCGTTCCAGCGGGTCGTCCTGATCCCGTACCCGAGCGCCGACCTCTATTCGATCGGCTTTGTCACCACGCCGCCGCCTCCCTCGATGGTCGAGGCGCTCGGGGAGCCGGTCGAGGGGGTGTTCATCCCCACGCCGCCCAATCCCGCGACGGGGCAGCTCGTCTACTACCCGAAGCGGAAGCTGATCCCGACCAACCTCAAGATCGATCAGGCGATCAAGATCGTGGTCTCCTGCGGCGTCGTCGTGCCGTCCGATCCCGCGATGAGGGCCTGAGCGTGGCGATCGTCCAGACCGACGCGCTCGTGCTGCGCTCGTACCGGCTCGGCGAGACCAGCCTCATCGTCCACCTCTTCACCGAGGCGCACGGGCTCCTGCGCTGCGTGGCGAAGGGGGCGCGGGGGCCGAAGAGCCGCTTTGGCGGCTGCCTCGAGCCCGGCGTCCGTCTCTCGGCGGTGATCTACCGGAAGGCGGAGCGCGATCTCCAGCTCCTCTCGAAAGCCGACATCACCGCCTACTGGCCCGCTCTCTGGGAGGACCCGGACCGCTTCGCGCGCGCGCAGGCGGTGCTCGAATTCCTCGAGCGCGCCGCCTATGGCGAGGCGGAGGACGCAGCGCTCCTCGCCTTCGCCGTGGCCACGCTGACCGCGATGGCGGAGGCTCCCGTTCCCGCGCTCGAAGCCGTCCTCCGTGGATTCGAGGTCCGCGCCTGCACGCTCCTCGGGTACGCCCCCGAGCTCTCGTCGTGCCTCGAGTGCCAGAAGCCGCTCGGCCAGGGAGGGCTCTTCCATCCGATCCGCGGCGGACTCCTCTGCGGCGAGCCCTGCGGCGGCGACGCCGCTTCGTTCCGGATCTCCGAGCGCGCTCGAAAGACGCTCATCGCGCTCGGCGAGCGGGAGCCGGCCTCGATCGGCACATGGGCGATGGAGCGCTATCCCGGTCCCGAGGTCTCGCGCGCCATCGAGCGCTTCCTCTCGGCGCACCTGGAGCGCTTCGACGGGCTCCGCTCGACCCGCGTCGGCGAGCGCCTCGCGCGCTACGCGGAGGGGGCATGACCGCGCAGAGGCCGCGCACGTTCCAGGAGACGCTCCTCCGTCTCGAGCAGTTCTGGTCGGACCAGGGCTGCGCGCTCCTCCAGCCCTACTCGAGCGAGGTGGGCGCGGGAACGTTCAATCCGGCGACCTTCTTCCGCGTGCTCGGCCCGGAGCCCTGGAAGGCGGCCTACGTCGAACCGTCGCGCCGTCCCAAGGACGGCCGCTACGGCGAGAATCCCAACCGCCTCCAGCTCTTCTACCAGTACCAGGTGGTGCTCAAGCCCGCGCCGGAGGACGTGCTGGAGATCTACCTCGAAAGCCTCCGCCATCTCGGCATCGACCTCGCGCGGCACGACGTGCGCTTCGTCGAGGACGACTGGGAGTCGCCCACGCTTGGCGCGTGGGGCCTCGGCTGGGAGGTTTGGCTCGACAATCAGGAGATCACCCAGTTCACGTACTTCCAGCAGGCCGGCGGCTACGACCTGGAGCCGATCACGGCCGAGATCACCTACGGCATCGAGCGGATCGCGTGCTATCTCCAGGGCGTGGACCGGATCATGGACTTGCAGTGGTCGCGCGATCACACCTGGGCGGACCTCTTTCTCCAGGCCGAGATCGAGTGGTGCGGGTTCAACTTCGAGCACTCCGATCCGGCGCTCCTCTTCGAGCTCTTCGAGAAGTTCGAGCGGGAGGCGTACCGCCTCTTCAAGGCGGGCATGGTGCTGCCAGGTTACGACTACGTGGTCAAGTGCTCGCACGTGTTCAACCTGCTCGATGCGCGCGGCGCGATCGGCGTGACGGAGCGCGTGGCCTCGATCGCGCGCGTCCGGAAGATGGCGCGCGCGGCCGCGGGCGCGTATCTCAAGCAGCGCGAAGAGCTGGGCTGGCCGCTTCTCAAGGGCGCCGCCACACCCGAAGCAAGCGCCGCGACCCGTGGCTGAAACGCTCCTTCTCGAGATCGGCTGCGAGGAGATCCCGGCCGGGTTCATCGCGCCCGCACTCTCGGAGCTGGAGACGCTCGCGCGGGACGGTCTCGCGGACGCCCGCCTCGCCCACGGCGCCGTGCGCACGCTCGGCACGCCGCGCCGCCTGACGCTCCTCGTCGAGGGCCTCGCGGACCGTCAGGAGGACCGCGTCAAGGAGATGACCGGCCCCGCCGTGCGGGTCGCCTTCGACGCGCAGGGACAGCCGACCCAGGCGGCCAAGGGTTTCGCCAAGTCGGCGGGCATCCCCGTGGAGTCGCTCGAGCGCGTCACCACGCCCAAGGGGGAGTATCTCCTGGCGCGCGTGAACGAGACGGGAGCCGCCGCGGCCGACGTGCTGCCGGCCCGGCTCGCGTCCTGGATCACCGCGCTCCACTTTCCGAAGACCATGCACTGGAACGGACCGGCGCGCTTCGCCCGCCCCGTGCGCTGGATCGTGGCCCTCCTCGGCGACCGGGTCCTCCCGGTCGAAGCGTTCGGCGTCGTCTCGGGCCGGCGGACGCGCGGACACCGCGTCCTCGCCCCAGGCTGGCTCGATGTCCCGTCTCCCGCCGCCTACGCGGCGTCGCTCGAAGGCGCGGGCGTCATCGTGGATCCGGACGCGCGACGCGTGAGGATCCGCGAGGAGCTTGCGAAGTCCGCCGCAGGGCTCGAGGGCCGCGCCGTCGACGACGAGGAGCTGGTGGACGAGGTCGCCAACCTGGTCGAGTGGCCCGAGGCGGTCGTGGGGTCCTTCGAGCCCCGCTACTTGGAGCTGCCTCGCCCCGTGATCGTGGCCGCCATGCGGGCGCACCAGCGCTACTTCGCGGTCGAGGGCCCGGACGGAGCTCTGCTCCCGAACTTCGTCATGATCCGGAGCGGCCGCGGTCCCGGCGCCGAGGAGATCCGCCGGGGCACGGAGATCGTTCTCCGGGCGCGCCTGGAAGACGCCCGCTTCTACTGGGTCAACGATCTGAAGGGGGGCCCCGAGGGGAAGCTCCCGGTTCTCAAGGGAATCGTGGTGCACGAGCGGCTCGGGACGGTCCACGACAGGACCGAGCGGCTGGTGGTGCTGGTGGAGGACCTCGCGAAGAAGCTCGCCCCGAAGTCGCTCGCCGCCGCGGCGCGGGCGGCCCGCCTCTGCAAGGCGGATCTCGCGAGCGAGATGGTCCGCTCGGGGAAGGAGTTCGCGTCGCTCCAGGGAATCATCGGCGGCGAGTACGCGGCGGCCTCGGGAGAGCCGGCGGACGTCGCGGAAGCGATCCGCGAGCACTATCGCCCGGAGGGGCCGTCCGATCCCATTCCGCGAACCCCGGAAGGGAAGCTCGTGGCGCTTGCGGACAAGATCGAGGCGACGACCGGCGGCCTCCGTGCCGGGCTCGAGGTGAGCGGCTCCCAGGATCCGTTCGGGCTCAGGCGTGCCGGCAACGGCATCGTGCGGATCCTCGTCGAGTCCGGATGGCGCCTCGACGTCCTCGACACAGCTCGTTTCATGGATGGGATTTACGACAAGGCGGGAATCCCGCCGGGAGATCCGGAGCGTTTTGCCGAGTTCTGGAAGCAGCGCGTAGCCAGCGCGCTGGAAGTGTATGGGATCACGTCAGAAACGGCCGGCGCCGTGCTCGCCGTGCGCCCCGGGGATCCGATCGACGTGCTGGCTCGGGCCCGGGCTCTCGAGGAGATCCGGAAAAGCCCCGACTTCGAGGGGCTGATGATCGGCTATCGCCGCGCTGCCAACATCTTGCGCTCGGCGCCGCCGGCCGACATCCCGGCGCCGGGGCAGCCCCTCGCCGAGCGGGCCGAGGCCTTTGGGGAGCGGGCCGAGGCCGATCTACACCTCGAAACCAAAATGGCCCGCCAGGCCGTCGAAACCTACCTCCAGGGACCCCTCCCCGACTACGGAGTCGTACTCAGGCACCTCCTGGGGCTCCGCCCGTCCATCGACCGCTTCTTCGACGCCGTGATGGTCATGGTGGACGATCCAATCGCCCGCAAACGACGGCTGGGTCTGCTGGAAGCGGTGCGTCAAACCTTCCTCCGCATCGCCGATTTCTCCCTGTTGCCAAGCGCTCCAGGTCAAAAATCCAATTGACATTAGCGGCTTTTCCGCCTATACTGGTCGAGCAAAGGGGACAAAATAACTTGTCCCTTGGAAGCCGCAACCGCTAGAACCTATTGACTTTACACCTGACGAACGACATCACGTGGGCTGACGGTGCGGCTCATTTTGTCTTTGGTCGGGAACTTATTGCATTGACACCATAGAACGGCGTTACGAACGAGGAGGTGAGGCGACTCAGGTCCACGTTTACATCTTGAAAACAGAAGAGTTAGAGAGAAGCCCTGAATCCAAAAACGATAGGAAAGGAGGTCGGTAAAAGCGAGAGGGAGGCGCCGCAAGAGCTCGGTCCCTGTCCCAACGAGCAGGCGTCCTCGAAGCTCCACTCCAAGCTCAATCATCAGTACCGAATTCCGTGAAGGCAGGTTCCAAAGCAAGTCCTCCCGAAATTGGACTCCGTGTTAGGAAACGCTAAGGAGGATGTGAAAATGCGGAAAACCTTATTTGCCATGCTGGGCCTCGTGGCGATTGGTCTGTGGGCCATCCCCGTGGTCGCGGCACCCAGCGGGCTAGTCTCGGATGGGCCGAGCAAGGTCCGTCCCGACCCCGTTCCGCTCGATGCCCGGGCTGGCGCGGTCGGAGCCGTCGCGCGTGGCGAGAACTACGCGGGGACGCTGAGCGGCTCGCTGATCAAGCAGTCCGCGGTGACGACTTCGTTCTTCCTGTATCCGGGTGCCTGCGTGCAGCGCGCGCTTGGGACCTGGGCGGCGAAGACGAGCCCGGCGGCGGACAGCCTCCAGCCGAACGGCAGCTTCCCGAACTCGAGCGGCTACACGGCTGGACAGCCCAATCCGGCCAGCAACACGATCGCCTACACCCGTACCGACCTCTCGCTGCCGGAGAAGCTCTGGCACATCGAGTCGAACTCCACGCCGGCCGGCCAGCGCCCCGCCATCATCGATGGCACGCGCATGCTCTGGTGCGGCAAGTTCGACGCGAACTGGACGGACGATGTCGGCTATCCGAACCTGACCTTCCAGATCCTCTACATCGACACGGGTGCGCATTCGAATCCGGGCGGCAAGTACCACCTCAACTTCGAGGGGAACTTCAGCTCGGAGCTCAATTACGACTACGTGACCTTCATCGGCGGCGGCGCCGGCGGCGCGCTCGATCCGATCGGGAACAGCCGCATCTTCTTGAGCGACATGCTTCCGCCGGTCGGTAGTCCGCATGGCGGGCCGGGTGGTGACTCCGACCAGCTCGTGTCTTTCACGGGCGCCATCCGCACGCCGCAGACCATCAGCATGAATGGCGGCGCGGACCTGCAGATCGTCACGGGCGATGCCTCGCTCAATGGGGTCACGACCAGCTACTCCATCGAGGTCGACGACGATCACCGCGCCATGTACATCGTCATGACGGCGGACTGCTTGTTCTCGTCCGAGGACGGCCTCTGGCCGAACAGCGACGGGCAGCAGATGGATGATGTCGAAGTCGACAACAACGGCTCGGTCTCGTCGATCTACACCGACGCGGCCACCTTCGTGCCGCCGGCTGGCGTCAGCGATCAGGACCAGTTCAACGGCACCGTTCTCGTGTGGTCGGGCAACGTCATCGTGCAGCCTGCTGATGACACGCCGATTCCGATCATCTCGTCGCGCGTCCCGCCGGGCGTCGGCGAGCGCTGGCAGCTCTCGACGGGCGCGTCCAACGTGACCCAGGACGTCTGCTCTCCGCAGAAGGCCCTGGCGAACGACCTCTTCTTCGAGGGCGGCGACCTGGCGACGCACACGGCTGTCAACAAGCAGTACAACGCGATCGTTCCTTGTACCTTCGCGATTCCGCCTGGAAGCGCGCAGGTGCTGACGTTCTGGAACGAGTACCTCGACATTCCGCGGTTCTCGGGCTACGTGCAGCAGGCCGAGTTCCGTATCTTCAAGTTCGGGGCTTGGGGCCAGTGGAACAACACGGCACCGGGCGGTGGTGTGACGACCGGCGCGAACCAGGCCTGGTTGGTCGATGGAGACGACATCTCCACGGCGACGCAGGCGGACTCGGTGCAGCTCCGGTTCGAGCTCCAGTGCATCCCGCCGTTCGCGGCAGACCGTGCCAACTGCGCGACCGGCCAGATCAACCCGATTCTGTATGACGACCTCCGTCTCCAGGTGGTCACGGGCGTTCCGGCCCCGTTCTTCGGGATCTTCCCGGGTTCGGTGGCGCAGACGACGTTCGTCGACGGCCGGATCGGAACCGCCGGTATCGGACCCAACCTGTCCAACTGCACCGCGGGGAACCTGTCCGCGGGTCAGTGCTGGCCGGGCAACCGTGGCTCCGGTCTCGGCACCCAGCAGTCGCACAACATCTCCGTCAACGACAACTGGAACGCTCCGGTGGGCGATTCGATCACCCTCTCGCTGCTGACCGGTCTTCGCAAGAACGGGATGGGCATCAACTGGAAGCATGGCTTCAACAAGTCGATCAACGCTGGCGAATTCGGACCTCCGGGCAGCGAGTACGCGCATACGAATCCGTCGTTCAACGCGAACTGCGACATGCCGCGGATGATCTACCGGCTCTTCGATCCGTCGTCCAAGACCTGGTCCCCGTGGGATTCCACGGAGATGGTGGCGAACGCGGTGGCGCCGGGCCCGACGGACACCACGCTCGTCGACTCCGAGTTCAACATCAACTGGCCGCCGTACGACAAGTCGATCGCGAACGCCAGCCTCCCGGGTGGTTTCACGATCAATGGCGTCGGCAGCTACAACGCCCTTTCGTTCCTCCCGCGCGGCACGCGGATGCAGTACTACTTCAAGGCGGTTGACATCGGTAACGGCTCGGGCTCTGGGTGCGGCGTCTCGTACCAGTTCTCGTCCGACAACCTCGCCCGCGAAGTGGAAGACATCCCGACGCTGCCGAACAGCTCCATCAAGGCGCCGGATATCATCGAGTGGCGAGTTCTCCCGAGCGTGTACCCGGCTGGTCCCGCGGGCTCGCTCCTGGCCGGCCGCACCAACACGCCGGTGCTGAACCTCGACGCGGTCTACACGACGTGGGCGTTCGGATACGACCCGATGACCCAGGCGCTCCGCGCTCTGGGCGTCCGGGCGGATCGTTACCGTCACACGGCTTCCGGCACGACGGCTCATGGGTTCGGTGGTCACGAGCTCCCGGGCAAGCGTCCGGACCGTCTGAGCAACTTCTTCCCGAACTACCTCGAGTATCCTCTCGTCGACTCGCTCGCGGCCTGGTACCGGATCGTCATCGAGTCCGGCCATACCCGCACGAGCTCGGTGTTCAACGAGGAAGACGCGTTCACGCTCGAGCAGTGGTGGCGGAAGGAAACGGGTACGAACGGTGGAGACCGCTGCGCGTTCCTGAGCGGCGACGACCAGATGTACCAGATGATCACGCCGAGCGGTGTGGATGCGACGTTCCAGATCAGCATGGCCGGGCAGGTGTTCGGTGTCGCTTCGGCCCAGAACAGCTGGTCGCCGGCCACGTCGTACTTCAACATGGATGACCGCTTCTCGGCTGCGACCGCCGGACCGGCTCTCGCGGCGCCTGGGACGTTCACCTACCCGGTCGACGGTGGGTGCCCGGCTCCGAACCGGTTCGATGCGTTCACCGCGGCGGGTACGTCGGGTGATACGCCGTTCATCGCGGCCGTGTATCCGAGCGGGCAGGCGGCTGCTGTCGGCCGCATGCGCGAGCTTGACAACATCGCCGACAACGATCGCAACAAGGGTCTCGCGTACGGCTTCTCGCTCCAGTTCATCCGCGACCCGGCGATCAGCAACACCAGCGCGAACTACACGCGTTCGGGTGTCGAGAACCGCATGCGCGTGATGTACAAGTTCCTCACGAGCTGCCGTACGGCTCAGTCTGGCCCGTCGACCTGCTTCCCGTGCCCGAATCCGACCCCGCAGACCATCGCGTCGATGCAGGCGGATTGGTCGGGTCAGAATGCCGGGTTCCAGACGGCCACCTACGGAGCCCTCTACCCGATCCAGGCCGGCGCTCTCGCGACGGCGGTCGGTGAGGATTCTCCGGAAGCGGCGCCTCGGATCAACAAGATCGACGGTAACTACCCGAACCCCTTCAACCCGCACACCGCGATCCGCTTCTCGAGCGCGCAGGCGGGCAAGGCCCAGATCCGGATCTTCAGCGTGAGCGGCGCGCTGGTTCGCACGCTGCACACGACGGTCACGGCTGGTCCGAACGAGGTCCGGTGGAACGGCAAGAAGGACGACGGCGCGTCGCTGGCGTCCGGGGTGTACTTCTACAAGATCGTCTTCCCGAACGGGGAGTCGTTCCGTGCGCCGAACAACTTGGTGCTCGTGAAGTAACACCTAGCTCCACGCAGTACGAGAGGGCCGCTGGGAAACCGGCGGCCCTTTTCGTTTTCCTTCTGCGGAGCGCGGTCGGCGGTGCGGCGCGTTTGCGTGGATTGGCCGGCGGGGGGAGGGTGTGGGGGTCCGGGCCAGCACGTCCCGGCGCTCGCTA
>DASUFL010000149.1:0-34105 GCA_036274595.1 Candidatus Eiseniibacteriota bacterium | reverse complement strand
TGGCCTCCGCGCTCCGCGATCAGGAGGTCGCCTCCCTCCGTGATCGCGATGCCGCACGGAGCGGAGAGCCGTGCGGAGGTCGCGGGACCGCCGTCTCCCGACGATCCGGGGTCGCCGCTTCCCGCGACGGTCGTGATCACCCCCGACGCGGCGGACACCTTGCGCACGACGTGGGCCCCCATGTCGGCGATGAAGAGATCGCCCCCCGGACCGAAGCAGACCCCGCGAGGCGACCTGAGCCGCGCGTTCTCGGAGCGGCCGCCGTCTCCGGTCGAGCCCGCCACTCCGGTTCCGGCCACGATCGAGACGACGCCGGTCACCAGGTCGACGCGCCGCACGAGATGCGCCACGGGGTCGGCCACGACGAGATCGCCCCCCGGGGCCACAGCGAGTCCTTCGGGATCGCACGCGCTCGAGTCGCCGCCGGCCACCGTGCTGATCGTTCCGGGCGCGACCTGGATCTCGAGCACGCGCGTCGCCGCGCCCACCCTGCCCACCGCGACGATGCGCTTCCGTCCATGCGCGAGCGGTCGCTTGCCGGGGTCGAGGGTGTCGGGTGGCTGGATCCAGAACGAGCCTGAGCCCACCGTCTTGCCCGGAGACGGGAGCCCGTCCCAGGTCGGGGAGGAGGCCGCCTTCTCGACCGCGTATTCGAGACCGGCCTGCGCCACGTAGAAGGCCTGATCGGACGCGACCTGCGTGCCCGAGAGATCGGAGTCCTCGGTGACGAGCGTGACGACGCCCAGGCCGAGCACGATGAGGACGAGGATCGTCGACACGACGAGCACGATCGAGAAGCCGGCGTCCGGGGCGGCTGAGCGGACGCTCATGGCGCGGGCGCTCATGTGGCGGACCTCAGGAAGGCGCTCCCCACGCCCGAGACCTCGTGTCCATCCCGCGCGAGACGGAGATAGATCGAGACGCGGCGAAGGCTCGTGGGGTCCGCCGATCGGAGCAGCCGGCCGGAGCCGTCGAAGTAGGCGAAGGCGAGCGAGTCGACGTTCGACGCGAGCGGCGCGCTCGATCCGTCCCGCACGCAGACCAGGTCGCCGCCGCGCACGCCGTCCCACGCGAACGTCACGAGGGCGGAGTCGGCGTCGACCACGGTGATCGATCGGGGATGGGCCGCGCGGATCCCGCCGCGGGGGGCCCCCATGACCTCGCGGGTCATCCGCTCCTTGGCGTAGCGCGATTCCTGGACCAGCTCCTTCTCCACGTCGATGAACGCGTACGTGCGCGCGGCCTCGCGGAGCACGCCCGAGAGGACGAGCCCGGCGATCGACACGACGACGATCACGATGAGGAGCTCGATCAGGGTGAAGCCCTCCTGGGAGAGCGGCCGCGGCGCCATCAGTGCCCCGCGAACCAGGTGGTCAGGGTCACCGGCGGAATCGAGGACGTGGACACGGTGACGTTGACCGCGCGGAACCGAACGCCGTCGAAGGTCGAGTCGGCCGACACGAGGACCGACCGCCGGAACCGCGGGAACGCGACCACCGGGTTCTCGGGCGGATAGTTGGCCGTATCGAGGTAGTCGAATCCGCGCGCGGGCGAGCTCTTGTCCGCGGCGATCTCCTCCATCTTCGCCTGCGCGAGCTGCGCCGCCGTCGTCGCGTCCCGGGCCTCGCCGGAGCGAATCGACGCGTTCGCGAAGAGCAGGCTGAGCGGCAGGATCGCGACCCCCACGATCACGAGGATCAGAACGACCTCGATGAGGGTGAACCCGGCCTGCTTCATCGGACGGTCACCTTGCCGGTGCCGGGCGCGATCTCGACCGAGGACGTCATCCCGCCGCACGCGAGCACGACGAGGCCGGGGCGCCGGATCTCCCGTCCGGCGACGTTGCTGGGCACGCCGAAATAGTCGAACGACACCTCGGGCGCGCCGTCGAACGAGGCCGACACGAGCGTGACGCCGTGCGCGGCGGACGGATCCTTGAAGGAGACGACGAGCGCGTGGCCGCGCGCGCCGGGGTCCTCGATCGGCTCGCCCCGTCCCGTCGCCACGACCTCGTAGCGCTTCTCCGCCAGCTCGAACCGGACGCCGTGGCGGATGCGCCGCGCGATCGACTGCCCCTGCGCGTAGCGGATGTCGGACGCGAGCCTCCGCGCCGCCGACCGGAGCGACACCTCGTCCACCGCGCTCCGGTCCGGAACGGCGATGACCACGAGGAGCCCGAGGATCGAGATGATGAGCACGAGCTCGACCAGGGTGAATCCGCGCGCGGCGCGCTTCGATGCGAGGGTCCGGATCATCCGGTGCGCTCCCTCCAGTACCGCGACCGCTCCACGTTCCCCGCGCGCGCCCAGGCGCGCGCCGCGTCGGTGGCGAAGGTGGGAAGCGGATCGATCCGATAGGCGCGCTCGAACCAGCGGGCCGCGTCTTCGTGGCGGCCGGCGGCCCCAAGGAAGACGGCGACGCGCGCGGCCGGTTCCGGGTCGAGCGGCGCGACGGCGCGGGCGGTGAGGAGCTCGTCGAGCGCGCGCTCCGGCACGCCCGCCGTCGCGAGCGCCGTGGCCAGATTGAGGTGCGCCCCCGCGATGTCGTAGCCCACGCGCGCGGCATCCTCGAACCACGGGATCGATTCCGCGACGAGCCCCTGGCTCCAGAGGGCGCGCGCCGCGGCGTCCGAGTAGGAGACCGCGAGCTTCCGGGTCACGAAGTCGTAGCGCTTCGGCTTCCCGCCAAGGAGCGCCGCGCTCCTCGGCCAGTCGGCGGGCGGAAGCCACGGCTTCGGCTCGACGCGCCGGGGCGGCTCCTTCCACGCCGGGCGCGGCGGGAGAGCCCGGCTGACGAGCCCCTCCTGGCGGAACACGACGCCGGCGTCGATCAGATCCTCGGGGGGCGTCGTGTAGTAGACGGGGACCTTGCTCTCGCGCAGGCGCTCGAGATCCGCGCGATGCGCGATCTCGGTCCAGCGCGATCGCGGCATGCCCGCGAGACCGTAGACGTCGCCGAAGATGTACCCGCGCCGGTGGATCAGCGTGACGTCGGGACGGAGCCCGCGCAGCCGGGTCGCGTACGCGGTCAGGAAGGTCTCGTTGTCCCCGTCGAGGATGAGCGTCGCGCCTTGCGGCAAGGGAGCGAGGAGATCGCGCGCGTAGCGATCGGCGAGCTCGAAGTCGTGGCGATCCGAGAGTCCCTGGTGCGCGATCACGGTCGCGAGCGCGCACGTCGCGGCAGCGGCCAAAACCGGCCAGCGGAACGCGTGCGGCACGCGGCGCACGGCGGCCTCCGCGCCGGCTCCGGCCATGAGGCAGGCGGCGGCCACGACCGGCGCCAGGAACGGCGCGATCTGCGCGACATGCTCGGCGTCGGGCAGGAACCCGACGAGAAGGACGAGCGCCACCGGGATGGTCGCGGCGGCCACGGCGACGAGCCGGAGCGTCGCGCGCTCGCGGCGCGCGAGCCAGGCGCCGAGAAGGGCCAGGAGCGCGGCCGCCGCGCCGATCGATGCCGCGACGCTTCCCGCCATCGCCCCCAGCTCCGAGAGCGCGAGGCGCGTGGACATGGGGTGCTGGCGGAGCGCGCCATAGCCCTGACGCAGGATCCCGTCGACCGCACCCAGGGCGCCGGTCTCGGACGCGAACGTGAAGCTACCCGGCGCGCCGCTCCGGAGCGCGACCACGAGGAAGAGCGTGGACCCGATCGACGACCAGACGAGGCCGCGCAGGACGCGGGCCAGCCGCGCGTCCCGCTCGAGCATCCAGATGCCGAGGAACGTGGCCGGGAATGCGAGCGTCTGGTGCACGACCGGCGCCAGGCCGATCGCGAAAAAGGCGAGCGCGTCGCTCCGCATCGACGCCGTGCGCCGCGAGCGGGCGCGCCACGCGAGGAGCACGAGCAGGAGGAAGCAGGGGGCGGCCAGGGCGTAGACCTCGGTCTCCACCGCGGCGCTCCAGATCGTGATCGACGCGGCGTAGAGCGCGGTCGCGACGAGCGCCGCGAAGGGGCGGAGGCCCGCGCGGCGCGCGAGCATGTGGAAGAGCCCCGCGCCGAGCGCGGCGAAGATCGCCGAGAGCGCGTTGACCCGTCCGGCGACGTCGCCCCACGGGAGCATCGCCGCGATGCGCGCGAGGAGGGTCCAGAGCGGATAGCCGGGAGGGTGCGGCACGCCGAGGGTCTGAGCCGCGAGCAGGAGCTCGCCCGAGTCCCCCGCTCCCACGCCGGGAGCCAGCGTGGCGGAATAGAGCGCGAGCGCGACCGCGGCGACCGCGGCGCTCACGAGAGCCGGTCGAATCCAGAGCTTCTGCGTCACGGCAGGAAGGGCCTCTCCGAAACGTTCGAGGCGGAGCGGGAGTCGGGCCCGCCCCGCCAGGATTCGTGCTCCCGCGTCGTCGCGGGGGCGATCAGTACGACGAGTAGGCGTTCAGGTTGACCTTCACGATGCCGGTGGCCTGCTGGTAGACCCATCCGCCGGAGCCGTCCACGCCGGGCGTCGTCTTCACGTTGCTCAGCTGGTTGATCGGCTCCTTCGGGACGCGCCCTTCGGCGAAGATCGTGCCGTCGAGCGGCGGGAATCCTCCGTGTCCGTTCAGCGCATTGCGCGCGTACTGGATCGCGACCGCCGAGCGGATCGCGCCCAGCTGCCCTTTGATCGTGGCGACGCGAGCCTGCTCGCGCATGTCCTCGTACTTCGGAATGGCGACGGCCGCGAGGATGCCCAGGATCACGATCACGATGACCAGCTCGATCAGCGTGAAGCCCGACTCCGACTTCGTCCGGTGCATAACGGCCAACCTCCTTGGATTGCGAGACGCCCCGCCCCTGGGGCGGAATGGCTGCCTGGGGCCCTTGACCCTTGAATCTTCGGCACGACGCCCGCCCACCTTGAACGCGTTCGGCAACCCCTAGTGGCGGAAGGCGTTCATCAGGTTCCAGAGGGGGAGGAACACGGCTAACGCCGTGAACAGCACGGAGATACCGAGAACCACGAGGAGCGCCGGCTCCAGCGCCGTGGCCAGGTTCTTGACCGCGTAATCGACGTCCCGGTCGTAGAAGCGGGCGGTCCGGACCAGCATCTTTCCGAGGGATCCGGTCTCTTCCCCCACCGCGAGCATCCGGACGAGGAGTGGAGGCACGGTGCGGCTCCCCTGGAGCGGGGCCGCCAGCCCCTCCCCCGCGATGAGGCCATCCCGCATCCGGTCGATCTCCGCTTCGAGGCTCCGGTTGCCCAGCACCCCACGGGAGATCGCGACCGCGCGCACGATCGGGACGCCGCTCTCGACGAGCGCCGCGAGGACGCGCGCGAAGCGGGCCATCGCCACCTTTTGCATGATCGGTCCGAAGAGCGGGATGGCGAGGAGGAGCGCGTCGAAGCGCCGGCGGCCGCGCTCGGTCCTGAGCCAGAGCGCCGCGCCCACGCCGAGGAGCACCGCCAGGACGAGCGCCTGCCAGCCATACGCGTCGAAGAAGTCGCTGACCGCGATCAGGACCCGGGTCGGAAGCGGGAGCTCCGCGTTCAGGTTCCGGAACAGGGTCGCGAACTTGGGAAGCACGAGCTTGACCAGGACGATGAACGCGACCAGGAGCTCCGAGAGGACGATCAGCGGATAGAAGACGGCCGACTGGATCCGCTGGCGCGTCTCTTCCTGGTGCTCGAGCACGCCGCCGAGACGGTCGAGCATCGCGGGCAGGAGGCCCCCCTCCTCCCCCGCGTGAACGAGATTCGTGTAGAGCGTCGGAAAGCAGTGCGGGTAGGCGCGCATCGCCTCGGTGAGGGTGCTCCCCTGCTCCACCGCCGCGCGCACGCCGCGCACCCCGTCGCGCAGCGATGCGTCCCCCGCCTGGGCCTCGAGCGTCTCGAGCGCGGCCAGGAGCGGGAGCCCTGCGTCGAGCATGGTCTCGAGCTGGCGCGTGAAGAGGATGAGCTCGGACGCGGAGACCCGCCGCTTCGGAAGCGAAAGGCGCGGCGCCTGGGCGCGCGCGCCGGCCGGATCGAGCTGGATCGGCGTGAGCCCGAGGTCGCGGACGCGGCCGATCGCCTGGTCGAGATCCACCGCCTCGACTTCGCCGACGCGGGTTCCGCCCGCGGCCGCCGCCGCCCTGTACCGGAAGGAAGGCATGGCGCGCTACCGGGCCGCGCCGGCCCGCGCCCGCCCGCTGTCCCCCGCCGTCACGCGGAGCGCCTCGTCGAGCGTGGTCAGGCCGAGCGCCGCCTTGCGAAGCGCGTCGTCCTTGAGCGTGACCATCCCAAGGGCCCGCGCCGTGCGCGCGATCTCCTCGCCCGAGGCGCGCGCGTGGATCCGCTCGCGGATCGCGTCGGTCATCTCGAGCACTTCGAACACGCCCACCCGCCCCTTGTAGCCGCCGTGTCCGCACGCGACGCACCCCTTGCCGCGGAGGAAGCGCGCATCGGCGGGGAGGCCGAGCTCCTCGCGCAGGTTGCGCGGCACGTCCGCCGTCGTCTTGCAGCGATCGCAGACGCGCCGCACGAGGCGCTGCGCCACCACGCCGGCGAGCGCGGACGAAAGGAGGAACGGCTCGGTATCCATGTCGAGGAGCCGCGGAATCGCGCCGGACGCGTCGTTCGTGTGGAGCGTCGCGAGGAGGAGATGCCCCGTGAGCGCCGAGCGGACGGAGATCTCGGCCGTCTCGGCGTCCCGGATCTCGCCCACCATGATCACGTCCGGATCCTGGCGGAGGAGCGCGCGCAGCCCGCGGGCGAACGTGAGCCCGACGTCGGGATCGACCTGCGTCTGCCGCACGGACGGGAGGTGGATCTCGACGGGATCCTCGAGGGTCACGATGTTCCGCTCCACTCCCTGGATCCGATGCAGGCAGGCGTAGAGGGTGGTCGTCTTGCCGCTCCCCGTGGGGCCGGTCACGAGCACCATCCCGTTCGGACGGTCGATCATCCGCGCGAGCAGCTCGAGCGGCGTAGGCCCGAGCCCGAGCTCGGCCATCCCGATCAGCGCGGCCGAGCGGTCGAGGAGGCGGAGCACGACGTTCTCCCCGTGAATCGTGGGGAAGGTCGACACGCGGACGTCGAGGTCGCGCCCCCCCACGTTGATGCGGAAGCGGCCGTCCTGCGGGAGCCGCCGCTCCGCGATGTCGAGCGCGGCCATGACCTTGATGCGCGACACCACCGACGCGTAGAGCTCGCGCGACTGGAGCGAGGCCTCCCGGAGCACGCCGTCCACGCGGAAGCGCACGCGGAACGACGACTCCTCGGGCTCGAAATGAATGTCCGACGCGCCCTCGCGAATCGCCTGCTGCGCGATGGCGTTGACGAAGCGGATGATGGGCCCGTCCTCTTCCAGGCGCGGCTCCGGCTCCGCGCTCGACGCGCCGGGCGAGCCGATGCGCACGAGCCGGTCGACCCCGGCGGCCGGGTGGTAGCGATCGATCGCCTGCCGGATCTGCCCCTCGGGGGACACGACCACGTCCACTTCCATCCCGGTGCTCTGCTTCACCTCGTCGCGCGCCACCACGTCGAGCGGGTCCGCCATCGCGACCGTGATCGTGTTCCCGATCCGAAAGAGCGGAATCACGTGGAACTGCCGCGCGACGCGCTCGGGCACGAGGCGCACGATCTCCGGCTCGAGGATGTACGTCGTGAGGTCCATCCGCGGCACGCCCACCGTGTCCTCGTAATAGTCGAGGAGTGCTTCCTCGGGGGCGAGGTCGAGACGGAGGAGGACGTCGCGAAGCGAAGCGCCCGTCCGGCGCTGTTCCTCCAGCGCGCGCGCGAGAGCCTCGGGCGACAGATGTCCCTGCTCGACGAGGCTCTGGCCGAGCGGCTTCCTGCGGCCCTGATTCATGCGCTCCCCCTCGTGTGGAAATCCGGACCCGATGGCCCGGGGCTGCGTCCTCCCTATCGGCCGAACGGCCCCGTTCTCAAGGGAGTGCGGAGGGGTGCCGCGGAGCCGCGGCTAGAGGCGCTCGGTGGGGGTCAGCGGGGGCTGCCGGTCTTGCCAGGTCCCGCGGGGGCGGACGCGTCCGGGAGCGGCTCCGGAGTCTGCGTGACCTCGGGTTTGGCGTCGGCTCCGAGATCGAGGAGCACGAGGTCGGTCCACGAGATGACGGGGGCGAAGGAGGTCGGCATGGCCGAGCCCGAGGCGGGCGATGAAGCGAACGGCGGCCGCGCTGGGGGTGGAGCCTGCGCGACCGGGACCGAGCTCGCGGCGCTTCCCGTGATGTCCGGGCGGGGGGGCGCGGCTCCCTGGATCGGCGCGGTATCGCGCGTGGCTGCCGGCACGCGCTCGGTCGTGGCCTGGAAGAGCGAGCGGGCGATTCCCGTGATCGGCACCGCCGCGTTCTTCCACACGGTCTGGACGAGCAGGGGGCGGTTCACCACCGTGGTGTCGCCCGGCACGGGCCAATCATCGGCCCCGGCGCGGCGCGTGCACACGACGGTCGCGGGTACGACGCGAGAGGCGCTCCGGAGCGTGTCCGGACCCAGATCCTCGACCACCGCCGGGATCGTCGTGTCGAACTCGAAGAGCTCGATCGTCCCGACGTCGCCGCTCGAGCGGAGCTCGGTCAGCTTCTCGGCGGGGTACTCGTAGAGCTTCCCGTTCGACTGCAGCACTTGATAGCGCTCGAGGCGCGTCCTCCGGGAGGGAGAGACCTGCGCGGGCTCACCCTCGTCGTCGGTCGTCGCCGCGGCCGCTGTCCCTGGCGGAACGAGGAACCCGCGCTCGATGCGGGTCCCGGAAGGCTGTCCCTCGGTCTTGAGCTCCACCCAGTACCCGACGCGCCCGTCCACGGTCTCTTTCGCGACGATCGCGACCCGCTGCGTGTACTCGCGGACGGGGCGCGACCGGCTCTGCGTCCGCACGCGATAGCGCACCCAGGGGCCGACGACGGGATTGGAGGGGAGCTCGAGACTCGGGAGCTGAAGGGCCTGGGCGCGCGCCGGCTTGGCCGGCGCGCTCAGGATGAAAACGAAGGAAACGAGGAGAACGAGGATCGTCGAAGGCCCGCGACGGATCGCGGACCTCATCGGGTCACTCCCAATGGACGATCTTTTGGACCATCTCGTCATACTGGAAATTCGGATCCTGCTCGTGGGTGTGGCAGGTCTGGCAGACCTCGGGACCGACGGTGTCGGACATCCCGTGGCGCGTGCCCATGCCGTGGCAGCTCTCGCACTGGACGTTCACCAGATCGGGCGTCGATTGCCTGGAGATGAACCCGCCGGCCGAGCCCATGCCCACGACGTGGCATGGCAGGCACTCGGGCGTCGAGTCGCGCTGATTCGTGACGAGCGTCTGGAACGCATGCGCGTGCTTCTGCGTGGACCATTTCTGATACTCGGCCTCGTGGCACCGGCGACAGTTGTTCTCGCCCAGGTAGCGCTCGCCCGCGATCTGCTGCGCGGTGCGCGCCGTCGCGGTCTGCGCGGTGGCCTCGTTGGCCTTCGCGAACCGCTGGTTGAGCGCGTCCTGGTACTTGTCGACCTCGGCGTTCATCGCTTCGTCCGCCGGGACCTTGTCATCGAGCTGCACGACGTCGCCGTCGAAGGAGGTGATCTTCTTGTCCTCGACGACGAGGTGGAGCTCGGGAATGTACTGGCCCCGCTCGCCGCCCCGCACCGTGATCACGTCCTGCGTCTTCGCGAAGGTCTTGAAGAGCCCCGGCTGGTGGCCGAACAACATGACGTCGACCGGCACGTCGACCGTGAGCTTCTGGCTGTCGCTCATCCCGAGATGCGAGAGGAGGACCACGATGTCCGCCTTCTTCCGAAGATCGGCGAGCATCGCCTTCCCGGTCTCGGTCGGATCGAGGATCGTGAGCGCCGGGTCTCCCTTGAAGGGCCGGATCTTCATGTCCTTCCCCAAGAGCCCGAAGAACGCGACCTTGAGGGTGCCGACCTTGCGGATGACGTAGGGCTTCACGAACGGCTTCTTGGTGTCCGCGTAGACCAGGTTCGCGCACACAAGGTCCATCTTGGTCGTCTTGAACTGGCTGAGCAGGAACTGCTGGCCGAAGTTGAACTCCCGCTCGCCCAGCGTCACGACGTCATAGCCGAGCTTGTCCATGGCGTGGACCAGGAACACGCTCTTGAGCGAGTCCTGCTCGCCGCCGACGCCGAAGAAATCGCCGCAGTCGATCGTGAAGTTGTTCGGGAACTTCAGCTCGCCCACCTTGAGTTGGCTCGCCCTCCGGGCGAGCCCGCCTAGCGGATGAGCGTGTCAGCCACAGGGAGCGAGCTCACCGTAGACGTCGGTCGTGCTCTGGATGAGGATGTCGACCGGGGCGCCCTTTCCTTGGAGCAGTGGCGCAGTTGTAAGTACAAGCGCTGCAACGAGTAACAACAGGTAGCGGAGACGCGGCAGAGAAGCCACCTCCCTTCGGATCGAAGTGGAAGACGTTGGGTGTCGGGGAACTATACCCCGGCTTCCTGGATAGGTTCAACGTCGGCAGCCGGTTCCCCGCCCTGGAGGGGGAAAAAGACGAAGGGGGCGGACCCTGAGGCCCGCCCCCCGTCGAAAGCCTTTGGGGGGGATTACTTCCGAACCCGATCCTTGAGCGCCTTGCCCGCGTGGAACGCAGGGAATCTCGACGCGGCGATCTTGATCCGCTCGCCCGTCTGAGGATTGCGGCCTTCGCGCGCCTTCCGCTTCCGGGTCTCGAACGTACCGAATCCCGTGATCTGGACCTTCTTGCCGGACATGAGCGCCGACGCGATCAGACCTTCCTTGCCGGGAGAGAAGAGCGTGTCGACGACGGTCCGCGCCTCGCGCGCGGAGAGGGAGGTCTTCTTTGCGATGACGGCGATGAGCTCGGTCTTGTTCATTCCGTTTCACCTCCTTTCGGATGAACGCCGCGTCACCTTAGGACCGGCCCCAGGGGGTGTCAAACAGATTTCGCATGAGGACGCCTGTTTTTCGATCAATAGATGTTCTGGAGCGCGCCGAATCCGCGCAGGCCGCGCGACCCTTGCTCGAAGTAGACCTCCGGCAGATTCTTCACGTTGATCTTGAAGTAATACTCGTCTCCCACGTCCCCTGAAAGACTTCGCGTGAACTGCATCTCCCAGCAGTGGAGGTCCCGCTTCACGGTGAAGAACTGGGAGACCATGACCCCCGCGCGCGGATCGAATTGCCAGTTGTACTCGAACCGCCAGTTCTTCGTGAAGTTGACCGCTGTCCCGCCGTTGAGACGCGCGCTCGACTGCCAGGCCAGATAGCCCCCCTGCCCGTCCCGGGCGCGGGATCCCTGATAGCTGATCGAGGCGAACACGCTCCAGGGGAGCCCTGCGGGAGACATGCCGACCGGCGTGAGCGGAGAGCGCTCCCGTACGGCGTAGGTGCCCGGCTCCTGATCCGCGATCGACATCTCTTCCCCCGTGGGGCTCTGCCCCTGGAGCGAGATACCCGTGCTCGCTCCGAAGCTCAGGAGCTTCCAGTCGTACGGGTTGTGCACGAAGGTGAACGCGAAGTCGCTCCGGTCGATCGGCTTGAAGGTGAGGCTCGTCGACATGTCGGAGAGCGGCTTCGCCCCGGAGCGCTTGGCGAGCTCGTTGTACGAGATGTTGTTCTGGAGCTGGAACAGGTTGTTGATCACGTGCGGATGGATGGGGTCGCCCCACTTCACGTGGAGATCCTGCCGGAGCGAGAAATCGAGCCGCCGCACCTCGGCCGCCGCGAGGGAGATGCCCGACACGCCGTCGAAGCGGGGCCGGAAGAGCCCGTCCGGACCTCGATAGAGGAGGCTCGTGCGGGGCGGCTGGTAGACGAGCGCGGCCGACGGCGTGATCACGTGCCGGATCGCCTGGAGGGGGCCGAGCCCCGTGCGGAAGGTCCCCGTGACCGCGGTATTGGCTCCGATTCCGGCGCCCCAGACCGAGCCGACCTGGTTCTCCTGCCCCGCCTGATCGCGGCTGTAGTAGACCGCGGCGAGATTGAAGCGGGGAGCCACCTTGATGAAGCCGAGGGAGCGCACGTCGGTGAGCGTGAAGTCGTAGCGGGCCGCGCCGCGCGCGTCGAGCGAGTCCACGCTCACGGCGACCACGGTGTCGCGCGGCACGCCCAGGCTGTCGAAGACAACGGTCGATTCGGGGCGCGTGAAGGGCTCGTACTCCCGCCTCTGGTAGAGGCCCCGGAGGCTGGTGCTGTAGACCGTGCTCATGAAGGCGGGCCATTTCGCCGGCTCGCGGCCCCGCGCCCCGTGCCCCAGCGGTCGCGCGTTCAGGTTGAGGCTGAAGGACGGCAGCTGCTGCTCGGTCTTGAGATTCCCCGCCTCGGCGTCCAGGTCCTGAGTCTGGAGCAAGCCCAGGGCGAACGAGCCGCCGCTCCATCCCTTCTGGAGCGACAGGTTCGACCGGAGGTTCCGCTGGGTGCGGACGAACACGTTCTGCCCCAGGTTCTGGTCGCGGCGATAGGCGCTCGAGTTGGTGAGGTTGGCCTCGCTCGTGAGCGTGAAGTTGCGCCCGAGGATCTGGTAGTGGCGCCCGAACAGATCCCAGCGTTGCGAGCCCGTCGAGAACTGGTTCTGGTAGGACGCGCTGATCTGCCCCTGGTACTCGTAGCGGTGGTTGTAGCGGTAGAGGCCGTGCGCAATCCAGCTGTCCTGCTGGTAGTAGTCGAACCAGCCGGTCGCGTCCATGAAGTCGTTGATCGCCCAGTAGTAGCCGACGTTCCGGACGAACTTCCCGCCTCCCGTCGCCGATCCGAATTCCACCTGCGGCAGCTGAAAGCCGGAGTGGCGTCCGGTCTGGATCGGGAACACGTAGAACGGAAGCGCGAGCACCGGCACCTTCTTGATGTAGAAGACGACCGGGCGGGCCACCACCTTGTCGTGGAGGATCACCTTCATCTTCGCGCTCTCGAAGTGGAAGTGCGGCTCGGCCAGGTCGCAGGTGGAGTAGCTGCCGTGCGCGACGTCCAGCTCGGTGTCCGAGACGCGCCGAACGCGCTCCCCGTAGAGGAAGCCCCGGTCGTACGCGGTCCGCCCCTCGAACACGGTCCCCTGCTTCGTGTTCAGGTCGTACGTCATCGACGCGCCGGTCATCCGGTTTCCGGAGTCGGTGAGGACGGGGGTCCCTTCCGCCCGCATGCGATCCGTGTTCGAATCGAACGTGACCCTGTCCGCCGTCAGGTGGACCTCGCGATAGGTGACGTCGGAGTTCCCGACGATGTCGACGGTCCCCTTCTTGATGTCGTACTGGATCTCGTTCCCCTCGTACTTCACGAGATCCTCCCGGCGCTCCTTGGCCGTGTCCCCCTCCGCGGCGAGGAAGTACGTGCCGCGGCCGCCGCCGCGCACGGTGGCGCGCGCGGGCTCGCCCTTGTCGAAGAAGACGCGTATGGAATCGCCGGTCGACACGTTCCGGCCGCCTTCGGAGCTGTCGGCGCTGCTCGGCCAGTAGCGGCTCTCCGCGTGACCCACCATGAGCGCTTCGCGCGCCTCCTCCTTCTCGAAATGGACCGTGATCGTGTCGCCGCTCGCGATGTTCCGCTCGCCGCGCCCCGAATCGGCTTTCGCCGTGAACTCGACCACCGCATTCGGGTGAATGCGGAGCGTGCGCAGCGCGTTGTCCTCGAACTCGATCTGGATCGTGTCGCCGTACGCCACGCCCTGGTCGTCCCACGCGCGCGGCTTCCCCACGAGGAGCGCTCTGTCCCGGGCCTGATCGAACTCCGCCCGCGTCCCCGTGGCCCGGAGCTTGTCCCGCTCCACCCGCACGTTTCCGATGGCATAGGCGCGGCGATTGGGGTTGTCGAACTCCAGCGTGTCGCCCCGCACGGTGGTGTGCTGGCCCTTCCGCTCCTCGCGCACGAGGACCGGGTCCTCGGTGGCCCACGCGTAGTCGGCGCGGCGGTCGTAGCGCACGCGGCCGGCACGCACGCGCGTGCTCTCGGCGCGGTCGATCGCGTCCACCTTGCCGATGGCGACGGCGACATCGTTCGTGCGGTCGTACTCGATCCGGTCGGCCGTCAGGGTGCGGGTCGAATCTTCGAGGCGGGGGTTCCCGGTGATCACCGACCGGTTCTCGGTCCGATAGAACCGGGCTTCGCTGCCCGTGATCTTGGCGCTCCCCTCCTCGATCCGCACGTTGCCGCGCAGCGTGGCGAGGCGCGTCTTCCGGTCGTAGGACGCCTCGCGCCCCCACATGTGCGTGGTCCCGTCCACGATCTTCACGTTCCCGCGAAACAGCACGAGCTCGCGGTTCTTGTAGATCAGCGCGGAGTCGCCGGTCACGGTGGTCGTGCCGTGCACCACGGTGGGGCGGATCGCGGTGTACACGTTCTCCCCCGCGGACGCGGATCCTTCGAGCCGGTCGGCCGTGAGCCGGTAGGGCTCGTCGTCCTTGCCGCCCGGAGCCACGGCACCGGGAGGAGGGGGCTGCGCGAGCGCGGCCCCCACGGCGAGAGCGGCGAGGAGTGAGGCGATCGCGGCGAGGAGCGGCGCTCCCCTAGAGGGCATGCGGCACCTCGAGCGCGAGCGCCGGCATGGCCGCTCCCGCGAGGTAGACCGACCCCGCGAGCAGCACCGCCCCCTTCCGCTCCTTCGCCCACGCCTTCGCGAGCGCGAGCGCCACGGCCACGTCGGGCGCCGAGTCGAACGGGATCCCGGCGGCACGCGCCGCTTCGAGCACGCGCTCCATCGGTGCGGCCCGCTCGCCCTCGAACGGCGTGAGATAGAAGCGCGATCCCACCCGCGCGAGGGTGGCGAGGATCGCCTCGTGCTCCTTGTCGCGCGAGAAGCCCGCGACCACCGCGATGGGCCGCGCGGGCCAGAGGGCCTGCACCGTCTCGACGAGCGCCATCGCTCCCTCGAGATTGTGCGCGACGTCGATCAGGATCGGCGGATCGCCGGGAAGGATCTCGGCGCGCGCCGGCCACCGCGTGCTCCTGAGCCCCGAGTCGATGGCGCGCGCGATCGACGCATCGGGCATGCCCTGGAGCGCGATCTCCGCCGCGAGCGCGGCGAGCGCCCCGTTCCGGGCCTGGTGACGCCCCAGGAGCGGCGTTCGGACGCGCGCCCGGACGGTGCGCGTCCTGAGATGGAACTCCGTTCCCTCGGGGGTGAGCCGCGTCGAGCCGTAGCCTCCGTCCTTGCCGAGGAGCGTCACCGGAATGCCGCGCTCTAGAGCCGCGGCGAGGATCACGTCGCGCGGCTCTCCCGCGCGCACGCCGAGGACGAGGCGGCCCCCTCTCTTCAGTATCCCCGCCTTCTCTTCCGCGATCCGGCGGAGCGTCGGGCCGAGGATGTCCGCGTGGTCGTTCGCGATCGTCGTGATGATCGCGACGCGCGGCTCGAGGATGTTCGTCGCGTCGAGCCGCCCGCCGAGACCCACCTCCACGACGGCGAGGTCGATCCCGCTCCGGGCGAAGTGATCGAAGCAGAGCGCGGTCGCCGCCTCGAAGAAGGAGGGATGCTCCGCCTCGAACCGCGGCCACCAGGCCGTGAGGAGCTCCTCGAGCTCCGGCTCCGAGATCTCCGAGCCCCCGACCCGGATCCGCTCGCCGAAGCGGACCAGGTGCGGGGAGGTGTAGAGCCCGGTCTTGAGCCCCGCGGCGCGCAGGATCGAGTCCAGGTGCGCCGCGGTCGAGCCCTTGCCGTTGGTGCCCGCGATCAGGATGGACGGAAACGCGAGATCGGGACGCCCGGCGCGCGCCAGGAGCCGCTCCACCCCGGCGAGCCCGGGACGCATCGCGCTCCGCTCGAAGCGGTAGAGCTCGTCGAGGCGCTTCGTCAGGGAAGCGCCCTCGGTGACCTTCATTCCTGGATGGGCACTTCCCGTTCGGCAGTGGTGTCGCGCGGAGCCGCGGCGTCCCGCGCTGCGCTTTCTGGGGCCGATCCGTTGGCGCCGGGCTGCGAGGTGCCCTGGCCCTCGGGGGCGGGAGGTGACGGCGGCAGTGCGGTTCCGATCGGAAGCGACGCGGAGCGGAAGCGCTCCAGCGATTCGCCGGCGCGACGGCGCGGGCTGTGCGGCAGCGTGGCGCTCGCCGCGTCGAAGAAGCGCAGCAGCCACCCGACCGTCTTCTTGAGCTCGGTCCGGTGCACGATGCGGTCGATCATGCCCTTGTCGAGCAGGAACTCGGACCGCTGGAATCCTTCCGGGAGCTCCTGGTTGATCGTCTGCTTGATGACGCGCGGCCCCGCGAATCCGATCAGCGCCTTCGGCTCCGCGAGGATCACGTCTCCCACCGACGCGAAGCTCGCCGTGACGCCCCCGGTCGTCGGGTGGGTCATGATCGAGATGTAGGGAACGCCCGCGTCCGAGAGCCGCGCCAGGAGCGCGTTCGTCTTCGCCATCTGCATGAGCGAGAGGATCCCCTCGAACATGCGCGCTCCGCCGGAGGACGAGAGGATGATGAGCGGACGGCGCGTCTCGATGGCGAGGAGGATGGAGCGCGCGATCCGCTCTCCCGCGGCGGACGCGAGGCTCCCTCCGAGATAGGCGAAGTCCATGATCGCGAGCACGCAGGGATGCCCTTCGATCCGCCCCTCGCCGCAGATGACCGCCTCGGAGAGGCCGGTCTCCTCGCGCGCGCGCTTCAGCCGGTCGCTGTAGCGCTTCGCGTCCTTGAACTTGAGCGGATCGGTGGAGACGACCTCGGAGAAGCGCTCGACGAACGTCCCCTCATCGACCAGGATCGCGATGTAGGCGCGCGCGGAGATGCGAAAGTGATAGGAGCACTTGCTGCAGGTCCAGAGGTTGCGCTCGAGCTCCTTGTGATACAGGATCTCGCCGCAATCCTCGCACTTCGTCCACAGCCCGTCGGGAAGCTCCCGCCGGCGCTGTTGGGGCTTGAGCCCCTTCTTCGCCTTCCTGAGCCAGGTCATCGTTACCCTCCCCGGAGGCTCCGGAGCATCACGATAGCATCCTCCACGGGGTTCCGATAATAGTTCTTCCGCATCGCGACGTCGATGAAACCGTTTCGATAATAGAACTTACGGGCTCTCTCGTTGGACGCGCGCACCTCCAGTGTCAGGCGCGACGCCCGGCGCTTCTCGGCGGCCTGCACGAGATCGTCGAGAAGCGCCTGGCCCACGCCCGCCCCGCGCGCGTCGGGGTGCACCGCCAGGTTCCCTAAGTGCGCCTCGTCGGCCACGAGCACCGCCAGGGAATACCCCAGAAGGCGCCCATCCCGCTCGGCCATTCGCGCGTACGTTCCCCCCCCCACCTCGAGCTCGGAGCGGAACATCTCCCGGCTCCATGGGTCGGTGAAGGAGAGCCTCTCGATCTCGAGCACCTCGTCGATCCGCGCGATCGAAAGGGGCGCGATCCGGAGCTTCGAGAGCGGGGCCGGGGAGGCGGTCACGATCCCGGCTTTCTCGCGTTCGGCTCGCGTCCATACGCGGGCGACGCCAGGATGAGGTCGGCCCCCTGTCCCTGCTCGAGGAGGTGCGCTCCGATCGCGGCCACCGCGGGGGCGAGCGGGCGCGATCCGAGGATCGCGATCTCCTCCTCCGCCGCCTCCTCGGCGAGCGACCGGGCGAGCTTCGCCGTCGCGGGCACGATGGCGAGTCCCCCCGTGCCGCGCTCGAGGAGCCTGGGAATCAGATCACCCTCCTCGATCGTGTCGGGGCCCCACGCGACGGCGCCCCTCTCCCAGAGCGCCGCCTCGACCAGGCCGCGCGCGCCGGGAATCGCCGTGACGAGGCGTTCCGCGTCCGCGGCGTGCGCGAGCGCCATCGCGTCGTGCGCGCGCCCGAGAACGAGGGGGCGGCTCGATCCCAGCGCCGCGCCTTTCGCCCATGCGAGTCCGATTCGAAGTCCCGTGAAGGATCCGGGGCCCTCGTTCACGGCGAACGCGCCCACCGCGTCGAGGCCGATTCCCGCCGCCTCGAGCAGGCGCCCGACCGCCGCCGAAAGGCCGCTCGAATGTCCGCCCGGAGAGAGCATCTCGATCGCGCCTCCCCGTCCGTCCCGCGCGAGCGCGACCGAGCCCTCGGGGGCCGACGTGTCAATTCCCAGGATGCAGGGCATGCTGCCACCGATCGCGGTCGAAAAGCCCGTCGCGCGCCGCCTGATTCCAGCGGGCGCCGTGGGGGCGGACGCGCAGCTCGCGCCCCGGCCCGTCCAGATAGCGTAGCGCGAGATCGAGCCTGACCGCGGGCAGGTTCCCCTCCGCCCGGTCGGCCCACTCGATCAGGACCACCGCCCCCGGCTCGGCGAGATCGTCGAGCGCGAGGCCGGGGAGCTCGCTGAGCGAGCGGAGCCGGTAGAGATCGGCGTGCACGACCGGCACGGGACCGGGATGCACCTCGACGAGCACGTAGGTCGGGCTCCGTCCCCGCGCTCCGGGAGCCAGGGTTTCCAGGATTCCCGAAACGAGCGTCGTCTTCCCCGATCCGAGATCTCCGGTGAGCGCGACCCAGTCGCCGGGCGTAAGGAGCGTGCCCAGGTGGCGCCCGAAGGAGCGCGTCTCCCCTTCCGTGCGCAAGAGGGAGCGAAGCTCGATCTCCATCCCGTCCATCAGCCCTTCGGCACGAGCGTCGCCACGGGGAGGATCATTTCCTCGAGCGAGATGCCGCCATGCTGGAAGCTGCCGCGGTACTTGCTCTCGTACTCGTGGAACTTGGTGGGATAGATGAAATAGAAGTCTTCCTTCGCGAGGATGTACTGCTTGTGCGGCTGGTCCGCCGGCAGCTTGAACCGGGCCGGATCCTTGATCTGGACCGCCTGCTTGGGATCGGATCCAAGATTCGTCCCGTACTTGAAGCGCAAGTTCGTCGAGGTCTCGCGGTTTCCATACACGAGCGCGGAGCGGCGGCTCAGGATCGCGCCGTGGTCCGACGTCACCACCACCACCTGGTCCTGACGCGCCATCACCTTGAGCGCGTCGAAGAGCGCCGAATGCCGGAACCACGAATTCATGACCGACCGGAACGCGGACTCGTCGGGCGCCAGCTCTTGGAGCAGGTCGGACTCCGACCGTCCGTGCGTGAGCATGTCGAGGAAGTTGAACACCATCGCCACGAGCGGGATGTTCTGGTACGTGGCCACGTTCCGCCGCACGTTGGCGGCCTCGTCGGTGTTGTAGACCTTGATGTACTTGAGTCCCGACGGGAGCTTGACCCCGATCCGCGCGAGCTGGTGCTCGAGGAGCTGTCGCTCGTAGCGGTTCTTGCTCCGCTCGTCCGAGGTCGTCTCCTGCCAGAGCTCGGGATGCTCCTTCTGGATCTCCGCGGGAAAGAGCCCCGAGAAGATCGCGTTCCGCGAGTAGGGCGTCGCGCTCGGCAGGATCGAGAGCTGGTGGTCGACGGTGATGTCGAAGAGCGGGCGGAGCAGGGGCTCGATCCTGAGCCACTGGTCGAGCCGCATGCAGTCGATGACGATGAGCGCGACGCGCTTCCCTTCGCGCAGGTGGGGCGCCACCCACCGCTCCACGATGTCGGTCGACAGGGCCGGCCGATCCGTCCCCGAGAGCCAGCCCTCGTAGGACCTCTCCACGTGGTTCGAGAACTCGAGGTTGAGCTCCCGACGCTGGTCCCCCTGCGCCTGCTTGAGCCCCGGATCGTCGACCTGGTCCAGCTCCACGTCCCACTGCGCGCTCCGCCCGTAGAGGTCGATCCAGCCGCGCCAGTCGAGCGTGCTCGGGGACTCCACGCGGAGCCGCGCCAGCTCCGCGACGTAGTCGCGGGCGCGGCGGCTCTCTTGAAGCCGGTCCGACTCGAGGAGACGCTTCAGCGCGAGGAAGATCTGCTGCGGCAGGACCGGCTTGAGAAGGTAGTCGTCGATGCGCCGGCCGATCGCATCGTCCATGAGCGACTCGGCCTCGTTCTTGGTCACGAGGACGACCGGCACCGTGGGGTCCTTCTCCTTGATCGCCTCGAGCGTCTTGAGGCCGCCCATCCCCGGCATGGACTCGTCGAGGAGCACGGCGTCGAACTTCTCGCGCGAGGCGCAGGCGACGGCGTCGTACCCGTTCGAGACCGGCGTCACCTGGAAACCTTTCTCCTCGAGCAGGAGGATGTGGGGCTTCAGGAGGTCGATCTCGTCGTCGGCCCAGAGGACTTTTCGAGGCGTGGCGTTCATGACGCTCTCTGTCCTGACTTTGGTCTCGTCGCGCGGGAGTCGGGGGGAGGCGGTACGGGCAGGGCCACGGCCACCGCGGTCCCGCGGCCGGGCACGCTCTCCACGATGGAGATGCGTCCTCCATGGTACTCGGCGACCACGCGCCTCGCAAGCGCGAGCCCCAGCCCCCAGCCGCGCCGCTTCGTCGTGTAGCCGGGGGTGAACGCGCGCCGCCGCTCGTCCTGCGTCATGCCGCGGCCGTTGTCCCGCACGATCAGCTCCACCGTCCGCTCGTCCCTGAGCCAGCGCACCGTCACCTCGATCCAGCCGTCCGGCTTGTCGATCGCGTCCATCGCGTTTCGAAGCAGGTTCTCGACCACCCACTCGAAGAGCTCGCGGTGCACGCGGACGCGCGGCACGGGCTCGTAGCGCTCCTCGATCCGGATCGCGTGGCCGAGATGCGGCAGGCGCGTGCGGAAGTAGTCGACGGTCCCTGCCGTGATCTCGACCAAGTCGCCTTCCTTGAGGACGGGGAGCGAGCCGACCTGTCCGAAGCGGAGCGTCACCTTCTGGAGCCGCGCGAGATCGCGGTCCATCTCGTCCAGGATGTCGCGCGTGCGCTCCGGCGTGAGTCGCTCCGGCGGGCTCTCGCGGAGCAGCGAGGTCCACCCCATCAACGACGAGAGGGGCGTCCCGAGCTGGTGCGCGGTCTCCTTCGCGAGCGCGGTCCAGAGCGAGCGCTGCTCCGCCGCCATGAGGCTCCGGAGCCCCGTGTAGCCGAACAGAAGGAGCACGAGGATCACGAAGAGCTCGAGGTACGGGAGCCAGCGGAGCTCCTTCACGAGCTTGGGCTCGCCGTAGTGCACCTTGCCGAGCGCTCCGTCCTTCCCCACCTGCACGATGTTGACCGGCTGATGGATGCGGTCGAGCCGCTGCACGATGCGCTGGATCCGCTCCACCTCCGGCGGAATCACGCCGGTCACGGCGGCGCGTTCGAGCACGGAATCGGGGATCGCATCCGGCGCGATGCCGATCTCCTTCCAGGCGCGCGGTATCCCGGCGTCGTCGGTGAGCACGACCGGGAAGTCGATGCTCCGCACCACGTCGCGGAAGATGGGACGCACCGTGGGATCCTCCACCGCCTGGAACGTGGCCACGGCGAAGAAGCGGGCGAGCACGTCGCACCGCGCGCGCGTCTCCTCGTTGAGCCGCCGGATCATCGCGTTCGAGTGCGCGACGAGCACGAGCATGAGGACGAGGACGGCGAGGAAGAACCAGACGCGGTACGAAAGTCGGCGCGTGGGGAGCGCGGGCATCGCGTCCCCTACGCGGGGGTGATCTCGCGGACCCCGTCGAGGTAGGGCACGAGCGCTTCGGGAACGCGCACGGTGCCCCGCTCGGTCTGGTGCGTCTCGAGGAGGGCCGCATAGGTGCGCGGAAGCGCCACGCCCGACGCGTTCAGCGTGTGCACGTACTCGGGCTTGGCTCCGCGCTCGGGGCGGAACCGAATCCCCGCGCGGCGCGCCTGGAAGTCCTCGAAGTTGCTGCACGAGGACACTTCGAGCCAGCGCTTCTCGCCCGGCGCCCAGGCTTCGAGGTCGTAGCACTTCGCGGCCGCGAAGCTGAGATCGCCCGCCGCGAGGAGGAGCACCCGGTACGGAAGCTCGAGCGCCCGGAGCACGGCCTCGGCGTCCGCGCGGAGCGATTCGAGCTCGTCGTACGACGTCTCCGGACGCACGAACTTGACCAGCTCCACCTTGTCGAACTGGTGGACGCGGAGCATCCCCCGCGTGTCGCGTCCCGCGGCCCCCGACTCCTTGCGGTAGCTCGCGCAGTAGGCCGTGTGGTAGATCGGCAGCCGCTCCCCCTCGAGGATCTCCTCCCGGTAGACGTTCGTGACCGGGACTTCGGCCGTCGGGTTGAGGAAGAGATCCTCACCCAGGAGCCGGTACATGTCGTCCTCCATCTTCGGAATCTGCCCCGTTCCGAAGAGGCAGTCGCGCCGGATGAGATGCGGCGGCGAGAGCTCGACGTAGCCGTGCTTCCGGGTGTGGAGGTCGAGCATGAACTGGATCAGCGCGCGCTCGAGCCGGGCCCCCTTCCCGGTGAAGAGGAGGAAGCCGCTCCCCGCGATCTTCGCGGCGCGGGTGAAATCGAGGAGCCCGAGCGATTCGGCCAGCTCCCAGTGGGGCTTCGGCTCGAAGGCGAACGGGGGGATCTCGCCCCAGCTCGCGACGACTTGATTTCCCGTCGCGTCGGCGGCGCGCGGCGCGGATTCGTGAGGCACGTTGGGAATCCAGATCTGGATCGACTCGATCGCCTGGTCGAGCTCGGCGAGAGTCCCGTCGAGATCCTTGATCTCGTCCCCGACCCGCTTCATGGCGGCCACCGCATCGGCCGCGTCCTGCCCCGCCTTCTTCTTCTTGCCGATCTCCTCGGACGTCCTGTTCCGCTCCGCCTTCAAGGCCTCGGACTTCACGATGAGGGCGCGGCGCTCCTCGTCCAGGTGGAGGAGCCGGTCGAGATCGACCGGGCACTTCTTCCACCCGGCCGCCTCGCGCACGCGGGCGGTCTCGGTGCGGACGCGCTTGAGATCGAGCATGGCTACCGGGCGGCCGCGGCGAGGATGCGCCGGGCGCCTTCGACAAGGAGCCGGCGCGCGAGCCTCCTGCCGATCTCCGCCTCCTCGCCCGACTCGCCTTCCTCCGCGTCGCGGATCAGCCTCTTCCCCGTCTCGTCGGCCACCACCCCCTCCAGGCGAATGGACGTGCCGTCGAACGCGGCGAGCGCTCCGACCGCGGTGCCGGGCTCGGCGCCCAGCTCGAGCAGATAGGCGCGCTCGCACTCCACCTCGGCCCGGGCCATGGGATGGTCGAGCGGCCGGAACAGCTTCAAGCGCTCCCTGTCGTCGCTCCGGGTGAGGACGGCGCAGGCTCCCTGTCCCGGCGCGGGGAGGATCATCTCGGTCGTGAAGATCTCGTTCACCCGGTCTTGATAGCCGAGATGCTCCACCGCGGAGGCGGACACCACGATCCCGTCGAGCCCGCCCGCGTCCAGGATCCGGATCCGGTCGTCGAGGCTCCCGGGCACGTCGAGGAGCTGGAAGTCCTCGCGGTAGCGGAGGAGCTGCGCGCGGCGGATGGACGTGTGCGCGGAGAGCTCGGCGCCGTCGGGAAGCTCGTCCAGGATCGTCTCGTCGCGCGCGATGAACACGTCGAACGGCGTGAAGCGCTCGGTGACGGCGGCGATCGCGAGCGCCGGGTCGAGATCGGGCGAGATGTCCTTCACGGAGAGGACGGCCGCGTCCACCTGTCCGGAGAGGAGCGCGCGCTCGAGCGACGAGCCCGGCCAGCCGAAGACCGCCCCCGCCGGATCGACCTCTTCGGCGACCGGCGTGAACGTGACGGGGCCCGACAGGTGCTCGCGCGCCTGCTCGGCGATGCGCTCGCCGAGACAGCGGCCGAGGCGGCTGGGACGGATGCCCAGCTTGAGCGATGAGACGGCGTGGCTCATGAGGCGGCCGACGCTAGCACAGCGGCCTTCGCGCGGTAAAGAACCGGAGCCCTCCGCCGCATCGCTACGCTTGCCGGAGCGAGTCGACGATGGGCATCGTCGCCGCCTTGCGCGCGGGAAGGAAGCCGCCTAAGAGTCCCATGAACGCGGAGAAGGCGAGCCCGAGGAGGAGCATTCCGGGCGTCACCTGGAAGCGGAAGGCGAGCTCGGAGAACGTGGCGAAGCTCATGGTCCCGGTCGTGAAGCTCCGCACCGGGAGCGCGAGCAGGCAGCCGAGCAGACCCCCCAGGAGCGCCAGGAGCACCGACTCGATGAGGAACGACGTGAGGATGGCGCCGCGCGAGAAGCCGATCGCGCGCAGCGTGCCGATCTCGCGCGTGCGGTTTCCGACGGCCGCGTACATGGTGTTGAGCGCGCCGAAGATCGCGCCGAGGGACATGATCGAGGTCACGAAGAGCCCGAGCACGCGGAGCATCGAGGTGAGCTGCCCCGACTGGTCGGCATAGAAGCGGTCCTCGCGCTCCACCTCGACGTTCATGCGCGGATCGGACTCGAGCCGCTTCTTGAGCGGCGCCAGGTACCCCGGCTCGGCCAGACGGAGCGTGAGACTCTGGTAGACGGGACGATCGAAGACCGGCATGAAGAGCTCCACATCCCCCCAGATCTCGGAGTCGTAGGTGCTCCCCTTGGAGTCGAACACGCCCACGACCGTCCACTCCCGCCCCGCGAGCTTGAGGCGATCCCCCACGTCGCAGCGCTGGAAGCGTTCGGCCACCATCCGCCCCACCATGATCTCGTCGAACCCCTGCCGGAACATGCGCCCCCGGACGAGCTTCACCTTGGGGCGGAGGGCGAAGGACTTCGGCCCCACGCCGCGCACCACCACGTTCGTCGTCGTGCCCGACTTCCGCGGGAGATTCCAGACCACCATCAGCTCCGACGCCGCGAGCGGCGTCCCGTCGGGCGCGCGGGCGATCTCCCCCTGGCTCTCGATCGCGCCGACCGCCTCCCGCGTCAGGATGCTCATGAGCTCGCTCGTCGAGCCCTTCCGGATGATGATCGCGTTCTCCTTGGTGCCGGTGGTCGTGAGCGCGGCCTGGAATCCGCCGGCGAGCGCGAGCGTGAAGATGAACACCCAGGCGACGAGCGCGATGCCGAGCGCGGTGAGGCCGGTCGAGAGCCGGCGCGCGGCGAGGTTGCGGAGGTTGTAGGCGAGCGGGATGCGGGCCATCAGGCGACCTTTCGAAGCGAGGACGCGATCGGCAGCCGCGCCGCGCTGAACGCCGGCACGAGCCCGCTCAGGAGCCCCATCGCGCACGCGAGGAGGATGCCGAGCAGGAGGGTCTCGGGCAGCACGCGGAAGTTCGGGATCATGCCTCCCGCGGTGAAGTTCACCTTGCGGAAGACGAGGAACGCGAGGCCGCATCCGATGAGGCCCCCCGCGAGCGAGAGGAGCATCGCCTCGGCGGCCACGAGCTGGAGCACGAGACCGTCCCGGAACCCGAGCGTCTTCAAGACCGCGATCTCGGTCGTCCTCTCGCGCGCCGCCATCATCATCGTGTTCACCGTGACGAGGAGAATCGCGAAGATGATCGCCGAGCCGAGGATCGTGAGGAGCGTGCTCACGTTCCCCATCATCTGGATGAAGCCCGCCTGGAACGCCTTCTCGGTCTCGGTTTTCGTCGGCACGGGGCTGTTCTCGTAGATCTGGTCGACGGCGGCGCTCACGCGGGGGGCGTCGGAAGGGGACGCCACCTTGAGCCAGTAGATCCCGACCAGGTTCTTCCGCCCCTCGGGCATCGACTCGTTCAGGAAGTCCCAGTGGAAGAAGATCGCGTTCTCGTCCGCGTCCGGCGTGGCCGCGCGGTAGATGCCGCGCAGGATGAGCGGCCATTCACCCGGATAGATCGTGCCCGTGATCGGGATCTTGTCTCCCAGCTTCCAGCCGTACTTCTTCACGAGCGCCTCCCCCGCGATGCAGGCGGTCCGTTCGCGCAGGAACGCTTCCTTCTCCGCGGGTCCGAGGAGGATCTCGGGATAGAGATCGAAGACCGTGGACACGTCGACGGCGAACTGCGTGAACTGGTTCTTCTCGTCCTGGTAGTAGCCGCCGAACCAGTTCCCGTAGCCGACCTTCACCACGCCCGGCACCTGGGCCAGCCGGTCCCGGTATGCGAGCGGGAGCGGAAACACGAGCGACGCGGCGTGGCGCACCACGAGGCGGGTGTCGTCGGATGCGCGGAGCCCGGCGTCGAGCGAGGTCATCACGGTCCGGAGCGTGCAAAAAAGAAACAGCGCGACCGCGATCGAGGAGACCGTGAGGAACGTCCGCCTCTTGGAATGCCAGAGATGCGAGAGGACGTAGCGGAGATACTTCACGCCCGGAGCACTCCCTTGTCCAGATGGAGCGTCTTGGCGGCGGTCTCCGCCGCGTGCGGATCGTGCGTCACCATGAGGATCGTCTTCCCGAGCTCCTTGTTGAGGCGGCGGAGGAGGACGAGGATCTCCTCGGCGTTCTTCGAGTCGAGATCGCCGGTCGGCTCGTCCGCCACGAGGAGCGTCGGGTCGGCCACCACCGCGCGCGCGATCGCGACGCGCTGCTCCTCGCCTCCCGAGAGCTGGCGCGGGTAGTGCCCGTCGCGCCCCTCGAGACCGACGAGCGACAGCGCGAGCGTGACCCGCTTCTTCCGCTCGGACGCGCTCAGGCGCGTGAGGAGGAGCGGCAGCTCCACGTTCCGGTACGCGGTCAGCACCGGAATCAGGTTGTAGAGCTGGAAGATGAACCCGACGTGGCGCGCGCGCCAGGCGGCGAGCTTGGAGGGATTGAGCGCGTTCAGGGTTTCGCCCGCGACGCGCACCTCCCCCTTCGTCGGACGGTCGATGCCGCCGATCAGGTTGAGGAGGGTCGACTTGCCCGACCCGCTCGGCCCCATGAGCGCGAGGAACTCGCCCCGCTTCACGTCCAGCGTGATGCCGGCGAGCACCGGGATGACGAACGAGTCCCGGCGGTAGTCCTTGTACACGTCGCGAAGCGAGATGAGGGGGCTCGAGTCCCCCTGTCCTTCCGTCATCGTGGCGCTCCTTGGCTCGGTCGTCATGTTCGTCATCGTCATCGCACCCGCACTCGGGCCTTGTCCGCGAGGTCTTCGGGCCCCTCGATCACCACCAGCTCGCCCGCCGCGAGCCCGCTCGCGATCATCACGCGGTCGGGGCCGAGAGGCCGCGGCGCCACGCCCCGCGCGGTCGCGCGTCCGTCGTCCACCACGTAGACGACCGCCCGCCCCTCGTGCTCGCGCACGGCGGACGCCGGGACCCAGACCGCGGAGGATGTCGCAGCTCCGCCGGCCGGCGGCGCTTCGGAATCGGCGAGGAACGAGACCTTCGCCCCCATCTCCGGAAGGACCCGCGCGTCGAGCGAGTCGAACGCGACCTTCACCTGCACGGTCGCCTTCTGGCGGTCCGCCGTCGGGACGATCTGCCGCGCGTGGCCCGGATATCGGTCGGTCGGATAGGCGTCGAGCGAGATCTCCGCGCGCATCCCTTCGCGCACGCGCGCCACGTAGCCCTCGTTCACGTCCACTTCGACCTCGAGCGTGCCCAGGTTGGCCATCGTGACGATGGCGCCGCGCGTCAAGCCGCCGCTCGACGGAATCGGGCTCACGATCTCGCCGACCTCCGCTTCCTTCCGAAGCACGGCGCCCGCGAACGGCGCGCGGATGAAGGTCTTGTCGTACTCGATGCGCGCTCCATTCATGCGCGAGCGCGCGCTCTCGACTTCGGCCACGGCGCTCGTCACGCGCGCCTTCGCCACGGCGTCCTGCGCTTCCATGGCGTCGTACTCGGCCTGGCTCACGAGGGCGCGCGTGAGGAGCTCCTTCGTGCGTGCGAGCCGGAGCGCGATCTCGTGCGCGCTCGCCTTGGCCTCCGCGAGCGAGGCGGACGACTGGTCCAGGGCCGCTTTCGCGGTCTCCATCGCGGCTTTCTGATCCCGGTTCCGGAGCACGCCGAGCACCTGTCCCTGGACGACGCGGCTCCCCTCGCTCACGTACAGGGCCTCGAGACGGCCCGCCACCTCGGTGGAGACCGAAGCGCGCTGGCGAGCGACGACGTAGCCGCTCGCGGTGAGCACTTCCGAGGAGACCGCCCCCGGCGCGCCGCCGAGCGGCTCCGCCCTGGCCACGCGCACGTCCGCCGGCTTCCCGCGGACCATGGAGAGCGCGACGGTCGCCGCCGCGGCTACGACGACGAGCGCCGCGAGCGCGATGGCGATGGGTTTCCGGTTGGATGTCGGCGGCTTGGCGTCTCGATCGATGGTGAGGCCGCTCAGATCGGCCGAGCCCGTCCGTGTCACACGTCGATGCCCTTCTCCGCGCGGATCTCCCGCACCGCCTCCACCATCACCTCGAGCTTCGCGAAGGCTTCGTCGACCGTGCGCGTCTTCAACCCGCAGTCCGGATCGACGTAGATCTGCTCGGGACGGAGGACCTCGAGGCCCCTCCGGAGCCCTTCCTTGATCTCCTCCTTCGTCTCGATCCGGTGCGAGTGCACGTCGAGCACGCCGTAGCCGATCTCCTTCGTGAAGGGATGCTTGCGGAAGCGCTCGAGCAGGTCGTAGCCGCTGTTCGCCATCTCGAGATCGATCTGGTCGACCGGGAGGTCGAGGAGCGCCGGGTAGATGACGTCGAAGTCGCCGTAGCAGATGTGGGTGATCGTCTTCGCCTTGAGCCCCTGCGCGGCGCGCGCGAGAGCCTTCACCGCGAGCGGCAGCTCCTCGGGGCGCACCGAGACCGCGGGCTCGTCGATCTGGATGTACTTGGCCCCCGCCTCCTGGAGCGCGAGCGCCTCCTCGTTGATCGCCTCGGCCAGATCCATCGCCATCGCCTCGCGCGACGGATAGTGCTCGTTGAAGGCCCAGTCCATCATCGTGTAGGGCCCGGTGAGCATTCCCTTCACCGGCTTCGACGTCTGCGCCTGCGCGAACTTCCACCAATCCACCGTGAGCGCCTTCTTCCGGCGGATCGGGCCCACCGCGATCGGCTTCCGGTAGTAGCGGTTGCCGTACGAGCGGACCGGATTCGAAATCGCGAAGCCGGGCATGCGCTCGGCGAAGTACGTGGTCATGTCGCCGCGGTAGAGCTCGCCGTCCACCACGATGTCGAGGCCGATCCGCTCCTGGCGCCGGATGACCTCGACGGTCTCCTCGCGCTCCATCGCTTCGAGCGCGTCCGCCTTGAGCTCGCCGCGCGCGTGCTGATGGCGCGCCTTCTCGAGCCGCGGAGGCTTGGGGAAGCTGCCGACCGTCGTCGTCCAAAGGCCGCGGGGCATCGTCATCCTCCATTCCGCGAGGCGATGCGTGCCGCCTCGGCGAGTCGGGCCACCTTGGCCTCCGCCTTGTCCGCGGGGAGGTATTCGAGGCTGGCCGTGGTGCTGAGCTGGAATTCGAGATCGGACCTGAGCGCGCGCGCGCGCGCGACCTCCCGGGCGACCTCGGCGGCATCCTCGAGGCGCGTGTTCCGGGCCTCGATCAAGCCGAGAGCGACCGCGCGGCCCTTGGGCACGCGCGGAATCAGATCCCACCCTTCCGGCGCTTCGCGCAGGTCGAGACCGATCACCGACCAGGGAAGCTCGCCGAGCGAATCCCACACGGCGGTCGGAGCGCCGAACGGCACGTGAATCACGACGCGCGCCTTCCGTCCCTCGAGAACCGGCTCGAGCGCGGCCTTCACGAGCGCGGCGTCCTGGCTCTTCGCCTTGCCCAGCCACGGCTCTTCGAAGTGAATCCAGCGCGCCCCGGCCTCCTCGAGCGCCTGGGCCTCCTGGGCGAGCGCCTGGCCGAGATCGGCGAGCGCTTCCGCGGGCGACTTGTAGTGGCGGTCGCGGGAGAAGTGGTGGAGCGAATAGGGGCCTGGGAGGAACGCCTTCACCGGACGCTCGGACATGGACTGCGCGAGCTTCCAGTCCTCGACCGTGACGGGGCGCTCCCACTGGATCCGGCCCACGATCGCGGGCTGCCGATAGTAGGTGTTGGTGTCGAGGTAGCGGATCAGCCCCTCGATCTGGAACCCGCCGATCCCGCGCGCGACGTAGGTTTGCGCGTCGTCCCAGGCGGCCGAGCCGTCCACGGGGATGTCGACCCCGGCCCGCTCCTGGATCTTGAGGATGCGGCGCGTCGTCTCGCGGACCGCCTCGAGCACGTCCTGGTCCGTCGCCTTGCCTTGATCGCGCCGGTTCTTGGTCACCCTGAGATTGACATCGCCCGGCTCGGTCGGAAGCTTGGGATAGCTCCCGGCGAGCGTGGTCTCGATCTTCACGCGTCCTCCTGGATTGTGCCCTTCATGTTGGGAAGCTGGGGATTGTACTACAGACCCGCGCCGGGCCGGTCAGGATTCAGGCCGGGGTCGCGGGCCCTCCGGAGGCCGCGGTTTCGCTCGACGGAAGCGCCGCGACGGAAGGCTCGGCCGTGCGCCCGGCGCGAGGCGCGTCGAAGCTCGCGAGGAGGCCGAGGAGGGCCTCCGGGGTGGCGGGCTTCACCAGGTGGGCGTCGAAGCCGACCTCCTGCGCCCGCCTTCGATCGGACTCCTGGCCCCAGCCCGTCACCGCGATCAGGCGGAGGGACTCGCTCCAGGGACGGAGGCGCAGCTCTTCCGCGACCTCGTAGCCGCTTCGCTTCGGCATGCCGATGTCGATGAACGCGACGTCGGGCCGGAAGCGGTCCGCCGCCGCGAGCGCCGATTCTCCGTCGTAGGCCACCTGCACCTTGTGGCCGTGCGCCTCGAGGAAGAGCTTGAGGCTCTCGGCCGAGTCTTCGTTGTCGTCGGCGACGAGGATGCGCCGGGGCGAGCCCGACGGGGTCGTCGCGCGCGCTCTTGGCGCATCCTCGACCGCGACGCGCGGGAGCCGCACGTAGAACTCGCTCCCCCTGCCTGCGCCTTCGCTCCTCGCCTCGATGACCCCGCCATGGAGCTCGACGAGCTGCTTCGCCAGACTGAGCCCGATGCCGAGCCCTTCCTCCTTGTCGAACGTGCGGTCCATCTGGGCGAAGAGCTCGAAGATCTCGCGCAGCTTCGGGCGGGGGATGCCGCGGCCGTTGTCGCGAACCGTCGCCTCGATCACCCCCGGTCCGGTCTTGAGCTCGACGTCGATGCGTCCTCCGTCGGGCGTGTACTTGGACGCGTTCGAGACGAGATTGCCGAGGATCTGCACCAGCCGGTCGCGGTCGCCGCGGATCGGGAGCGGCCGCTCCGGCAGGATCACCGTGAGCACGTGGCCGCGCGCGCTCACGTCGTCGCGACATCCGTCGACCGCCGCCTCGACGACTTCGGCCAGATCGACGCGCCCCATCCGGAGCGCGAGGGTGCCCCTCGAGATCCGCGACACGTCCATGAGGTCGTCGACGAGGCGCGCCATGATCGAGACCTGCCGCTCGATGATCTCGACCGGACGCTTGAGCTCGGGCGAGCCGTGCTGGATGCGCCTGAGATAGCTCGCGGCGTTCCGGATCGGCGCGAGCGGGTTGCGGAGCTCGTGCGCGAGCACGGCGAGGAAGATGTCCTTCCTCCTGTCGCTCTCCCGCAGCAGGTCCGCGTTCTCGCGCCTCATGCGCGAGAGCTCGAGATGCGAGCTCACGCGGGTCAAGAGCTCGCGGGCGCTGAAGGGCTTGACGAGATAGTGGTCCGCGCCCGCCTCCAGCCCCTCGATGGCCGCTTCTTCCCCGGCGCGCGCCGAGAGGAGGATGACCGGGAGCGTGCGCGTGGACTCCGACTCGCGAAGCGCGCGAAGGAGGGCCAGGCCGTCGAGCCGCGGCATCATGATGTCGGCGAGGACGAGATCGGGCGGCTCCCGCCGAATCGCCTCGAGCGCGGCTTCTCCGTCCGCGACGCACTCCACGTCGTACCGCGGCGCGAGGAGCTGCAGCACGTAGTCCCGCATGTCGGCGTTGTCGTCCGCCCAGAGAATGCGGGGACGGCCCGCCCGGTTCGGCGCGGCCACACCCTGGGGCAGGCCGGCCGGCGTCTCCGTGGCCACGGGCAGCCACCTCAGCGCTTCGCCCAGGTAGTGCTCCGCCGCGAGCGCGGTGGACGCGAGACTCCGCCCGGCCTGGACCCGATCCGCCGGCAGATGCGCGCGGCCGAGCGGCAAGGCCGCGGTGAAGGTGCTCCCCTGGCCCACGGCGCTCTCCACGGTGAGGGTCCCGCCGTGGAGCTTCACGAGCTCGCTCGCGAGCGCCAAGCCGATGCCGGTGCCTTCGTGCGTGCGCGCCTCGACCCCTTCCACCCGGTGGAAGCGCTGGAAGACGCGCGGCAGCTCCTCGGGAGCGATTCCAACCCCTGTGTCCCGGACCGCGAGCGCCGCCCAACCGTCCGCGGCGCGCAGCCGGACCTCGATCCCTCCCTCGAGCGTGAACTTGAATGCGTTCGAAAGGAGGTTGAAGACGATCTTCTCCCACATGTCGCGGTCCACGTAGGCGGGCTCGGAGAGCGGCGCGCAGTCCACCCGGAGCGACATCCCCGCCTTCTCGACGCCCGACCGGAACGAGCTCGCGAGATCGCGCGTCAGCTCGGCGAGATCGACCGGTTCGAACGACGCCTGGACGCGGCCCGCCTCGATGCGCGAGAAGTCGAGCAGCGTATTCACCAGCTTCTGGAGACGAAGCGCGTTTCGTTGAATGCGCTCGAGCCGCTCCCTGCGGGTCGGCTCGGATTCGGTCTCGAGCGCGTCTCGGAGCGGCCCCAAGATCAAGGTCAGCGGCGTCCGGAACTCGTGGCTCACATTGGAGAAGAACTTCGTCTTGGCGCGGTCCAGCTCGGCGAGGAGCTCGGCCCGCTTCTTCTCGTACTCGTAGGCGCGCGCCGTCGCGATGGCCGTGCCGATCTGCGTCTTCACGAGATCCAGGAAGTCGTGGTAGCCCGCGTCGAAGCGAAGCCGCGCGCTGACCCCCGTCACGAGGAAGCCGGCCGACTCCCCGGCTTTCGAGGCGGGTATCGGCACGATGGCGGCCATGTCCGGCGGATCGGACCATGGCCCTCCGGGCACCGACGCCAAGCGAGAGCCCAATTCGCGCACCGTCGTGATGGTTCCGCGCTTGAGCGCCGTCGTCATGGCGTGCGCCCAGGGATGGGGTCCGTCGAGATCCACCGCGCGCGGGCTGACCGGCTCCCCCTCGACAGCCCCGGCGGCGCCCGCGAGGCTCGCGCGGCGCGCGTCGGGATCCAGCAGATAGAGGAGTGCGAACGGGAGGTCGCGGTCCGCCTCCCGAAGGGACTCCGCGGCCATGGCGCACGCTTCCTCGCCCGACTTGGGATCGTGGATGCAGGCGCCCAGATCGCGGAGCACGCCGGTGCGCCGCTGGCCCACCACCTTGTCGGTGATCTCGTGCACGGTCGCGAGAACCCCGCCAATGCCGCTCAGCACCGTGTCATCCGGGACAGGGCTGTACGCGATCGTGAAGTGGGACTCCTCGAGGAAGCCGTGCCGGTTGATCTCGAGCAGGATGTCATCGTTCCAGGTCGCCGGCCCTCCGTGAAACGGCCGGTCGATGAGCGGCTTCAGAACATCCCAGATCTCGTGCCAGCAGTCCTGACACGACACGCCGAGCACGCGGTCGGGATGCTTGCCGCCGGGAATGGGACGATAGGCATCGTTGTAGAACTGGATGTACTCCGGCCCCCACCAGAGGATGTGGGGGAACCGATTCGCGAGCATGATCCGGAGCGTGGTGATCAGCGCGGGGGACCACGAGTGCATGGGACCCAGGGACGTCGACCCCCAATCGAACGCCTGGATCCTCTGGGCCATCTCGCCGGCGCCCGGATCCAGCCTCGTCATCGGATGCTCGCTCATTGCGGGTCGCTCCCTGGCCGCTCGCCCCACCTAGGAAAATGCTAGAGACAGCGAGAGACGCCCTGCAATCGGAAATCTTTACCCGCGTGCGTTGCAACCCAATCCGTGAGTGGGAATCGCGTACCCATACTCGGCTGTAACTGCTTGCGCGCGAGCGGCGCACATGGCGCCTCCAGATGGCAGACAAGTTGCACCGGAGTCGGAGCTTGCGCGCCGACCAGCTAGGGCGGCCGAGGCCGCTGCCACGTCAAGGAGGATTGGGCCATGAGGTCTGCCACGTTCGTTCGGCTTTTATTCGCGTTCACCATCATCGCCGCCTTGGGGGGCGGGCTCGGTGCGGGCTGCGCCAAGCGCGAGACCGCGGAGATGACCCAGCAGCGCACTGAGATGACGCAGGACCACCAGGCCTGGAACTCCGATCTGCAGACTTGGGAGACCTCCGACTCGCAGATCCGCGCGGTCATGACGGCGCCGCCCACGGGCGGCGGAGCGACCGATACGACGGGCATGTCCGACCGGCTCGCGCGTCTCCAAGCGCACGAGCAGGCGATCACGCAGTTCCGGCAGGAGGTCGCCGACCTCGACACGAAGCTCCAGAGCTACCAGGCGTCCGATCACGCGACGCTCTGGGCGGAGAACCAGCGGCTGAAGGCGGAATACGATCGGCTCCGCTCCGAGCACGATCAGCTCGTGGCGCAGCTCGGGGGCACGCCCGGCATGGGCGAGGCGCGCACCGACACGACGGCCTCGAGGTACTAGAGGAGGATCAGCTCAGGATCGCCTAGCGGCGCGGGGAGGGTGTGAGGGTCCGGGACCGTTGCAGCCGGCGCC
>DASUFL010000148.1:0-3869 GCA_036274595.1 Candidatus Eiseniibacteriota bacterium | reverse complement strand
ACCTGGTTGCGACGCCGCATGCCACGTCGTCGGCAGGCGGCGGTCCGCCTCCGTCCACGCAGAGCTCCGAGCCGTGCATGATGACTCCGATGACGAAGATTCGGAGGACTCGAGGCAACTGCGAGCTCACCGCGGCCTGGCCGGCGGGTCGTGGCCGTCGGACTCTTGGGAGGCGAGGGGAGGGTGTGAGGGTCCGGGACTTTCGCGCCCGGCGCCAACCAAATCAGTGTAGGGGTGCGATAGCGAGCGCCGGGACGTGCTTGTCCAGGACCCTCACACCCTCCCCTCGCCGGCCAAGTCGCGCGCCCTCGGTCACGGCGGTCAGCCCGCGGTCACGGCGGTCAGCCCGCGGTCACCGCGGGACAGCCGTCCGCGCTCACCGCCCCACGCGCCCCGGAACCCCGCCTCCCGCGTAGCCGGTCAGCTCCATGTAGCCCTCGACTCTCTGATCGGGATCCGCCTCCTCCTCCTTCCCCACGACGCACCCCTCCCAGTAGGCCACGCGCGTGCTTCGCTCGGTCGTGAGCTCCTGGTCGCTGAGCGCGGCCGAGATCTTGAGCCGCAACGGAGCCTCGCCGCTCGGCCGGATGGCGATGTCCCAGGAGAGCGGGTAGCGGGCTCCCGTCTTCGGGCTCGTCCAGTATCGGAGCGCGTTCATGGTGACGTCTTCGCGGGTGAAGGTGTGCACTCGACCCCTACGCTCCACGATTCCGCCGAAGAGATACGACGTCCCACCCTGGCGGTCCCGCATCCGGTAGAGCATCACGGAGCGGCCGTCCCCCAGCCTCAGGCCGAACCAGTCCCAGCCCTGGAGCGTCGAGTCGTACACGCCGCCGCTCCACTCGTGGTCGTACCAGACGGTGCCGCGCATGTGGCGCGCGGGGGCACCCGGCGGCGTGTAGGTGCCCTGCGCGCGCATCCGTGGATCACTCTGGTAGCGGGAGAAGGAGGTGCCGGCCGCGTTCTTCGCCGAGAAGTACTGGGGCCCCCACGCGACCGGCGTGCTCCGGCTCGGCGTGAGATCGAGCGCGAGATCTCCCAGATCGCCCGCGGCGTGCACGCGGAACAGGCCGGAGGGGAGCCGGCGCAGCGACCAGTCTCGAATCCAGACGTCGAGGTCGGTGCTGTCCGCTCCCGCGAGCGCCACCGACGTCCGTCCGATCCGTTCGTCGAAGCGGTAGAAGCGCGCCTTCAGGTCCGAGATCGCGTAGTGGGCGAAGTAGATGTCGCCCGGCCGCCATGCGCTTGGGACCGTCGCGGCTCCAAGGTGCGCCGCATCGACGCGCGCGCGGAAGAAGGTGACCTGGAAGCCCATGGCCCGGCCGTCGCCGTCGGCGAGGCGCCCGGTCAGGTACCACCATTCGAGCGGCGAGCCCGGATGCGCGCCGTGCGCGCGCGGGAAGGTCGTGGCGTCGCGCGGGTTCATCGGATCGAAGGGGGCCTTGCCGGCTCCGCCGAGCAGGAGCGCGGCCGCGGCGGCCACGAGCCAGCGCGCGGCGGCCGCGGGCCACCGGCGCCCGGCTTCCCTAGACACGGTTCATCGCCTCGCGCGGCGGGATTCGCGCCGCTCGGCGGGCCGGGGGCAAGGTCGCGAGCAGCGCCGCCGCGAAGAGAACCGCCGCCACGACGAGCACCCGCCCCCACGGCGTCGAGAGCTCGAGCGTCCACCCGAAGGACTCGCGGTTGAGCACGTGCACGAGAACGGCGGAGAGGAGCACCCCGGTCAGCGCGCCGAGGACGAGCCCGGTCACGGCGACGAGCCCGCCCTCCACGAGGAGGGCGCGCACGATCTGACCCCGGTCCGCGCCGATCGCGCGGAGGACCCCGATCTCGCGCGTGCGCTCGAGCACGAGCGCCGCGAGCGCGCCCAGGACCGAGAGGAGCGCGACCATGGCCGCGACCGCCTCGAGCGCGTCCGTCACCGCGAACGTATCCCGCATCACCCGCCGCACCTCCTCGCGGATCGAGCGGGTGTCGGTGACGCGAATCACCTCATCCTGCCCCAGCGCGGCTTCCGCGGCGCGCGCGCCGCGCTCGCGCGAGACGCCGGGAGCGAGATAGAGGGCGTACGTGGTCACGAGAGAATCGTGGAAATCTCGAAGATAGATGGACCGGTCGAGGATCACGTAGCCGCGATCGGACGAGTAGTCGCGGTAGACGGCCATCACCCGGTACACGTGCGAGCCGGTGGGCGTGGGGAGGAGGAGCGTCGACCCCGCGTGGATCCCGTGGCGGCGCGCGAGCGGCTCGGAGACGAGCGCGAGCCGCCCTGTGTGGGCGCGCGCGAGGAGCGGCCTCGGGTCGCCCCCTCCGACGAGAGGCAGGTAGCCATGCCGCGCGAGCACGTCGGAGTTGCCCGCGCCGAGCCAGATCATCTCGCCCCCCAGCGAGAGCTCGCGCAATCGAAACGCGTCCACGTCCTCGACCTCGGGGAGCTGGGCCAGCGTCGTGGTCCAGGACGGCGGCATGGAGCCTTCGGCGGGACTCCCCGCGCGGCTTCGCGGGGTGATCCAGAGGTCCGCGCGGAGCGTGGAGTCGGCCCAGCCTTCGACGGTCACGCGGAAGGACTCCACGAGCGACGCCATCCCCCAGACGATGCTGAACGCGAGGAGGAGCGCCGCGACGGACACGCCGAGCCGCCGTCGCGCCGCGAGCGCTGTCGCGTAGGCCAGGCGTCCGGCAGGGGACCAGAGGCGCTCGAGCGGGCCCCGAAACAGGCGCACGAGCCCCACGAACGCGGGGAGCGCGAGGAGTCCGCCCGCGAGGAGCGCGGCCGCGGCGCCCGCGTAGCCGCGGAAGCTGCCTCCGATTCCATCGGGGCGTTCGATCAGGTAGAACGCGAGCGCGAGCGCGCCGAGCACGGCAAGGGCGCGGCGGTACGACCAGGATCGCTCCGCGCGGCCCGGGTGCTCCTCGCGGAGGAACTCGAGCGGACGCACGCGGAGCCCTTCGCGAAGCGGACCGATCGAAGCCACGGCCGCCGACGCGGCGCCGAGGGCGATGCCGGTCAGCCAGTGGCTTCCCGTCAGATCGACCGCGCCCGGCGCGCTCCGCGCGTAGAGGTCGCTGACCGTGCGGCTCACGAGCCTGAGCGCGCCTTCCGAGAGCGCGCGCCCGAGGAGCACGCCGAGCGCGCCGCCCAAGAGCCCGACCACGATGCCTTCCGCGCCCAGGAGGAGCGTCACGAGCCCGCGCGACGCGCCGAGCGCGCGGAGAAGCGCGATCTCGCTCCGCCGCTGGAGCACGGAGGAGAGGAGCGCATTGTACGCGAGGAGCATCCCGACCACGAGCGAGATCAGGGAGAGCGCGCGGAGATTCCGGCGGTAGGAGCCGAGCATCCGCTCCAGCTGGAGCGACCGCTCTTCGGGCGGCTCGACTTTCAGGTCGGCCCACGTTCCCGACCCTTCCAGGAAGCGCTGGATCTCCTCGCGCAGCGGCTCCACCGCGACCCCCGGCGCCGGCTCGACGTCGATCCAGTCGAGCTCACCCACGCGGCCGAACTCCTCCTGAAACGGAGCCACGTCCATGAACGCGACCGTGGCCGCCGCGGACGTGATCGGTCCGCTGACGCGAATCGGATGGATCTGGAATCGGTGCGCGCGCGTGCCGACCACGACGGTGATGGAATCGCGCGCGCCGATCGCCTGCGCCAGGGTGAGCGGCACCCAGAGGGAGCGCCGGTCGAAGAGCGCCTTCACGTTGGCGCGCGGATCTTCCACCACGAGGCCGCTCGAGCGGGGCCGCTCCGACCGGCGATTCCCCTCGCGCTCCGCCTCGACGAAGCGGGGGTCGCCGATCAGATCCACGCCGAGGATCGTGAAGGGATATCCGGTGGGCCCCCCCGCGCGCGCGGGGGCCTCGAGCGTGGG
>DASUFL010000147.1:0-96862 GCA_036274595.1 Candidatus Eiseniibacteriota bacterium | reverse complement strand
ATCGACTCGCGGTAGGTGAGGCGTGGGAATGGAATCCTGAGATCGCGCTTCAAGTCGCGCCGGAAGATCGACGCGAGCATCCCTTCGACGATCCCGAACACGTCGTCCTCGGTGACGAACGACATCTCGAGGTCGATCTGCGTGAACTCGGGCTGCCGGTCCGCGCGGAGATCCTCGTCGCGCAGGCAGCGCGCGATCTGGAAATACCGGTCGAAGCCCGAGACCATGAGGATCTGCTTGTAGAGCTGCGGCGATTGCGGCAGCGCGTAGAACTTCCCCGGATGGAGCCGGCTGGGCACGACGTAGTCGCGCGCGCCTTCCGGCGTCGGCCGCACCAGCATGGGCGTCTCGATCTCGAGGAAGCTCTGATCGGAGAGATACTCGCGCACGCTCCGCGTCATCTTGTGGCGGAAGATGAGGCTCGACTGGAGCGCCTCGCGCCGCAGGTCGAGATAGCGATAGCGGAGGCGAAGGTCCTCGGAGGCGGTCGCGGTCTCGTCCAGCGGGAAGGGGGGCGTCTTGCTCGTGTTCAGGATCGCGAGCGCTTCCGCCTCCAGCTCGATCCCGCCGGTGGGAAGATCCTGGTTCTCGCTTCCGCGCGGCCGGTTCAGCACCTTCCCCTCGACCATCAGGACGTACTCGCTGCCGATCGAGCGGGCGCGCTCCATCGCATCGTCCCCCAGGTGCTCGGGACGGAAGACGACCTGCGTGATGCCGTACCGGTCGCGGAGGTCCAGGAAGAGGACGCCGCCGTGATCCCGCGTCCGATGCGCCCAGCCGAGGAGGCGCGCCTTCATGCCGGCGTGCTCGGACCTCAGGTCGCCGCAAGTATGGGTGCGCTTCCGGGCGCGAAACGGCTCGATCATCGGGTCACGTCCTCCGAAACGGCCGCGGTCTGCCGCCTGAGCCAGGCGCTCAGCTGAGCCAGGGTCGATTGCTTCGGCGCGTCCTGCCCCGCCTCCAGATCGCGCACGGCGTAGCCGTCGGAATCGGGCGGGACGAAGACGGCGTACCGGGCCTCGAGCTTCGACGCCCACTTCATCTGGGCGGACGTGCTCCGGCCGGCCACGTCGACGAGCACGCGAAGCCCCGCCACGCGTCCGTCCGCCGCCAGTCCTCGCAGCTCGCGCGCGACCTGGAGCGCTTCGAGCACTGCTCCTGGCTCGCGCGCGATGACGCAGGCGTCCGGGCGGAGCGCCGAGCCGGTCTCCAGGCTTCCGGTCGCGAGGAGGAGCCGCTCCATGCCGATCGAGAAGCCGATGGCCGGTGTCTCCTGGCCGCCGAAATCCTTGACGAGCTGGTCGTAGCGCCCGCCTCCGCCCACCGCGTTCTGGGCGCCGAGGCCCGCGGCGTGCACCTCGAACACGGTGCGGGTGTAGTAGTCGAGCCCGCGGACCAGGCGCGGCGCCGTCTCGTGCTCGATCGAGAGCGCGTCGAGCGCTTTCTTCACGCCTTCGAAGTGCTCGCGGCAGGGCTCGCAGAGCGAGTCGAGCACGCTCGGCGCGGACGCGATCGCCGGCTGGCACGAGGGAACCCTGCAGTCCAGGATGCGGAGCGGATTGGTGCGGAGGCGCTCCACGCAGTCGCCGCAGAGCTCCCCCTCGCGCGACGCGAAGTGCTCGCGGATCCGATCGCGATACGCGGGCCGGCAGACCGAGTCGCCGAGCGAGTTCACGAGCACGCGCACGTCGCGAAGCCCGATGCCCTGGAGGATCGCGACGAAGAGATCGATCAGCTCCGCGTCCGCGGCGGGAGCGGCGGGGCCCAAAAGCTCGGCGCCGATCTGCCAGAACTGGCGGTAGCGTCCCGCCTGCGGGCGCTCGTACCGGAACATCGGCCCGATGTAGTAGAGGCGGGTCGTAGGATCCCCGTGGCCGAGCGAGTGCTCGATGTACGCGCGGACGAGCGGGGCCGTGCCCTCGGGGCGGAGCGTCAGCGAGCGCCCCTTCCGGTCCTCGAAGGTGTAGAGCTCCTTGCGGACGATGTCGGTGGATTCTCCGACGCTCCGGATGAAGAGGTCGGTCGATTCGAAGAGCGGCGTGCGGACCTCGCGATAGCCGTAGCGGCTCAGGATCTCGCGCGTCGTCGCCTCGAGCGCGATCCAGCGCTCGCTCTCTCCCGGCAGGATGTCCCGCGTTCCGCGGGGCGCCTGGAACTTACTGGCCACTCGGCTCCTTCGTCGTGCATCGGGAATCTGGGGACCGGAAACGCACTCAGCGTTCCGGCGCGGCGCGCCGTCCGAGGGGCCGCGCGCTCACGACCTGCGTGATCACGACCGCCAAGGTGACCGCGGTCACGTCGGTCAGCCAGTCGAAGACGTCGCTGCTCCGTCCGGGCACGAAGCGCTGGTAGATCTCGTCGCACATGCCGACGAACGCCCCGACCGAGATCGCCGCGATCGACATCGCCACGCGGCTCGACCCCGACATCGTGAAGCGGATGGCCCGTCCCACGAGGAGCCCGAACAGCGAATACTCCATCAAGTGGGCGACCTTGTCCATGAACGGGAACGAGCCCGGAACCTGGAGCCCTCGAATCGAGGACAGCCCGAAGATGAGGCACACGTAGAGGGCCACGGGGACCCAGTGGGATAGAAAGAGGGCCCGGCCGCGCTTCGGTCCGGGCCCTCGATCGGCTGCCTCAGGGACGGTCAAATCGCGTGACGCCCCAGATGTTGTAGCCGCGACGCTCGGTACCTTGGATGCCGTTCAGGCCGTAGTTGTTGGTGCGATTCGAAACGAAGTAGATGGTGTTCCCGTCCGCCGAGAATCGGGGGTGCGAGTCGTCCGCGGGACCGCTGGTGACCCGGATGGCCGCGCTCCGGAGATTCGTGTCCGAGCGGATGAGCCAGATGTCCCGCTCGCCGTTCGTCGTGTTCCGGTCGGCGAACACGATGTACTGGCCGTCCGGCGACCAGTCGGGCTCCGAGGCGCTGGAATCGGGCAGCCACTGGAACGGGGTGCCCGGCGGATTCACTTCGCACTTGTAGAGGCCGTTCGAGACCTGGTTGCTGGCGCGGAAGAAGCGGAAGGCCATGCTCACGATCGAGTCCGGCAGACCGTTCGCGTCGACGTCGGGACCCCAGTTCGGCATCCAGAAGGTTCGCGAGGCGAGCGACTGGTCGACGGTCGCGCGCTCCGGAGCCGGAAGGGCCGGCACCGGTGGAACCACCGGAATGTCGCGGTAGAGCACGCGCGGGACAAAGGCCGTGGCCTGGCCGCTATCCGAGTTGTACAGGAGCCACCCGACGGTGCGGGAGAACCTCGGGTTGGCGAAGAGATGGGATTGTGTCGTGACCGTCGTGAGCACCTCGCTCACGGCCGGGTCCGGGGTCGCGCCGGCGGCGGCGGAGACGTAGACGTGCTGGCTGTCGTCGCTCGTCGCGCGGGCGGCGAACGCGAGGACCGAGCCGTCGGCCTTCATGGTCGGCGAGTTGGCCGTGAAGAAGCCGGTCGTCCTCTGCTCCGGGGCGAGACCGGGCCCCGGGATGTACCAGATGTCGGACTGCCCGTTCGAGATGTTGGAGTACTGCGCGAAGACGATTCCCCCGGTCGGCGTCGGGACCGGAGCGGGATCGAACTGGACCTCGGGGCTATTGGTCCAGCGGTCGTACTCGTTGTCCACGAAGACGTGGAAGGTGGTCGTCTTGAAGAAGTGCGCGTCGCCGTCCTGGGACTCGATGGACGCCGTGACGTCGAAGGTCCCGACCGAGTCGGGCGCCTGCCAGTTCACGGTGGCCGACGTCGAATCGAGGAGCGTGCCCGCGGCCGCGCTCCAGTGGTACGTGACCGGGAGGCTGTTGACGTTGGTCACGAGGACGGTCAGCTGGTTCGTCAAGCCGCGGATCGCCGGCTCGTGGTCTGCGCTGATCCCGACGATGAGCGGCGAATAGACGCCCGGTTTGTTGTTTTCCTCGGTTGGGCTGGAGCAACCCGCCAGGACCAGGGCAAGGCATACCCCGGCCCCGAAACCTCGCAAATACTTCATAAAAGGGGAAAGCTCCTTTCTGGGGGACGCGGCGTGGTGTGGCGGAAAAGCTACCTAAGAAGGCGGGGGGCCGTCAAGTCCGGCCCGGGGGGCCGGGCGGCTCTCTAAAGATACCGCGACTCCGCCTCCCGGAGAACCCCCAGAAATGCCTCGGGGGTGGCGCTCGTCCGGAGCGCGTTCCGGACCGACTCCTCCTTGAGGAGCCTGGAGACGTTGGCCAGGGCCTTCACGTGGGGTCCCCGGAGGCTTTCCGGCGAGACGAGGAGAATGAAGAGGGTCGCCGGCTCTCCGTCCATGGAGTCGAACTCGATCCCCGCCGGCGCCACCCCGCAGGCCGCCACCAGATGATCGAGGAGCCGGGTCTTCCCGTGCGGGATGGCCACGCCGTTGCCGATTCCGGTCGACATCATCGACTCCCGCTGTAGGACCTTGCTCAGGATCTCGCCCTTGGTATTCACGCCATGCGCGGACTCGAGGAGCGCAACCAGCTCCTTGATGCACGATTCCTTGTCGCGCGCCGCGAGGTGGAGGCGGATCGCGTTCTCGTTGATCAGCTCGGACAGTTGCATGGAAGCCCCGGGTGGCCGAGGGCGGCGCTCGAGGGTGGGTTGCGCCGCAACGCGACGCGCGACGCTACGGCCGGGGGCACCGGAGCGTCAAGCGGAAAGCGAAGGGAACACGGAAGCTATCGCTTTTTCGACCGGGCGATCCCCGGCTAGCGGCCAGCCCCCACCGCCTCCCGGTGCTCCGCGCGCTCGAACCTAAAGGGCGCTTCGTCGTCCGTGCCGAGCGTGACCCGCACGCGATCACCCGGATGGAACTCGCCCCGCAGAATGGCCTGCGCGAGCGGATTCTGGACGCGGCGCTCGATGACGCGCCGGAGCGGCCGCGCGCCGAAAACCGGGTCGTAACCCTCGATGGCGAGCCGGTCGAGCACCGGCGTGTCCACTTCGAGCGCGAGCTCGCGCTCGCGAAGCCGGCGCTCCACCTTGGCGAGCTCGAGCCGCACGATCTCGCGAAGCTCGTCCCGTCCGAGCGGCTCGAAGATCAGGATCTCGTCGATGCGATTGATCAGCTCGGGGCGGAAGTGCGAGCGGAGCGCCCCCATCAAGGGCTGGCGCAGCTCCTCGGCGCTCGCTCCCTCGGCCTCGAGGATGAGATCGCTCCCGATGTTGCTCGTCATGATCACGAGCGAGTTCTTGAAGTCCACGGTGCGCCCCTGCCCGTCCGTGAGCCGCCCGTCCTCGAAGATCTGGAGGAGGACGTTCGTCACGTCGGCGTGGGCCTTCTCGATCTCGTCGAGCAGGATGACGGCGTACGGACGGCGTCGCACCGCCTCGGTCAGCTGTCCCCCCTCCTCGTACCCGACGTAGCCCGGCGGCGAGCCGATGAGGCGCGCGACCGTGTGCTTCTCCTGGTACTCGGACATGTCGACGCGCACCATGGCGCGCTCGTCGTCGAAGAGGAACTCCGCGAGGGCGCGGGCCAGCTCCGTCTTGCCCACCCCGGTGGGGCCGAGGAAGAGGAAGGAGCCGAGGGGACGGTTGGGATCCTGAAGCCCCGCGCGCGCGCGGCGGACCGCGTCGGAGACGGCGCGCACCGCTTGATCCTGGCCGACCACGCGCTCCCCCAAGCGCTCCTCCATGTGGAGGAGCTTCGCGAGCTCGCTCTCGAGGAGCCGCTGCACCGGAATGCCGCTCCAGCGCGCGACCACTTCGGCGATGTCCTCCTCGTCCACCTCCTCCTTGAGGAGCTTGAGATCCTTCTGGATCACGGCCAGGGCGGCGGTGTCCTCGTCGAGCTGCTTTCGCACCTTGGGCACGTCTCCGTGGCGGATCCGGGCGACGCGCTCGAGGTCTCCCCCGCGCTCCGCCTCTCGCTCCTCGTTCCGGAGCTCCTCCATCCGCGCGCGCCCCTCGTTGATCTTCTGGACCGCGGCCTTCTCGCGCCCCCAGTGATCCGTGAGCCGTTTCAGCTCCGTCTCGGTCTCGGCGATCTCCTCTTCGATGAGGGCGCGCCGCGTCTTCGCCCCGTCGTCCTTCTCGCGCTTCAGCGCGAGCCGCTCGATCTCGAGCTGCCGCTTCTTGCGCTCGAGCGTGTCGATCTCGCTCGGCATGCTGTCCATCTCGATCCGGAGCCTGGATGCGGCCTCGTCCACGAGATCGATCGCCTTGTCGGGGAGCTGCCTATCGGTGAGATAGCGGTTCGACAGGATGGCGGCCGCGACCAGCGCGGCGTCCTGGATCTTCACCTTGTGGAAGTTCTCGTAGCGCTCGCGGAGACCGCGGAGGATCGCGATCGTCTGCTCCACCGTGGGCTCCGACACGAAGACCGGCTGGAAGCGCCGCTCGAGCGCGGCGTCCTTCTCGATGCGCTTCCGGTACTCGTCGAGCGTGGTCGCGCCGATGCAGTGGAGCTCGCCCCGCGCGAGCGCGGGCTTCAGGAGATTCGACGCGTCGAGCGCGCCCTCGGCCGCTCCCGCGCCCACGAGCGTGTGGAGCTCGTCGATGAAGAGGATGACCTGGCCAAGGGAGCGCTGCACTTCCTTGAGCACCGACTTGAGCCGCTCCTCGAACTGCCCGCGATACTGGGCGCCGGCCAGGAGCGCGCCCAGGTCGAGCGCGAGCACGCGGCGCGACTTCAGCCCCTCCGGCACGTCCCCGCTCACGATGCGCTGCGCGAGCCCCTCGGCGATCGCCGTCTTCCCCACGCCCGGCTCGCCGATCAGCACCGGGTTGTTCTTGGTGCGCCGCGACAGCACCTGGATCACGCGGCGGATCTCGTCGTCGCGGCCGATGACCGGATCGAGCGAGCCCTTGCGCGCCGCCTCGGTCAGGTCCCGCGCGTACTTGGTGAGGGCCTGATAGGTCTCCTCGGGATCGGGGGTCGACACCTGCTCTCCTCCGCGCACGCTCAGGAGCGCGTGGTAGACGTTCTCACGGGTCGCCCCTGCATCGCGCAGGAGGCGCCCCATCTCGGACGTGACGGCGGGATCGAGCGCGCCGAGCAGGAAGTGCTCGGTGCTCACGTACTCGTCGCGGAGCCGCTCGGCCTCGACTTCGGCGTGCTCGAGCATCGACGCGACGCTCGGCGAGAGGACGGTCTGGCGTCCGCCGGACACCTTGGGGAGCGATTGAAAGCGCTGCTCGAGCGCGCGCCGGATCCGGTCGACCGGAACCCGCGCGGCCTCGAGCACCGGCACGACCGCGCCCCCCTTCTGGTCGAGGAGCGCCTGGAGCACGTGCTCCGTGCCCACTTCGGGGTGGCCGGCCCGCTCCGCGAGGCGCTGCGCCTCGGCGAGTGCTTCCTGGCTCTTGGTCGTGAACTTGTCGAATCGCACGGCGTTCTCGCTCCTCCCTCTCGCTCTTCCGCTGGACGCTCCGTGAACGAGTATACGCCCCGGCGAGACTTGAAGACCAAGCGGCGGGATGTCAGACTCCGCCACCGCATGTCCGCGCCCACCCACCAGCCCGAGAACATCGCGAGCGTCTGGAACCAGGTCGCCGCCACCTACGCCTCCATCGATCCCGAGGCGCCAGACCGCATCGCCTATCACGGCCATCTGCTCCAGGCGATCGGCGACCCCAAGGGGCTCGAGATCTGCGAGGTCGGATGCGGGTCGGGGACGACGAGCGCGTTCTTCGCCTCGCTCGGCGCGCGCATCACGCTCGTGGATCTGACCGCGGGGGCGCTGCGATTCGCGCACGACCACTTCCATAGGCTCGGGCTCGCGGCCGACTACGCGCAGATGAACGGCCTCCGGATGGGAATCCGGGACGGCGCGTTCGACGTGACCTGGAACGGCGGGGTCATCGAGCACTTCACGGACGAGGGGAAGGCGGAGCTTCTCAGGGAGATGTGGCGCGTCACGAAGCCGGGCGGACTCCTTCTCGTGACCGTGCCGAACGCGCGCGACTATCCCTTCATGGCCGGGAAGAAGATCGCGGAGTGGCGGGGGAAGTGGATCTTCGGCTTCGAGGACGACCTCACGGAGGCGCGCTTCCGCGCGCTCGCGTCCGCGGCCGGCATCCCGGGGGCGGAGTTCCGCGCGCACAATCCGATCGTGGGATGGTGGTTCCTGCCCTACGGGCGCTCGATCACGAGGCGCCTGGGCCTCGACACGATCGAGCGGCATGCGAAGGAGAGCCCGTACGGGCACATCCTCGTGATGACCGCGCGGCGCCCGGCGTAGCGCGGCGCCCGCCGCGTGTTACGACTTCTGGCCCAGTCGCTCCTTCGCGAGAGCGGCTTCGGGACTCTTCGGATACTTCTGGATGAGCGCCCTGTAGGTCTTCTGCGATTCCGCGGTCTGCTTGAGCCGCGACTGGGAGAGCCCGATCTTGAACATCGCGGCCGGGACCTTGTCTCCCTTGGGATAGTTGTCGATCACCTTCTGGAACTCGACGATCGCGTTCGCGAAGTCCCCCTGCCCGTAGTACGACTCGCCGATCCAGTACTGGGCGTTGTCGGCAATTTCGGTGTCGGAATAGCTCTTGAGATACGTCTGGAACGCTTCCCGCCCGAGGGCGTAGCGCCCCGCCGCGATGTCCGAGTAGGCGGCCTGGTACATCGTCTCGGGATCCGCCGAGCCGGCCGGCGACGATGCACGCGTCGAGTCCGACGTGGTGATCTTCTGCTTCACCGTGTCGACCTTCAGGCTGAGCTGCGAGACGCGCGCGCTCGAGGCCTCGAGCTTCCCGTCCAGCACGTCGAGCCTCTGGCTGATCTCGACTAAATGCGTGTCCGTGGTCGCCCGGCTGGAGGCGACGCCCTCCCGTGTGATGTCCAGCTTCTTCTCCATCGCGTCGATCCGCTTCGCGAGCGCGGCCTGGCTCGTGAGCAGGCTGTCGAGCGCCGACTGACTGGTGTTGTAGTAGCCGCCCGGCGCGCAGCTCGACCCGGCCAACGCGAGGGCCGAGCCGAGCGTGAGCGTCAGGAATGCGTTGCGAACCGTCATTTCGAGACGAAGTGCGCCCTGCGGTTCTTGGACCAGGCGCTCTCGTCGTGCCCGGCATCGAAGGGGCGCTCCTTGCCGTAGGAGATCGTCGTGAGCCGTGAGGCGGGCACGCCGTAGCTCACCAGGAAGTCTTTCGCGGCCCGCGCGCGGCGCTCGCCGAGGGCGAGGTTGTACTCCACCGAGCCGCGCTCGTCGCAGTGCCCTTCGATGACCACGTTCGTGCCGCCATGCGCCTGGAGATATCGGCCGTTGTTGGTCAGGGCATCCTTGGCGTCGCTCCGGATCTCAGCCGCGTCGAAATCGAAGAACGCGTCGTCGAGCCCGGCCGCCGTGGGCTCCGCCGTGGTCTCCGAGGGAGGCTCCGAGGGCGGCGGCGGCGTGGTGGTCTCCGTCGGTGGCGGCGGAGGAGGTGTGGTGTCAGCGGTGGTCACCTGCTTGCGCGAGGAACATCCGAGGCCCGCCAGCATCCCCAAAAGGAGCGCGGCGAGGGCCAGCGTCGCAATCCTTGGCGTTCGCTGCATCTGTGGTCCTCCTTGATTCATTGTGTTGGCGCGCAACAACTTCCACACGGGTACAACCTACCATACGTACCCTGGAGGGTCAACCCGAACCGGCCGCCTGGAGGCGCTTCTTGGCCCTGGGACCGGCGGCCGGATTGAAGCTCTCTCCCCCCTTGTTCGTGAGCTGGACGACGTCGCTCCCGTCCGGATTCATGATGAAGATCTGCCGCTGTCCCGAGCGGGTCGAGCTGAAGTAGATCTTCCGCGCGTCGGCGGACCAGCGGGGGTTTTCGTTGTGCCCCGCTTGAAAGGTGACCTGGACTGCGTTCTGCCCGTTCGCGTCCATCACGATCACGTCGAAGACCGCGTCGTGCCGCGACGCGTACACGATCCGGTCCCCCTTGGGGGACCACTGCGGCGAGTCGTTGTACTTCCCCTCCAGCGTGATGAGCCTCTGGTTCGAGCCCTCCGTGTCCATGACGTAGACCTGCGGCGATCCGGAGCGGTCGGACGTGAACGCGATCTGGTTCCCCGTCGGGCTGAAGGAAGGCGAGGAGTCGATCCGGCCGTTCCGCGTGAGGCGCCGCGCCGTCTGCGCGTCGCGGCTCACAAGATAGATCTCGGCGTTTCCGTCGCGCGTCAGCGTGCACGCGATCCACTTCCCGTCGGGGGAGTAGCAAGGGGCCGTGTTGAGCCCGGGACGCGTGGAGAAGGGATACGAGGCGCCGCGCACGAGATCGAACAGATAGAGATCGGGGTTCCCGCGCTTGAACGTGGTGAAGGCGATTTCCGAGCCCCACGGCGCCCAGGCCGGCGAGAGCGCGATCGAGTTGTCGTGCGTGAGCGGGCGCCCGTTCTCTCCGTCGTAGTCGGCGACCCAGATCTCCTTCACCCGTCCGGTCGTGCGCACGAACGCGATCTTGGTCTCCGCGATGCCCCGCTCCCCGGTCAGGGCCTCGATCACGTCGTCGTTGAACTTGTGCATCGTTCGCCTGATGTCGCCGCGCGTGGTCGGATACGACCGCTTGAAGACCGACTCCCCACTTCCGATATCGAGCACTTCCCCCGAAAACTGAAGCCCTGGTCCCGCCATTTCGATGATTCCTTGCACGCGGACCGTTCCCTGCTCCGCCGGATTCGGCGTCAGCTTTTCCGTGAGCGGCTCGACGTCGGCCACCGCGAAGACGCCGGAGAGATCGAAGTCATGTCGCACGACGTCGTGCGCATTGCGAGCGTCGGTCTCCGCCCCCGCGCCCGCGCGGAAGCGCTCGAGGAGGAGCGGCGACTTGAGCGTGCCGGAGGCCTTCACGCCGATGCGCACGTCGGTCTGCGTGGTGGCCCGTCCCGGCCAGACGAGAAGGAGCGCCACCGCCAAGTAGAGCGCGAGCGCGGAGCGGCTACTGCTGGTATTCGAACCCAAAGTGGACCCCCAGGTAGTCGTCCGTGTATCCCACCGGGAGCGGCGGGAGCGGTGTGGCGGCGAGCAGCGCGCGCATCGCCGTCTGATCGAAGAAAGCGTACCCCGACGAGGTCTCGACGGAAGCGACGGAAATCTGGCCGTCTTTGTGAATGCGGAAGTAGACCGTGGCCTTGACCAGCCGCCCCTCCATCCCCGGAGGAGGTACCCAGCGCGAGCCGATCTTGTTCCGGATCGCGGCGAGGTAATAGGCCCAGCGGAAGTCGCCGTCGGTCGCGACGCTCGTGCTCTTCGTCGAATCGGCGGAGTACCAGCGCGGGCTCGTGTCCGCCTGCGGCGCGGCCGCCACGGTCTTCGGCGGAGACTTGGTCTCGTCCGTGGCGCTCTTCTTGGCCGCGCCCCGCTCGGGGCGCACCACGACCTTCGCTCCCGGGGTGTAGCGCTTGATGAGCGCGGGCTTGGGACGCTCGCGCTCCGGCTCCGCCGCCGGCGCGGAGGCTTCCGCGTTGGGGAAGGAGCGGAGCGGGGTCAGGCGGACGAGCTGCGTGCGGGTCTTCGGGGAAGGTCCGCCCGAGGCCGGAAGCGCGATGTCCTGGATCCGGCTCGCCTTGGTCACGAAGAACGCGAGCAGGGCGACATGGAGGAGGCAGGACGTGGCGATGAAGATCGCCGACGTGCGTTGATCCGGCGGGGCCGCGCCGCGCCGGAGCACCGACGGCTTCTCGGTCCACCCCATGGGGGATCTCCCATCCTTGGTCCTAGACTTCCTGCTCCAGCTTGAGCGCGGCGTGAAGCGCCTTCACCGCGCGGTCCAGGTCTTCCTTCCGCACGATGCAGGTGATGGTGATCGAGGACGTGCTGATGATGTCGATGTTCACCTTCTCCGCGGCGAGGGCCGCGAAGACCTCGCCCGCCGTGCCGGGCGACGTGGCGAGCCCCTCCCCGACCACGGAGAGGATGGCCACATCCGGGTCGTAGACGAACGCGCGCGCGCCGATCCGCTTCCGCACGTCCTCGATCAGGGGCAGCACGCCCCGCACCTCATGAGATCCTACGGCGAAGGTCACGTCGTTCTTCCCATCCGATCCGCTCGCCTGGACGATCATCCGGACGTTCACCCCCTGCCCGCCGATGGCGCGGAAGATCTCCGCCGCCACGCCCGGCCGGTCGGGTACGCCCAGGAGCGCGATCTTCGCCACGTCCGGATCGTGGGCGATGCCACGGATCACCACCTGTTCCATCGAGCCACCCTTTCCGATTCTGGACCCTTCGCCGTCGTGAAAGCTCGATCGGACGTGGAGCGGCACCCGGAAGCGCCGCGCGATCTCGACCGAGCGATGATGGAGAACCTTGGCGCCGAGCGAGGCCAGCTCGAGCATCTCGTCGTACGAGAGCTGGTCCAGCTTGCGCGCATCCGGTACGACGCGCGGGTCCGCGGTGTAGACCCCATCCACGTCGGTGTAGATCTCGCAGGACTCCGCCCTGAGCGCGGCCGCCAGGGCCACGGCCGTCGTGTCCGAGCCTCCCCGGCCGAGCGTGGTCACCTCCCGATCCTTGCTCACCCCTTGGAACCCCGCGACGATCACGACTCGCCCGCGTGCGAGCTCTTCGCGGATCCGGTCCCCTTTGACCTCGAGGATCTTGGCGCGCGTGTGGGAGGTGTCGGTGACGATGCCGCTCTGGGAGCCGGTGAAGGAGACCGCCTCCTGCCCCCGGTCGTTCACGGCCATGGAGACGAGAGCCATCGAGATGCGCTCCCCCGCGGTGAGGAGCATGTCCATCTCGCGCGGATGCGCCCGGTCGGAGACCTTGGCGGCGAGATCGAGGAGGTCGTCGGTCGTGTCTCCCATCGCGGAGACGACGACGACGAGATCGGTTCCGGCTCGGCGCGTCTTGACGATCCGGTCGGCGACCTTCTGGATGCGCTCGGGCGAACCGACCGAGGTCCCGCCGTATTTCTGGACGAGCAGCGGCAGCGACGGCCCCCTAGCCGAGGGTGCGGGTCACCGCGCCCCGCGGCGCGATGGATCCCGGAATCGCCCGCGCGTGCACTCCGGCACGCGCGAAGGCGCGGATCATGGCCACGCCCACCCGCGTCCCCGCGATCGTCCCCGGGGCGTGAAACGCGAGCAGCGTGGGACCGCTTCCGCTGATGGTGACCCCGAACGCGCCTGCGCGCGCTCCCGCTTCCACCGCGCGCTCATAGCCCGGGATGAGCCGAGCGCGATAAGGCACATGGTACACGTCATGGAGCGCGTCGGCCAAGAGATCCACGCGTCCCGTCGCGAGCGAGCGGAGGAGCGCCAGCGCGCGCGCGGTGTTCGCCGCCGCGTCCTTGAGCGCGATCTTGCGCGGGAGGAGCGCGCGCGCCTCCTTCGTGCTCACCTGGACGTCGGGCACGACGAGCGTGAGCGCGATCCCACGCGGAGACGGTAGGCGGAGCGGCTCGATGTCCCCGTCGGAGCGCGGCATCGAGAGCACGAAGCCTCCATAGAGCGCGGGGGCCACGTTGTCGGGATGCCCTTCCAGGCGCACGGCCTCGCGGAAGAGATCCTCGGGAGCGAAGCGGTCGCCGAGCCAGTGGTTCGCGAGCGCGAGCCCCGCCACGATCGCCGCGGCGCTCGATCCGAGACCGCGGGCGACCGGGATCTTGGATCGAATCGTGAGCGCCACGGTGGGAACGGGCTCCTTCGCGAGCCGGCAGATCTCGCGAAAGGCGTTCAGGATGGGATCCTTGTGCGGATCGAGAACGAGATCGGATCCCTCGCCGCGCCGCTCGATCGAGAATCCCTCCGGAATGCGCCGCGCCGTCGCGACCAGATGCACGCGGAGCGCCAGGCCGAGGCAATCGAAGCCGGGTCCCAGATTCGACGTGGACGCGGGCACCATCACGCCCCACTGGCTGAATCCCGCGGGGCGCCGCTTCCGTGACGCGCGCGGGCTCACGGGAGGAGCGCCTTTCGAAGCTCCGCCACGTCGTCGTTCACGGTCTCGACCTTGGGCGAGACCTGGACCGCGCGCTCCGGATCTTTGAGTCCGTGGCCGGTGAGCGTGCACACCGCGACCTTGGCCTGGTCGAGGGCGCCGCTCGGGCCGATCTTGAGAAGGCCCGCCACCCCCGCGGCGGACGCGGGCTCGACGAAGACGCCCTCGAGGTCGGCGAGGGCGCGGTACGCCGCCACGATCTCGTCGTCGCTCACCATGTCGATGAGACCCTTCGACCGGTCGCGCGCGTCGATCGCCCCCTGCCACGAGGCGGGGTTTCCGATCTTGATCGCGGTCGCGAGGGTCTTCGGCTCCATCACGCGCGCGCCGCGCACGATGGGAGCCGCGCCTTCGGCCTGGAAGCCCATCATGCGCGGCGAGCCCCCGCCTTCCTTCGCGCTCCGCTCGGAGTAGCCCTTCCAGGTCGCCGTGATGTTGCCGGCGTTCCCGACCGGAAGCGCGTGCAGGTCGGGCACGCGCCCGTCCAGCTGGCGCACGATTTCGTAGGCGATCGTCTTCTGCCCCTCGATCCGGTCGGGGTTGATCGAGTTCACGACCACCGCGGCCCCCTCGTCGCCAAGCTCGCGCACGAGCTCGAGCGCCCGATCGAAATTGCCGCGCACGGCGAGCACGCGCGCGCCGTGCACCATCGCCTGCGCGAGCTTGCCGAGCGCGATCTGCCCGTCCGGGATCACGACCGCGCACCGAAGCCCCGCGCGCGCGGCGTACGCCGCCGCCGACGCGGAGGTGTTCCCGGTCGAAGCGCAGAGGACCACGCGCGCGCCTTTTGCCTTGGCGCGGGAGACCGCCACGGTCATGCCGCGGTCCTTGAACGAGCCGGTCGGGTTCATGCCCTCGAACTTGAGATAGAGCTCGAGTCCCGGGCGAATGCGCTTTGCGAGCGCGGGCGCCGGGATCAGGGGCGTGTTCCCCTCGAGGAGCGTCACGACCGACGCCTCGGGAACGGCGGGCAGGATGTCCCGGAACTCTCGGAGGAGCCCGCGCCAGGCGCTCAAATGTCGAAGATCCGGACGGCGCGCGGCTTCTTGCGGATGGCGGGGAGCGCGGCGATCGCCTGGACGGCGTCGCGCACGTCCTTGTCGCGCGCCTCGTGGGTGAGCATCGTGATGGAGGACTCGCCGCGCACGCCCGGCTCCTGGAACATCTGCGCCACGCTCACGCCGGCGCCGCCGAGCCGGTGCGCGACCTGCGCCAGAACGCCGGGACGATCCTCGACGATGAGGCGGAGGTAGTACTTCGTGCGCACCTCGTCCGGCGAGAGCCGCGTGAGCTCCTCCTCGCGCTTCGGACGCCGCGCCGGGCGCGCCGGCGCGCCTGCGCGGCTTCGCTCCTTCGCGAGCGCGAGGACGTCGCCGAGCACGGCCTGCGCGGTGGGAAACGCCCCGGCCCCCTTCCCGTAGAGCATCATCGATCCCGAAGCCTCCCCGCGCAGGTAGATCCCGTTGAACTCGTCCCGCACCGACGCGAGGAGGTAGCGCTTCGGGATGAACGCGGGATGGACCCGCACGTCGAGGCCCCCCGGCGTCCGCATCGCGATGCCGAGGAGCTTCGCCACGTAGCCGAAGCGGTCCGCCTGGCGGAGATCCTCGAGCTCCATGCCCACGATCCCCTCGGTCGGGATGGACGAGGGCTCGATCGACGCGGGGAACGCGCGCCGCACGAGGATCGTGAGCTTCTGCGCGGTGTCGGCGCCGGAGAGATCGAGGCTTGGGTCCGACTCCGCGAAGCCCAGCTTCCGCGCCGCTTCGAGCGCTTCGGCGAAGTCGCGCCCCTCCCGTTCCATCGTCGAGAGGATGTAGTTCGTCGTCCCGTTCAGGATCCCGACGAGGAGCTCGAAGCGCTCGGTGCGGAGGCCGTGGTCCAGGCTCTGGAGCACCGGGATCACGCCGGCGACGGAGGCTTCGTAGCGAAGCGCGGCTCCCGTGCGCGCGGCCACGGCCTCGAGCTCGGCGCCGTGGTGCGCCACGAGGAGCTTGTTCGCGGTGACGACCGGGAGGCCGCGCTCGAGCGCGCGCGTGACGGGAGGGAGCGCCCGGTCGGCGCCTCCCATCACCTCGACGAGGAGGTCGATGTCGTCCGCCTCCGCGACGGCCATCGCGTCGCCGCCCAGGGTCGCGCCCTCGAGCGCGGCTTCGCGCCGCTTCTTCGGATCCGCCACGGCGACGCGCGTCACACGGAGAGGCGCGCCCACCGCCTGCTCGATCTCGGAGGCGCGATCGCGCAGCAAGTGGAGGAGTCCCGTACCCACCACGCCGCAGCCGAGCATGCCGATTCGCAGAGGAGAATTCATGAGCCGGTCCAAGCTACTGGACGGCGCGGGGGGTGTCAAACGAAGGGGCCGCTCGGGCGGCCGCTTCAGGCGTTCCTGGGGATCGAGAAGGAGCTACGGACGCCGGGGAGGGCCCCACTTCTCGCGGAAGACGCGGAGCGAGAACTCCGGATCGATGCGCTTGAGCTCGCGCGCGGCGCGCATGAGCCGGCGGCGGGCGTCCTTCGCGTGGGTCTTCTGCCACTCCACGTAGCTGTCGAGGAGCGCGTCCCAGGTCGCGCGCCTGTGCTCGCCTTCGAACGTTTCCTGCGCGGAGCGCTCGATATGGAAGACCTCGCCCGCGCTCAGCCGGCGCACGAGATTCAGGTACTCGCCGCTCATCCAGGTCATGACCCTGGTGTAGGCCTCGAAATTCCGCGAGAGCTTGTCCATGACCTCGGTGATGCCCGCCTTGGGACCGTAGAGCCGCTCGGCGTACGCGGACGCGAACTGGTAGTAGGACTTGCCGCGTCCCGTGAGACGGTCGGAGTCCTCGTCGGTGGCGCGCATGGGATCCACGCCCGCCATGCCCTCGCTGAAGATGCCGAGCGAGACGTAGAGGAAGTCCGCGTTCGCCTTGTACACGCGATAGCGATGGCGCTGGTCCTTGCTCTCCTGGACCCGCGCGAACACGTCCGCGTCGCGCGTCGAGACGAGGTCGGCGCGGAGCAGATCCTCGCGCCCCGACACCACGCCGGAGAGGAGCGACGCCGTGTAGATGTTCACGTCCTCGTCGAACTCGGCGAGGTCGGACGGAAGGTCGGAATCGATGCGCGAGAGGAGGAAGCTGTTGATGAAGAAGTAGCCGACGTCCTCGTGCGCGGACGGCGCTTTGAGGTCGGGCTGAATCGCCAGCTTCAGATAGTGTGGACCGCCCATAGGACACCCCCTGTCCAGGCGCAACAAGCGCGCCGGAGGGGGGAATTGCACGTGTCATGCCATTGGAAATTGCACCGACAGCCGGCCCATCGGCAAGCGGTACCAATGGGCTGAACCTACGATTTCACAGAAAGTTCCAGCGGCCAGCGCGACGCCGGCCGCGGCTGGGTGTTTGCGCCCAGGCCGCCACGGTGATGCGAAAAGCCACCCAGTGGAATCTTGCACGGCGGGCGGAACGAGGCGGCGGTCAGGCGTGCGGCGCGATCGGCAGGACCATGTAGAGGAAGCTTCGGATCACGACCGTGAGATAGACGGCGAAGACGGTGAGCACCGCGCCGTAGAGCCAGCGCACTTTCCTCCGGTAGCGCCAGAGGAGCACGCAGCCGAGCGTGGGGACGAGCGTCTTGTACATCCAGAAGACGTACGGCGAACGGTCGAGGAGGAAGGCCATGATGCGGTTGGCCTCGATCATCAGCTTCGCATTGAGCAGGTAGACCGTCTGGGCGGCGTCCGTGTAGTTGAGAATGCCGATGCCCCAGAGGAGGTAGAGCATCTGCTGCTCCATGCGCCCCTGGGCCCGCCGGTCGGACCGCCTCCGCTGCCCGTTCCTTCGCTCCATGACGACCTGCTCGGCCAAGCCCTTCCTCCCTCGAGGAGCAGCTGCCCTGCGCGAGTCTCCGCCTATTATCGGCAAGCCGGGATGGAACTTGCGCGGAATTGCCGGGCCCCGCCGGCGGTTTGACACCCCGCTTCCACGGATGCTAGAGTGCCGCGGGCCAACGGGAGAGCCGCCTCGCCATGGAAGTGCTGATCGGAACGGCTGATATCCACCGCCGGATCGGGGAGCTGGGCAAGCAGATCGCTCGGGACCACCCCCACGGCACCCCCCTTCTCGTCGGCGTCCTGAACGGCTGCATCTTCTTCGTCGCCGATCTCATGCGAGCCATCCCGATCCCGCACGAGCTCGATTTCGTGAGCGTGACGTCCTACGGCTCGTCCAGCGAGTCGAGCCGCGCTCCGCGCCTCGTGAAGGACCTCGAGCGCGGGATCGCCGGGCGCGACGTGATCCTGGTCGAGGATATCGTGGACAGCGGGCACACGCTCTCCTTCCTCAGGGACACGCTCCTCGCGCGCGGTCCCCGGTCGCTCAAGATCGCGACCCTCCTCGACAAGCGCGAGCGGCGCGAGCGCGAGGTCCCGCTCGACTACGTCGGCTTCGTGGTCCCCGACCGCTTCCTCGTGGGCTACGGTCTCGACTTCGCCGAGCGCTTCCGCCATCTCCCCTACATCGCCGCCATCCAGCCGATGGAGCTCGAGCCCGATCGCGTTCCGGAGGCCGCTCGGTGACGCCGGGGGCCAACCGGCGCGGCATCCTCATCGGCATCGCGGGCGGCACGGGAGCGGGCAAGACCCTCGTTGCGCAGTCCATCGCCGAGGACATCGGCTCCGAGAAGGTCCTGATCCTCGAGCAGGACTCCTACTACAAGGATCTCACCAACATCCCGCTCGGGGAGCGCGAAAGCCGCAATTTCGACCATCCCGACGCGTTCGACCGCGATCTCCTGCGCAGCCATCTCGAGGCGCTCCTCGCGGGCGGCGAAGCCGACATCCCGATCTACGACATGCGGACGCACACGCGACATCCGCAGCCGGTGAAGGTCAAGGGGCGCCGCATCATCATCCTGGACGGGATCCTGATCCTCGACGATCCGGCGATCCGCCAGCTCATGGACATCAAGCTCTACGTCGACGCGGATCCCGACATCCGGTTCATCCGGAGGCTCAAGCGCGACCTGACCGAGCGCGGACGGACCCTCGACCAGGTGATCCGCCAGTACGAGGCGAGCGTGCGCCCCATGCACCTCCAGTTCGTCGAGCCCTCGAAGCGCTACGCCGATCTCGTGATTCCCGAAGGGGGCTACAACGCGGTCGCGATCGATCTCCTGAAGACGAAGGTCCGCTCCCTGTTGCGCGAAGCGGGCTGAGGGCGGGCGTGGACGCTTCGCTCTACCTGGGCCCGCTGGTGCAGCTTCCCATCGAGTGGCTCGCGCTCGCGCTCCTCGCCGTGGCGTGCCTCTTCTGGGAGCGCGCGGGCCTCTCGGGTCTCGGAGTCGAGGGATGCGTCGCGAGCGCGTGGCTGGGACTCTTCTTCGGCTACGAGGCGACCGGACACCTCGCGGTGGCGGTGCTTGCGGCCCTGGGTGCGGCGCTCGTCTTCGCGGCAGCCGCAGGAACGCTCGTCCAGCTCTCGCGCGTCGATCCGGCCCTCGGAACCTTCGTCGCGAGCCTCGTCCCATGGAGCGCGCTCGTCCTCCTCCTGCGCTCGCACGCGCCGCTCCTCGCGACGCAGTCGGCGGATGCCTGGCTCCTCCGGGGGACGTCGTTCGACGACACCTACGCCGCCCTGCTCGCTCTGAATCCGGCCGTCTGGGTTGCGCCGCTCCTCATCGTTCTGGGCGCCGCCATCCTCGCGAACACGTCGTTCGGCCTCAGGCTCCGCGCGTTCGGAGAGAATCCGGCCTGGTGGGTTCCCGGCGCGCCCCCAGTCGCGTACCGGATCGGCGCCGTGGTCGTGGGCGGAGCGTTCGCCGCCCCGGCGGTCGTCCTGCTCGCGCTCGCGCACGCCGCCGCGCCCCCCGCGGCGCTCGGGATCCTGGCGCTCGCGTGCGTCATCGCCGCGCGCTGGTCGCTGGTGCCGGCCCTGCTCCTCGCCCTGGGGCCCGCGCTCGCGCGCGCGGCGCGCCCGCTCGGCGGCACGAAGGCGGAGTGGGGCATCGCGCTCGACCTGGCGCCCTATCTCATCGCCCTCGTCTACCTGATGTTCCTCTCGAGGCGGGCGCTCCGCCTCTCGCTCTCGCCGCAGACCGGCACCGACCCGGACGTCCTGTAATGCCGGCGGGGCCGCGCGCCGCGGCGGGCGCCGTCGCGTTCGACCTCGAGGAGGCGGTGCGCGTCGTCCGCCGCCGCACGCAGGCGTCGCCGCGCGTCGGGCTCGTCCTGGGAAGCGGCCTCGGAGTTCTCGCCGAAGGGGTGGCCTGGGAAGCGAGCATCCCGACCGCCGACATCCCGGGACTCCCGCGCTCCACGGTGGCCGGCCATTCCGGACGGTTGCTCCTAGGGAAGTGGGCGGGCCGCGCCGTGGTGGTGGCACAGGGACGGTCCCATCTCTACGAGGGCTACTCCGCGGAGGAAGTGACGCGCGCGGTGCGGCTCCTCGCGGCGCTCGGAGCGAAGGCGCTCGTCGTCACGAACGCGGCGGGAGGGATCACCCCGCGGATGGCGCCCGGCTCGCTCATGCTGATCGAGGACCAGGTGAATCTGCAGGCGCGCGCTCCGCTCCGGGGAGCCGCCGGGTCCGTGGCGGGGCCGCGCGGGCTCACGGCGCGCCCGGTCTACTCGGCCGACCTCCTCGCGAAGGCCATGCGCGCGGCGACGGTCGCCGGCGTGCGCGCCGAGCGGGGCGTGCTCGGCGTGGCGCTCGGTCCCTCCTACGAGACGCCTGCCGAGATCCGCATGCTCGAGCAGATGGGAGCCGATGCGGTCTGCATGTCGACGGCGGCCGAGGTCGCGATGGCGTCGTCGCTCGGCGTGCCGGTTGCGGGGATCTCGTGCGTGACCAACTGGGCGGCGGGCAAGAGCTCGCGGAAGCTGAGCCACGAGGAAGTGACGGGCGCGGTGCAGGCGGTGGCGCCCGCGCTCAAGCAGCTCTTGGAACGGCTGATCCTCGCGCTGGCGTAGGGCGGCGGATCAGCGGATCGTGATCTTGAGGATCCGATCCCCCGGCATGATCCGCTCCACGACGTCCATGCCCGCCGTGACCTTGCCAAACGCGGTGTACTTGCCGTCCAGCCGCGGCTGGGGCGAGAGCGTGATGAACCACTGGCTTCCCCCCGTGTCCTTCCCCGACAGCGCCATGCCGACCGTGCCGGCCTCGTAGGGGATCGCGTTGTACTCGCACGGAATCGCGTAGCCGGGACTCCCCCACCCGTCGCCGCGGGGGCAGCCGTCCTGGACGACGAAGTTCGGCACCACGCGATGGACGTTGAGGCCGTTGAAGTAGCCCGACCGCGCGAGCCGCGCGAAGTTCTCGACGGTGCGGGGCGCGGTCTTCGCGTCGAGCGCGATCCGGATCTCCCCGCGCGACGTCTCGATCGTGGCCCCGAGCGCCGGATTGTTCGGAATCGGCTCGACGCGAAGCTCGGGCGCCGGCTCGGCCGCGACGGAATCGGCCGGAAGGCCGAGCGCCGTGGTCGCGATCTCGCGCACGCGCCGCTCGCGGTCCGAGCGCGCTCCGCGGAGCGCGTCGAGCGCGGCCGAGGTCTTCAACGACGCAAGCGCGGTGGCGGCGGAGCTCCGGATGTCCGCGGCCTCGGGCGTGCCGGTGCGCAGGAGGAGCTGAGCGATCGCGGGCACCGACGCGCTGTCTCCGAGCGCGCCCAAGGCCTCTTCCGCGGAACAGACGACCGTGAAGTCCTTCGATGCGAGGAGCGCGCGGAGGATCGGAATCGAGACCGCCGCGTCCGCGGGGCGCTTGGCGAGCCCCGACGCGGCCCCCGCCTGCTCTTGCGCGTCTGTCGAGTCCTGGGCGCGCGCGAGGAGCGTCTCGAGCGCGAGCGGGCCGTTCACCGGGCCGAGCGCCTCGACCAGGCTCGAGCGGAGATAACCGGGGAGGAGATCGATTGCGGGGGCGATCGCGGCGACGGCGCGGTCGCCCTGGATCTGGAGCATCGACGTCGCCGCCGCGTGGATGACGCCGGTCGAGCTGTCGTCGAGGACCTCTTGAAGTCGCGGGATCGCGGTCGAATCTCCGACGAGCCCGAGCGACGCGGCCGCCTCCCATCGCACGTGCGCGACCGGGTCCTTGAGGAGCGGCATGAGCGAGCGCGCGTCGCGGCGCGCCTTGAGCACGCCCAGAGAATGCGCGGCGTTCACCCGGACGCGCCACGCGGGGTCGCCGAGAAGCGACACGAGCCGCGCGCCGGCGGTGGAATCTCCGACATCGCCGATCGCGCGCGCGGCCATGGCGCGCACGAGATCGACCTTGTCGGTGGACAGCGTGCGCAGCGCCTGGGCGCCCGCGGGGTCCCCAATCCGCCCGAGCGCGTAGGCCACGCGCCACCTGACCTCCGGCGACGCGTCGCGCGCGGCCGCGGAGAGCGGAGCGACCAGCGTCGAGTCCTTGAGGCGCGCCGCGGCGAGCGCGGCGGCGCCGCGCTCGAGGAGACGCTTGGACTGGATCGAGCGCGCGAGCGACGGCCCCGCCGCCTTGCCGCCCGCCAACCCGAGCGCGGCGATCAACGCGTCGCGCGCATGAGGATCGGTCTCCACGCCGAGCCGCCGGATCAGCGCGGGCGCCGCGGTCGAGTCGCCGATCAGGCCGAGCGCGAACGCGGCGTCGCGCCGGACTCCGGGCGAACGGTCGTCGAGCGCGCGCGAGAGCGCGGGCACGCTGCCTCGGTTCTGGATCCGGCCGAGCGCGACGGCCGCGGCGGAGCGCGCCGCGGCGTTGCCATCGGCAAGGAGCCAGCGGCCGAGGTCGGTGGTGTCGCGGCGGGCTTCGCGGTCCGTGATGGTGCGGATGCGCGTGATTTGGGGGGATGGGGCGGCGGCGTGGGCGTTCGGTGCGAGCAAAAACAACGACGCTACAAACGCGGCGGCTAGGACCGTGGAGTTCCGCGCGCCCTGCGGGGCGCGCGCGTAAGGGGCGCGCGCGTAAGGCGCTAAAGGATGCACGCGGGCTCCTCCAACAATGGACGCGCAGCCTCCAGCACCTGCTCGGGCGGAATCGACTCCAGCGTGCCGTCCGGGGCGCGCACGGAGCGGACGCAGCGTCCTACGGGCGACCACTGCTCGGGATCCGACCATCCGTAGATCCCGACCGTCGGACATCCGGTCGCGGCGGCGAGATGGAGCGGGCCGGTGTCGTTCCCGATGTAAAGGGCGGCGCGGGCGAAGCGGGCGGCGAGCATCGGGATCGTCTCGCCGCGCACGACGGGGAGGCTCCGGCCGAGCGCGCTCGACGCGCGATCCACGCAGCCTTCGTCCTGCGGCCCCTCGATCCAGGAGATCTCGCACCCGCGCGCGAGAAGCGCCCGGGCCACCTCCGCAAATCGCTCCGCCGGCCAGCGGTTCTTCACCTTCCCCGCCCCGGGATGGAGGTACACATGCCCGCCCGGAGCCCGCTCGAGGAGCGCGGCCTCGGGCACGAAGTACGGAGGCGGCGGCACCGCGGCGCCGGCCCCCGCCGCGCGCGCGAGGGCGAGCGAGACCTCGGACTGATGGCGCTCTCCATCCGGATACGGGACCACCCCGGTCAGCGCCGCGCGGTCGCGCTCGCCGTAGCGCGCGGCATCGAACCCGATCCGTCGTGTGGCGCCCGACGTGCGCACCAGCCAGGCGGCGCTCTTCGAGTACGACACGGTGGTGAAGTAGATCGCGAGATCGGCGCGCGGCCCGCTCCGGGTGAACGCCCCCACGATCGCCCCCACGCCCTTCGTGGGCACCACGCGGACGCGATCCGCCCAGGCCTGGCCGAGCACGGCGGGGGCGTTCTGGGGTCCGACGACGAGCGTGATGTGGGCGCTCTGGAAACGGTCGCGAATCGCGCGAATGGCGGGGACGTTGAGGAGGAGATCGCCGAGCTGGTTCTGGGGACGGTAGAGCTCGATGCGCCGGGGTTCCAAATCGGACCCGCCCGGGGTCATTCCTTGCCGGGGGTGCGCTTGAGCTTCTCCAGCTCCAGCACCTTCACGAGGCGGTCATGGCAATCCGCCGGCATGGAGGGCGTTTCGAAGTGTCGATAGAGCTTGATGGTCAACGTGAGGGTGTCGAATTCGGCGCGGCAGTCGGTGCAGAGTCCGATGTGCTTCTTCATCTCGACGGCGACTTCCTGCTTCAGATCCTCATCGAGATACCCGGAGAGTGATTCGAGGACCTCCTTGCACGTCATCATCACTGAGCTCCCATGGCGCGCCGCGTCGGCGGCTCGGTGAAGTAGGTCGCGAGCCTGTTGCGGACCTTGAGGCGCGCTCGGTGCAGCCTGGACTTCACGGCCGCGACCGAGAGATCGAGGATCTCGGCCACTTCGGCGTTGGAGAGCTCCTCGATGTCGCGCAGCACGAACACCTGGCGGAATTCCGGGGGAAGGGCATCGATGGCTTCGGTCATCGCGGCTTGCGTTTCCTGGTTGAGCATCTGCTCGACCGGGCCGGGTGCCCAGTCGGCGATATTGATCGGCGCTTCCCGTTCGTCGGCGTCGTCGATGGACACCGTCGGGAGCTGACGCTTTCGAAGGCGCATGAGCGCCGAGTTCGCCGTGATCCGATAGATCCACGTCGAAAACGTGGAATTGCCTTTGAAGGACTTGATGCCCCGGTACGCGCGAAGGAACGTGTCCTGAAGCACGTCCTCCGCGTCCTCCGGATTGCGGAGCATCTTCAGGGCGAGGCTGTACACCTTCGACTCGTAGCGGGACACCAGCTCGCCGAACGCACGCTCGTCGTCCTGTTGAGACTTCCGGACGAGCTGTTCGTCGGTCTCGGCTTGGGTCACGTCTTCCTCGCCCCTATCGATGCGCGGGAGCAAACGGTGGGTTCCCGGAAAGTTCCTGAACTGAGGCTACGGACCCCCCGGGGGGGTGTCAAGGCGAGAAGGCGGGGGTTAGAGGGCGCCGACCCGGACGGGCTCTTCGCGCCCGAGGCCGTGGCGTCGCATCTTGCAGCGGAGGCTGCCGCGGCCGATGTGGAGCAGCCGGGCGGCTTCCACCACGTTACCGTGGGTCCGGGCCAGCGCTCCCAGGATCACGGCCTTCTCGACGGCGACGAGCGAGACCCCATCGGACGGGATCCGCAGATTCAGGTCGGCCAGGCCGACGTCCTGCCCCGAGCCGTCCCGGGCTTTCGGGATCGCGAGCTCGTCGGGCCCGATTTCTTCCGTGCGCGCCAGGAGCACGGCTCGCTCGATCGCATTCATGAGCTCCCGGACGTTGCCGGGCCAGCCGTACCGCGCGATGTCCTTCTCCCCCGCGGGGCTCAGGTGCGCCTTCTTGCCCAGCTTCCGCCCGACGCGCTCGACGAAGAGGCGCGCGAGGAGCGCGGCGTCGTCGTCGCGGTCGCGAAGCGGCGGGATGGAGATCGGAACCACGCTGAGACGGTAATAGAGGTCCTCGCGGAAGCGGCCCTGGCGCACCTCGTCGACGAGCGAGCGATTGGTCGCGGCCAGGATGCGCACGTCGACGGGGATGTCGCGGGTGCCGCCGACGCGCCGCACGATCTTCGAATCGAGGAACTTGAGGAGCTTCGCCTGGAGCGTGAGCGGCAGCTCGCCGATCTCGTCGAGGAAGACCGAGCCGTGCTCGGCCGCTTCGAAGAGACCCACGCGAAGCTGGGTCGCGTCGGTGAACGCCCCCTTCTCGTGTCCGAAGAGCTCCGACTCGAGGAGCTCGCGCGGGATGGCGGCGCAGTTGATCTCGAGGAACGGGCCGTGCGCGCGCGGGCTCTCGCCATGGATGGCGCGCGCGAAGAGCTCCTTGCCCACGCCGCTCTCGCCGAGCAGGAGAACCGACGTCGCGCTCGATTCGGCGACGCTCTGCGCGAGTCCGATCGCGTCCTTGAGCGCGGCGCTCTGCCCGACGATGCGGTCGAAGCGGAACTCCTCACGGACGCGCGCGGTCTCGCGCTGCTGGCGTGCCTGCTGCGCGGCGCTCTTCCCCGCCGCCTTGAGGAGGCCGTCGATCGGGTCGAAGCGGACCGGCTTGAGATAGAGATTCCGGATCCCGAGCTCGTTCATCTCCGCCGCTTCGGCGGCGGAGCTGCGGTCGAGCCAGAGGGCGAGCTGGAGCCGCGGGAAGCGCTCCTTGATCGTCTTGACCGCCGAGCGGCGCTCCGAGTGATCGGGGCCGCCATTCTCGGAGTCCCCGAAGTCGAGGAGGGCCAACCCGCACGATTCGGCCTGGACGTGCGCCAGGAACTCGTTCACGTGCTCGGCCACGAGCACGGGGCAACCCGAGTCCTCGACGTGCTGGACCAGGCGCTCCCGCTCGGACCCGGCGGGCATGATGATGCCGACATTGAGATTCAAGGCGTTACGACCCCCGCGACCCAGAGATGGGACGGACGACCCGACGCCGTAGCTATCGGCGCGGAGGGGGGAAACGTTTAGGGGGAAGTCGGCTGCGGCTGCGGGGGGTTACCCGCCCCGGCTGGCCGCCGGAGGACGTGGCTAGCGGGCCGGCTGGAGCGTCTTCACGGTGGCCGGGAAGCGCATCCGCCGCTCCAGCTCGGCAAATCTCGGATCGGGACGGAGACGGTCCCAACGCGGGTCCACGCCGAGCAGGACCATCATGTTGGCGCGCTCCTCGAAGCCGCGCTCGAGCTGCGCGAACGCCTCATCGTCCAGCTCCAGCGCCTCGCAAACGAGCGCAAGGTCGTAGGGCGAGACGTAGCGCCGCGCGGCGAGCTCGCGCATCTCCGCCAGGATCGCCTCCGCCTCGGTCCGGCGCCCCATCTTCGCAAGCGCCCGGGCCATGCCGGACAGGGCCCAGGGGTTTCGCGCGGTCATCTCCCCGCCGCGGGCCGCGGCGCGAAGCGCCTTGTCGTACTCGCCCCGGACTTCGTAGATCGGCGCCGCCCACAGGAACGCTGTCGAGAAGTCCGGCTCTCGGTCCATCAGCTCCTCGATATATCGAACGGCGTCATCGAGGCTGCGTCCGAAGAAATGCATCCAGGCCCGGGCGGCGCGGATGATCATCGACAGCGGATCGAGCTCGTGGGCGCGCGTGACGGTCCGGACCGACTCCTCGCGACGACCCATCGCGGCGAGCATGTTCCCGTAGAAGAGGTGGATGTAGGCGCTGCCGTCGTTCAGCTCGAGGGCGCGATGGAAGCTCCGCTCGGCCGCCGCCCAGTCCCACTCGAAGTAATGCTCCACGTAGCCGAGCGCCGAGTATCCCTCCGCGAGCCGGTCGTCCATCCGGAGCGCCGCGGTCGCCGCGATCTTCGCCTTGGGAAAGCTGTCCCCCGGCGGCAGCGTGCCGTAGAAGCCGATCACGCAGTAGGCGTCGGCCAGACCCACGCGCGCGGTCGCCCAGTCGGGGTCGAGGTCGACCGCTTCCCGGAAATATTCGAGGCTGCGCAGGAGTCCCTCGTCGTTCCGCTTGTTCCAGTGCTGGCGGCCGCGAAGGTAGCTCTCGTACGCGCGGGGGTCGACGACGTGCGACCGCGCGAGGCGCGCCTCTTCCTCCGGCGTCACCTTCACGCGGATCTCCTGCGCGATCGCTCGCGCGACCTCGCCCTGGAGCGCCAGGACGTCCTTGAGATCGCGCTCGTAGCTCTTGGCCCAGAGATGACGATCCGTCGCGACCTCGATGAGCTGCGCCGTGATGCGCACGCGATCCGCGTGCCGCCGCACGGAACCTTCCACCACGGCGTCGACATTCAGCTCGCTGCCGATCTCCTGGAGCGTCTTCGTCGTCTTCTTGTAGCGCATCGCGGAGGTGCGCGAGATCACCCGCAGCGCCTGGATCTGCGCCAGATCCGCGATGAGCTCCTCGGTCATCCCGTCGGCGAAGAACTCCTGCTCCGGATCGCCGGAGAGGTTCTCGAGCGGCAGGACGACGAGGCCGCGGATGGACGGAGTGGTCGAGGCCGGGATCGCCGATGGGCCGTCCCCCTTCAGCGCCGTGATGACGTCGCGCGCCGTTCGGGGCCGGCGGTCGGGCTCCTTCTCGAGGAGGCGCGCGACGAGCGTCTCGAGGCGCGGCGGCACGGCGCGCAGGCGCGCCAGAGGCTGGGGGCGCTCGTTCAGGATGGCCTTCATGAGCGGTCCGGCTCCCATCGCGGTGAAGGGCCGCCGTCCAGCGAGCATCTCGTAGAGGAGCGCACCGAGCGCGTAGAGATCGACGCGTCCATCCACGTCCTTCCCCTCGAGCTGCTCCGGGGCCATGTAGGGCAGCGTCCCCGACCAGGAGCCCGCGTCCGTGAGCGCCATCGTGTCGGCGGCATCGCTCGTCTGGAGGAGGCGCGCGAGGCCGAAGTCGAGCACCTTCACGCGTCCCTTCGGCGTGATCGCCACGTTGGCCGGCTTCAGGTCGCGGTGCACGACGCCCTGCTCGTGGGCCTCCTCGAGCGCCTCCGCGATCTGGATCGCGATGGGTGTCGCGTCGGCTTCGGAGAGGGGCCCCCGGCCGAGGCGCTGCGCCAGCGTCTCTCCCTCCACGTGCTCCATGACGAGAAAGTCGATGCCGTCCGCGCAGTCGAAATCGTGGACGGTCGCGATGTTCGGGTGGCTGAGGCGCGACAGGGCCATCGCTTCCCGGCGGAAGCGGAGCCGCGCGGATTCGTTCGTGAGGATCGCGGGGGCCAGCACCTTGACCGCCACGTCGCGGTTGAGGCGCAGATCGCGCGCGCGATAGACGACGCCCATCCCGCCGCCGCCGAGGCGGTCGATCAGCGTGTAATGGGTGAGCGTCTTGCCGAGCATCTGGCCCCCGGGGATCCCGCGCTCCCGAAACCGCGGATGCGGCCCGGGGGCGGAATCGTATCACGGAGGGGCGAACGGGCGTGTGCCGCGGCGGCGGGCCCTACTTCGGCATCACGTGGCAGGTGGGCGCGATGCCGCGCTTCTCGAAATAGCGCTGGTGGTAATCCTCGGCGGGATAGAACGGCGCGGCGGGCGCGATCTGCGTCACGATCGAACGGCGGAAGCGCTTCGCGTCGGTCAGCTTGTCCACGGCTTCGTGCGCCTGGCGGTCCTGCTCCGGAGAATGGGTGAAGATCGCCGAGCGATACTGCTCGCCCACGTCCGGTCCTTGGCGGTTCGGCGTGGTCGGGTCGTGGTTCTCGAAGAATACTTCCAGAAGGGTCTCGTACGAGACGCGCTCCGGGTCGTACGTCACCTGGACCGCTTCGGCATGCCCGGTGCGTCCCGTGCACACCTGCTCGTAGGTGGGATGGGTGGTGCGTCCGCCGGTGTAGCCGACCACGGCGTCGAGGACGCCTGGGATCGCGCGGAACATCGACTCCACTCCCCAGAAGCACCCGGCGGCGAACGTCGCCTTCGCGGGCTCACGGCTGGTCATGGTGGGTCTCCTCTCCCTCGAATGGGGAACGGCTCGTTCAGGTCTCGCATGAGGGTACGCCCCGGCAACGTCGTCGAGACCGAAAAATGGAGCGCCCCGGGCTTGCCTCCCGGGGCGCTGTGCCGATTTGGTTCTGAACGAAGCCGCCGCGCGGCTTCGTTCACCTTATGCGGCTTCGTTCACTAGTATCACTTCACGACCTCGTAATCCGCGTCGACGGCTCCGTCGCCGCCTTCGCGCTTGTCCTGGGGCGCGCCCTGCGGCTCGCCCTGAGGCGGCTCCTGCCCCTGGCCCTTCGACGCCTCGGCGTACAGCTTGCTCGAGACCTCGTTCCAGACCGAGGTCAGGGCTTCGCTCGCGCTCCGGATCTCGGCAGTGTCGTTCCGCTCGACCGCCTTCTTCAGCCTCTCGAGCGCGCTCTCCACCTTGCTCCTCGACTCGGCGTCCACCTTGTCCCCGAGGTCCTTCAGGTTCTTCTCGGTCTCGTAGGCCAGCGCGTCGCCGCGGTTCTTCACCTCGATGTCCTCGCGCCGCTTCTTGTCCTCCTCGGCGTGGGACTCCGCGTCGGACACCATGCGCTTGATCTCGGTGTCGCTCAGACCGCCGCTCGCCTCGATCTTGATCTTCTGCTCCTTGCCGGTCGCCTTGTCGCGCGCCGCCACATGGAGGATGCCGTTCGCGTCGATGTCGAACGTCACCTCGATCTGCGGGAGGCCGCGCGGCGCCGGCGGAAGGCCGGTGAGCGTGAAGCGCCCGATGGTCTTGTTGTCCTGCGCCATCTGCCGCTCGCCCTGGAGCACGTGGATCTCCACCTGCGTCTGGTTGTCGGACGCCGTCGAGAAGGTCTCGCTCTTCTTCGTCGGAATCGTGGTGTTCCGCTCGATCAGCCGCGTGGTCACGCCGCCCAGGGTCTCGATGCCGAGCGAGAGGGGCGTCACGTCGAGGAGCAGCACGTCCTTGACGTCGCCCGCGAGGACGCCGCCCTGGATGGCCGCGCCGATCGCGACGACCTCGTCCGGATTGACTCCCTTGTGCGGCTCCTTGCCGCCGAACAGCTTCTTCACCAGCTCCTGCACCTTCGGCGTGCGCGTCGCGCCGCCGACCAGGATCACCTCGTCGATGTCCGAGGCCTTGAGCCCCGCGTCGGCGAGCGCCCGCTCCACCGGCCCCTTGGTGCGCTCGATCAGATCGTCCACGAGCTGCTCGAACTTGGACCGGGTGAGGGTCAGGTTGAGGTGCTTCGGACCCGACGCATCCGCCGTGATGAACGGGAGGTTCACGTCGGTCTGCATGACCGTCGACAGCTCGATCTTGGCCTTCTCCGCCGCCTCCTTGAGGCGCTGGAGGGCCATCGCGTCCTTGCGGAGATCGATGCCTTCCTGCTTCTTGAACTCGTCCGCGAGCCAGTCGATGACGCGCTTGTCGAAGTCGTCGCCGCCCAGGTGGGTGTCCCCGTTCGTCGACTTGACTTCGAACACGCCGTCCCCGAGCTCGAGGATGGAGATGTCGAACGTGCCGCCGCCCAGGTCGTAGACGGCGATCTTCTCGTCCTTCTTCTTGTCGAGCCCGTAGGCCAGCGCGGCCGCGGTCGGCTCGTTGATGATCCGCTTCACATCGAGGCCCGCGATCCTGCCCGCGTCCTTCGTCGCCTGGCGCTGCGTATCGTTGAAGTAGGCCGGCACGGTGATGACGGCTTCCGTCACCTTCTCACCGAGATAGTCCTCCGCCGTCTGCTTCATCTTCTGGAGGATCATCGCCGAGATCTCGGGGGGCGAATACTGCTTCCCCTCGACGTCGATGACCGCCTCGCCGCCCTTGCCGTCCTTCACCGCGTACGGAACGTTCTTCGCTTCCTCGGCCACCTCCGCGTAGCGGCGGCCCATGAAGCGCTTGATCGAGTAGATCGTGTTCTTGGGATTGGTCACGGCCTGGCGCTTGGCCACCTGGCCCGTGAGCCGCTCGCCGGTCTTCGTGAATGCAACGACGGAGGGGGTGGTCCGCGTGCCCTCGGAGTTCGAGATCACGACCGGCTCACCGCCTTCCATCACGGCCACGCACGAGTTGGTCGTGCCCAGGTCGATTCCGATGGTCTTGCCCATTGTCCCTCCCATGGCCAAACGCGGAGAGGCCGTGCGCCTCCCCGCGCCCTCTGGCTCGTTCAGACGCCGATCCGAGACGGATCGCGCGTTACGACTGCGTTCCCTGCGAGGTCTTGATGGGGATCTCGCGGGCCTTGGCCTCCTCGGCCTTCGGAACGTTCACTTCGAGCACACCGTCGCGATAGGTCGCGGAGATGCGCTCCGGCTGGACCGCGTGGGACAGCGTGAAGGCCCGCTCGAACTGGCCGTACACGCGCTCCGTGCGGATGTAATTGGCTTCCTTCTTCTCTTCCTCGCGCCGCTTCTCGCCGCGAATGACGAGCTGGTTGTCGGCGAAGGTGATCTTGACGTCCTCGAGCTTCATGCCCGGAAGCTCGGTCCGGATCGTGAAGCCTTCGGCATGCTCCTCGACATCCACGGCGGGCTGCCACGCCACCGGGCTGCCCTGGCTTCGACTCACCCCCAGAACCTCTTCGAAGAGACGGTTGAGATCGTTGTGAAACGCAAAGGGGTCCCGCGCCGGGGTCCAACGAATGAGTGCCATGGTCGTACTCTCCTCCTCGTGCTTGAACGTTGTTGGTCTTGCTCGGGAGCGGTTCGGACCGCCCCCTGTTCCTGCCGAGGGATAAAGCACCGGTTGTGCCAAAAAGCCCATTGGAGTTATCTCGCTGGTGTTATGACACTTAACTTCAATCCTACCGCCTCACGAGGCCGTGCCATAATCGTACAGATGACCTATTTTGAAACTCGATTCGTTCCATAATAGATCGACACTCAAATACGATAATGCTTCATCTTCCTCCAAAGCGTCGAGCGGGAAATTCCGAGGCTCCGGGCGGTGCGGGTCGTGTTCCCCGCGAAGTGGGAGAGCGCGCGGCGGATGTGCTCCGCCTCGATCTGGGCCAGGCTCATCGTCTCCGAGTAGGGAAACGCGTTTCCCTCGCCCAGCACGAGGACCGACGGCTCGCGGAAGGAAGGGGGGAGATCCAGGTGGCCGATCTCGGGACCCTCGGCCACGGTCACCGCCCGCTCGATCGCGTTCTCGAGCTCGCGGACGTTGCCCGGATAGTCGTAGTGGAGGAGCGCGTACTGGGCGCGCTCGCTGAATCGCTCCACCCGCTTCTTCAGCCTTCGGGCGAATCGCTGGCGGAAATAGTTCGCGAGGAGCGGGATGTCCTCGCGCCGCTCGCGCAGCGGCGGCAGGTCGATGTGGAACACGCTCAGACGGTAGTAGAGGTCTTCGCGGAGCCGGCCCTCGGCCAGCGCGCGCTTCACGTCGCGATTCGTGGCGGCGATCAGGCGAACGTCGATACGGCTGGATTCGGCGTCCCCGACCCGCCGGATCTCACCGTTCTGGAGCGCGCGCAGAAGCTTGGGCTGAACGGAGAGGGGCATCTCGGCGACCTCGTCCAGGAGGATCGTGCCTCCGTCCGCGCGCTTCAGCAGGCCGACCTTGTCGGAGATCGCGCCGGTATAGGATCCGCGCACGTGGCCGAAGAGCTCGCTCTCGAACAGCGTTTCCGGAATGGCGGCACAGTTGACCGTGACGAAGGCCTTGTGGGCGCGGGCGCTCTGGAGATGGATCGAGGCGGCCACCATCTCCTTTCCGGTGCCGCTCTCGCCGGTGATCAAGACCGTCGACTCCGTGGGGGCCACCTTCTCCACCAGTCGGAACACGCGCTGCATCCGGGGACTGACCCCGATCATCTCCTGCGTGATCCCGCTCGGCTTTCGCTCCTCGTCCGTCTGGACGGTCGCCTCCCAGAGGCCGCGCGACGCGGGATCCAGCGCCTCGAGCTCCGCCGCGGAATCGGCCGTGCGCGCGGCGCGCGGCGCCTCCTGCACGCCGGCGTCGGCGCCGGACCCGGATCGTTGACCGATCCGCCCCGCTTTCCTAGGATGCGACTCGCCCGTTCGACTCACGGACGAGGGAATTCCACCATCGTGCATCGCCCATCCTCTCCATCATTCCAGAGCGGCCCATGATCCTCGTTCTGGCTGGACTCGTGCTCGTCGCATTCGCGGCCGTGCTTCCACGGCTCGGCGATCTGGGATCGAAGGCGCCCCTGCTCCTCTACCTCTGGGCGATCGCCCACGCCGCCTATCTCCTGGCCGCGTACCGCGCGCTCCGGGCGCCCATGTCCGCGCGTGCGCTCCGCTGGATCCTCGGGGTGGCGCTCCTGGCCCGGCTCCTTCTCATCCCGGCCGCGCCCACGCTCTCCGAGGACGCGTATCGCTATCTCTGGGACGGCTCGCTGACGCGAGACGGCATCAATCCCTTCGTTCACGCCCCCTCCGATCCCGCGCTCGTGGAGCGCCGGAACGAGCTCTTCGGTCGGCTCAACCACGCCGACGTCCCCACGATCTATCCGCCGGCCGCCCAGCTCTTCTTTGCCGCCGTCGCATCGGTGCGGGCGACGCCGGCCGCGCTCAAGGCCGCGTACCTCCCGATCGAGATCGCGGCCTGGATCGCGCTTCTCGCGCTCCTCAGGCGGCGCGGCCTCGCGCCCGAACGGATCCTCCTCTTCGCGTGGAATCCGCTCGTCCTCGTCGAGAGCTACGGAAGCGGCCACGTGGATCTCCTGGCCGCGGCCGCGCTCGTCCTTGCGATCGCGCTCCTCGAGGCCGGCCGCCGTGTTCCGGCCGGGGTCGCCTGGGCCATCGCCTCTCTGGTCAAGTATACGCCCCTTCTCCTCGGTCCCATGCTCGCCCGGAAGAGGGCCTGGGCCGTCTTGATGCCGGCCGGTCTGACCATGGCGCTCCTCACGCTCCCCTTTCTCAGGGCGGGACGGGCCCTCTTCCATGGACTCGGGGCCTACGGGGCGCACTGGGAGTTCAACGGACCTCTGTTCCCGCTCTTCCGGGCGGCGCTCGGCTCGGGCTATGCCGCGCGGCTCCTCCTGGCGGCCCTTCTCGTCCTGGCCGTCGCCGCGATCTCGGCCCGCGCGCGGACCGTAAGCGGCGCCGCGCTCGCCTGCCTCACGGCCTACCTCGTCGCGAGCCCCACCCTGTTTCCGTGGTATCTCGTGCCGCTCGCGGCGCTCCTGCCGCTCCATCCGGACGCGGGCCTTCTCGCCGCGACCGGTCTCGTCGCGCTCTCGTACCTTCCCCTGCCGCACTTCCGGGCGACCGGCGAGTGGACGCTGCCGTCCTGGATCCCCTGGATCGAATATGGAGTCTGGGCGCTCGTCGCCGCCGCGGCATGGCTCCGGACCCGCGCGACCGCGAGCGCGGCAGCGGGCCCGGCCGGATCTCAGGAGCGGCGCGAGGCGTGGGCCACCGAGAGCCCGCCCACGTAGAGGAATCCGAAGAGGTAGAGAAGGAAGAAGGGAAGCGGCGCCCAGAGCCCCGCGCGGGCGAGCGCCAGCATCGCCCATGCGAAGTAGACTCCGAACCCGAGCTCGAGGAGCACGTGCGCGCGAACCGGCGACCGGTACCGTTTCCCGCGCCAGCGGTCGCGCCGCGCTTCCAGCCGGAACTTCGGCGTCCGGTGGAAGGCTCCCGCCCGGCAGAAGAGTCCCTCGAGGACCGCCCGCGTGTTGTTCACCGCGAGCCCGATTCCGAGCGTCATCACGAGAGGCACCCACCGGAGCCGCCTGAGCGCGGAGCCGCGCTCGGCCTGCGCGAAGTAGGCGAGGACGGGGGCGGTCGCGGCGATGAGGAGCGCCGAGTCCGCAGCGAGGAAGAAGACGCTCCGGCTCGAATAGCGCGCGAGCACGACCGGATAGACGATGAGCGAGAGGAGAAGGAGGAGCACGTAGGGCACGTTGGACGTGAGGTGGAACGTGGCCTCGACCTTCACGCCGAGGGGCGCCTCGCTCTTCCAGATCCGCGGAAGGAGCTTGCGCGCGACCTGGATCGAGCCTCGAACCCAGCGGTGCTGCTGCGCCTTGAACGCGTTCATCTCCACCGGGAGCTCGCCCGGGCAGCCCACGTCCCCCGCGAATACGAACCGCCATCCCTTGAGCTGGGCGCGATAGCTCAAGTCGAGGTCCTCGGTGAGCGTGTCCGACTGCCAGCCGCCGGCGTCCTCGATGCACGTCCGCCTTAGGATGCCGGCGGTGCCGTTGAAGTTGAAAAAGCGGTCCGAGCTCATCCGGGCCGTGTGCTCCACCAGGAAGTGAGCGTCGAGCGAGATGGCTTGAAGCCGGGCGAGGAGCGAGTAGTCGCGGTTGAGATGCTTCCACCGCGCCTGGACCATGCCGACCCTCGGATCCGCGAAGTGCGGGACCATCCTCGTGAGTATGTCGGGCGGGGGCACGAAATCGGCGTCGAAGATGGCGAGCAGATCGCCCTTCGCGAGCGCGAGACCATGCTCGAGCGCGCCCGCTTTGTATCCCGCGCGGTTCCCGCGACGGATGTGGACCGCGTCGAGACCGCGATCGCGGAGCGCCGCCACGGCGCGCGCCATCCGACCGGCCGTCTCGTCGTCGGAATCGTCGAGCACCTGGATCTCGAGGCGCTCGCGCGGATAGTCCACGGCCGCCGCGGCCTCGAGGAGCCGCCCCGCCACGTAGCGCTCGTCGTAGATCGGGAGCTGGATCGTGACGCGGGGCCATTCCGCGGGCTCGGGCGGGGCCGGGGCGGGCCGGCGCCTTCGATACAGATGGATGAGGTGGAGCCGGTGGAGGCCGTAGGCGGCCAGCACGACCCACACCGCGAGATGGAACCAGAGAATCGCGTTCGATCCCGCCGAGTGGCCGAGCTGCATGAGCGTGTGGTTCACCGCGACCATGATGAAACCTGCCGGAATCGTGTCAAGTCGAACTCGCGATCGTTGACCGCGGGGCGCGCGCTCTGATAGCGTGCGATGCGTTGCATTGGGAATGGGTCGGGAGGCTGGGAGGCACACACTGGCACGCGCGTTCGTCGTTGGAAACGGATCGGTCCTCGCCACGGCCGACCGCTCGGGCTCGCTCCGCGAGCTCTTCGTTCCCTCGCTCTCCCCCGGTCATCAGCTCCTGCGCCGTCCGGCGAGGATCGGTCTTCTTCTGGACGGCACGCTCCGCTGGATCGACGACTCGTTCGCGGCCCGGCTCGGAGAGGGCGGCGACGCTCCGATCGTCGATCTCGCGCTCGCGTCCGAAGAGCTCGAGATCGAGGTGTGGCAGGAGACCTACGTCGACATGCTCCTGGATGCGATCGTCCGCCGCGTGCAGGTGACCAACCGCGCGGAGCGCACGCGCGACCTCAGGGTCGTCTTCCATCACGACCTGGCGCTCGCGCCCGGCGAGCCGCGTGAGACCGTCCAGTGGGATGCCGAAAGCCGCGCGGTCGTGCATCGCGCGGGGCGGCGCGTGGCCCTCGTCGCTCTCGAGACGGCTGACGGAGCCGGCGTCCCCATGGCGCGCGTCGCCGCGCGTGCGTCGGCGGACGCCGCCGGGGCCGAGGCGCTCCCGGGAGGCGTGCGTCTCGAGGGGCCGGCCGAGGCGAGCGGGCGCTGCGACTCGATCGCAGGGGCTCCCCTGCCGCTCGCGCCGGGCGCGTCGGGGCTCGTGACGGCGTGGATCGTGTTCGCCCCCACGCTTCGCGAAGCGCGGAAGAAGGACGCCGCGCTTCGGAAGGGAGGCGTGCCTCAGTCCCTCGCGCGGACGCGCGGGCACTGGAATCTCTGGGTGAGCCAGGGCTCGCGCGACCTCCCGGACCTCCCGGAGGACGTCCAGACGCTCTACCACAAGAGCCTCGTGCTCCTCCGCCTGCATCAGGAGCCGAGCGGGGCGATCGGATCGGACCTCGAGGCCGCGAGCACGGCCGGCGCCGACCGGTACGCGCCGCGAGCCTGCCGCCATCGCGACGCCGCGATCGCGGCGGACGCGCTCGGACGCGCGGGCTATCATGGCGCGACGCGCCGCTATCTCGAGCACGCGGCGCGCGCGGCCCGCGAGATCGGTGTGATTCCACCGGCGACCGACACGGACGGTGCTCCCGTCGGACCGGGCGGCGATCCAGCGGGCCCGGCGCTCGTGTTGTGGGCGGCCGCGCGCCACTTCGAGCGTGAGCGCGACGTGGAGTTCGCCGGCCCGTTCTTTCGCGACGCGGTGCGCCCCACGGCCGACTCCCTCGCGTCCGCGCTCGATCCGGCGACCGCGCTTCCGGAATCGCCCGATCTCTGGGACGAGCGGGAGGGAAGCCACGCCTGGACCGCAGTCGTCGTGCGGTCGGGCCTCCTCGGCGCCGCGCGCCTCGCCGCCGCGTTCGGCGACGCGCCGCGCGCCCGCGCGTGGGCCGGAGCCGCCGACACGATCGCGCGCTCGATGACCAAGCATCTCTTCCGTTCGGAATGGGGACGCTTCGCGACCTCTCTCGCACGGGACGGACGCTCCTGGCGTGCGGAGTCCCGGGTCGACGCGTCGCTCCTCTGGCTCGGGCTCTTAGGCGAGGCCGAAGCGGAGGACGCACGCGTGCGCGCGACGGTGGAGGCGGTGAAGGACTCGCTCTGGGTGAGAACGGGCGTCGGAGGCATCGCGCGCTACGAGCGGGATCCCGTGGATTCGGTGGGGACGGATCTTTCGGAGGTGCCCGGAAGCCCGTCCGTCGCGGCCACGCTCTGGCTCGCGCAGCACGGGATCCGCACCGCGCGCCGGACGCAGGATCTCGATCCCGCGCGAACGCTCCTCCTCTGGTGCGCGGCCCGCGCCGAGGGCTGGGGAGCGCTCCCCGAGAGACTCCACCCCTATCGGGGAGCCACGACGTCGGCGGCGCCGTCGCTCCAGGCGCACGCCTGGCTCGTCTCGACGGTGGTGGACTACGCGGAGCGTCTCCGCAATCTCAGACGGTGCGAGCGGTGCGGCGCGCCGGCGGGAACGGGGCGCGAGAAGCGGGGCGCGGCGCTCATGGACCCGCTAGCGCCAGGTCTCGTCGCTCACACGTAGCGAGAGGCCAAGCCGGAAGAAGGTCTCCATCGCGCCCAGCGTATCCTTGTCGCCTCGCTGTCCTCCCTCCAAGCTGAGATCGATCGCGCCCCCACCGTCCTTCGTGCGAAGGCCGGTTCCGATCGAGGCCGCCCACTCCTCCACGGCGGCCGTGCCTCCGCCGATGTCGGAAGCGCCGGCGACCGGCAGGAGATCGGGCCAGCGCAGGACCGTGAAGCCAAGGCGAAGCGGAATGCGCTGCAGGCCGAGCCCGGGGCGTCCCTCGTTCCGTGGCAGCCGCTCCCAGCCGATCGAGTAGCGCTCGAGGGGACGGAAGGTGACGAGATCGCTCTCGATCGTCGACTCGCCGTAGTTCTGACGCCGGTACTGCCCGACGAATCGAGTGCGCTCGCGCGGCTTCAGCTCGAAGCCGACGACGATGCCCTCGGGAAGGAGGAGGGAGTTGCCGGTCTCCGTGACCGAGCCGGCCGCCTCCTGGCGCTCGGTGAGCGGGAGCCGCCGTCCGGTCTCGTAGGCGCCCCCGAGCGAGATCCAGGACTTCACCCACTGCACTCCGAAGCGCCACCGGCCCAGCCGGTCCCAGGAGACATCGAGCGTGTCGCGATTGGCGGCCAGGTTGGGATCGGCGAACTGGCGCTGCCACTCCTCGTGAAAGCTGCCTCCGGCGACTTCGTAGTCCACCCCCGCCCGGAGACTCCGGCCGACTTTCGCGGCGGCGGTGACGCGGAGGAAATTGATCCCGCCGCGGCCGTCGACGCGAAGCACCGACGCGGCCCCCGAGCTCTCCGGCCTCGTCACCTGGAATTCGCCGTTCGTCCCGATCAGGTAGCTCCCGCCCAGCACCAAGCCGTTGGGGAGCCGGAGAACGAGGCGGACCGAGGGGAACGAGGACTCGTTTCCGGTCTCGTTGCCGTAGTGGAGGGTGGTGACCTCACGGCGCGTCTGGAGGAGCGTCGCCTCGAGAATGAGGTGCTGCGCCTCGGCGATGGAGGCGGGATTGACGAGTGAGAAGTTCGAGGGACCGTGCTCCGCCGCGCCCGCGCCGCCGAGGGCTCGAAGCCGAGCGCTCTCCTCCAGCGAGGGCTCGCCGAGACCGGCCGAGGAGAAGACGGAGTTGGCGCGCGCCGACCCTGCCGCGAGCGTGAGCCATAGAAGGGCCGCCATGCCGAGGCCCCCCCGGACCGCGCGTGGGACCGCGAGCGGGCGCATCAGAAGCGTCCCGGCGGCGCGCTGGTCGTGCCCACGCGCAAGAGCGGCACGAGCGCGGATTCGTGCGAGCCGAGCCTGAGCCCCGGCTTCACGTTCGCGTTCCGTATCCCGAGGACGACTCCTTCGTTGAGCGTGGTCCAGCCGCGCGCGAGGTCGGGCGGGAGCGGGATCGAGAGCGTGTCCCCGACCGGGAACGAGCGCACCACGAGGGCGACCGGGGTCGATCCGGTCGGGACCTGGGAACCGTCGGTCGCCGTCTCGGGCCATGTTCCGGTCACCTGGTAGATCTCGATCGTGAACGGCACCTGGGCGATGCTGTCGGCCGCCACCACATACCCGGGAATCGAGTCGATCACGCCGAAGACGAGCCTCAGATCGTTGATGGAGGCCCCCGGGGCCATCGCGGGAATCGGCCCGCGGATCGCGATCCTCGACTCGAACGGACCGCCCAGGACGAGCGCGGTGTCCGATCCCGTGGCGGCCGGAATGAGCGGCGGGTGGAGATAGAGATCGAACCTCACCGTCGTGCTCACGGTGTCGGGGACGGTCGTGCCGGCCACCTGCTTGGTGAACGGGATGCGGAGACGCGCGGTGCGCGAGGCGAAGGCGGCGAAGCCTTGAGGAGCGGATACCTGGAGCATCAGCGTGGGGATCGAGTCAGGCTCGGGGGCCGTCCACTGCGCGACGCGGCTATAGCTCCCCGGCCCGAGATCCATGATGAGATCCCCGGTGAAGTCGTAGGTGCTGGACGCGAGAAGGACCCCAGGCGCGGGTCCCGGCCACGAGATCGTTCCGCTATCGGCCAGAGCCGTGGCCGTCTCACGCAGCTCGAGATCGATGGTGAAGGGCTCATTGCGGAGCTGGATGTGCGGGAAGTCGAGCAGCACGTTCCCGGTCGGGACGACCCCGATGAAGTCCGTGCTCGGCAGGTTGATCTTCAAGATCTTGAAAAAGGCGCGGGCTTCGAAGGTCGCGTCACGCCCCACGAGGAGGACGGAGCCGTAGTTGGCGGTCCCCGGGGTCACGTACGTGTCCCGGTCCGGGATGGTCGTCTCGACCAGGGTCGAGCCGAGTCCTCCCGCGCCTCGAATCAGGCGCTCGTTCCCCGTCACCCGGTCGCTGTTGTTCGAACAGCCGGACAGGGCCAGGGACGAGATGGCAAGGAGGGTCGGGAGGAGCGGGCGGAGGCGCACGAGGACGGATGATATCCCCTTGCGGCATTGGACGCTAGCAGGAAGCACCACCCGCAGAAACCCGGCGCGGCGGCTCCAGTTCCAGCTCTCGGGTGCCGATAGTCCCGAACGGACCCTGGCGCATCCCTCCTGACCCGAGGCCTCCGTGCCGAGCACGTACAGCCCATCGCCTGCAACGCCAGGGGTATCGAGCCCTGCCGGGATCGCGCGCGCCAAGCGCCGCTCCCTCGTCCTCGCAATCGTGGGCGCCCTTCTCGCGTGCCTCACGGTCGGGTGGATCGCGTCGTCCTCGAGAGTGCCCTGGGCCGCATTCCCTGCCGGTCTGGCCCTGATCCTCGCGGCCGGGTGGCTCCATCGCACGCGCGTCCTGGACCTGGATCGCGCCCAGGCGCGGGAAGCGCAGCTCACCCTCTACCGGGTCGGCGATACCCTCGCGCGGTTCGACCGCGAGGACGACCTGGTCCACCACGCGCTCGACGCGGTGGCCGAAGGCACCGGTCTTCGACACTGGGCGCTCTATGCGCACCGGGGCGGGCGCGGCGAATTCACGCTGATTGCGACGCGCGGCCTCACGCCCGAGGCGAGCGCGGCCCTCGAGCCGGACGCGCCGGGACCGGACGCGCGAGCGCACGCGAGCCGCGCGGCCTGGCTCGGTGAGATCGTGGTGGGCGGCCTCGCGGGCTTGGAGCGCGACGCGTTTGCCGCCACGCTGCCTATGCTCGGCGCCGATGCCGAGGTCGTCTCGGTTCCCTTCCTCGAGCACGAAGGGCTCCCGGCCACGGTCCAGTGCTTCCTCCCGGCCGGCGCCTCGCTCGCGAACGGGGAGCGGGCGCTGCTTCGCTGGATGGCCGCGCAGCTCGCATCCGGGCTCCGTCGCCTTCGACTCGAGCGGCGCGACCAGATCCTCGCATCCTACCTCGTCGGGACGAGCGAGATCGTGCTCGAGCTCGATCTCGACGGAGTCGTATCGAGCGCCAACCGCGCGGCCGAGCTTGCGCTCTTGGTCCCGCCCGGCGAGCTTCTCGGATGCCGGCTGGACGACCTGGCCTTCGCCCCCCGCGCGACCACGGCCGACGGCGAGGCGCACGTTCCCGCTTCAGGTCCCGCGGCCGCGCTCGACGTGGCGCGCGCGTCGGGAGAGTTCTCGGGCGAGCTCGGCTTTCTCCGGGGCGACGGGAGCACGTTCCCCGCCGAGGTGCGGCTCTCGCCGGCGCACGACCGTGCGGGAGCGCTGATCGCGATCGTCCTCGTGGCGCGCGACATCACCGAGCGTCGAGAAGGCGAGCAGGACATTCGCGCGCGCGGAGCGGAGCTCGGGAGCATGAACGAGCGGCTCCTCGACGCGAACCACGAGCTCGAGCAGGCGCGCCGGCTGCAGAACGACTTCCTCGCGAACACGTCGCACGAGCTCCGCACGCCGCTCAACGCCGTGATCGGGTTCGCCACGCTGCTCGAGCAGCGGATCGACGCGGACGAAGGCGAGCGCCTCGACTTCGCGCGCTCCATTCGCGAAGCCGCGGAGCACCTCCTCGCCGTCATCAACGACCTTCTCGATCTCGCCAAGGCGGAGGCGGGGCGGTTCGAGCTCCGGCTCCTCGTGGCCGACGTCGCGCCGACGATCCGGGCCGCGGTCGACGCGCTCCAGCCGATGGCCTCGGCGAAGGGATTGGCGGTCCGGGTGGACGTCCCCCGAGAGCCGCTCCTGGCGGCGGTCGATCTCGCCCGGTTCCGGCAGGTGCTCCTGAATCTGCTCGGGAACGCGGTGAAGTTCACCGATAGAGGAGAGGTGCGGGTCCGCGCCGCGATCGACGCGGGCTCGATCGTCGTGTCGGTCGAAGACACCGGCGTCGGCATCGCGCCGGAGCGTCGGGCCGCGCTCTTCAGCAAGTACGCGCAGGCGGACCCGTCCTATCACCGGCGCCAGCGCGGCACGGGGCTCGGTCTCGCGATCAGCCGCGCGCTCGTCGATCTCATGGGGGGCACCATTCAGCTCACCAGCGAAGGCGTGAACCGGGGGACCGCGGTCCGGATCACCCTCCCCGTGGCGCAGGCGGCTGCAGCGGAGGCGGAATCGTGCGAATCCTGATCATCGAGGACGACCCGATGAACGCCAAGCTCTTCGACCTCATCCTGACCCGGAAGGCGCGGTACGAGGTCGAGGTGACGGAGGATCCGGCCTACGTGGCCGACCGCGTGCGCCAGGGCCTCGTCGACGTGGTGATCCTCGACGTGTCGCTCTCGAACAGCGCGTGGGGCGGCGTTCCGGTCGACGGTCTCGAGATCTGCCGCCGGCTGAAGCGGGATCCGGAGACCCGGCGCATTCCCATCCTTCTCGCGACGGCGCATGCGATGAAGGGCTCTCGCGAGCGCTTCCTCGCCGAGTCGGGAGCGGACGATTACATCGCGAAACCGATCGTGAGCGCGGACGAGCTGATCGCGCGCATTCGCGCCCTGGCGGAGAAAGGGGCCCATGGCCCAGCACCTGCTTCTCGTTGACGACGAGGCGCACAACCGGAAGCTCCTGCGCATGGTCTTGCGCCAGGGGGACTACGTCTTCTTCGAGGCGGACAACGGGAACCAGGCGCTCGAGATCCTGGGCCAGGAGACGATCGGGCTCGTGCTGCTCGACCTCATGATGCCGTCGCCGAACGGCTTCGACGTGCTCCTCGCGATGAAGAAGGACGACCGCTGGAAGGAGATCCCGGTGATCGTGGCCAGCGCGTCGACGTCCCCCGAGGACGTGGAGCGGAGTCTCACGCTCGGCGCGTCGGACTACTTCATGAAGCCGCTCACCGAATGGGACGTGCGGTTCCAGCTCCCGATCAAGGTGCGCAACGCGCTCGCGGCCCATCGCGCGACCGAGGACCGGCTCCGCGCCGAGCGGATGAAGGCGGTCTCCGCCATGGCGGTGGCGCTGAACCACGAGATCAACAATCCCCTGCAAGTGATCCAGGGGAACGCGCAGCTCCTCTACGTGCAGCCCACGCTGACGCCGGAGGCACGGGAGAAGGTGGCGCGCATCCGGGCGGCGACGGAGACGATCGCGGGCCTCACCCAGCGGATCGCGGCGCTTCGGGACGTGGTGACGGTGGACTATCCGGCGGGGAACCGGACGACGGTGCCGATGGTGAACTTCAAGGCGTCGTCGGATGCGCCCGAGCCTCCGGCCGCCTCGGGGCCCGCGGAGAGGGCCGCGACGGACCCGAAGATCAAATCCCGAGAATCGGGTAGATCCAGTCCAGAATCAGGAAGTTGAGGCGGCCGATCAGAAGGGCGACGCGGCCCATGACCGTGAAGCCGAAGGCGGCGCCGAACGAGATCATCAGGAACCAGATCCCCAGCCTCGAGATCCTCCGCGTCACCGGCCCCTGCTCCATCGAGAAGAAGAAGTAGACCAGCACGCTCAGCACGCCCACCACGAAGACGAACGCGAGCGGATTCGGCCCGGGGAGCGCGACGATGACGCGGGCGATCTGCGGCATGGCTTCGCCGTGGAGGCGCCGCGTGAAATCGAGGCCGATGTAGTAGGTCACGTAGATGGCCAGCGCGTATCGCGAGACCCATCCGATCCGCGGGAAATAGCGCATGTAGAGCAACACCCCGAGGAGCCCCGGCACGAGCAGGTCCCAGTGCTTGCCGAAGTCCTGCTGCATCGGCTCGATCAGGTTCGGAACGAGGGTCTGGTCGAGGGTGATCCCCACGTAGTAGCCGAGCGACACACCGGCGAAGAGGCTCTCCGCGAAGCGGAAGAACGGGTTGTCCTTGTACAGGAACGAGAGCGCGGAGAGAGTCAGGAAGGCCGCGATCCAGACGCCGATCGGGGGCAGATGGCTCACCGGACCGCCCTCTTCTGGGTGAGGAAGAACGCCAGATTGCCGAGCAGGATGAAGAGGAGAACGACCGTGTGCATCACGGTCTGCCCGTCCATCCCCTTGGTGGCCGTGAAATCTCGCGTCGATCCGTAGAAGCGCTCCATCTCGGGATGGGCCGCGCGCATGAGCTTCTCGTACTCGGCCGCGCCCTTCATGCCTCCGAGCATGCCTTCGAGCTGCCCCGAGTTGAGAAAGGCATAGTACTTGGGAGCGCTCACCGCGGTCGGTCCGATGATGATCGGCGTGCCCACCTGCGGGTGCACCTGCGTGATCCACCACTCGCCGATGATCCCCGTCGCCACCGTGAAGACGAGCTGCACCTGGCGGAGGCTCGCGATCCCCTTCATCATCGGAATCTGCGCCAAGGGAGTGCCCGCCTCGTCCGTCGGAAACGCGCCCGCGATGTCGTCTCCCATCCGGCGCATGACCGCCGACGCGCCGTCCTTGTAGCCGAGATTCACGTAATCGACGCCGTACTTGAGGTCGGGATACTCGGCCACGACCTTGGCCACGGCGTTGCTGGCGAGGTTCAGCCCTCCGAGCGGGTAGAGCGCGATCACGATGAAGCGGAGCTTCCTGATCGCGCACTGCCGCATGACGGCTTCGGCCATCGGATCGTTCTCGGGTGCGGAGGACGGCCCGTAATCGAACGAGATGAGCACCGTGTCGCCCGGCTTCATGGCCTCGATGAACTCGAAGGCCTTGCGCGTGGATTCGGTCGTGGTCACGGGGAGCCCGAGCGGAATCACGATCGGGATCGCGACGCTCAGGAGGACGAAGAGGAAGATCCAGCGGCGATCCAGGCGGAGGAGCCGTTCGAGGAACGCGCGCACCCTACTCCCCCTTCCCCAGGCCGAGGTAGCCGCGCTCGATGCCGAGAATCACGCGGATCGCCATGGACGCGGCGCCGAGCGCCGCGCCGATGATGATGCCCGACTGCGCCGCTCCGTTCGGCACGTCCATGATCCACTCGGTGAGCTTCCCCAACGCCTGGCTGCCGGACGCGGCGGCGGCATGGAAGAACGGAAACGGAACGGCCAGGAACTCGAGGATCGGAACGCGGCCGAGCATCACGAGGCCGGCGGCGATCAGGAGGATCGTCGCCTCGACGTTCCTGGCGCGGAACGCGCGGAACGCGGCGCTCGCCATGAAGAACGCTAGGAGCGCGAAGATCGTCGACTGGAGCGGCTGGAAGAACCAGTCGGTCATGTACTTGAACGGCGTCGGCGAACCGTCGGGGTTGAACCCGATGCCCACCCCCGAGAGCGCCCCGTAGACCCCGAACCCTCCCGTGACGAAGAGTCCGGTCAGGAGAACGACCGAGAAGAACCAGCCCGACTCCCGGCGCCCGATCTTCTTGAAGTTGTTCTGCAGCACGTTCACGATTCCGAGGAGCAGGGCGAACCCCGCCAGGATGATGAGCCAGTTGTCGAGCCGCGGCCCCATTCCCTCGGGCCCCGACACGAATCCCTTCGGGATGTACATCGCCAGGATGGGGACGATGCCGGCGACGACGCCGACCAGGATCGGACCGCGGCTCCGGAGACCGGGGGCGTTCAGCCCCAGGAAGATCCCGATGATCGGTACGATCGCGAAGCAGAGTACGAGAGCGACCCGTCCGAAATCGAAGCTCATTTGGTTCGGATCCAGGAGGAGATGTCGACCAGGTGGACGCTCGCGAGCAGGATGCCCGCGATCGCGATGAGGATGAGGATGCCCTTGGCGATGTCCTGCCCCCGGATGGAACCGAGCAGGACCGGCTCGCGCGAGAGGTACGCGCTCGCGGCGTAGAGCTCCTCGCCGATCAGCGTGTAGTCGCAGGTCGCCACGAAGAACGGGAGCTGCGTGGGATCGGCCTGCCCGGCGATCTGGATCGCGCCGGTCGACTGCCCCGTCTCGGCCAGGATGAGCGACTCCGCGAAGAAGTAGCCGACCAGGAAGATCGCGGCCGGCTTCTCGCGCGTCATCTTCGCGGAGACCGCGGCGGTGAAGGCGAACTGGTCGTACGTGACGTAGTTCACCATCTCCTCGCGGAAGAGATCCGGTCTTCCTTCCTCGAGGTAGCTCGCACGGACGACCTCGCGGGCGGAGGCGAACGTGAGCGGATCCTTGTTCGGCACCTCGAGGTCGGTGCCGTAACGCGCGGTCGAGCGCGCGACGTGGCCGAGGATCGCCACCGAGGCGACGGTCTGGATGTCGTCCATCGACTGGATGCCGGGGATGTACATCACCTTCTTGCCGATCTCGGTCGCGCGGCCGATGGCCTCGTCGATGGCGTTCAAGCCGGCGATCCGGCGGATGAAGATCTCCTTGCCGGAGCGCGCCACCTGGATCGAGCCAAGGACGATGATCACGAACAGGACCGAGGCGATGAAGGAGTTGGTGCGCTCGACCTTGAACCAGTTGTCGTGCGAGGAGACGGGCTCGCTCACGACCGGAGCGCTGGTCGCGGCCGCCACGCTGACGGCTCCCGTGGAGTCGGTCGTCGCAAGGCTGGAGCGCAGGCCGTAGCGGTACGCCACGCCATTCTTGGCCGAGGTGTCGGTGTACGTCCCCGCTCCGGCCGCCACGTGATCGATCGGCTGCAGGTCATAGGCCGGCGGCTCCGCCCGGAGCACCTCGATGTCAGCCCCCGCGGGAAGCGAAACCGGATCCGTCCACGTCAGGACGACGGCCCCACCGGAGTCTCCAGGCTTGTCCTTGGCGACGAGGTTCTGGGGGATGGGAAGGACGGGAGGCTGGGTAGCGGGCGCGTCGATAGGGGCGGCGAAGGCATTCGCCGCGAGGAAAAGCCCGATCAGGGTGATGCCCGCGGACTTCACAAGGGCGCAGCCTAGGTGACGTTACAACGCACTGTCAACGCAGTTTTCGCCCGCGGATCCTCATGATGGGCCAGACGTAGACCGACAGGGCCGGCCACCGCACGCAGAAAAACCGGAGGAAATCCTTCACCCACTGCCGCGGATGCACCTCGATGGCACGCGAGAAGAAGGCGGGCAGAAGCTCCGGCTCGAGCCCGGCGTCCTTGAACTTCCGCATCATCCAGAACGGGTTGAGCTCCCGCTCGGGGTACTGCCCGTCGCGAGGATCCCGATACAGGAACTCGGGCTTGCGCTGCACCCGGCCCGTCTCCAGGAGCTCCCGAACCCCCGCTTCGACGCCCTCTCCCCAGAGGCCGCGCGTCTGCCGCACGGCCTCGAGGAGCTGGTTCGAGCTGAGCTCGGGAAAGCGCTCCCCGATCATCGCTCGCCGCGCGGCGAAGTAGGGACCGTCCGGCTCGTGCTCCATGCGGTGCCAGCCGCGCCGGCGCCGGCTGCGCGCGGGGAGGTAGAGCGAGTTGTTCTCGTCGCTCAGGAAGAAGATCCCGCCCGGCCGGAGCAGGCGATTCGCCTCAGCGAGAAAGCCCTCGAGATCCCGCACGTGCGAGATGACGCAGTTGGCCATGACCCCGTCGAAGGAGGCGGACGGGAACTCCATCCCGATCCCGTCGCCGTACTTGGATTCGAAGTGGGTGGCGGGCGGATCGATCTTCTCCGCGAGATAGGTCCCGACCGCGACCATGTCGTGGTCGATCTCGGTCGCCACCACGCGCCGAGCGCCATAGATCGCGACGAGGAGCGCCTCGATCCCGAATCCCGCACCCAGATCGAGCACGTCCTTCCCCTCGGCTTCGAGATAGCGGTACATGTCGTACCCCTTCTGGAAGAGGTGCTCGATGCGCGCAGGATTCCGGATGATGCGGAGGTAGGTGTAGTACGTGAGGAAGTACTCGGGGAACTGCGCGCGGATCTCCGCATCGCTCTGACACAAGATTGCGCGGAGCGACGCGAGCCTCCGGGAGGCGATCGCGTCCTTCCCGGACGTCGCGCGGGGAGCGATTGTGGACGGCACCGATCCTATCCGGCGGACTCGCTCAGGGTCCGGGAGCGGCGGATGCCGTGCGCGTTCATCCGATTGTGAAGGTGCTGGCGGCTCACGCCGAGCGCCCGCGCCGCGCGCGAGACGTTCGATTCGCACTGGCGCAGCGCCTCGCGGATCGTCTCCGCCTCGACGGCGTCGAGCGTCTCCCGCAGCGTGTGCTGGCCGTCCCAGCGCCGCGTGACCGGCGCGCCCAGCCCGAAGAGGAGCGGCTCGATGGCGCCTCCCTCGTCGGCCAGCGCGACCGCGCGAGCCATGGCGTTCTCCAGCTCGCGGACGTTCCCCGGCCACGGATGGCGGAGCAGGAGCTCCCGCGATTCCGCGCTCAGACCGCGCACCGCTTTGACCTGCTGCTTCGAGAAGAGCTCGAGGAAGTGCTGCGAGAGGAGGAGCGTGTCCTCGCCCCGCTCGCGCAGAGGGGGCAGCGAGATCGGCACCACGTTGAGCCGGTAGAAGAGATCCTGGCGGAATCGCCCGCCCTCGACCTCGGTCTTGAGATCGCGGTTGGTCGCGGCGATCAGGCGGAAGTCCACGCGGCGGGAGATGGTGTCCCCGACGCGACGGATTTGCGAGTCCTGGAGCACGCGGAGGAGCTTCACCTGGAGCGTGGCGGGCATCTCCCCCACCTCGTCCAGGAACAACGTTCCGCCGTCCGCCGCTTCGAAGAGACCGATGCGGTCCTCCGACGCGCCGGTGAACGCTCCCTTCCGGTAGCCGAAGAGCTCGCTCTCGAGGAGCGATTCCGGCAGCGCGCCGCAGTTCACCGCCATGAAGTTCTTCTCGCGGCGCGGGCCATTCAGATGGATCGCGCGGGCGACCAGCTCCTTCCCGGTTCCCGTCTCGCCCTGGATCAGGACCGACACGTGCGTCGGGATGACCTTCTCCATGAGCTCGATGACGCGAAGCATCTTCGGGCTCCGGCCCACGAGGAGGCCGTACCGCGACTCCTCCTTGAGCGCGCGGCGGAGATTCAGGTTCTCCATCTCGAGGCGGTTCTTCGAATCCTTGAGCTCTTCGTGCAGCCGCGCGTTCTCGAGCGCCACCGCGACCTGCGCCGCGAAGCCTTCGAGAATCGCGATGTCTTCGGGAGTGAACTCGTGCGCGATCGAATGCGAGTCGACGTAGAGGACGCCGAGCACGCGGCCCGCGGTCAGGATGGGAAGAGCGACGACGGTGCGAAGCGATAGCTCGCGGACGCTCTTTCGATCCTGGAAGAGGGAGGAGCCGACGGCGTCGGGAACCCAGACGGTCTCGCGGCGGTGCGCCGCTTCCTCGGCGATGCCCCAGGAGATCTGGAACTCGTCGGGCGGCAGTGTGGCCTCGTCGCGGCTCCGCGCGATCTCGAAGTGGAGCTTTCCATCCTCGCGCATGCGCATGAGGAAGCCGCGATCGGCGCCGGCGATCTGCACGACGGCGTCGACGACGCGAATCAGGAGCTCGTTCCAGTCGAGCGTGCCGGTGACCTGGCGGCTCGCCTGGAGCACGTTGTTGACGCGCTCGAGATCGGTGGACGCGCGCGGACGCGCCGGCGAACGGGGCTGCGCGAGAAGCTCACGTTCCCATTGTGTGAGCCCCCGGCTCAGACGTTCGAGCGGGTCCATTTCGGGCAATTCAGGCGTGCCTGGATCGTTCTCGTGCATCGGATCAGGGCGCTGTGACATGGCGTTTGGCCCTCGCGAAACCACACCGGTGGGGTGGCACCGGCTCCCCTGTGGATTTGCTTCACGGACTATACAACTGTAAAAGCCGTTTGTCAAATGTCGAACTTGGGGGTGGGACTCAAACGTCTCAGGTAGACGCCGAAAATGGCGTATCCAAGCCCAAAAATGAGGACAAGCGGAATCACGGCTTGCGGTCCGGAGAGGCCCCAGACCCATAACGCCAGCGCTACGTGGATTACGTTGAGCAGCGCCAGGAGGCCAAGTGTCGGCCAAGCGCCCCACCGTCGGCTCAAGCGGTGTGTCGTGTGGTCCACACCTCCGACATAGATCGGTTTCCGACGCGCGCTTCTGTCCCACATGACGAACATGACGTCGAAGAGCGGATACGCGACGAGGATCGCGACGGACGCGACGTGCGGCAACGTCGGCTCGTCCCTGAGCGCCTGGAGCGCGAGCGTCGCGAGACCGAAGCCGAGGAGATGGCTTCCGGCGTCGCCCAAGAAGATGCGCGCGGGGGGCGCGTTGTAGACGAGGAATCCCGCGCACGCGCCGACGATCGACCATCCGAGCGCGGTCGCCAGCGGCGCGTGATAGAGCACCGCCAGCGCGACGAACCCGGCTCCGATGATGGGGAGCACGGTGCCGACGATTCCATCCATCGCGTCGAGGAAGTTCACCGCGTTCAAGAGCGCGACCGCCGCAACGATGGCGGTCGCGAGCACGATCGGATTGTCGTGCAGCCACTCGACGCGGGGTCCCCAGAGGACGAGGCTCGCCGCCGCGGCCATCTGGCCCACGAGCTTTCCGAGCGGCCCCATCGGACGCCAGTCGTCGATCAATCCGAGAACGAGCGAGATCGCCGCGCCGAGCATGATCCCCGGCGCCGGCGCGCTCACGGTCGTCTGGAACACGTATTTCGCGAGAAGGAGCGCCGAGACGATCGAGAGCCCGATCGCGACGCCGCCCAGGAGCGGCGTCGGGTGCGCGTGATGCTTTCTGAGATCGGGGTGATCGAGGTAGCCGGTCCCCTCGGCGATGCGGCCGAGGAGCGGCGTCAGCGCCAGAGCGGAGGCGAACGCGAGCGGGGCGAAGACGAGGTTCGGTGGAGGGCCGATCACACGGCCGAGGAGACGAGCGGTTCCGGAGCGTGGGCCGCGGAATCGGTGTCGTGGGCCTCGAGCGCTTCGAGCGTCGCGCGCCAGGTGAACCTGCCGAGCGCCCACTCTCGCCCCCGCTCGGCCATCCAGGCGGCGCGAGCCGGATGGCGGATGACGTCGACGACGCGCGCCGCGATCTCGTCGGAGGTCTCCCCGGTCAGGATCAAGCCTCTCGGAATGGGCTCGAGGCCCCGCCGGACGACCGAGGTCGAAACGACCGGAACGCCGTTCGCGAGCGCGTGCACGACCTTGTTCTGCACGCCCGCCGCGAAGCGGTGAGGCGCGACGAAGACGGTGGCCCGCGCGAAGTAGGGCTCGAGCCGCGGAACGTGCCCCAGCACGTGCACCCCGGGTCCTCGCGCCCACGATCCGAGCGCTTCCGCACCCGCTCCCACCACGTCGAGCGTCGCGTCCGGCACGCTCGCCCGGACGCGCGGCAGGATCTCCTGGACGAGGAAGCGCACGGCGTCGCGATTGTGGAATACCTGGTGGAAGCCGAGGAACAGGAGCCGCGCCGGATCGGGCGCGTTTCCGTCGAGGCAGGATCCGGGCACGAGACCGTTCGGCACGACGCGAACGTCGGCGCCGGGGGCGATCCGCGTGAGCTCGTCTTGCTCGGCGTCGCTGATCACCCAGCACTCGTCGAAGCGGGGCGAGATCTCGGATTCGTACCGCCGGATGCGGCGGCGCTCTTCGCCGTAGAGCCAGCGATCGGGCCCCTTCCGGAACGGAAGCGAGCGGGCGATGCCGACCGAGATCACGTCCGTGAGATCGAGGATCCAGCGCGCCTGGCACGTGTCCTGATTCGCCAGCGCGTAGGGAGCCATCCGGAAGAGATGCGTCACGACTACGTCCGGCTTCACATGGCGGAGCGTGCGGCGAACCTGCTCCTCCATGCGGCGCGAGCGGTAATAGGCTGCCTGGAACGGCGCGCGCCCCGCGATCGCCTTCGCGGCGCGGAACGCCGAGAGCAGAGGAGGGAGCGGCACCACGGTGATCGAGGCGAGGAGGCGCTCGAGCGGCGCGATCGACAAGGGATCGGGGCGCTCGCGCGCGAACGTCACGAGGTGGACGTCGTGACCGGCTTCGGATGCCGTGCGGATCTGGTGATAGACGCGGAAGCGATCGCCCCCTTCGGGGGGGAACGGCAGTCGCGAGGTGAGAAAGACGACTCGCATGGGCGGCAGTGTATCACGGATATCGGGCACGCACCCTCCGATAGACCTCTTCGATCGAGTCCACGATCGCGTCCCATCGATAGGCCGGGTCTAGACCCGTGGAGCGACGCGGCGGCGACTGGCGAAGCGCACGGTCGAGCGCGTGGACCCACGCATTCACGTCGCGCGGCACGAGCTCGCCGTTCTCGCCGGGGCGGATGGCGTCGGCAACGCCGCCGACGTCGTGCGCCAGCGTCATGAGCCCTCCGGCCAGCATCTCGAGGAGCGCGACGCTGCAGCCTTCGTAATACGACGGAAGCGCGCCCAGGTCGGATGCGTGGATCCACTCGGTCACGTGGTCGCGCGGCACCGATCCCGTCACGAGCCGGCCCTCCGATCGCTCGGGGCCGCTTCCCCCCACGACGACCCAGAGGGCGTCGGCGTGGCGCGATCGGACCACGCTCCATGCGCGCTCCAGAAGGTCATACCCCTTCACGAAGTCGTGTCTCCCGATCGTGAGAAGAACGGGCGTGCCGGGGTCGATGGCGTGCTTCCGGCGCCACGCCTCCCGCCCCTCGCGCGGTGGCGCGAAGGAGGCCCCATTCGGGATCACGGCCGCGCGCTCGGGGTCGATGCCGTGGAAGCGCGCGAATTCGTCCCTAACCCGCTTCGAGACCGCGATCAGCGCCCCGGGAGCGCGCGCCGCGCGCCCTTCGTCCGCACGCGCGGTCCAGTTGCCCGGCCGCGCGAGCGTCTTCCATCGTCCCAGACGCACGTACGCGTCCATCTTGCCCGCGACGCAGAAGTGAAGCGTCGTGACCACGCGCGGACCGGGATCCACGCTCCGCGGCCACGCCATCGTGTGACGATGGAGGATGTCGTAGCGCGAGGGGTCGAGCGCGCGCACGGCATTCGGAATCCCTCGCGCCCAGAGGTCGACGTCGTGGCCGCGCGCGCGGAGCCGCTCCGAGAGCTCGAGCACGTGGGTTTCGAGGCCCCCCGGCTTCGAGAGGTCGACATCCGCGGCGAGAAGGACCTTCACGCCGTTCTGCCGCGCGAAGCTTCGCGTGCTCGCGGCGTGAGGGGCAGGAGCCACGTGAGCCCCCACCACGGAAGCGCGGCCCGGCGCGAGGAGGGATCCCGAAGGGCGCGGCCGAGGAGCCGTCGCGCCTCGCGTGCGTGCCCCTGCCTCGCGAGCATCTCGCCGAAGTAGAAGGCCACGCGCCCGGAGCGCGGGTAGTGCTCGAGGAACTCTTCCTCCGAACCCCACGCGCGCAGTAGCTCGACCGAATCGCCGCCTGTCTCGCGCCGTTCGTCGGCGAAGGCGCGGGCCACCGCGGCGTAGAACGTCATCGCGCCCCGTCCGCGCGACGTGAGGTTCTCAGCGCGGTCCCTCCACGCATAGAGCGGCTGACGCAGGTTTCCCATCTCGAACTCGACCGGAACGCGAAGCCAGAGGTCGAAATCCTCCGAGGAGCGAAACTCGGGTCTGAAGCCGCCCGCGGCCTCGTACGCGGACCGCCGCATCACGACCGAGCCGTTCACGAAGGGGGGCGCCCGCTTGAGCGTGCGCCGGATCGCGCTCGGATCGAGCGGCACAGGATACGCACCCTGGCGCCTTCCGCGCTCGTCGATGACGTCCGCCGCCGTCCCGAGCACTCCGAGCTGCGGCCGCTCCAGGAAGGCAGCGACCTGGCGCTCGAACCGGTCCGGGCGCGACACGTCGTCGTCGTCGTGAATCGCGATCAGCGGGCCCGAGGACGCTCGAAAGGCCAGGTCGCGCGCGGCGCCGGGGCCGACGCCTCCGGAGCGGAGACGCACCACTCGGGGATGAATCGCGGCGAAGGCGTCCAGCAGCGATGCGGTCTCATCCTCGGACCCATCGTCCACGGCCACGATCTCGACAGGTCGGTAGGTTTGATCCAGGAGACCGCGGAGCGCGTCGGGGAGGTAGCGGGCGCCATTCCGGCTCGCGAGGAGCACGCTCACGAGCGGCGCGCCTGCGGGTGCGCTGGCATTCACCCGGCGGAGTCTAGCACGGGGCGCGATTGACACTCCGCGGAGGGTCCTCGACACTGCCGCGCATGCCGTCCCAGCCGGAGCCCAACCCCGCGCCGTCTCCGTTCGAGGCGCCGCTCTCCGCCATGCCGCCCGGCGCGCGGCTCTGGGTCGAGCGCGGCGCGAGGCTCGCCGCGACCGCCGCCTACCCCGCCGTGGTCGCGCTCGCGAGCGTGGGCCGCAACAAGTGGGTCGCGACCCATCTCGACGTGTCCGGCATCGGCGTGCTCGCGCAGATCGTGCAGGGTCAGACGTGGCTCGGGATCGCCGCCGGGCTCGGCATGAGCCTGCCCGTCGCGCAGGCGGTGTCGGAATCCTTGGGACGGGGCGACGCCGAGGGGGCGCGGCGCGGCTTCTGGACCGCGTTCGGCCTCGTCCTTGCCGCGGTCCTCGTCATCGCGACCGCGGCCCTCCTCCTGGCCCCCGCACTGTCGCAAGCGCTCCTGGATGTGCCCTCGCACGCGGATCTCGTTCGCTGGTCGGTGCTCGGTCTGGTCGGCTATGCGATCTCGAATCTCCTGCTGGGTCTCTTCGCGGGACGCTCGGACGTCCTGGCCCCCGTGATCTACGCGGCGTTCGGCGGCGCCGCCTCGCTCACGGCGACCTTCCTCCTCGTGCCCCGCGCGGGACTCGTGGGGGCCACGATCGGGGTGGCCCTGTTCTGGCCCGCGGGGGCTCTGGGCGTGCTCCTCGTGCGAGGCCGGGCGTACCGCGACGTGCCGGGCCCTCCCACCCGTCCGATCGTCCGCCCTGAGGTCGCGAAGCGGCTCCTCGGCATCGGCACGGCGGCGCTCTTCATGGCGCTCCTCGACCTCGGCACGATGCTCGCGCTCCGCGCGCACTACGTTCGGGCTCACGGTGTGGACGCGAACGGGCTATTGCAGGCGGCTCTCGCTCTGTCACAGATCGTCGGCGCCGTCTTCTACGCCTACCTGGCGAGCTACGCGTTCGGGAAGATCAGCGCGGCGTCCGCGGCCGGAGGCGTGGACGCCGCGCGGACGTATACGAGGCGCCAGTGGAAGCCCCTTCTCCTTCTCGCGGCGGCGGCGATCGCGTTCACGATGGTGGCGGCCTCGCCGCTCCTCCATCTCCTCTACTCGACGCGCTTCGATGCGGCGCGCCCGCTCATGGCCTGGGCGCTCCTCGGAGAGTTCGGACGCATCGCCGCGCTCACGTGGTCGGTGGGATCCCTGCCCGTCGGAGGGCGGCGGCTCTGGGTGGGGATCGGAGCGGTAGGCCCGATCGCGCTCGCCGTCGCCTACGCCCTGTTCGTCCGCGCGGGAGCGGGAGCGATGTCGCTCCCCTTCGCCTACGCGGCAGGAGGCGGGGTGCTCCTCCTGGTCGCAATCTTGAAGATGCGGCGCGCGGGAGTTGGGCCGCGCGCCGGCGACCTGGCCGCTGCCGGCGCCGCGGCCGCGCTCCTCACGGGGCTCGCGGCGCTGATCACGCGGGCCTGAGCCGGGCTCAGGCGCTCGCGATCACCTTGCGACGCCGAAGCTCCGCGAACAGATCCTCGAACCGGCGGCGCCACGTGTGGTCGCGCCGCGCCCGCTCGTGCCCCGCGCGGCGGATCCGCTCGCGCTCCCCGTCGTTCGCGAGGTAGTAGCGGCTCAGGTCCACGAGCTCGTCCCTCGACCGGTAGCAGACGATCTCCGTCCCGATCTCGTAGTGGAGCGCGATCTCGTCCAGCCATCCCGTGACGTAGAACGCCCCCGCCATCGGCGCCTCGAACTCGCGGAGGCGGATCTGCCGGAGCGGCCGGGACGTTCGATGCGTGTCTCCGAGAATGAGGAAGCCGAGGCTGATCCGGCTCTCGCTGAAGAGCGCCACGTACTGCTCGTCGCTCACGGGACCATGGAGCGCCGCTTGGTGGCGCGTCCGGAGCCGGTCCCAGTCCATCCGGTCGCGCATCGCCTGGAGCACGTTCCGGCCGCCGAACGCGAGCTCCACGGCGCGCGCCAGGATCCCAGGTTGCCCGGAGCCGGCGGATGACTCCTTGGGAACGGGCGCCGGATCCCAGTACTGGCCGAACGCGTGTGCGTCCACGCCTCCGTCGCGGAGCGCGAGCATCGACGAGGTCCGATCGCCATAGCGCTGTCCGGAGAACGTGACGTCGTACCGGTAGGGGGTATCCACCGGACGGTAGCGGTCCGGGTTCGCCGCCATGGGAAAGAAGAGGGGCTCCGCCCCCGCCTGCTTGTAGCGAAGGACTGCTTCCGCCTCCGGTACGAGGCAGAAGGAGTAGTGGCGCGCGTTCCGCCGCACGAGATGGAACTGGTGCACGTTGTTGCAGAAGAAATTGAGGACCGGCGCGGTGCGGTCGCGAACGCGATCGATCGCGGCGGGCTCGAGATGGCTGTCCGAGACGTACGTGATGACGAGGTCGAGCGGCGAAGCCCGATGGGCCTCCTCGACCGCCTCGAGAAAGCGCTCGGTGAAGCGCGCGCGGGGCTCGGCCGTTCCCGGATCGTCGGGATCGAGATCGAAGAGCGGCGCGATCCCCTCTCCCCAGAGGACGACATCGTGCCCCATCGCGACGAGCGGATCGTGGAGGTTGTCCTTCCAGAGGTCCGACGTGAACGCCGGGTTCGGGCTCCGGTGGAGGACGAGGAAGATGCGCACGCTGGGTTCGGGTCGCTCGCGGCCGCTACTTGATCGCTTCGGCGATCGCCACCGGGTAGAAGTGGATCCGGTTCGGGACCGGACGCACCTCGCGGAAGCCGGCCTCGCGCAGGAGCCGCTCGAGGCGCGCCGGGCTGAAGCCGTTCTTGTGGAACGCGTACGCGTTCTTCTGGCTGCCGTAGACGAGCCGGTAGTACCAGTCCTTGGACGGCTCGTCCGGCTGCGCGAGGAGCTGGCGCGCGGTCTCCTCGAAATCGGGGACGTCCACGTGGAGCATTCCGCCTGGGCGCAGGATTTCGTACCAGTGGCGCAGCACGCGCGGCGCTTCCCGCATGTCGAGGTGCTCGAGCACCTGCACGGTTCGAATCTCGTCGGCCGAATCGGAGGCGTACGGAAGCGCGCGAAGATCGGCGAAGCGGTCCACCACGCAGAACTGGACCTCGCCCGGCCCGTGCTCGAGCGTCGCCTGCGACTCCTCCTTCTTGTAATAGCGGTCGACCGTCGTGCGGTTTCGATCGGCGAGATCGGGCCGCTCGGCCGCGAGGAAGGAGTAGCCCGGCACCTCGACGTCCAGGTTCACGTATCCCTCCAGGTACACGGTGCCGCAGCCCACGTGGAGCCGTAACGCCATGCCGAAGCCTCCTAGTTCGCGCTCGGGTCGCGGAAGATGCGAACGACGGTGAGGGCGAGGATCTTCATGTCGAAGCTCATCGACCAGTTCTCGATGTAGTAGAGGTCGTACTCGATCCGCCGCTCGAGCGGCGTGTCGCCGCGGAGGCCGTTCACCTGCGCCCAGCCGGTGATGCCCGACTTCACGTGGTGGCGGAGCATGTAGCGCGGAATCGATGCGCGGAACCGGTCGACGAAGACCGGCTGCTCGGGGCGCGGGCCGACGAGGCTCATGTGCCCCACGAAGACGTTCCAGAGCTGCGGCAGCTCGTCGAGCGAGAGGCGGCGGAGGATCCCGCCCGCCCGCGTCCGGCGCGGATCCTCCGCGCGGCTCCACTGCGGCCCCAAGGCCTCCGCGTCCGTCCGCATGGTGCGGAACTTGAGCATGCGGAAACGGCGTCCGTTCGAGCCCACGCGCTCCTGCGCGTAGAGCGCCGGCCCGGGCGAGTCGAGCTTCACCCAGAGCGCGATCGCGAGAAGGAGCGGCGACAAGAGGACCAGGGACATAGCCGAGACGGCGAGATCGAACGCGCGCTTGAGGACCGAGTTCCATCCCTGCTCCGGCGTCTCGGTCACGAGCACGACCGGCGTGCCGTCGAAATCCTCGACGCTCGCGTTCAGCGTGTGCCTACGGTTGAGGTCGGGGACGAGGCGGACGGCGGCCGTCGAGTCGCCGAGCCGCTCGAGCGCGTCCTGCTCGGCCTCGTGGTCCGCGCGCGGGAACGCCACGTACACGAGCTCCGCCCCGGACTCGGTGACGAGCCCCGGCAGATCCGCGACGCAGCCCACCACCTGGAAGGGCCCGACGTGATTCCCGACCTCCGTGGCGTCCGCGGAGACCATCCCGATCACGTGGAGGCCGTAGTCCGCCTCCGCGATCATCTTCCGCCCGACGCGCTCGGCGAGATCGCCCGTGCCCACGAGGAGCACGTGGCGCAGGTTGTGGCCGCTCCGCCGCGCGGCGCGGAGCGCGAGCCGGATCGCAGCGTGCGCGGCCGTCAGGAAGAGCGCCGCCAGGAGCGCGAAGATCAGGAGCACCGAGCGCGCGACCTCCCCGCGGAACGAGTAGGACGCGAGCGCGGCGACGGCCGCGAGGATCGCCACTCCCTGCACGAGCGTCCAGAGCTCCTGCGAGAGCCGCGCGGTGCGCGCCGAGCGGTAGAGACGGAAGGAGCGCAGGATCAAGAGCCCGAACGGCGTGAGGACGGCCCCGATCCAGAGGTAGCGCTCGATCGGAGGCACTCCGCGCGGCGCCGGGATATGGAGCACGTGGAAGCGGAGCCAGTACGCGGCGCACCACGCCGCGAAGATCAGGAGCGCGTCGAGGAAGAAGACGCCGATCTGGAGGAGCTGGCGGTGCCGGGCGAACATGGTCAGCCTCGCGCCGCGGCCTGGACGCGCTCGGGCGGCCCCAGGACTTCACGAGCTCGAGCGATCACGTCGGCGACTTCGTTCCGGTTCACGCAGGGATCCTCGGCCATCACGCACACGGTCTGGCGGCACGGAAAGCACGCGACCGGATGGTGCAGCACCTGGGTGCGCTCCGACCACGGACCGAAGCGGCGCGGGTCCTGAGGTCCGAAGAGCACGATGGACGGAACGCCGCAGGCGGCCGCCAGGTGGGCGGGGCCGCTGTCGTTCCCGATGAAGAGGGCCGATCGACCGAGCAGCGCCGTCAACTCCTCGAGCGTCAGCGAGCCGGTCATCGCCAGAGCCCGGTCCTCCCGCATCGAGCGCCGCACAAGGTCCTCGACATCCCGCTCGTCCTCGGAGCCGACGAGCACGACCTGGGCATCATAGTGGCCGAGAATCCAGTCGGCAACCGCCCCGAACCGCTCGGGACGCCACGCGCGCGGACGCCACGCGGCCCCCGGGTGGAGCACGACGAAGCGCGCGCCGGCCGGAACGGCGCGCTCCTCGAGCGCCCGGGTCAGCGAGGCGCGCGCCTCGGACCCAGGATCCACTTCGACCCGGGGACGAGCCGCCGGCATGCCCACGAGCGGCCGCACGATCTCGAGGTTGGTCTCCACCTCGTGGAGCACCGGCGCGCGCCCGAGGACGCGCCAGGCCTTGTTCCGGAGTCGCACCGTTCCTCGATCCACGCGCCGACGGGCGCCGGTCCGAAACGGGAGGAGGAGCGTCCGCCCGTCGCCGCGCAGCTCCACGATGGTGTCGTACCGCGTCCGAGCGATTTCGCGGAGGCGCGACGAATCGTCGGCCCCCCCATCGCGTGAGAACCGCGGCGAGCGGTACGCGAGGACACGGTGGACGCCGGGATGATGCGCGACCGCGGCCGTCGCCCCGGGATGGACGAGCACGTCGATCGCGGCCTTGGGGTAGCGCTCGTGAAGCGCGCGGATGGCCGGAGTCGCGAGGATGACGTCCCCGAGATGGTCCAGCTTCACGACGAGGATGCGGCTCGGGGCGGAGCGCCCACGCAGGCGGCCGAGCGCGTTCACCACGAGGGACACGGCGGCCGACAGGAAAAAGAGAGCGTACTCGTTCATCGAGCGATTCGTCCCACCAGCTCGTTCTGGAGCCGCGCCACGGCGATCTGCGCCCAGTGCGCCTCGGCGTACGCGCGGCCTTCCCGTGCGAGCGACGCGCGGCGCCGCGGATCGCGAAGGAGCGCGCCCGTCCGGTCTCCCAGCTCCTCCGCGCTCTCCCCTTCGACATGGTGCCGCTCCCGTTCGAGTCCCAGCCCTTCGGCCCCGATCGGCGTCGCGACGACCGGGAGCCGCGCCGCGAGGGCTTCCATGATCTTGACGCGCGCCCCGGCGCCGCTCCAGAGCGGAACCACCATCACCGAGGCCCGGGCCATCTCCTCGGCCATCGAAGGAACGACCGGCACGATGTCCGCCCCCGCGGCCCGGGCGGCCTGGACGAGGGCATCCGGCTGCGACTTGCCCACGACGCGGAGCCGCGCATTCGGCACCGCCGCGCGCACGCGCGGCCATCCCTCGGCGAGGAAGCGGATCGCGCCCGAAGCGGTGGGCGGCCACGCGAACGATCCGGCGAGGAGCACGATCGGCGGATCCTCGGGCCGCGGCTCACCGAATCGATCGAGATCGATCCCGACCGGCAAGGTCTCGATCCACGCGCCGGGCGCGAGCGCGCGGAGCGCGTCCCGCTCCAGATCCTGGATCGCGAGCGTCAGCGCAGCCGACCGGCAAAACGCTCGCTCGGCGGCTTTGAGCCGGCGGGCCTGGATGCCCGCGTAGACGCGTGCCAGGCCACCGAGCGACTCCTCGGCGTAGCGGCTCATCCAGAGGTGCTCGAGGTTTTGCTCGCGAAGAACGAGCGGGACCCCGTTGAGGCGATCGACATACGAGGCCGTGTGGAGGTTATTCGCGAGCGCGAACGCGGGGCGAAGGGTGCGGACGCACTCGTCCACGACGCGGGCGAACGCCGCGCTCCGGTAGCGCGCGAGCGTGTAGGGGAGCTTCCCCAAAAGCCCCTGGGCCAGGGCGATGGGCTTTGACGGCGGACGATGCGGCACCGTCTTCACCTCGATGCCGAGACTAAACCACGCGCCGGGCAGGGCCTCGGCCGTGCCCGGCGGCGCGAACGAGATCACGGTCACGTCGTACGCCTGCGCCGCCGCCCAGATGGACTGAGCCGTCGCGATCCGTCCCCCGTCATCCTGCGGCCACGGAAGCCGCGGCGTCAGGACGAGGGCGGCGCGGCGGGGCGTACGTGCCTCCAGGCGCTCGCCGCCCAGGCGAGGCCGATCAGCGTGAACAGGAGATCGAGAAGCTCCTCGTCACCGAAATTCCATTCGAAGAGCCCCGCGACGAGAAATCCCGCGAGCGCGGCCACGGTCGCGATCCGGAGAGCCATGCCGAAGGGATCCGCATCCCCGGAGCGAGCGTCGACGCGCAGGCGACGCGCGGCGGTGCGCCAGAGCGCCGTGACCAGATAGACGAACGCCGCGAATCCGATCACGCCCATCGTGACGAGCACTTGGAGATACACGTTGTGCATGTGGCCGTGCGGCGGCTCGTGCGCCTCGGGCGAGCGGTACCGCGCCACCCAGGGTTTCAAGTCCTCGAGCCCGACTCCGGTCACCGGATGGTCGCGAAACATCCGCCACCCCGCGTCCCAGAGAATGATCCGCTCGCGGTTCCAGACGCCGTGCGGATGGAACACGCTCAGCGCGCGCTCTCGGTAGCCGCCGGGCATGACCAGCACGAGGACGAGAACCGCCCCAAGGAGCGCGGGGAGCCACCGCGCTCGCGTGAAGCCGATCAGGATCGCGAATCCGACGAGGGTGCCGATCCACGCGCTCCGGGTGTAGCTCCCGAGGAGCGCCGGGGCGAGGAGAAGGAGCAGCGCGCCGGCCGCGCCCATCCATCGTCGGTCGCGCGAGCGGAAGAGGATCGCCCCCGCGAGCACAAGGAGGAGCATCGCCTGGCCTCCGTAGGTGAGCGGATGCCCCACCGCGCCGCGCACGCGCACCGGAAACGCGCCCCCCTGCATGGCGAACTTCACGAGCGCGAACACCGTCGCGACGGCCGCCGAAACGAGGAGGACCGCGATCGCGCGCCGCGCGAGCTTCGGATCGCGCCCGTGGTAGGCCGCGAGAGGAACGAGAGCGAGAATGAATCCCTTCGTGACTCGATGGACGCTCCCGGCCGGGTCCTCGCCGGCGAATGCCGCGATCGCGAGCGCCAGGAGCCAGACAATCGCGGCGGGGTCGACCGGAGTGCGCACCCAGCGCTCGCCTCCGGGGCGCCACCAGCATGCGAGCGTGAGCGCGCCCGACAGCGCGACCGCGATCGACATGGGCGCGATGGACCAGGGAAGCGCGGCGGCCAGAAGGAGGAACGAGAGCGCGGCCCCGCGCTCGAGGGCGAGCGACACCCCGTGATCCTGGGGCCGGGGCGCCCGGGCGTCAAGCCGCGCGCCTTGACGGGTCCGTGGGCCTCTGGGAGACTCCCCCGCATGAACAAGGACGCCCGAATCGTCGTGACCGGCGGCGCCGGTTTCCTCGGCCGCCACGTGATGGCCGCGCTCGCGGAGCGCGGCTACCGGCAGGTGTCCACCTTCCGGTCCGCCGACTACGATCTCACGCACGAGTCGTCGGTCGAGCGGATGCTCCACGACCTGAGTCCGGACGCGATCGTCCATCTGGCCGCCTCGGTCGGCGGGATCGGCGCGAACCGCCGCTACCCCGGCACCTACTACTACCGAAATCTGATGATGGGCTCGCTCCTCATGGAGCACGCCCGGAGCGCCGGCGTCGCGCGCTTCCTGAGCGTCGGCACCATCTGCTCCTACCCCAAGTTCACCGAGGTGCCGTTTCGCGAGGAGAACCTCTGGAACGGCTATCCCGAGGAGACGAACGCTCCGTACGGTCTCGCGAAGAAGATGCTCCTCGTGCAGTCGCAGGCGTACCGTCAGGAGTTCGGCTTCGACGCCTCGAACATCCTCGTCGTGAATCTTTATGGACCGTACGACAACTTCGATCCGGAGAGCTCGCACGTCATTCCCGCGCTCATCCGGAAATGCGTCGAGGCGGTCGAATCGGGCGCGGACGTAATCGAGGTCTGGGGCACGGGCAAGGCCACGCGCGAATTCCTGTACGTGGAGGACGCGGCGCGCGGCGTGGTGGCGGCGCTCGAGCGGCTCGAGGGGAGCGACCCGGTCAACCTGGGGGCGGGATTCGAGATCTCGATCCGCGACTTGGCGGAAACGATCGCGCGGCACGCCGGCTTCAAGGGGCGGCTGCTCTGGGACCCGACGAAGCCTGATGGACAGCCGCGGCGCTGCCTCGACACCTCCAAGGGCGCGGAGCTCCTCGGCTGGCGCGCGGCGATGCCGTTCGAGGAAGGACTCGCGCGGACGGTGGCCTTCTTCCGCGACCACGTGCGCGCCGTCGAGCGGGCCCAGCCCGCGACCCGCTGACCGCCGGGGGCATGTGGCGCCGGAAGTAGCCGGCTCGGTCCCAACCCTCCGCTTCACCGTCGTCGTCCCGACGTTGGGGCGCGACACCAGCCTGAACGCGCTTCTCGACGCCCTCGCGGCGCAGACCCTCGACCGTTCGCGATGGGATCTCATCGTCTCGTTCGACGGTGCCGAGCCTACCCCCGCGATCGCGCAGCGGATCGATTCGATGCGGGCGACCGCGGTCAGGAGTCCCGCCCGGCAGGGTCCCGGTGCGGCGCGGAATCGAGGCGCGCGGAGCGCGACCGGCGACGTGCTCGCCTTCACCGAGGATGATTGCGCTCCCGACTCCGACTGGCTCGCGCGGGCCGCGGCCCGTTTCGATCGCGAGCCCGACCTCGACGTGCTCGAAGGCGCGACGGTCGATCCGTCGGGGCGCCCGTCGCGACGACCCGACGGCGCCCGGCTCCACTACCTACCGACCAACCTCTTCGTCCGGCGGCCGCTGTTCGAGCGGGTCGGCGGCTACTGCGAGGGGTTCTTTCGCGGCGGGATCTATTTCCGCGAGGATTCGGACTTCGGATTCACGCTGGAAGACGCCGGGGCGCGCAGCGGCCGTGAGCCGACGGCGCGCGTCGTCCATCCGGTCGAGCATCCGCGGTTCCTCGACCCGATCCTGTGGGCCCGGCGCTACGAGATGGACGCGCTCCTTCAGCAGAGACACCCGGATCGCTTTCACGACCGGATCGAAGTGGCCCGGGCCGGCCCGTTCCGCTTCCGCCGCCCCTTCGTTCGCGCCTGCCACGCCTACGTTCTCGCTCTTCTGGCCGCCATTATTGCCGTGATCGCGGGGGAAGAAGGCATCATGGCGTGGTTCCTGGTGATCGCGGGCCTGACGCTCGTCGCGGTGTGGGCGAAGTGGGGCTTCTCCCCGCCTCGGTTGCTCGTTCTGCCGGTGGTGCCGCTCGTGCTCGTGGTGGCTGAGGCACGAGGGTGGCTTCGCGCGAGAGCGATCGCGCGGAGGGCGGCCTAGTCTCGCTCTCTTCCCCCAACCGGAATCCAGTGCGGAACCGCCCACTTTCCGGCGGTTGCCGTGTCCGTCGGCGATTCTTGGAACGACAGCCTCGGAATACCCCTCGTGATCGGATACTCGATGGAGCATCGCGAACAGGAGATCTGCTGTGACTCCCACACCACGGGACCCTTGCAACGGGGACAGACAATGATGTCTCGGAGATCCCTTCTCTGTCTCGGTCTCGCGCGGGCCAGGGAGCTCTTTCCCCAAGCCGCCACCGAGCGCGGGATCAGGCTCTTCAAGGCAGGCATCCACCTATCCTTCAAGGAAGCACCCGCGATGTCACGAACAAGCCGTTCCACCACTTCGGGCGACCGCAGGTCGAGCGCCGATGTTCCGGAGGGAAGGATCTCGTAGTCGATCCGACCCTCCCATTCGTACTGAACCATGAGCAAGCGATTGTGGGTCAGATGAAATCTCCGGAAGGTCTGGTCGCGCTCGCTCAGGACGTGGAACAGCTCACCGAAGGGTGGAGTGAAGTCTTTCCTCCGGATGACAAGCTTCCCGTCCAGCAGGTTGACCACTGAGCGATGGAAGGGCCATCCGTAGAGCCACTCGGCCACTTCGGTTGGGGTCTCGATATACCCCCGCGAAGCAACGCGCATCAATTCACGTATCATCCGCTCTGGGTCATCGACGTGCTCCAGAACCTGGGCGCAGATAACGTAGTCGAAGGCTGAGTCTCGGAATGGAAGGTCCTGCGCATCGGCCTCGATGATCGGGCGGTCCCGCACAATGTTCCCGCCGCGCTCCATGTCATCTTCGATCCACCGGTCACACAGGATGTCCGACCTCGGCCGGGGATTATTGCCGCTGCCAATTTCCAACACGTAATCTGTTTGGTTGATCTTCATGACCTATTGCAACACGGTTGCGACCCTTACCACGCGGTGATCCCTCGCCAATCATACGCCGGACAGCTAATTGTTTCTTCCGTCCGGAAGCATTGCCTAGGCTGGGCCCGGCTCGAACATGAGGTCCTCGGGCAGGTACTGGAGCTCGTAGGCCCGAGCACCCCTGCTGTCAGGTCCCGGCTGGCCCGCACAGCATCCCTCGGTAGCGTACCGCGAGCGCCGCGGCGATCGCGCTCCATGTGAACCGCGCACGGACCCGCTCTCGGCCGCGAAGCGCAAAGGATTCCCTGCCCTGAGATGACAGGAGCCGCTCGAGCGCGGCTGCGAGGGCTGCGGGATCTCCTTCGGGTGTCACGATCCCGGCGTCTCCGACCACCGAAGGCAGGGCGCCGCTGTCCGAAACCACGGGCACGGAGCCAGCGGCCATGGCCTCCACCGCGACGCGGCCGAACTGTTCCTTCCAGGTCCGCGTCGTCAGGGAGGGAATGACGGCCATGTCGAACGCGGCGAAGACCTCGGGCATCGACTCGTGGGGCACCGCGGGACGGAACAGGATCCGATCGGCGAGCCCCAGCTCTCGCGCCAAGGATTCGAGGGTGGCCCGCTCCGGCCCGTCGCCGACGATGACGACCGTGAAGCCGGTAGCCGCCACCTTCGAATTCGCCAGAACCGCGGCCGCCCGAAGCAGCACATCCACTCCCTTCATCGCGAGGAGCCGCCCCGCATAGCCGACCACGACACCTTCGACCCCGATCCGAGCCCGCGCAGCCGCGCGTCGCTCGCGCGTCGGTTCCGGGTAATCCTCCAGGTCGATACCGTGCGGGACGACGTCGATCGGCTTTCGATAGCCCTTGGCTCGCAGCACGTCCACAACCTCGTCGCTCACGGCTGTACCGATGTCGCACTCCCCGTGAACCCACCGCTCGATCGCGGCATAGAGACGCGACGGCCGGTACGCATAGCGGCCGTCGCGCGTCATATTGTCCGAGGAGAAGAACAGCGCCTTGGCGCGGGGAGCGATCGAACGCCGAAGGAGGAGCGCCTCCAGGGCGATGAAACTGAACGGCTCTTCCCAGAGGTGGAGGATGTCGGGCCGCGCGCGTCGAATGGCGCCGGCCAGCCCTCCAATGAAGAATCCCCGGTTCTCGTAGCCCGGCCACACGACGCGGCCGACCTCGAATTTGTAGCCGGCCTCCGAGGTCGGGGCGGCACGCACCAGCCTGTAGTTCTCGACCCACCGGTCCGGGGCAAGCACCGTCAAGTCGATGTCGGGTAGTGCGGCGAGCGCGGCGAACTTCCTCCGGAACGGCAGCACGCCGGCGGTATGGTCGACGGCGAGCACCCGGATTGGGGCGTCCGGCACGCGACGGCTCATGCCTATTTCAACACCTCGAGCTCGAACATGAGGTTTTCCGCCGGGAAGCACCAGGCGAACATCTGCTCCCAGCGGGATGGAAACGCATTCGCCAGGCGAGCTACGCCCAGGAGACGGTAGGCGCGCGGAAAGAGGATCCGCCGCGACAGGCGACGAAAGAGCGGTGAGGAGCGCGTGTTCCATCCTGGCGTGTCCGTGAACCTGTCGAGCGCGAAGACGCCGAGTGCGTGCCGGTGGGTTGGATCGTTGTACGCGTGCCAGCTCGAGTAGTGCGGCGTGCGGATGTGGATGCGCGCCCCCTTCCGACACACACGGTGGATTTCGGCCAAGAACGCCCCGATGTCCTCGATGTGCTCGATCACGTCCTGGCAGTAGACCGTTTGAAAGTGGTCAGAGGGCAGCGGGAAGGGGTGGCGGTCCAGATCGTGAACCAGATCGGGGCGCACGCCAGGATCGCGGTCCACCCCGAACGCACCCGAATGCTTGGTCTGACCGCAGCCGAGGTCGAGGATGTCCGGGATCCCGTTCATCACGCTCACGCCGTTCGCTCCGGGGCAACTCCGAGCGTGGAACGGGGACTCCGCGGGTTTCCGGTCCGGTGCGCCGAGCCTGCTGCCGCGATGACCCCAAGCCCCGCCCAGAAAGGTACGGCCACCTTCTCAAGATCGAAGTACGTGCGGAAGAGTCCGTGAAGGCAAAAGGTCGCGAGGCCAGCGAGCACCGAGAGCGTCACCGCACGGGTCGCGGTATCGCGCGTGGCGAAAAAGGCTTTCATGCCCGTGCGAAACGTCGCCAGGAGAAGCCAGCACGCCGCCAGAGCGCCGATCAGCCCCATCTCGGCGAGCAGGCGAAACGCCTCCGAGTGGGCGCCCATGCGCTGGTAGACGAGCTCGGTGAAGAAGATCTTCCGACGGTACAGGTGGTAGGCGTCCGGGTAGGCCCCCACGCCCACGCCGAGCAGCGGATGGTCCTTCGCCATCCCCACGGCCGCGATCCAGCGGTTCAAGCGCTCCAGGTTCGAGGGGTCGCTCGCATTGCCGATCGACTCCACATGTCGCCCGAGCGATTGCTCGGATCGGGTGGCCGGAACCACGAGCGCCAGGGCAAGCGCCAGGACCGCCGCCGGCACGAGAGGAGTCAGGATCCGTCTCCAGCCTCCCCACAGGAACAGGGTGGGCGGGAGCACGATCGCGAGCGAGACCCACGCGGCTCGCGTGAGCGAGAAGACGATTCCGAGTGCGATCGCGATCGAAGCGGCCCCGTACAGCACTCCGGCGCGCCCGCGGCGCTCCATCGCGTACACGACCGACATCGGCAGGATCATAGCCAGATACGCCGCGTAGACGCCGTGCTCGACGAAGAATGGACGGGCCGCGCCGTACGCCACCCTGAGCGACACTCCCGCCGCAACGACGTGCAGCGTTCCGTAGAGTCCCCAGAGCGCCGCCGAGCCGACGATCCAGGGCACGAAGCGGTCGATCCTGGATGGACCGTTCCAGGCAGATAGACGGAAGGCGTACCCGAATACGACGTAGATCGCGATCGCGAGCCACGCCTTGATCCCGACGAGCGGCTCCAATCCGAGGAGCGCCGACAGGAGCGCGGCCACTCCGAGCGCGGCGAGCGGCAGGTTCAGCTCGGAGGTCGGAAAGCGCATCACGGGTTGGCCGGCCAGCGCACGTGCCCCCCACGCCAGGAGCGCGATCAGGATCATCGGCTCGGTCGGTACGTGCAGGGCGATCCCCCCTGGAAAGAGCGTCTCGATCGAAAAGGGGAAGGCGAGCCATACCAGAGCCCAGGCAAGCTCCGGATTTTGGAGGGAGATCAAGAGGTAGACGAGCCCGGCGCCGATCCCCACAGCGGCCCAGAGGTGGCCCGTCAAGAGCCCGGCCAACAGAAGAAGCGACTCGGCGATCAGCAAGATCAGCTGCATGTCGGAATCGGGTTTCGGCGAAGAGACGCCAGGCAGCCAGGGATCACCGAGCGAGTATGACCTTGGCCGTCTCCGTCAGGGCGGCGCCCTCGGTCCGGACATAGTAGATCCCGGACGGCAGCGGAGCCCGGTCGGGCCCGCGGCCGTCCCAGGACACGATACCCGAGGCGTCCACATCCGCCGTCCACTCCGCGACGCGGCGTCCGCGAATGTCGTAGGCGGCCAGGCGCACCGTGCGCGGCGACGCCGTCGCGCGGAGCGCGAGCCGGATCGGAACGGATCCGATCGCCGACGCCATGCGCGCGCCGACCCTGCGCGATCCCTCGATCGTCACGTCCACGACACCATGGATCCGCTCTCCGCTCACCAAGGAACCGGCGAATGCGAGCGCGCTCTGCCCAGGGGCGTGGCTCGCGAGGAGGGGGTCGGCGGGAAAACGGAATGTGGCGGCGCCGCCGGGGAACGCAGGAGGCACGAACCCTTCCGCTGGGACTCCGTCCAACCGGACACTCTCCGGGATGATGGAATCGGGTGCGAACCCCTCGCCCGAGATGTCGATCGTGACGGTTCCCCCCTGGGAGGCGTGGACCACGGCGCCGGATCGGAGGGCCACCGAGGCCGGGAGCACGGGGGGCCACACGGAGCGGAAGGCCCGGTACGAATAGACGGCTGGCGGCAGCGCCAGCTCGAACACCTCGGCCCCGGAGGGCGTCACCTCGGTCAGCGCCGGGCTGGTGTTTCCCCAGCCGATCACGGTGTTTCCGTTCGCGAGCCGCTCGACCGAGCCCATCGCCGAACTATAGACGTCCGGCACATTCCGGTACTCCCAGACGACGGTCGCGGTCTTCGCCACCTCGTCCACCGAGTACTCCACGGCGCGGGAGAGCGCGGGGACGTGATAGTTCCCGTTGTCGTACAGGAGGAGGTGCCCGTTCGCGAGACGGCGGATCGAGTGCTGCTGCGAGAAGCGGCCGGGATCGTTCGTGAACGTGAACTCGTTGTTGACGCCGCCGAGCCTCCAGAGAATCTCACCCGTCGCGCGGTCGATCTTCGTGATCTCGTCCAGATGGCGCGACGAGACGAGCAGGTTGCCGTCAGCGTCGCGCTCGATGGCGTTCCCGTGCACATAGTCCACCCGTGCCCCCGTGAGGGGCCGGCTCACGCAGTCCGTGATCTGGAAGTGATCCCACGAGCGCCACTGGAACACGACGTCCCGATGTCGGTCCAGCTCCTGAACGATGAGCCCGAGCACCACCGCCTGCGTGCTCCCTCCCGGAACCACGCCGCTCAGGTCCACCGTGCGCGGGTCGTAGGCCATGAGGAGCGCATGCCCGTTGGGTAGGAGCTGCAGCTCGTGGATGTCGGTCACGTAGCCGTTCCCGCACTCGAAGCTGTCCACGAGCGCGAAGTTCGCGTTCATGGCGTAGAAACGGCCCGCAGCGGCGTCGAAGTAGGTGACCCTCCCGTTTTGTTGCGCCTTGAAGTCGTAGCCGCTTCCCCGAAGGCCGCGGGCGAAGACGGGCGTGCCGTCATCCCGAAGCACCATGAGGTGCGACCGGTAGGTGCCGTCGTCGAAGCGGATGTCGCAGAGGAACAGGACCCCCTCGGCAGGCGTTCCCGACACCACGGTCGAGACCTCGGGCAAGTCCGCGGGAATCGAATCGGCGCGAGCGCTCGGCGCGAGGCCTCCGCGGAGTGAGAGAGGACCCGGCGCGAATCCGAGCTCGTCCTCGAGCGGCGAGACCATGGCGACGCTCGGTGGCTCGAGGGGAGCGATCTCGAACGTGAAGGTCTCCCCTTCGCGGCTCCCCCCGGGAACGGTCTCGAGCCCGGCGGCGATCGAGCACGTCACCGTCTCGCCCGGGGCGAAGGGAGTGTCCGGACGGAGGACCAGGGTTTCGCCATCGTCCGAGAGCCGGAGCGTCCCGGTATGAGATCCCGAGACGGATCCGGACACCTCGATGCTCGAGGGTCCGAACGACGCTGCGTCCAGCGCGCCCCCCGGTCGAACGATCACGTTGGTGGCTGCGTTGTGCCGGGCCGAGCCGGGCGCCGGCGAGACATAGGCGAGCGAGCCGAGGCTGTGAGGCGAGGGCCACGCTCCCGCGGGCGAGGCAGCGCCCACGAGAATGGCAGCCAAGGCGAGTACGGCGATGATTCGCGGCATTGCGCCTACTCCGTGCCTGGGAGGGACGATGGCGAATGAAATGGTCCGGAGAAGGCGTCCATTCGACCACGAAGGCCGTCCAAGTGCAAGCAGCCTAAGTCAGGCGCGGCCGGTCGTGCAGGAGCACCCATGCGAGACTGCCCGTGAGACCGATGATGAACCCCGCGATCACGACCAGGGAGCGCTTCGGCCGCGACTTGTGGAGCGGGACCACGGCGTGATCCAGCACCTGCACCGTCGGCGTGTCGCGCGTCTCGCGGATGCGCGCCTCCTCGAGCTGCGCCGTCAGGAGCTCGAAGACCTGCTCCTGGACCTTCACGTCGCGCCAGAGCCGCATGATCTCGATCCCCGCCTGGGGGAGCCCGCCGACCTGCCGGTCGATCGCCGCCAGCTCCTGGCGGACGCGGCGCACCTCCTCGCTCGACTCGGCGAGCGATTGCTGGAGCACCTGGAGCTTCACCTCCAGCGCCACCTTTTGCGCCATGAGGGTCGCCCCGACATCGGCGTCGGACTGGGCCGAGGGAGACAGGGCCGGGAGCTTTCGCTCCTGCTGGTACGCACGCAGGCGATCCTCGGCGGCCGCGAGATCCCGCTTGGCCACGGTCAGGCGCTCGTCGATGAAGGCGCGCGTGCGCTTGGCGCTCGAGGTCCGCGTCTCGACGTTGAAGCGGTCCAGCTCCTCGACGTACGCGTTTGCCATGGCCGCGGCGGTCTTGGGGTCCTGGTCTTCCACGGCGATCGTGATGGTCCCCTCGTCGCCGAGGCGGAAGGTCACGTGCGAGCCGAGCTCCTTCACCGCCCGTTCCTCGTCCTTCGCCTGGTAGCGCTGCACGAGATCGAACCGGCTCACCAGGCGATCCGCCACCGAGCGGCTCTTCAGCACGGCGACGAACAGGTCTGCCGCCGTGGGGGCGCCGGGAAGGCGCACGGAGCCGAGCGACTTCGGCATCAGCATGCTGAGCGCGGAGGAGGCGTCGTCTTCCGCGGGCGGAAGGAGGACCGCGCGGCCCGTGTACCACTTCGGCAGGATCAGACTGATCCCGAGGGCCACGAGCGTGGTCGCGAGCACGTTGAGCGCGAGGAAGCGTCGCCGCGCGCGCACGACGCCCATGAAGTCTTCCCGATCCAGCCGCGCGAGCGCCACGCTCACTGGTTCACCGCCTCCACGGCGATCACGATCGCCGACGCGGCGGCGACCACGCCGATCACGTCGCGGATCGTGCCCCAGGGATTGCGGTCGGGCTTGGACGGGATGAGGACCTGGTCCCCGGGCCGCAGCGCCCCGACGTCGCCCGCGGCCACGGGTCGCCCGGTGAGCGAGAGCGTCACGCGCGTCCGGCTCTTGTAGGCGCGCGACGTGGTGCCGCCCGCCGCCTTCACGTAGTCGTCCACCTTCCATCCCTCGCGATACGGCACGTAGCCCGGCGCCCTCACCTCGCCCTGTACCGAGACGTAGGGGACTCGCTTCGGGACCACGATCCGGTCCAGGTCCCGAAGCGGGAGATCGCCCCGCTCGTCGCCGGCTTCGAGGAGCACGCCGACGTGCGCGGAGAGCGCCTGCCGCTCGCGCGATTTCGCGATCACGTACGAGCGGTCGGAGCCGGCGAGGAGCTCCTCCTGCTCGACCGCGATCCGGAGAAACACCGAATCGGGCTCCTCGTCCTTCACCATGCGCTCGACGCGCATCGCGGCACGGTCGGCCTGGTCGGTGAACCCGCCGGCCCGCTCGAGCACGGAGCGGATCCGGTCCACGCCCTCCGTGATCGGGTACGGTCCGGGGCGCGCCACTTCGCCTTCGACCTCGACGTGCGCGCCCTTCAGGTAGTGCGACCGGAACGGAATGAAGACGCGGTCCCCCTCCGCGAGCACCCGATCGGCGTCCCCGCCCGGCGCTTGAAGCGCCTCGGCGATCGGGATCTTCTCGACGCTCCGGGTGCCGTCGGCGCGCGCGCGCGCGAGCTCGGCGGCCTCGGGCGCCGCGTCCGCGAGCGTGCCGCCGCCGAGCGCGATCGCGGTCGTGAGCCTGTCGCCCGGGACGAAGTCATAGGGTCCGGGGTGGGGCACCGCGCCGAGAACCTCGATGCGCTTCCGCGCGGGGGGCACGTAGATGACATCCGTCTCGAACACGAGCGGGTTCGACGCGAGGTCCCCGCCGCGTGCGTACTGGACGAGATCCACGCGGAGCGTGTCGCTCGAGCGGCGCACCTCGATGCCGCGCCGCGCTCCGGTGGCGGTGACCCCTCCCGCCGCCGCGATCGCTTCAGACGCGCGAACCGGGGCCTGGAGCGTCACCGAGCCGGGGCGCTCGACATCGCCGAGCACCGGCATGCGGAACCGGCGCGGCTTGTTGAGCGCGAGCACGAACCCTTTCCCCTTGATGTACGGCTTGAGCGCCTCCTTGAGCCGCTTCTGGGTCTCCGCAAGCGTGAGACCGGCGACCTGGAACGTTCCCACGTCGGGCAGGAGGAGCTCCCCCGAGGGAGCGACGCGCAGGATCTTCGGCTCGAGGAGGTCCGAGTAGCGGAGCGCCAGCTCGTCGCCGGGACCGATGCGGTAGGTCATCGGATCCACGCGCCCCTCGATGGGCGTGTCGGTCGCCTGCGCCGCCGCGCGGGCGGCGTCATCGGGCACGCCCCCTCCGGGCGTCTGGGCCCAGGCTGTGGTCAGGACGAGGATGCCGGCGCAGCAGGCGGTGAGCCCCAGGACGAAGCGGGGGGCCATCCGATGGCTGATCGAGGGAATCTGGGTCAAGGGCGACGATATTGCCATGCCTGAGGGGCAACGGAAAGCCCATAGGCGGACGGCATCATCCCCCTCCCGGGCGCCCTGGACCTGGGGCGAAGCGGTGGATCTGTCGCCGAGCCATGTCACGAAGGCCCCGCCACTCGCGCGGGCGCACCACGAGCGCGGCCCAGGCGGCCGTCAGGATCGCCCCGATCACCATCCCGGGGGTGTCCTCGGGACGCACGACCAGGAGCAGGAGCAGGAGCGCGAGCGACGCGAGGAGCAGCACACGGTTGTCGGGGCCGAGCCGGAATCCGATCGCGCGCCGCGCCAGGCCATAGTGGAGCACCGCGTGGCTGATGTGGGCGAGCATGTACGCGATCACCGTCGCGCGCACGCCGATCCGATCCACGAGGAAGAGGAAGGCGCCCAGGATCGCGAGGCCGTACACGACGTCGAAGAGCACCCACGGGCGGAGCCGGTTCCGGGGCACGAGCCAGATGCCGAACATCCAGGCCGCGGCGCGGAAGTAATCGCCGAGGAACTGGTACGGCAGGAGCTCGAGCGCCGGGCGGAACTTGGGCGAGTAGAGGAGCGGAACCCAGACCGGCGCTCCCACCATGAGCGCCGCGGCGAGCCCTGTCGTGAGCAGGAAGCAGAGGCGGATGCCGCTCCGCATGGGAACGCCCGCCCCCTGGTCGGTCGGCTGTGCGGCGATCTCGGGCCAGACGGTCGCCGTGATCGAATTCAGGATCAAAGGCATCGTGAGGCCCGACACGCCGACGCAGACCTGATAGATCCCGTTCTGCCCGAGCCCGAGCTTGTCCACGATGATCGAGCGCAGGATGAGGACCGTGAGCGTCGAGGAGAGCCCCACGAGGAGCGCGCTCCCGCCGAAGCGCGCGATCGGCCGGAGGAGCGAGCGATCCACGCTCGACTCCGCCGCGGGGGGAGCGGAAGGCACGTGCGGCGCGAGGAGCCGGTTCCCGACCAGGATCTGCGCTACGGCGAGGACGACGAGCTGCGCCACCGCTCCCTTCACGCCGAAGAACCAGGCCATCGGCACGATCGTGGCGATCGTGGTCGCCGCGACGAGGCCGTTCAGAACGGCCATCGCGCGGACGGCGCCGTACCCCTGGAGCATCGAGATCTGGATCGAGGCGACGCCGGAGAGCGGGATGGTGGCCGCGCCGAGCAGAATGGCCCAGAGGAACGCGCGGTCGCGGTAGACCGCGTCGGTGATCCAGGGGGAGAGCGCCAAGGAGAGCAAGGCGAGCGCGATCCCGGCGGCCCACGTCAGGGACCGAGCCGTGCTCGTGATGCGCCGCACGCGGTCCAGGTCGCCGCGCGCCCGGGCATCGGCGATCATCGTGATCACGCCGCTTCCCGCCCCGAGGGTGGCGAACGGGACCAGGACCGCGGTGAACGCGGCGAGCTGCGCGAGCGCCCCCGTGCCTTCCGGCCCGAGCCACGCGGCGAGGATCTTCGCGCGCAGGATCGCGGCCACGATCGTGGCGATCGAGCCGAAGCCCAGGATCGCCGTGGAGCGGACGAGGCTCCGCAGAGGGCCTCCCTACCTTCCCTTAGCGGGCGCCGTACACCTTCTCGTAGTATTGGCGGAACTCGCCGGAGCGGATCGCCTCCCACCAGGAGCGATGGGTCTTGTACCAGTCGATCGTCTCGGTGATCCCGGTCGCGAACTCCACCTGCGGCTTGAAGCCGGTCATCCGTTCGAGCTTCGACGCGTCGATCGCGTAGCGCCGGTCGTGTCCCGGCCGGTCGGTCACGCTCTTCAAGAGCGACTCCGGCTTTCCGAGCCGCTTCAAGATCAGATCCGCGATCTGATTCACCGAGCGCTCGTTGTTCCCGGCGATGTTGAACGTGTGCCCTTCCACGCCCGGCGACTCGAGAATCGTGGTGATCGCGCGGCAGTGGTCGAGGACGTGAATCCAGTCGCGCGTGTTCCGTCCGCTTCCGTAGACCGGCAGCGTCTTGTCCTCGAGCGCGTTGGTCACGAAGAGCGGGATCAGCTTCTCGGGATACTGGTAGGGACCGTAATTGTTGCTGCAGCGCGTCACGACCGTCGGCAGCTGGAAGGTCGCGAAGTAGGAGTAGGCGAGCCGGTCGCCGCCGATCTTGGACGCGGCGTACGGATTCCGCGCGAGGAGCGGCGATTCCTCGGTGGCCTCGCCGTCCAGGATCTCGCCGTAGACCTCGTCGGTCGAGACCTGGAGGAACCGCGTCAGCTTGCGCTTCCGCGCCTCCTCGAGGAGCACCCACACGCCGTACGTGTCCGTGAGGACGAAGTCCTCCGCATGATCGATCGAGCGGTCGACATGCGTCTCGGCGGCGAAGTTCACGACGAAGTCGCACCCCTCCATCGCCTCGGCCACGACCTTCCGGTCGCAGATGTCCCCCTTCACGAAGCGATAGCCTGGGTCGTCCTTCACCGCCTCGAGATTGGCGAGGTTCCCGGCGTAGGTGAGCTTGTCGAGCACCGTGATCGTCGCCTGGGGGTACGCCTGGCGGAGATGGTGGACGAAGTTGCTGCCGATGAAGCCCGCGCCGCCCGTGACGAGGAGGCGCGACCGGTTGAGGTCCAGGCGCTCAGCCATCCTTGCGCGTCCAATCGTAGGGGATGTCGTTCTTGTGGGGGTCGCAGCGGTACTCGTCCGGTTCCTTGTAGTTGTAGGGCTCGGTCGGGCAGTTGACGAGCATGGCGGGCTCGGTCCCGATCCCCTTCATGCCGTGCCACACCCCGGGCGGTATGGTCACGAGGATCGGATTGCGCTCCCCCATGAAGAACTCGTTCACCATCCCCTTGGTCGGCGACTTCTCGCGGTCGTCGTACATCACCACCTTCATCATCCCCTTCACGATCACGAAGTGATCGGTCTGGATCTTGTGGTAGTGCCACCCCTTCACCACGCCGGGATAGGCGACCGAGACGTACGTCTGGCCGAACCGCTGGAAGAAGGGGTCGTCCTTCCGCATCATCTCCATCAAGTACCCGCGCTCGTCGGCGATCACCTTGAGCGGCTTCACGACAACGCCGTCAATCAGCTTCATTTGGTCTCCCCACCGAGGTGTAGTCGAACCCGAGCTTCCGGACCGAAGCCGGGTCGTAGATGTTGCGCAGATCGACGATCGCCCGCCGCCGCATGGCCCGGCGGATCCGCGCGAGATCGAGCCTCCGGAATTCGTTCCACTCCGTGACGATGACCAGCGCGTCCGCTCCCTTGGCCGCGTCGTACGCGTTCTCCGCGAAGGTGATGCCCGCCGGGAGGCCCGCGGCCCCTTCGCGCACCACCGGGTCGTACGCCCGCACGCGCACGCCCCGCTTCAAGAGCGCGCGGATGATGTAGAGCGCGGGCGCTTCGCGCAGGTCGTCGGTGTCGGGCTTGTACGAGAGCCCGAGGATCGCGGCGGTGCGCGATCGGCGCGATCCCTTGAGCGCGTCCATCACCTTCCCGATCGCGATGTCCCGCTGGGCGTCGTTGGTCTCGACCGCGGCCTCGACGATCCGGAGCTTCACGCCGACCTTCCGCGCGAACGCGGCCATGGCCTGCGTGTCCTTCGGCAGGCAGGAGCCGCCGAACCCCGGTCCCGGATGGAGGAACTTGGGCCCGATGCGGCGGTCCAGCCCCATCGCCTTGGCCACGTCCTTCACGTCGGCCCCGAGCGCCTCCGACAGGTTCGCCATCTCGTTGATGAACGAGATCTTGGTCGCGAGGAACGCGTTGGCCGCGTACTTGATGAGCTCCGCGGTGCGCACGTCGGTGACCACCATCGGCGTCTCGATGAGATAGAGGGGCGAGTAGATCTCGCGGAGGAGCTGCCGCGCCCGCGTGGAGTCGGCTCCGATGACCACGCGGTCGGGGCGCATCCAGTTCTCGACGGCGGTCCCCTCGCGAAGGAACTCGGGGTTGGAAGCGACGTCGAACTTCATCCCGCGCTTCGCGTTCTTCTTCACGATCCCGCGCACGCGCTCCGCGGTGCCCACCGGGACCGTGCTCTTCTGGACGATGAGCCGGTAGCCGTTCATGGCCCGCGCTATGGTGCGCGCGGCCGCGTCGACGTACTTGAGGTCGGCGCGCCCGTCCTCGCCCTGGGGCGTCCCGACACAGATGAAGATCGCCTCGCCCCAGCGGGTCGCTTCCTCGAGCGAGAGGCCGAAGCGAAGCCGCCGCTCGCGCACGTTCCGCGCGATCAGGTCGTCCAGGCCGGGCTCGTAGAACGGGAGCTGGCCGCGCTCCAGCATCTCGATCTTCGCGCGATCCACGTCGACGCAGAGCACCTGGTTGCCGAAATCGGCGAACCCGGCCCCGGTGACGAGCCCGACGTAACCAGTTCCTACGATCGTGATCCGCAAAGTCGCTCCTAGGGCTTCGCCGAGGCTCGCACGCGATCGCGCGCATCCCGGTAGAGGTCGGACAGGGTCTGTTCGATGGAACGAAGAGGCTCCCAGCCGGTCGCGCTCACGAGCTTGGCCGGATCTCCCACGAGATGATCCGCGTCGCGGGATCGCACCCGCGACGGATCGACGACGACCGTGGCCGCGACTCCGGAGATCTCGATCAAGCGGTCGAGAAGGTCCCGGAGCTTGTGGCCGTGGCCCGTGGCCACATTATAGGCCGCGCCCGGCTCGCCGCGCTGAAGGAGGAGCACGTAGGCCCGGACCACGTCCCGTACGTCCCCGTACTCCCGCGTCACGTCGAGATTGCCGACCCGGATCTCCGGAGGCGCGAATCCGGCGTCGATCCGCGCGAGCTGATCCGCGAATCCCGCAAGCGCGAACCGGGGCCTCTGTCCGGGCCCCGTGTGCGAGAACGTGCGCGTCCGGATGACCGGAAGGTGGAACGTCGCGGCATAGATCTCGGCGATCACGTCCTGCGCGGCCTTGCTCCCGGCGTAGGGGTTCGCCGGCCGAAGCGGAGCGTCCTCGCGGATGCGCCCGTCCGCGGCGCCAGAGCCATAGACGTCGGCCGAGCCCGTCACGAGCACGCGCGCGGAGGGCGCCGTGCGGCGGAGGGCTTCCAGGACGTGGAGCGTGCCCATGACGTTGACGTCATAGGTCGCGACCGGCTTCTCGAGCGCGTCCGCGCCCGACGCCTGGGCCGCGAGATGGATCAGGGCGTCAGGCTTCCCCCGGGTGAGCCAGGAGTCCACCGCGTCGGCGCTCGTGATGTCGAGCGCGCCATAGGAGGCGAGTCGCGCGCGGAGCGCGCCCGCGTTCGCGTGCGCTTCGAGCGGAGCGTGGTCCGCTCCGTGGACTTCGAAGCCACCCACCTCCGCGAGATGCTCGAGCAGATGGCCGCCCGCGAAGCCGGCCACCCCCGTGATGAAGAGACGCAACGGCTACCGGGCCCGCCAGTACTCGAGCAGGTCCCGGAGCGTCTGCTCGAAGGGGATCTCCGGCTTCCAGCCGGTCGCCTTGTGGAACTTGGAGGCATCGCCCAGGAGCACCGGCACGTCGCTCGGACGCATGCGCGCGGGATCCTGCTCCACCTTCACCTTCACGCTGGACATCGAGAGAAGGAGATCGAGCATCGCGCGGATCGTCCAGTCCTTGCCGGAGCAGAGGTTGTAGACCTCGCCCATCTCCGCCTTCTCGAGGGAGAGCCAGTATCCGCGCACGATGTCGCGCACGTCGGTGAAGTCGCGGCGGGCCTCGAGATTCCCCACGCGGATCACCGGCGCCTTCCGCCCCTTCTCGATGTCGGCGATCTGCCGCGCGAAATCCGAGCAGACGAAGACCGGTCCGCGCCGCGGGCCCTCGTGGTTGAAGCCGCGCGTGCGCACGATCGGAATCCCGAAGCTCATCCAGTACTGGTAGCCGAGGGCGTCCTGACCCACCTTGCTCACCGCGTAGGGCGAGAGCGGCCGGAGCGGATTGGTCTCGCGGATGGGAAGCTCGTTCTCGTAGACCATCCCGTACTGCTCGCTCGAGCAGGCCAGCTGGATCCGCGGCTTGATGCCGAGCTTCTTCACCGCCTCGAAGAGGTTGAGCTGACCGATGATGTTGGTGACGAGCGATTCGGTCGGCGCCGTCCACGACGTGGGCACGAAGCTCTGGGCCGCCAGATGGAAGATCCGGTCCGGGCGGAGCTCGTCGATCGCGTCGCGCACCGAGGACGCGTCGCGGAGGTCGCATTCGACCAGCCGCACCCTGTCCATGAAGTGCTCGATGTTCTCGGTGCGGCTTCGCCAGCGGAGGATGCCGGAGATCTCGACGCCGGGGATCGTGAGCAGGTAGTCGACCAGGTGGCTGCCTGCGAAACCGGTGATCCCGGTCACCAGGACCTTCATCCGATCATCCTTTCAGTGGAGGAATGGAGGCCCGCCGCCGCTTCGTAGGCCGCGAGGACCGCCTTGGGATCGGCCGCCTCGAGGATCGGGCGGCCGACGACGATGTGATCGGCGCCGAGCGCGAAGGCTTCGCCGATCGAAAGAGTCCGCTTCTGATCGTGGGATCGGTCTTCGGGGCCGCGGATGCCGGGCGTCACGATCCGGAACGGAGCCGCATGCGCTTGCCGAAGCGCGGGAAGCTCGCGCGGAGACGCGACCACGCCTCCGACGCCGGCGTCCGCGCAGAGCTTCGCGAACGCGAGCACTTTCCCCTCGAGGTCGGTCCCCGGATCCCAGATGCCCGGAAGCTCGTTCCCGTCCAGGCTCGTGAGCACGGTCACGCCGAGCACGGTCGGGTTACTGCCGATCGAGCGCGCCGCCCGGGCGGCCGCCTCGAGCATCGCGGGCCCGCCCGCGGCGTGCACGGTGAGGAGCGAGATCGGAAGGCCGTCGAGCGCGCGGATCGCCTTCTCCACCGTGGCCGGGATGTCGTGGAGCTTGAGATCGAGGAAGACGTTCTTTCCGCGGCCGGCGATCGTCTCGACCGCGCGGCGCCCGGAAGCGTAGAAGAGCTGAAGCCCGACCTTGTACCAGAGAACGCCCGCGCCGAGCCGGTCCACGTGCGCGACCGCGTGCTCCAGATCGGGCATGTCGAGGGCGACGATCAGCCGATCGCGCAAGCTCACGACGCGTGCCTCCCCGGCTCGCGCCGCGCCGCGCGTCCGGCCCGGATCACGCCGCGTCCTTCCGGCACCTCGAGCGCGCCGATCAGATCGTCGACGGTCGTGCCCGCGGCCAGGCGCACCGACTCCTCGATCGCATCCACGCACTCCTCGGGGAGGCTCGGGTTCGCGAACAGCGCCGTGCCCACCTCCACGGCCGTCGCGCCCGTGAGCAGGAATTCCACCGCGTCCATCGGACGGGCGATCCCCCCCATCCCGATCACCGGGATGTCGACCGCCTGGACCGTCTCCCAGAGCTTGGCCAGGGCGAGCGGCTTGATGGCCGGGCCGGAGAGTCCGCCGAGCACCGTGCCGAGGATCGGCTTTCGCGTCCGCGCGTCGACGGCCATCCCGACGAACGTGTTCACGAGCGACACCGCGTCCGCGCCGCAGTCCTCGCACGCCTGCGCGATCTCGGCGATGCGCGTGACGTTGGGGGTGAGCTTCGCGATGAGCGGGAGCTTCGTGAGCGGACGGATCGCGCTCATCACCTCGCGCGCCATGCCGGCGTCGGTCGAGTAGCGCATCCCGTGCGGGCCCACGTTGGGGCAGGAGATGTTCACCTCGATCGCGTGCGCCGCGCCGCTCCCGTCGACGCCGCGCACGAGCTCGCAGAACTCGCCCACGTCCTCCCCTTCGACGCTCACGATGGCGGCGCAGGGGAGATCGCGGAGGATCGGGACCTTCTGCTCGAGGTAGCCCGAGAGACCTGGGTTCTCGATCCCGATGGAGTTGAGCATGCCGGACGGCGTCTCGCACACGCGCGGCGGCGGATTGCCGGCGCGCGGACGGAGCGTCACCGTCTTCGTCACGATGCCGCCGATGCGCGAGAGATCGGTGAGCCGCTCGTACTCGCGACCGTATCCAATGATGCCGGACGCGACGAGCACCGGGTTCCGGAGCGTGAGCCCGCCGATCCGGACTTCGAGCGACGGCTTCATGGAAGCCTCGCCCAGTCGACGACGGTGGCGTCCATGACCGGCCCCTCGAGGCACATGGCGGGATAGCGTCCGGAGTCCACGCCCGGGAGGAGGGGCACCGGGCATCCGCGGCAGGCCCCCACGGCGCACGCCATCGGCCCCTCGAGCGAGGCCTCGCACCGGATCCCCCGGTCGCGCGCGAAATCGGAGATCGCGTGAAGGAGTCCGTGCGGGCCGCACGTGAAGATCTCGGCCGTGAGCGGCGTCTGCCCGCTCTCGCTCCACTCGCGCGCGAGGAGATCCATCACGCTCCCCTTGTATCCGATCGAGCCGTCGTCCGTCGCGAGATGCACGCGGCCGCCGCGGACCTCGCGCACGCCATAGAGCTCCGCCTTCGACCGCGCGCCGTAGAGGAAGACGTAGGGGCGTTTCCGCTCCCGAAGCCTCCGGCTCAGGAAGAGGAGCGGCGCCACGCCGCGCCCGCCGGCCACGAGGATCGGCAGCCGGCGAGGTCTCGGCGCGAAGCCGATGCCGAGCGGCCCGATCAAGTCGAGCTTCGTCCCCTTCTGCTGCCGGGCCAGGACGGCGGATCCGCGTCCCACGACGGAGTAGTAGATCCGGACCGCGCGAAGCGAGCCCTTCTCCATGAAGCCCTCGAGGCTGTACGGCCTGCGAAGGAGCGGCTCGAAGCCGTCCCCCACGCGCAGGTGCACGAACTGCCCCGGCTGAGGGCGCGCGAAGCCCCGCGGCACCTTGAGCGTGATGAGGAAGTTGCCGGGGTTGAGCTCGTGATTGGAGACGACCGAGCAGGAGACCAGGTTCATGGACCCGTGTCGTCCTCGTCCTCATGGGCCGTGCTGTCGGGGCGTGCTGTCGAATCGGGAGCTGCGGTGGTGGCCGGTGGCGGCGTGCCGTTCGTCGAGCTGTCCGCGGGGGCCGAGCCTCCGGCAGCGGCTCCCGCCGCGGCCGCACCGGCGGCCGCCGCGGGGTCCGAGGCATTCGGCGCGGAGGGCGTCGGCGTCTGGACCTGCGGCGCGGGCCCCTGCGGGTGCGCCTGCTGCTGGGGCCGGGGGCGCGGCACGCCTCCGTGCTCGCGAATGTACTTGTCGCGCGCGATTCGCGCGACCTCGCTCAGCGAGTCCATGCGGGCGCTGTCGGCCGGCGTCATGACGTGGATCTGGGGCCGGCCGAACGTGGAGTCGACCGGAGAAACGAGGGTCGAATCGGCGATCTCGGGCTCCAGCACGACGACTTGGGACGTGTCGGGATTCGCGAGGAGCGAGTCGAGAAGCGCGGTCCGCTCGTCCGTGCGCCCGCTCCACTGCTTCCAGAGGTAGAGGCCCGATTCGGCGTACGGCGTTCCCCGGTAGCGCTCCCCCATCATGTCCGCGATGCGCATCGCTTCGAGCGTGTCCCCTTTGTCCTGGGTCGCGATCCAGAGGCGGGCGTACGCCGCCTTGGCCGCGTAGACGCTGTGCGGAAACTCCGTCTCGACGCGCTGGTACTGGGCGATCGCCGAGTCCTGCTTCTCGAGCTGGAAGTAGTTGAGCTCCGCCATCATGAAAGCGGCGCGGGCGCGCGCTCCGGTCGAGTCGGAGGCGAGCGCGTTCCGGTAGGAGCGGATGGCGGCGAGGCTCTGCGAGCGCCGCATGGCCTGCTGCTGGAATTCCGACGTCGGCTGGCCCTTCAGCTTGTCGTACTCGCGCCCCGCAGCGTCGAGATCCTGGATCGCGGTCTCGTACAGGTAGCCGATCTGGAACTGGGCTTCGTACGCGACGGATGTGCGCGGAAACCTGGTCACGAGGTCGTTGTAGCCCTTGAGCGCGTCCTGGGGCTTCCCCATGACCGCCATCACGTCGTAGATGCGGAGGAGGATGTCGCCCTCGCGCCCTTCCTGCGCCGCGAACACGCGCCAGGACTGGTAGAACTGGAGCGCCTCGGGATAGCGGCCGAGCTTCCTGAGCGCGTCGCCGCGAGCGATCGCCGCGTCCACGCGCTGGGGCCCGCGCTCTTCCACCTTGAGGCACTCGGCGTAGGCCACCTCGGCCGAGTCGGCGTGCTCCGCGGAGAGATAGGCGTCCCCAAGCCGGCGCAGCGTCTTGGACTTCTCGCGGCGGCCCGAGGCGCGTTTGTCCGCCAGCCGGTACCAGTGCGCCGCGCTGGTGTAGTGCTTGAGCTGAGCCTGGGTCTCACCCGAGTAGAAGTAGAGCTCCCAGCGTCTCGAGAAGTCGGGATACTGGCCCTCGACCTCGCGGAAGATCGAGTCCGATTCCACGAACTCCTTCCGCCGGTATCGGGCGAGCCCCTCGGTGAACCGCGCGTCGGCGCGATACGGGCTCTTCGGATACTTGGACGCAAACGACGTGAGCTGCTGGATGGCGTTCGGGTAGTCCCCCTTGCCGTAATACGAGGCGCCCATCATGTACGCGGCGTCATCCACGTACTTGCTCTTGGGGTAGTCCGTGAGCACCTTCTGGCACTGGCGGATGACCACATCGTACCGGCCGATCGCCTCCTGAGCCGGCGCCTCCGACAGGCTCCGCTCCTGGGCTTTGTTCCCCTCGCGGTAGTTCTTCTTCGCGAGATAGAACGTGTTGTAATAGGCACATCCGCCCCCGGCGAGGAGGAGCAGGAGGCCGAGGGTCCAGGGACGGGACGATCCCCCGAATCGCTTGAGCATGAGCACCCGAATGTACCACGCGCGGGCGTGGTTGGCTATCGAAGGGTCGCCTCGGAAGTCGCTGTCTGGTAGGCAATTCGGCCGCCTACCACGGTCATGAGCACGCGGCCGGGAAGGTCCCAGCCTTCGAAGGGGGTGTTTCGCCCCTTCGACTCGAATTCCGAGGCACGGACGGTGAAGCGGCTCTCAGGGTCGAACACCGTAACGTCGGCTTCCGCTCCCGCTTCCAGCGTCCCGCCGGGCCGGCCGAGGACGCGGTAGGCCCCGACCGTCATCCGCTCGATCAGATCCGAGAGCGAGAGATGTCCCGGCTCGACGAGGGCCTTGAGGTAGCACCCGAGCGCCGTCTCGAGACCGACGATGCCGAAGGGAGCCGAATCGAAGTCGGCGTCCTTCTCGATGTCCGTATGGGGCGCGTGGTCGGTCGCGAGGCAGTCGAGCGTGCCGTCCACGATCGCCTCGATCAGGGCGTCCCGGTCCCGCTCCGAGCGGAGCGGGGGATTCATCTTCGTGCTGGGCGAGTAGCCCGCCACCGCCTCATCCGTCAGCAGCAGGTAGTGCGGGGCGGTCTCGCCGGTCATGCGGATCCCGCGCGCCTTCGCCTGGCGGATGATCTGGACGGAGCGGGCCGCGCTCACGTGCGCGACGTGCACCCGTCCGCCGGTGCGCTCGGCGAGGAGCGCGTCGCGGGCCACGATCACCGATTCCGCGATGTCGGGGATGCCCTTCAACCCGATGCGGGTCGAGACCCATCCTTCGTGCATGACGCCCGTGCCCTTGAGATCGGGATCCTCGGCGTGCTGGATGACCGGGATGCCGAGCTCGCGCGTCAGCTCGAGGGCGCGGCGCATGATCTCCGCGTTCCGAACCGGCTTCCCGTCGTCCGTGATCGCGACCGCGCCCGCGTCGACCAGGTCCTCGATCTCGACGAGCTCAACCCCCTGCTGCCCCACCGTCACCGCCGCGATCGGGAAGACGCGCGCGAGGCCGATCTCCGCCGCGCGCCGGCGCACGTACTCGATGCGCGGCCGGTCGTCGAGCGGGGGCGACGTGTTGGGCATGCAGGCGACCGCGGCGAAGCCGCCGCGCACCGCCGCGCGCACGCCGGTCTCGATGGTCTCCTTCTCCTCCTGCCCGGGCTCGCGCAGGTGGACGTGGATGTCGATCAGTCCGGGGCAGACGACCGCGCCGCGCACGTCCACGATCTGGACGTCCTTGCGCGAGCGGAGCGCCGCGGGGGCGTCCTCGCCCAGGCCGGCGACCTTCCCCTGATCGATCCAGAGATCCTGCGCGCGGTCGATGCCGCGGGCGGGATCGAGGATCCTACCGCCGCGGAGACAGAGTGGGCTCGTCATGGCTCTTGTTCGCCTCCACGGTGGGGGTCTCGGACGGAGCCTCCGGGGACTCGCCGCGCCCCGCGAGGAGATAGAGCACCGCCATGCGTACGGCGACGCCGTTCGTGACCTGCTGGAGGATCACCGAGTGCTCGCCGTCGGCGACGTCCTGCGCGATCTCGACGCCGCGGTTCATGGGACCGGGGTGCATCACGGTCACGTCGGGGCGCGCGCGGCGGAGCCGCTCGCGCGTGACGCCGTAGACCCGGGCGTACTCGCGGAGCGAGGGATAGAGGGCGCCGCGCTGGCGCTCGAGCTGGATCCGGAGGATGTTCACCACGTCGGATCCCTCGATCGCCTCGTCCACGCTCTTCGCCACGCGCACGCCGAAGCGCTCGACCTCCGCGGGCATCATCGTGGGCGGTCCCGCGACCGTCACCTCGGCGCCGAGCTTGATGAGCCCCCAGATGTTGGAGCGCGCGACGCGGCTGTGCATCACGTCTCCGATGATCGCGACCTTGAGCCCCGCGATGCGGCCCCGCTGGTCCCGCATCGTGTAGAGGTCGAGGAGCCCCTGCGTCGGGTGCTCGTGCGTCCCGTCGCCGGCGTTGATCACCCCAGCGTCCAGATGGCGCGCGAGGTAGTGGGGCGCGCCCGAAGCCTGGTGGCGCACGACGACGAGGTGGATCCCCATCGCCTCGATGTTCCGCGCCGTGTCGCGGAGGGTCTCGCCCTTCGAGACGCTCGAGCCTGAGGCCTGGAAGTTCACGGTGTCCGCGCTCAGGCGCTTCTCGGCCAGCTCGAACGAGAGGCGCGTGCGCGTGCTCGGCTCGAAGAAGAGGTTCGCCGCCGTCATGCCCCGAAGCGACGGCACCTTCGGAATCGGGCGGTCCAGCACTTCGCGGAAGGTTCGCGCGGTGTCGAGGATCCCGGTGATGTCCTGGGCGGAGAGATCCTCGAGCCCGAGCAGGTCCTTCTTGCCGCCGATCATGTGAGAACCTCCCCGATCGAGACCCCGTCGTGGCGATCGATCTCCTCGAGCTTCACCATCACCACCTCGCGCTTCGATGTGGGCACGTTCTTGCCGACGAAGTCGGCGCGGATGGGGATCTCGCGGTGGCCGCGGTCCACGATGACCGCGAGGCGGATCGCGCGCGGACGGCCGAGGTCGATCAGCTCGTCGAGCGCGGCGCGCACCGTGCGCCCCGTGTAGAGGACGTCGTCGACGAGCACCACCACCTTGCCGTCGATGTCGACCGGGATGTCGGTCGGCCCCACGACCGGCTGGTGGTCGATCGTCTGGAGGTCGTCCCGGTAGAGCGTGATGTCGAGCGCTCCGACGGGCACGTCGACCCCCTCGAATTCACGGATCTTGGCGGCGATGCGCTGCGCGAGGGGATAGCCGCGACGCCGGATGCCGGCGAGGACGAGGCCCTCCGCGCCGCCGTTCTTCTCGACGATCTCGTGCGCGATCCGCGTGATGGCGCGGCGGAGCCCTTCGCCATCCAGGATCTCGGCCTTCTCGCGTACGGCTTCCACGGATTCGCCGGTGGGCATGCGTCCATCCCGTTCCGGGACTATGGCAAGGGGGTGCTCGGAGGCGAGCCCCTTTCTAGTCTCTCGGAACTAGTTTGAAGGGTGCCGGTGCGCGGCCGGGCGGCCGCTAGAACGACAGGGAGAATAGCATAGAATGCGGTCGCTGGGGGAGGAATGGTTGAGGGAGGGTCCGATGAAGAAGGGTGCGGTGTGGGCGTTGGTGGTGCTGCTCGCGGCCTTGGCGGCCTGGTTCGCTCTGGCCTGGCGAGGCGCGGAGCGCCGGGCAGAGAAGGCGCAGCGTGTGTCGGTGCAGCCGGTCTACAACAGGGTGCTCCTGGACGAGATCGAGCTGGCCGAGCTCAAGGAGCGGGGCCTCGAGGACCCGATCCCCGCCCTGAAGGCGGACCTCTCGAGCCGGAAGGACCTCATCAAGTTCGACAGCGGGGTGGGCGGCACGATGGCGTTCTACGACAAGGACGGGATGGTCTTCCTGCCGGGCGGATACGTCTACGCCCCCGCCGAGGATGGCCACTACCTCATGCACGTGCTGCTGAGCTACGAGGTCGCTCCCGGCGGGAAGATCACCTGGAAGGTCGTGAGCGCGAAGCGGGACTGACGGGGGAAGACACGGGCGTGCCATTTCCGAACTTCAAGAAGAAGCACACATCGGATTCGCTCATCACGCCACGAGAATATGTCGCCTACGCTCGTTCCCGCGGTCTCGTGCCCGCGATCCGCCCAGACAGCCTGATCATCGCGTACCACCGCAGCCTGATGGAGTACGTCCTGGCGCATCACCGAACGCGGCGCCTCAAGGGCTTCTTTGGCCAGATGTTCCTCCTCACCGAAACCGGCAACCGGGTCGCGATCATCGGACACTTCGGCGTAGGCGCACCCCAGGCGGTGATCCACCTCGAGGAGTGCATCGAATGGGGCGTGAGCCGGTTCGTTTCCATTGGGACGGCGGGTTCGCTGCAAAAGGGCCTCCGCGCGGGCGATCTGGTTCTCTGCGAGCGGGCCATCCGTGACGAGGGATCGTCGCATCACTACCTCGCGCCGTCGCGCTATGCGCGGCCGTCGAAAGCGCTCACGGCCCGTGTGCGGGGGTGTCTCAGATCACGGAAGCTCGCGTTCACGAGCGGAACGACTTGGACGATCGACACGCCTTACAGGGAGACGATCGCAGAGGCCAAGCGCTATCAGAGGCAAGGAGTGCTCACGGTCGAGATGGAGGCAGCCGCCCTGTTCGCTGTGGGCCACTACCGCCGGGCCGAGGTGGCGGCGCTCTTCACGATCAGCGACGTCCTCTGCAACGCAGAAGGCGAGCTTTTGTGGCAACCCCAGTTCCACGCGAGGCGGAGCCTCAAAGGACTCGAGACGATCTACCGGGTCGCGGTTGACGCGCTGAGCAGCTGAAGGACGTCACCGGACCATCCCCCCAGTCTCACCCTGAATTCGACGCTCCCCTTCCAACGCCGCGTCGAAGCCGGGTTTCGCCCGGAGCGCCTGACCGTAGCAATCGAGCGCGCGGTCCTTCTGTCCCAGCCCTTCGTAGATCGTTCCCGCGTTGACCCAGAGCTCCGCGGCGCGCTCGGGAATCAAGGTCGCCGCGATCGCGTATTCCCCGGCCGCCGCCTCGTAGGTCTCGCGCCGGTAGTAGAGCTCCGCCAGGTTCGCGTGCGCGGGGCCGAAGTGCGAGTTCAGCATGAGGGCGCGCCGGAAGAGCGACTCCGCGCCCATGGGGTCGCCGTTCTGCATCCGGAAGACGCCGTACTCGTTCCAGAATTCGAGCCGGTTCAGGCCCGCCTGCTCCGCGTTCTTGTACGAGCTCCGCGCCGCCCCGGGGTCGCCCGAGGCTGCCTCCGCGCGCGCCACGCGATACCAGCTCATCCCCGCCTGGGTGCGCTGAAGCCTGGGGAACGGCGCCCAGACGAGCGCGAAGGCCGCGAGGAACATCGCGACCGTGCCTAAATGCACGGGCGCGCTCGTCCCGCGTGACCTCGCCTCCGCGGCGGCGGTCACGAGGCTGTCGATGCCGGCCGCGGCGAGCGGGATCACGCCGAGCACGAGCGGAAGCCGGAACCGGTCACACACGAAGAACGCCGCCGTGACCGCCGTCGTCGTCGCGAGATAGAGAAGGAGGAGCGCGGCGCGGCCGCGCTCGCGCCATGCCACCGCCAGCGCGATCGGCGCGAGAATCGCGAAGCCGGGCCAGATGGGGACGCGATAGAGCCCGGAGTACATCGGCAGGAAGAACTGCTGGTCGACGAGATTCGGCAGCTCGCGGCGGTTCCACATCAAGAGGACCTTGCGCACGTAGAGGCGCATCGCGGCGATCGGCTTCTTCACCCAGAACTCCATCCCGCGCCGGAACCAGTACGAGGAGACTTCGGACGGCTTCAGGGACCGGCCCGCCGCGGCCGATGCGAGGCGCGCGGGCGCGTCGTGCGTCGCCGTGATCCCGGAGCCCGCGCCCGGAACGTCGGGCGTCGTACCGTCCGCCCCCGCGTGATTGCCGATGTAGAAGTTGATCCCCCCCTGCGACGCGATGAAGACGGCGTCCTTCCCCACGATCGCGTTCCTCGCGGTCACGGCGACCGGAAGCGAGAGGACCGCGGCCAGGTAGAGCGCCACGGACCTGCGTCCGACGCCGCGCGCGGCGAGCCAGACCGCGGCGATCAGCTCGAACGGAAGCACTGTCGGTCGCGTGATCGCGGAAAGAGAGAGCGCGAACCCGGCCGCGACCACGATCCACGGAGAGCGCGGCCGGTCTCCGGCCCGGAGGGTGAGGAGGAGCGACAGCGCGGTGAGCGCCACCTCGAGCGTGGCGGAGACCAGCTGCCCGTTGAAGAAGACGAGCGGCGGGTACACCGCGGCGAGCGCGGCGGCGATCCATCCCGTGCGCGGACCCCAGAGTCGCGCCGCGATCCATCCGATGAGCAGGACCGTCAGTGCGCCGAGCACGGCCTGCGCGGCGCGCGCGGCCGCCGGATTGTGCCCCGCGACCGAATAGACGAGCGCGAGAGCGCGGGTGTAGAGGGGTGCGTGGAAGTACGGCCCTGGCTCGGGATCCTGCCCGCTCGCGATCGCCCACGCGCTGGCGTCGTGGACCGCCGGGTCGAGCTCGAGATGGGTCTCGACCGGATGGCGGGACGCGCCGGCGACGAATGCGAGCCGGAGGACGAGCGCGAGGAACGCGATCGCCACGAGGCCCCAGACGGCCGACGTCGAGACTCCCGGGCGCCCCGACACGTGGGCGCGGCGGCGCGGCCGTGAAGGCGTGGCGCGCATCACGCGCTCGTCTCCACCGCGCCGTGCGCCGCGTCGAGCGAGCGGGCGAGCGCACCGAGGAGCGACGCCCCGTCGCGGACGTCATCGTCCCGGAGCAGCCCTGCCCCGCGAAACGCATCGGCCAGAGCGACGAACTCCGGTGCGGGAAGACCGGCGCGCTCGAGGAGCGTCGCGTCGCGCCAGATCGCTGCCGGATCCCCGGTCGCGAGCGCGGCCGACCCGCCGTCGTCGCGCGCGAGCACGACCACGCGATCGGCCACGCCGGAGACGAAGTCGAGATCGTGGCTCGCGAGGAGCACGGCCTGCCCCTCCTCCTTCACCGCCCTGATGGCGCGGGCGAGCGCGGCTCGGCCGCCGGGATCGAGTCCCGCGGTCGGCTCGTCGAGGAGGAGCGTCGCGGGGCGGTCTGCGAGGAGCGCCGCGATCGCGGCCCGGCGCTTCTCGCCCTCGCTCAGGGTCGCGGGGACGCGCGTCCCGAAGCGATCGAAATCGAGGCCCACGGTCTCGAGCGCGGCACGGGCTCGATCGTGGCGCTCGCGCTCGGGAACCCCGGCGACCCAGAGGAGCGCGGCCACGTCTTCCTCCACGGTGCGGCCGAAGAGCTGGCGCTCCGGATACTCGAGCGCGAGTCCGGCCCCGCGTGCCGCGTGGACCGAGCCGGCCGACGGCGCCATGAGTCCCGCCGCCAGCTTCAGGATCGTGCTCTTCCCCGAGCCGCTCCGTCCGATGAGCGCCACGACCTCGCCCGCCCGCACCTCGAGATCGATCGGCGCGAGCATCCGGCGCTCTCCCGGCGGAGACCACGAGGCTCCGCTGAGGGTGATCGCGGGATCGCCCGTGACGGCCGGCTTTCTGGAGATGGGCGCTCGAGGCAGAGGGCCCGGCGCTTCGAGGCCGGCGCGAAGCTCCGCGACCGTCATGGCCAAGGGAAAGGTCCAGCGTCCGCGCTCCCTCAGAAGCGCGGCCGCCCGGAGCGCGAGCGGGTACGGAACGTCCGCGCTCGGGGGCTCCGCGCCGTCACGATCGACCTTCCGGAGCGACGCCCGCTCGATGACGTGCAGCGTTTCGCCGGGAAGCGGCGGATCCCAATCCTGATGCGTGCGGACGAGAAGGCACTCCCCGGCCAGGGCCCGCTCCACGAGATCCCGCTCGAGCGCGCGCCGGGTCTCGGGATCCAGATGCGCGAGCGCCTGGTCGAGAAGGATCGCGCGCGGCCCGGCCGCCATCATGGCGGCGAGGAGCACGCGCGCCTTCTCGCCGCCGCTCAAGGAATACGGCTCGCGCCATGCGAGATCGGCCACATGGAATCGCTCCATGGCGGCGGCCGTTCGAGACCGGATCTCACCCGGTGGAAGCGCCAGGGACTCGAGCCCGAACGCGATCTCCCCCTCCACCGTGTCGGCGAGGAATTGCGGATCCGGCTCTTCGAAGAGGACCGCCACGGATGGCCACGCGCGCCCCGGCGCCATGGGTGCGCCGTCGAGGAAAACGCCGCCCGACGCGGGCGGACGGAGGCCCGCGAGCATCCGGACGAGAGTGGACTTGCCGGATCCGTTCGAGCCCAGGACGAGGTGGCTCTCGCCCGCGCGGAGGTCGATATCGATCGGATCGAAGAGAATGCGCGGGCTCTCGGCGCGGGACCGGCCCGGCACGGACGCGGACGCGCCCTCGAGCCGGATCATGAGGCCGAGCGGGCGCCCTCGATCAGATGGCCGCGGATCTCCTCCATGACCTCGATCAGAGGACGGCCCGTGGCGCGGGCGATGCGGCGAAGATCTTCGTACTCGGGAACGCGGCGCTCCTCGCCCGAGGGGAGCATCACCGTCTTCACATGCACCTTGCCGAGCGGGGTCTCCACTTCCGTTATCGTGCGCCTGAGCTCGATCCGTCCCTCGCGGCGGACGCGGATGCCGATCGTCGAGGACTCGGCGAAGAGACGCGCGGCGACGGCTTCGGAGCGTCGCGGATCCGCGAGCGCCGTCACGAGGACGCCCGGGCGCCCCTTCTTCATCTGCACGGGCGTGAGGAAGACCTCGGCCGCGCCCGATTCGAAGAGGGCCTCGGTGAGGTGCCCGTAGAGCTGCGGGTTCATGTCGTCGATCGTGGTCTCGAGCACCTCGACCGACCCCGCGCCGTCGCCGGCGAGCGGCTCGCCCACGAGCGCGCGGAGCACGTTGGGGCGCTCCTTCAAATCCATCGTCCCCGTCGCCACGCCGACGCGCGACGGCCGGATCCCCACCGGATCACCGATCGACGCGCAGAGCGCCTTCAAGAGCGCGGCGCCGGTCGGCGTCGTCAGCTCGGCCTCGATCTCGGTCTGGCGCACCGCAACACCCTCGAGAATCTTGAGCGTCGCCGGTGCGGGGATCGGAAGGATCCCGTGCGCCGCGCGCACGAACCCGCGCCCCTGCGGGATCACGCTCGCGTGGCAGCGGTCCACGCCGAGGAGCTCGAGCGCCCACGCGGTCCCCACGATGTCGACGATCGCGTCGATCGCGCCCACCTCGTGGAAGTGGACCTTCTCGATCGGCACCTGGTGCGCCGCCGCTTCGGCCTTGCCCAGGATCTCGAACGTGCCGAGCGCGCGCTCGAGGACTCGCTTCGGCAGCTGGGCGCTCTCGAGCAGGCGCTTGATTCCGGTGAAGTGGCGGTGAGACTTCGTCTCCTGCGTCGTGACCTGGAGCTGGAACGCCTCGAAGCCGTGCCGCTCGACGCGCTTCTCCCCGAGGGTGAAGCCCTCGAGCGGAAGCGCGCGGAGATTGCGATCGATCTCGGCCAGCGGCGCGCCCGCCGCGACGAGCGATCCCAGGATCATGTCGCCGGACGCGCCGGCGACGCAGTCGAAGTAGACGATGGTCAACGTGGACGTCTCCCGTTCCTGGACTGCTTCGCGATCACGCCGGCGGCGTAGCCGGCGCCGAATCCGTTGTCGATGTTCACGACCGTCACCCCGGCGACGCAGGAGTTGAGCATCGCGAGGAGCGCGGCGAGCCCTCCGTAGGAGGCGCCATAGCCGACGCTCGTCGGGACCGCGATCACCGGGCGGTCGGTGAGCCCCGCCACGACGCTCGCGAGCGCCCCTTCCATGCCGGCGACCACGACGATCGCCGCGGCGCTCCGGAGCGCCTTCACGTGGGCGACCAGGCGATGGATTCCGGCGACCCCTGCATCGTACACCCGCGTCACCGGCACGCCCATGAACTCGAGCGTCGCCACGGCCTCCTCGGCGACGGGAACGTCGGAGGTACCGGCGCTGATCACGAGCACCGATTCGCCACCACGCTTGGCTCGGGTCCTCCCCGGCGTGGCCTTCCCACGCCTCGCTCCGCGCCGCGCCCGCTCGATCGCCACCACCCGCGCCGGCTCGTTCCAGCGCGCATCGGCCCCGAACTCCTCGATCAGCGCCTGCGCCTGCTCCGCGGTCACGCGCGTGGCGAGGCATCGCCCGCTCTTCTTCACCACGGCGCGCGCGATGGTCACGCACTGCGCCACGGTCTTTCCCTGGCCGAGGATGACTTCGGGGAGATGCTGCCTGAGGGCCCGGTGGTGATCGACGAGCGCGGGGCCGGCGGTTTCGAAGGGGAGCCGGGCCAGCTCGTCCAGGGCGCGCGCCGGGCTCAAGGTCCCGCGGCGGACGTTCTCGAGGAGCTTACGTAGAGTCGCCGGATCCATTCCCGTTCGCCTCGTCGCCGTCCGGTCCGTGGCCGTTCCCGGGCGAAGCTTCGGCGAGGACGGGCTCGGGGGCGCGCTCCAGCATGTCGAGATACTCGAGGAGGAGCGCCTCCGTCTCGGCGGGATTCTGCGCGTGGTTGATCTTCCGGCAGAGGGTGGAGTTGTCGTAGAGGCCGCGCACGTACCACGCGACGTGCTTGCGCATGAGCACGGCGGCGTAGTCCCCCTTCTTCCGCGCCAGATCGTGAAGGTGCGCGATCGCGGTCGTGATGCGCTCGCGCGGCGAGGGCTCAGGGCCGGGATCGAGCCCTTCCAGCAAACGCTGCGCGCGGCCGAAGAGCCAGGGATTGCCGAAGGAGCCGCGACCCACCATCACGCCGTCGCAGCCGGTCTCCTGGACCATGCGGAGCGCGTCCTCGGGGGTCTTCACGTCGCCGTTCCCGATCACGGGAATCGACGTGGCCTCCTTCACCTGGCCGATCACCTCCCAGTGCGCCCTTCCGCCGAACTTCTCCGAGCGGGCGCGGGCGTGCACCGCGATCCAGCGGACGCCCGAGCGCTCGAGCACCCTCGCGACGTCGGGGGCGTTGGTCGAGTTCTGGTCCCAGCCGATCCGGATCTTCGCGGTGACGGGAAGGTGCGGCACCGCGTTCACGACCGCGGTCGTGACCCGCTCCAGCCGGTCCATGTCGGTGAGCATGGCCGCCCCCGCCTCGCGCGCGATCACCTTGCGGACGGGGCAGCCGTAGTTGAGATCGAGCGTGTCGAAGCCGAGGTCGGCGCACATACGCGCGGCGTCCGCCATCACGACCGGGTCGGCGCCGCAGAGCTGCGCGCCGATGGGACGCTCCTCGGGGCGATACTCGAGCAGCTCGAAGGTCTTGGGATTCTTCCGGACGAGGCCGTCGGAGGAGGTCATCTCGCAGAAGACCATGGCGGCTCCATGGCGCTTCGCGAGCATGCGAAAGGGAGAGTCCGTGACGCCGCAGAGCGGCGACAGGAGGACTCTCCCTTTCAGTCGGACGTCACCAGCCTGCATCCGCTAGTGGACGCTCGGCGTCTTGTCCGGATTGCCCGACGCGCGCGACTTGCTCATCTCGTTCGCGAGCGCGAGGAGCTTCGGCAAGGTCGCCGCCTTGTCGATGAGCGAGGCCGCTTCGCGGACCTGCTGATCGTCCTCGAGCGCGACCCTGTAGGCTTCCTCGTCCCCGGCGTAGCGCCGCGCGAGCTCGCGCCGCATGCCGGTGTCGATGAACTTCTGCGCCATCGCCAGCGAATCCGCCGCGACCTCGATCTTGTCCGCCTTCACCATGGTCAGGAACTCATCGCGCATGGCCTGCGTGATCGCGTAGTTGGCCGGCGGCTCCTTGTGCTTGGTCGCGTACTTGACCGCGTACTTGAAGAAGCTCTGCTTGGACTCGAGGTCCTCGACCAGATGCGGGTACTTCACTTCCTCGAGCTCGATATCCGGCACGATGCCGCCGCCGCCGTACACGGTGCGCCCCATCTCGGTCTTGTACTCGGGGAGCGGCTTCTTCGCCCGGAGCGAGTCCGGGAGGTCCGCGGTCGGGCTGTCGCCGTCATCGTCGCTTTCGGCCAAGGCGCCGTCCTTGAGCTGCTCCTCCTTCTGGATGCAGCGGCCGCTCGGCGTGTAGTACTTCGCGGTCGTGAGCTTGAGCTTCGGACCGCGCACGCTGCGCGTGAGCGGGATCACGGTCTGGACGAGCCCCTTGCCGAACGTGCTCCGTCCGACCACGACGCCGAGGTCCAGATCCTGCACGGCGCCCGACACGATCTCCGAAGCGCTCGCGGTCCACTGGTTCACGAGCACGATGAGCGGATATTTCTGGTGCGGCTCCGTGGACGACGAATAGAAGTCGCGGTTCTGGGTCGCGTCCCGGCCGCGGGTGAAGACGATCTTCTTGCCGCGCGGCGCGAACTCCTCGGACACCTCGACCGCCTGCGACAGGAGGCCGCCCGGGTTGTACCGAAGGTCGAGGATCAGGCCGCGTGGATTCTGCTTCTCGATCTTGGCGAGCGCGTCGTCGATCTCGTCGCGGCTGCGCTCGGAGAAGTTGGAGAGGCGGATGTAGCCCACCCCGTAATTGAGGACGCCCGCATAGGGGACGCTCTTGATCTGGATGATGTCGCGCGTGATGGAGAAGTCCATCGGCTTGTCGCGGCCCTCGCGGAAAATGGAGAGCTCGACCTTGGTTCCCTTGTCGCCGCGCATCTTCTTCATGGCGTCGTCGAGGGACAGGCCCTCGGTGGAAGCTCCGTCGATCTTGATGATCCGGTCGCCCCCCTGGATCCCGGCCCGCCACGCCGGCGTGCCCTCGATGGGCGAGATCACCGTCACCCAGCTGTCGCGGATGCCGATCGAGATCCCGATGCCGCCGAAGGAGCCGTGGGTGGTCGTTTCGAGGCGCTCGGCCTCGTCCTTGTCCAGGTACTGCGAGTAGGGATCGAGGGTCCGAAGCATGCCGCGAATGGCCGAATCCATCAGCTTGTCCGTGGTGACAGGCTCCACGTAATGGTCGCGAACCTTGCTCAGGACCTGGATGAATCGTTCGATGTTCGCGTACGTGTTGTCGGAGGTCTCCTGGACCCTGCCGACGGCCCAGGTCCCGGCGATCAAAGCCGTGACCAGGACGATCACCGCGAATCCTTGCCTTGCGTTCATGTGGAAGTCCTCGATGGCTGAATGTTCCGGCTGCGGAGCAGCGTG
>DASUFL010000146.1:0-35057 GCA_036274595.1 Candidatus Eiseniibacteriota bacterium | reverse complement strand
CGTGGTTCAAGGAACCGCGCGAGCAGCGCTTCGCCAACGAAGTCGACGTCTCGAGCGGCGCGGTCAACTACGACGAGACGGGCTACATCCAGTCGCGGAGAGTGACCGATCCGCCGCGCTACGAGGACGTCGCGAGCGACCTCGTGCGGAACGCGTTCAAGAAATTCCCGAGGCAATGATCGGGCAGTCCCCCTCGGACGAGCGCTTCATGCAGGCGGCGCTCGCCGAGGCCGAAGCGGCCGAGTCCGAGGGGGAAGTGCCGATCGGAGCGGTGGTCGTTCTCGAAGGGCGGATCATCGGGCGCGGCCACAACCGGGTCGAAGCGGCCCAGGACCCCACCGCGCACGCCGAGATCATCGCGATCGGAGCGGCCGCGCAGACCCTCAACACGTGGCGCCTGGATGGGGCCACCCTCTACGTCACCCTCGAGCCCTGCCACATGTGCGCGGGGGCGATCGTCCTCGCGCGGATCGCCCGGCTCGTCTACGGCGCGCGCGATCCCAAGGCCGGCGCCTGCGGGTCGCTCGCCATGGTGCCGCAGGACCTCCGCCTGAACCATCGCGCCGAGGTGGTCCCGGGCGTGCTCGCGGAGGACGCTAGCTTGCTTCTGGAACAGTTCTTCCGGGCGCGGCGGCGCGCCACGAACCGCCTGGAAACCTGAGCCCGATTCGCGTATTCTCGCGGCGGAGAGATGCGAGAGTGGCTGAATCGGGCGGTCTCGAAAACCGCTATACGCGCAAGCGTATCGAGGGTTCGAATCCCTCTCTCTCCGCCATCTTGTGATATGGCGCGCGAGGGAGCGCGCGTGCGCCCTAGGCTCCCCGGAGAGATGTCCGAGTGGCTGAAGGAGCACGGTTGGAAACCGTGTAAGCATGAAAGTGCTTCGAGGGTTCGAATCCCTCTCTCTCCGCCAGTTCCGAAGTCCATCGACACGTGGGGATGTAGCTCAGTTGGGAGAGCGCCTCGTTCGCAACGAGGAGGTCACCGGTTCGATCCCGGTCATCTCCACCACGCATCGCGACGCACCTGAGCCGAAGGCCTTTCGACGCGGCACTGGCCTCCCTGTGGCTTGGCGTTGACGGTCAGTTCCCGCGCAATCGAGAGTCACGAACCCCGTCAGGACCGGAAGGTAGCAGCGGTCAGTGATCGACTCGATGTGCCGCGGACACGGCTGACCCGAGCCGGTCGCGGGGGGGCTTTGCTTCAGGCTCCGGACCTGTCTTGACCCCGAGGTAACCCGTGCAGCATCTCGCGCTCGCGCGCAAGTACCGTCCGCAGCGGTTTCGCGATCTCATCGGGCAGGAGCCGATCCGGCTCACGCTCGAGCGCGCGGTCGCGACCGACCGCGTCGCCCACGCCTATCTCTTCGCCGGTCCCCGCGGCAGCGGGAAGACGACCACCGCGCGCCTCCTGGCCAAGGCGTTGAACTGCGAGCGCCGCAAGCCGGGCGAGTCCGAGCCCTGCAACGAGTGCGGCTCCTGCCGCGAGATCACGGCCGGAACGTCGCTCGACGTGCTCGAGATCGACGGCGCGTCCAATCGCGGGATCGAGGAGATCCGCAACCTCCGCGAGAACGTGAAGTACGCGGCCTCGGGCGGGAAGTCCAAGGTCTACATCATCGACGAGGCGCACCAGCTCACCGACTTCGCCTGGAACGCGCTCTTGAAGACGCTGGAGGAGCCGCCGGCCCACGTGCGGTTCGTCTTCGCGACCACCGAGGCGCTCGAAGTGCCCGACACCATCGCCTCGCGCTGCCAGGTGTTCGAGTTCCGCCGCCTGAAGAGCGAGGAGCTGGTCCGGCATCTCGAGGACGTGGCGAAGAAAGAGAAGGTGAAGCTCGATCCCGACGCGGCGGCGCTCATCGCGCGGGCCTCCGAGGGGGCGGTGCGCGACGCGCTGAGCCGGCTCGACCAGGCGCTCGCGGTCTCGCCGGACGGAATCACGGCTGCCGTCGTGGCGCAGGTGCTGGGACTCGCCGGACTCGACGCCTACTTCGACCTCGGAGCCGCGATCGCGGCGCGCGACGCGAAGGCCGCGCTCGAGACGCTCGACCGGCTCTACGACGCGGGGATGGACGTCGAGGAGCTGGCCGACGGCCTCACGCATCACCTCCGCCAGCTCCTCCTCCTCGCGGTGGATTCCTCGCTCGACAGGATGATCGACGCGGCGCCGGCGGATCGCGAGCGGTACGGGGCGCAAGCGAAGGCGTTTCGCGCGGGGGACCTGAGCGCGATGCTCGGCCGGCTGATCGAGTCCCGCGCTCAGCTCCGCCGCGCCGAGGCGCCGCGCGTGCTCCTCGAGGTCTGTCTCGTGGAGCTCTGCACGATGCCGGTCGCGAGCGAGGTGGGGGATCTCATCCAGCGGCTGCAGGACCTGGAATCGAGGCTTGGCGGAGGCACGCCGGCCGCACCCCGCTCCTCGGCGCCCGCGGCGCGGCCATCCGCTCCGGCGCGGTCGCCTCAACCCCCGCGCCGCGAGGCGACGTCCGGCTTCGAGGCGAGCGCCCCGGCGCGCCCGCTGTCCGAGCCGCCGCGCGTGTCCGGGCCGCCGCGCGCGGCCGAGCCGCCGCGGTCGGCCGAGCCGCCGCGCGCGGCCGAGCCGCCGCGGTCAGCGCCGCCACGCGAGGAGCTGCCCCCGGATGCGCCGCGGCGCCCGATGATGGTCGATCCCGTCGCGCCGCCGTCCCCTGATCTCGCGGCGGCAGACGAGCCGTCGCTCGCCGACTCCGCGCTCGCGGCCCGCTGGCGCGAGATCGTCGATCGGGTCAAGGAGCGGAAGCTCCTCCTCGGCACCTGCCTCGAGGAGGGGATGTTCCTCGGCGTGCAGGGCTCGAGCGTGCGCATCGCGCTCACCGCGGAGCATTCCTTCCACCGCGCGATGCTCGAGATGAAGGAGAACAAGGACATCCTGAACCAGGAGTTCGAGCGGACCTACGGGCCGGGTGCTACGCTTCTCTGCGTGGGCAGCGATCAGGCCGTGTCGGGAGCGGGGATCCGTCCCGCGCCGCGTGAAGCGGCCCAGGCGGCGCCCGTTCCGAGCGGGCTCGTCCAGCGCATCGTGGAGCTCTTCGACGGCGAGATCCTGGGCCAAGGGCCCGAAGGGAGCGGCGCTACATGAACATCCAGAAGATGCTGAAGGAGGCACAGGCCCTCCAGGCCAAGATGTCGAAGGCGCAGGAAGAGCTGGCGACGAAGGAGGAGACAGGCTCCTCCGGCGGCGGCAAGGTCAAGATCACGATGAACGGCTCGCAGGAGGTCACCGCGGTCGCCATCGATCCCGCTGTCGTGAACCCGGACGAGGCCGACCTCCTCGAGGACCTGGTCCTGACCGCGTTCAAGGACGCGCGCTCCAAGGTGACGAAGCTGATCGAAGAGGAGATGGGGAAGGTGACGGGCGGTACGGGCCTCCCGCCCGGTCTCTTCTAGGGCATATCCCCCAGCATGCAGTACTCCAGCGCCCTCCTCGAAACGCTCATCGCCGAGCTGACCCGCCTTCCCGGCCTCGGACGCAAATCCGCCCAGCGGATCGCGTTCCACCTGCTCCGCTCGCCCGATGCGGACTCGCAGCGGCTCGCCTCGGCCATCGTCGAGCTCAAGGCCAACGTGCACGACTGCTCGATCTGCGGGAACGTGACCGAGACCGACCCGTGCGCGCTCTGCGCCGATCCGCGCCGGGATCCCTCGGTCCTCTGCGTGGTCGAGCAGCCGATGGACGTCCTCGCCCTCGAGCGGACGGGCGAATTCCATGGCCGCTATCACGTCCTCAAAGGGGCGCTCTCTCCGGTCGACGGGATCGGCCCCGACCAGCTCCGGCTGAAGGAGCTCATCGGGCGGGTGCGCGGCCAAAGCGTCGCCGAGGTGATCGTGGCGACCAATCCCACGGCGCAGGGGGAGGCGACCGCGCTCTACATCGCGCGGCTCCTCCACAACGAGCCCTCGGTGAAGGTGACCCGTATCGCGCGCGGTGTGCCGATGGGGTCCGACCTCGAGTTCTCCGATCAAATCACCCTGGCCCGGGCCCTGACCGGCCGAAAGGAACTCTAAGCCTCGGGCTTGGGGCACTTTCCGCTTGACCCTCTCCGCGCCCGCTCGGTAGGTTTCCGCCAATTCCTTTGACGAGGCAGTGCGCGGGATGGAATCCGCGCAGCCATGGTGTGGGGGGAATCGGTCTCGCCACCGGCGCGTGCGCGGGGCAAGGGAAGGACACCCCTTGAGCCGCGGGCGTCGCTGTTTCCAGCGCACCGCAAGGCCAGGTGTCCAGGGAGCCAGGACATGGTCAAAGGGAATTGGGCGCTCTTCGAGGAAGATTTCTGGTCGATCAATGCGATCCTCCAGACGCTCATGCGCAGCGCCAGCGCGCGGAGCGTCATGCTGATCGACAAGACGGGGCAGCTCATCAATTCGATCGGTGAACCCCCCGGCTTCGACGTCACCTCCTTTTCGTCGCTCGCCGCCGCCGACTTCGCGGCCAACGCCCAGCTCGCCGAGATGGTCGGGGAGAAGGACTTCGCCACCCTGGTCCATCAGGGGCAGAACGACAGCCTCTACCTCTCCATGATCGCGAACCGGGTCATCCTGGTCGTGCTCTTCGACCGGAAGACGTCGCTCGGACTGGTCCGCTTGAAGGCGAAGCGCGCCGGGGACGAGCTGCTCGAGGTCCTGAACAAGCTCTTCGACAAGCTCCAGTACCGTAACGAGGAGGCCATCGCGACGCCTCTCGGTGCCGATTTCGCGGCCGAGGCGGAGAGCGAGATCGACAGTCTCTTCCAGGACTAGGGGTATGCGCGCTCCGTGTCGCTGATCAACTACTCGTCCCGGGAGATCAACTGCAAGATCGTCTATTACGGCCCGGGGCTTTGCGGCAAGACCACCAACCTGCAGCACATCTACTCGCGCGTTCCCCAGGAGACCCGGGGGAAGATGATCTCCCTGGCCACCGAGATGGACCGCACGCTCTTCTTCGACTTCCTTCCGCTCGAGCTGGGTCAGATCCGGGGTTTCCGCACGCGCTTCCATCTCTACACGGTGCCCGGGCAGGTCTATTACAACGCGAGCCGGAAGCTGATCTTGAAGGGGGTCGACGGCATCGTGTTCGTCGCCGACTCGCAGATCGACCGCTTCGACGCGAACGTCGAGAGCCTCGTCAACATGCACGACAACCTGGCGGAGCACGGGATCGCGACCGACAAGATCCCGGTCGTGATGCAGTACAACAAGCGTGACCTCCCGCGCGTGGTCTCGGTGGGGGACCTGGAGCGGGAGCTGAACCCGCAGGGCGTGCCGTTCTACGAGGCGGTGGCCCTGCGCGGGACCGGGGTGTTCGACACCCTCAAGCTCGCCTGCAAGATGGTCCTGAAGACGCTCGGCTGACGCCCGTGCGCCGGATCGCGATCGCGATCGCCACCGGGCTCGGCGTGGGCTTTGCTCCTGTCGCGCCGGCCACCGTCGCCTCCTTCCTCGTCGCCCTTCTCTTGATACCGGCCGTCGGCCACGTGAGCACGCTCGCGTGGGGTCTCGCGACGCTCGCGCTCGTTCCGATCGCGGTCTGGTCGTCGCACCAGGCCGAGAAGACGCTCGGCACGGACGCGAAGCCGATCGTGATCGACGAGGTGATGGGCATGCTCGTGGGCGGTTTCGCGGTGCCGATGGGATCGCGGCCGATCGTCGCCCTGGCGCTCCTCTTCGTCTTCTTCCGCATCTTCGACATCTGGAAGCCGCTCGGCATCCACCGCTCGCAGTCGCTGCCGGGTGGGTGGGGCGTCGTCGTGGACGACGTGCTCGCGGGCGTGCTCACCAACGTCGCGCTCCGGGTTGCGGTAGGATGGGTCTCGCCATGAGCGCCGAGGTCATCACGATCGGCACCGAGCTCCTGAACGGGATCGGGCGGGACACGGACGGGGCCATGATCGCGGCCCATCTCGCGTCGATCGGGATCGAGGTGCATTACCAGACGACGGTGGGGGACGACGCCTCGCGCATGGCGGACGTCTTCCGCGCCGCCGCGCACCGCGCGCAGGTCGTGATCATGACCGGAGGCCTCGGCGCCACCTCGGACGACCTCACGCGGAAGACGATCGCGACCGTGTTCCGGCGCCGTCTCGTGCTCGACGAGGCCGTGCTCGAGCACATCCGGGCGCGATTTCGCGTGCGCGGGATCGAGATGCCCTCCATCAACGAGGCCCAGGCGCTCGTTCCGCGGGGGGCGCGCATCATCGAGAATCCCCGCGGCCTGGCCCCCGGCCTCCACTTCACCCACCTCGAAGCCGACTACTTCTCGCTCCCCGGCGTGCCGCACGAGGCCGAGGCGATGATGCAGAGCTACGTCATTCCCTATCTCAAGGCGCGGCGGCCCGGGCTCCCGGCGACTCGACGCATCATCCGCACGGTCGGCATCTCGGAATCGGTGCTCGCGGAGCGGCTCCGTCCGGTGGAAGCATCGGAGGAGCGGATCCGGGTCGGGTACCTGCCGCACATTCATGGCGTCGACATCACGCTCGCGCCGATCGCCCCCGAGTTCGCCTGGATGGAGGACGTGCTCGACCGCTGCGAGCGCCGCGTCCGCGAGCTGGCGGGTGATCATGCCTATGGGGCGGAGGGGGACACGCTCTCCGCCGTGGTCGGGGCGCTCCTCCTCGAGCGCCGCGCCACGCTTGCGACCGCGGAGTCGTTCACCGCGGGGGCGGTGGGATCCGCGATCGCGGCGACCCCCGGCGCGTCGCGCTACTACCTGGGCGGGATCGTCGCCTACTCGAACCGCGCGAAGCAGGAGCTCCTCGGCGTTCGCGCGACCACGCTCGAGCGGCACGGCGCGGTGAGCGCCGAGACCGCCGAGGAGATGGCCTCCGGCGCGCGAACGCGCTTCGACTGCGACGTCGCGCTCTCGAGCACGGGCATCGCCGGCCCGGACGGCGGGAGCCCGGAGAAGCCGGTGGGCCTCGTCTACCTCGGAATCGCCACCTCCGACGGCGTCCGGAGCGCGCGCTTCGTCCTTCCGGGGGATCGCGCCGAGATCACCGGGCGGTCCGTGGCGTACCTGCTCGATCTCGCCCGGCGGCAGCTCGCTCTGAATTGAAGGACCTCACCCGCACCTTCGTCGCGCTCCTCCTCCCCGAAGACTGGATGGCCTACCTGGCAGGGGTCTCGCGCGATCTCGCGGCGGGGACCTCGGGGTGTTCGTGGGTGCGGCCCGAAAACTTCCACCTCACGATCCGCTTCCTCGGCGACCTCGGCGACCCCGGGGTGCGCCGCGTGTGCGCCACGGTGGCCGAGGCGGCGCCGCCGCTCGCGGCGCCGCGGGCCAGGCTCGGGGAGCTGGGCGCCTTCCCGAATCTGGAGCGCCCGCGGGCCCTCTGGATCGGGTTCGCCGAGGGAGGGCGCGAGCTCGAGGCGGTCGGGAAGAGCGTCAACGACGCGCTCCGCAAGGCGGGGTTCGGTCCCGCCGACAAGCCGTTCCGCCCGCACCTCACGCTGGCCCGAGTCCGCGAGGGAGCGCGCGGCCTCGACCGGGTCCGCGGGGTCGAGCTTCCGCCCCCTCCCAAGGCGGGGCTCCTCGACCGGATCGTCGTGATGAAAAGTGACCTACACCCTTCCGGCTCCCGCTATACTGCGCTCACGGAGGCTCGCCTCCGGACGCCGGACGGCAACGCCCCGACTTCGCCGCGCACCGGCTCGAGCCAGGAGCCCTAAAACCACAATCCATCGAGCTTCGCCCCGACCCGAACCCGGCGTCCCGGTATGGATCGCCAGAACATCTAGGGGGTATCGCGACATGGCAGGGAATCCCACCACCCGGGAAACGAACAAGGAGCGTTCGAAGGCGCTGGAGCTCGCGGTGCAGCAGATCGAGCGCCAGTTCGGCAAGGGCGCGATCATGAAGCTCGGCGAGGAATCGACGCGCGTCACGATCGACTCCATCCCGACCGGCTCGATCGCGCTCGACGCCGCGCTCGGCATCGGCGGCGTGCCGCGCGGCCGCGTCATCGAGATCTACGGCCCCGAGTCCTCGGGCAAGACGACGCTCGCGCTCACCATCATCGCGCAGGCGCAGAAGGCAGGCGGGAACGCGGTCTTCATCGACGCCGAGCACGCGCTCGACGCGAAGTACGCGCACCGCCTCGGCGTGGACATCGAGAGCCTTCACGTGGCCCAGCCCGACACGGGCGAGGAGGCGCTCGAGATCGCCGAGCACCTCGTGCGAAGCGGCGCCGTGGACGTGATCGTGATCGACTCGGTGGCCGCGCTCGTGCCGAAGGCCGAGATCGAGGGCGAGATGGGCGATTCGCACATGGGCCTCCAGGCTCGCCTCATGTCGCAGGCACTCAGGAAGCTCACCGGCACCATCTCGAAGTCCAAGACCACGGTCATCTTCATCAACCAGATCCGCATGCAGATCGGCGTCATGTTCGGCAATCCCGAGACCACGACCGGCGGCCGCGCGCTCAAATTCTACGCGTCGGTGCGCATGGACATCCGGAGGATCGGCGCCATCAAGGAAGGCGAGGCGGTCATTGGGAGCCGCGTGAAGGTGAAGGTCGTGAAGAACAAGGTCGCGGCCCCCTTCAGGGAAGCCGAGTTCGACATCCTCTACAACGAGGGCATCTCGCGGCAGGGCGAGCTCCTCGATCTCGCGATCGACCGGAACCTCGTGCAGAAGAACGGCACCTGGTTCTCGTACGGCGACGAGCGGATCGGCCAGGGGCGCGAGAACGCGCGCCTGTGGCTGAAGGAGCACGCGGACGCGGCCTCGGATCTCGAGACGAAGCTCCGCGAAGCGATGGGCCTGACGCACGCTCCCGAGAACGGGGCCGAGCCGGCGGCGGCCACGCCGGAAGCCCGCGGGGAGCGCCGGGTCCGGATCTGAGCCATGCCGGTCCGGCCGGACCGGGCGGCGTCCGAAGACGCGGCCAAGGACGCCGCGCTCCGCATGCTGGGGCGGGCGCCCCGGACGGAGCGCGAGATCCGGGATCGATTGCTGACGCGCGGATTCGTCCCGAACGCGGTGGAAGGCGCTCTCGAGCGCCTTCGCCGCGTCTCGCTTCTGGACGACCGCGCGTTCGTGCGCGCGTACCTGCACTCGGAGCTGCCGCGCCGGCCGCGGGGGATGAGGCTCCTCGCCGCCACGCTCAAGCGGCGCGGCGTGCCGCCGCTCCTGCTCGAGGAGCTGGATCAGCTTCTTGGCGAGGATCCGGATCTGGTCGAGCGCGAGCTCGACCGGGAGGAGGGGCGGGCGCGGGCCGCGCTCGCGCAGATCGCGCGGCGCGCGGGCACGCGGAAGGCGGGCGATCCGCGGGCCGGGCAGCGTTTGATGGGCGCGCTCGTGCGGCGCGGATTCGACTGGAGCCTGGTGCGGGATCTGATCCCGTCCCCGAACGAAACCCGGGAGTGACTCGACCCACGTGAAGCGAACGTCCAGCAACGACCTCCGGAAGCTCTTCCTCGACTTCTTCATCGAGCGCGGGCATCCGCACCTGCCGCAGGCCCCGCTCGTCCCGCTCGACGATCCGACGCTCCTCTTCACGTCGGCGGGCATGGTGCCGTTCAAGCCCTACTTCTCCTCGCCGCTTCCGCCTCCGACGCGACGCGCGGTGACGGTGCAGCGCTGCCTCAGGCTCACCGACGTGGAGCAGGTGGGACAGACGGTGCGCCACGCGACCTTCTTCGAAATGCTCGGCAACTTCTCCTTCGGCGACTACTTCAAGAAGCAGGCGGTCGAGTGGGCGTGGGAGTTCTCGACCCAGGTCCTCCAGATGCCGAAGGAGCGGCTCTGGCCGTCGGTCTACAAGGACGACGACGAGGCGTTCGATCTCTGGGCGAAGCACATCGGATTGGGCGCCGATCGCGTGACGCGGCTCGGTGACAAGGACAACTTCTGGGGACCGGCCGGCGGCACCGGCGCGTGCGGGCCGAGCTCCGAGATCTACTGGGATCAGGGCACAGGCACGGGGTGCCAGCGTCCGGAGTGCGCGCCCGGCTGCGAGTGCGAGCGCTACCTCGAATTCTGGAACCTCGTCTTCCCGCAGTTCGATCAGCTCCCGAGCGGCGAGCGCAAGCCGCTCGCCAATCGCGGGATCGACACCGGCATGGGACTCGAGCGGCTCGCGATGATCGTCCAGGCCTCGCCGTCCGTGCAGGACAACGACCTCTTGGCGCCGATCGGGGACGCCGTGCGCCGCATGGGAAGCGCTTCCGATGCGGCCACCGAACGCGGCCGGCGCGCGGTACGCGTCATCACCGACCACGCGCGCGCGCTCGTCTTCACGTTCGCCGAGGGTGTGCGGCCGTCGAACGAAGGGCGCGGCTACGTCGTCCGCCGGCTCCTCCGGCGCGCGGCGAGGTTCGGGCGCGACGTCGGGATCCAGGGGCCCTTCCTCGCGCGGCTCGTGCCCACGGTGGTCCGGCAGATGGCGGCGTACGAGGAGTACGCGTATCTGAAGCGCGAGGAGTCGCTCGTCGCGGACGCGATGCGCGAGGAGGAGTCGCGCTTCGCGGAGACGCTCGAGCAGGGCATGGCCCGCTTCGAGGAGACCGCCGCGCAGCTCGAGAAGCGGCACGAGACGATCTTCCCGGGGGCGGTCGCGTTCCAGCTCTACGACACCTTCGGATTCCCCCTCGACCTCACGGTCGAGATGGCGATGGAGCGCGGGCTCGCCGTGGATCAGACGGGCTACGAGGCCGCCATGCAGGAGCAGCGGGATCGCGCGCGGAAAGCGGGGCGCTTCGAGACGCGCCGCGCGGACGCGGGGCCGTGGCAGGCCCTCACCCAGGGCGCGCACTCCGCGTTCACGGGCTACGATCCGTGGGCGCTCGACGGCGTGTCGATCCGGTCGCTTCGCGAGACGGGAACCGAACGCGAGGTGGAGCTGACGCTCGACAGGACGCCCTTCTATCCCGAAGGGGGCGGGCAGGTGGGCGACACCGGGTGGCTCCAGGGCGAGGGGTCGCGTCTCCGCGTGATCGATACCTACCGGGACGGCGACGCGATCCTGCACCGCGCGGAGATCGTGGAGGGCGCGGCTCACGCCGGGCCCTGGCGCGCCGTGGTCGACGCGGAGAAGCGCGCGGCGACGCAGCGGAATCACACCGCGACCCATCTCCTCCATGCCGCGCTCCGCGCGCGCCTCGGCACGCACTTGAAGCAGGCCGGCTCGCTCGTCGCGCCGGATCGGCTCCGGTTCGACTTCTCGCACGGCAAGCCGCTCACGCCCGAGGACATCCACGCCATCGAGTCCGCGGTCAACGAGCGTGTGCTCGCGGACCTCGAAGTGCACACCGAGATCACGTCGCTCAAGGAAGCACAGGCGAAGGGGGCCATGGCGCTCTTCGGCGAGAAGTACGGCGAGCGCGTTCGCCAGGTGATCGTGAGCGAGTACAGCCGCGAGCTCTGCGGCGGCTGCCACGTGCGCCGCACGGGGGAGATCGGCTACTTCCGGATCGAGTCCGAGGCGGCGATCGCCGCGGGCACGCGCCGGATCGAAGCGGTGACCGGCACGCTCGCCTACGCTCACGCGGAGCGGGACCGCGCGCTCTTGCGCGAGCTCAGCGCGCGCGTCGGCGTCCCCAAGGAGCAGATCGCCTCGCGGCTCGCCTCGCTCCAGGAAGAGACGAAGCGGCTCCACGAGGAGCGCAGCAAGGCCGGGAAGGCCGAGCTCAAGACGCGAGTCGCCGAGCTGGTCCGGGCGGCGTCCGTAGGCGATCCTCCGGTCGTGCTCGCCCTCGTCGAGGCGTCGAGCGTGGAGGAGCTCCGCGAGGCGAGCGATCTCGTGCGCCAGGGCCTTCCGCGCGGCGGCGGGCTCCTCGCGGCGGTGATCGACGGCAAGCTCTCGGTCGCGGCGTCCGTCGGGGCCGAGGCGGTCGAGCGTCTGCCCGCGGATCAATGGGTGCGGGACGCGGTTTCGGTGGTTGGTGGCAAGGGAGGAGGCAAGCGGGAGCTTGCGGTCGCCGGAGCCAAGGACGCCTCGCGCGTGCGCGAGGTCCTGGACCGGGGTCAGGCTTTCGCCAAGGAGCGCCTCGAGCAGCCCACGGGAGGGAATCGATGAAGGCGCTCATTCTGAGCGGCGGCAAGGGCACGCGGCTCCGTCCGATCACGCACACGAGCGCGAAGCAGCTCGTCCCGATCGCGAACAAGCCGATCCTCTTCTACGGGATCGAGTCGATCCGGGACGCCGGCGTGACCGACGTCGGGATCGTCGTCGGGGACACGGAGCCCGAGATCCGCGCCGCGGTCGGAGACGGCTCGGCGTTCGGCGTCAAGGTGACGTACATCCGCCAGCACGCGCCGCTCGGGCTCGCGCACGCGGTCAAGGTCTCGCAGGAATTCCTGGGTCAGGACACGTTCGTGATGTATCTCGGCGACAACCTGATCCTGGACGGCATCACGCCGCTCGTGGACGAGTTCCGCCGAGACCGGCCCAACAGCCAGATCCTGCTCGCCCAGGTGCCGCGCCCCGAGGAGTTCGGCGTGGCCGAGCTGGACGGCGACCGCATCGTCAGGCTCGTCGAGAAGCCGAAGCAGCCCCGCTCCAACCTCGCGCTGGTGGGCGTCTACATGTTCGACTCCACGATCTTCGAGGCCGTGGACGGGATCAAGCCGTCGTTCCGGAACGAGCTCGAGATCACCGATGCCATCCAGTGGCTCATCGACCATGGGAAGGTCGTGCACCATCACGTGATCGGCGGCTGGTGGAAGGACACGGGGAAGCTCGAGGACATCCTCGAGGCCAACCGGATGGTCCTCTCGCGCGCGAAGCGCGCCATCCACGGCACGACGGACAGCGACACGCGGATCGAGGGGGACGTGGTCGTGGGCAAGGGCTCGGTCGTCAAGAACTCGCTCCTCCGCGGTCCGCTCTGTCTCGGCGAGCGGTGCATGATCGAGAACGCCTACGTCGGCCCCTTCACGTCGATCTACGACGACGTGAAGATCCGGAACAGCGAGATCGAGCACTCGATCGTCCTCGAGCGATGCACCATCGAGGACATTCCGGTGCGGATCGAGGCGAGCCTGATCGGCAAGGAGTGCACGATCCAGCGTTCGAGGAGGAAGCCCTCGGCCTATCGCTTCATGGTCGGGGACGCGAGCTCGGTGGACGTTCTCTAGCCGGGGCATGCGCCTCCTCGTCACCGGCGCCAACGGCATCCTGGGCCGCGCCATCGCGGAGCGGCTCGGCGGCGCGCACACGCTCCTCCTCTGGGGACGCGAGGAGGCCGACCTCACCGATCCCGCGCAGGTTGAGGGCGCCGCGCGCGGGCTCGCCTTCGATGCGGTCATCCATGCCGCAGCCATGACCAACGTCGACCTCTGCGAGACGGAGCAGGACCTCGCCTTTCGCTCCAATCGCGACGCCACGCGGCACGTGGGCGCGCTCGCCAAGGAGCGCGGCGCCACGCTCGTCTACGTGAGCAGCGACTACGTCTTCGACGGCACGAAGACGTCCCCCTATCTGGAGGAAGATCCCACCGGGCCGAAGAGCGTGTACGGACGCTCGAAGCTCGCGGGGGAGGAAGCGGCCGCAGCGTCCGGAGCGCCCTACATCGTGGTGCGCACGTCGTGGCTCTTCGGCGCCGGGGGACGGAACTTCGTCGACACGATCGCGGGGAAGCTGGCGCAGGGAGCGGCGCTCCGCGTCGTGGACGACCAGCGCGGCTCGCCCACCTACGCCCGCGACCTCGCGCATGCGATCGAGCTCCTGCTCCGGCGCGGGGCGCAGGGCATCGTCCACGCCACCAATTCGGGCCAGACCACGTGGTATGGCCTTGCGCGCGAGATCGCGAGCGCGATGGGGCTGGCGGATGCCGGCATCACGCCGGTGGCCACGGAGGAGTTCCCCCGTCCCGCACCGCGCCCGCGCTATTCGGTTCTCTCGGGCGCGCGGTTCCGCGCCCTGACCGGCGAGAACCTCCGACCCTGGGAAGAGGCGGTGCGCCAGTACCTGAGCGCGCGCTCATCCGCGGAGGCCAGGTGACGCCGCGCGCGAGCTCCGTGCGCCGCGGGCTGGCCGAGGGGGCGAGGCTCCTCGCGCTCACCCTCGAGACCGAAGAGCCGCGGATCGAGAAGATGGCCGACCTCTTCGCGAAGGCCGCGGTCCAGGGCCGGACGATCTTCTTCTGCGGAAACGGCGGAAGCGCGGCCGAAGCGCAGCACCTGGCGACCGAGCTGGTGGCGCGCTTCCTCATGGACCGCGCGGCGATCCCCGCGGTCGCGCTGACCACCGACACCTCGCTCCTGACCGCGGTCGGGAACGACACCGGATTCGACCAGGTCTTCGCGCGGCAGATCGAGGCCCTCGGCCGGCGGGGCGATCTCCTCGTCGCGATGACCACGAGCGGGCGCTCGTCCAACATCCTCGCCGCCGTGGCCGCCGCGCGCCGGCTCGGGATGACGGTGATCGGCATGACCGGCGCGTCGGGGCGGGCGTTCTCGCGCCGCTGCGATCTCGCGCTCGTCGTGCCGAGTCAGGAAACGCCGCGCGTGCAGGAAGTCCACCTCGTGGTGGGGCACCTCTGCTGCGAGCGCGCCGAGCAGGCTGTCCGATCCCGCCCCCGGAAATCGCGCACGCGCCGATGAAGCCGCTTCTCGCGTCGATGCGGGTCTATCAGTGGACCAAGAACCTGGTCCTCTTCGCCGGGCTCGTCTTCACGCTGAAGATCCTCGACCCGACCTACGTGATTCCCGCGGTCGCGGGATTCTTCACCTTCTCGCTCGCGGTCTCGGGGATGTACCTCCTGAACGACGTGCTCGACGTCGAGCGGGACCGCCTCCATCCGGAGAAGCGCCGCCGCCCCGTGGCGTCGGGAGCGCTCCCGGTTCCGGCCGCGCTCGCGGCCGCCGTCGTTCTCCTCGCGATCGGACTCGGAGGCTCCTACGCGATCGGCCCCCGGTTCGGCAGCACGGCGCTCGCGTACGTGCTCCTCACGCTCTCCTACTCGCTCTTCTTGAAGCGCGTCGTCCTCCTCGACGTGGTGTCGATCGCGCTCGGATTCGTGCTCCGCGCCACCGCCGGCGTGGAGCTCCTCCGCGATCGCGCGCCGGGCGGAGCGGAGTCGATCGAGCTCTCGCCGTGGCTCCTCGTTTGCGCCTTCTTCCTCGCGCTCTTCCTCGCGATCGGGAAGCGGCGGCACGAGCTCACCGTGCTGGAAGGGGACGCGTCCCGGCACCGCGCCGCGCTCGGCTCCTACACGGCGAAGCTCCTGGACCAGCTCGTCGCCGTCGTGACCAGCGCGACCGTGCTCGCCTACTCGGTCTACACGATCGCCCCCGAGACCCTGGCCAAGTTCGGAGGCCGCCCGCTCTATCTCACGATTCCGTTCGTCCTCTACGGCATCTTCCGCTACCTCTATCTGATGTACGCCGAGGAGAAGGGAGGGAATCCCTCCGAGCATCTCCTCCGCGACAGGGCGACGCTCGTGAACGTCATCCTCTGGGGGGCGGCCGTGCTCGCGATCCTCACGTGGCCGCGCCGCTGACCGAGGGGAGCGCCGCACCGCTTCGCGTCCGCTGCCCGGCGAAGATCAACCTCGGTCTGTGGATCCTCGGGAAGCGCCCCGACGGCTATCACGAGATCGACACCATCCTCCAAACGATCGCGCTCGAGGACGAGATCACGCTCGAGCCCGCGCGCGAGGGCCTCGCGCTGACCACGCGGGGGATTCCGATCCCGGGCGACGCGCCGAATCTCGTGACCCGCGCGTGGGATCTCCTCGTCGAGCGGGCGCGCGGGCGGCTTCCTCGAGGGATCCGGGCCACGCTCACGAAACGGATCCCCGTCGGCGCGGGACTCGGCGGAGGAAGCAGCGACGCCGCGGGATTCCTGCTTGGCGCGGATCGGCTCCTCGGCCTCGGTCTCGGGACGGAGGAGCTTCACGCGCTCGCAGCGCGTCTCGGCTCCGACGCTCCCTTCTTCCTGAAAGGAGGGACCGCGCGCGCGACCGGGCGGGGCGAGCAGGTGAGACAACTTTGTCCCATGGACCCGCTCTGGATTGTCCTCGTGTCTCCACCTGTCGCAATTTCAACGACTTGGGCGTACGGGCAGGTCAAATTGGGATTGACACGGCATGGCGATCGCGCTAGCTTCCTGGAATCCGCACTCGCGGGCCGCAATCTGGAAGCGGCCTGGAGCGAGATGCGAAATGATTTCGAGGACGTTGTCCTTCCGGGGTTTCCTGTACTAGCCGCGCTCCGACACGCCCTCATCGGCGGCGGCGCGGTGAAGGCGCTGCTCGCCGGGAGCGGATCGACTCTCTTCGGCATTCAGCGCACTCGTGAGGACGCGCTTCGGCTCGCGAACGGACTCGCGGGACGCGGTGCACAGGTTCGCGCGGTTCGCACTCTGGAGCGTGGTGCCGTCGTGACTCCTCTCACGTAGCGGGAAGGCGGCGGGGTCACGGCGGGGCGCCAGAGTCCTGGTGTGGGGGTCAGGGGATGCCGAGGGATCGGCCTCCGGAACTCGAGGTGGAGTGACGCATGACACTCGAGATCACTGAAGTGCGGATTTCGCTCAGGGAAGACGACAAGCTGAAAGCGTTCGCGAGCATGACCTTCAACGACGCGTTCGTCATTCGTGGCCTCAAGATCATCGAGGGGACGAACGGGATGTTCGTGGCCATGCCGAGCCGCAAGCGGCCCGATGGGACGTATCAGGACGTCGCTCATCCCATCAACAACGAGACGCGGAAGTTCATCGAGGATCGGATCCTCGACGAGTACGAGCGGGAGCGCTCGAAGCAGCAGCCATCCCTGATCGGGACGACGCTGTAGCCCTGTTGGGGCGTCGGCAAGTGGTAAGCCAGGAGACTTTGGATCTCCCATTCGGAGGTTCGAATCCTCCCGCCCCAACCAGGAATCGGGGAAACAGACTCTAGGCTTTACCCGCGGGCCGGTTGGCCGGCCGCGGTTTTCGACCCAGGACCATCGTGACATCGATCACGGGCCCCGGAGGCAACTCCTCCGGTCCGTCGAGCGCCGCGCGGCGCATCGGGCCCGATTGACGAAGTCGTCAATCGGTCTTTGGGTCGTTTTCATTGGTGAGCAAGAACCCGGGAGGAGGCGATGACGGTGAAGCTGGCTACGGATCGACGCGCGACGCCATCGGCCAAGGCACAGCCGGAAGCACCGCGGATGCGTTCCGCGGAAACCCAGCTGCGCCTCTTCACGGGCAACGCAAACCGTCCGCTGGCGGCGGCGATCTGCGACTATCTGAACATCGATCTGGGGGACGCGACCGTCGACCATTTCGCCGACGGCGAGACGTTCGTCAAGATCAACGAGAACATCCGCGGATCGGACATCTTCATCGTGCAGCCGACGTTCGCGCCGGCCACGAACTTGATGGAGCTCCTCGTGATGATCGACGCGGTGCGCCGCGCCTCCGCGCGGCGCGTCACGGCGGTCATCCCGTACTTCGGGTTCCAGCGGCAGGACCGGAAGGACCAGCCGCGCGTCCCGATCACGGCCAAGCTCGTCGCGAATCTCATCACGACGGCGGGCGCGGACCGCGTGATGACGATGGATCTGCACTCGCCACAGATCCAGGGCTTCTTCGACATCCCGTTCGACCATCTCTACGCCGCGCCGGTCCTGGTCGACCACTTCATGCGCCACCAGGTCGATGACGTGGCGGTGGTCGCGCCCGACATCGGCAGCGTGAAGATGGCCCGCGCGTACTCGAAGCGCCTGAGCGGGACCCTCGCCATCGTCGACAAGCGCCGGCCGCGTCCGGACGCCGTCGAGATGATGAACGTGATCGGCGAGGTCGAGGACAAGAACGTCATCATCTTCGACGACATCGTGAGCACCGCGTCGACCCTGGTCGAAGCGGCGCGCGCGGTCCGGGAGGCGGGCGCCCGGGAGGTCTACGCCGCCTGCACCCACGGGGTGCTCTGCGGCGACGCGGTGGAGCGGATCGTGGCCTCGGACGTGAAGGAGCTGGTCATCACCGACAGCATCCCGCACGCGCCGGGTACGCTCCCCCCGAAGATCCGCATGCTTTCGGTGGCGGACCTGCTCGGCGAGGCGATCCGCCGGATCCACGACGAAGAATCACTGAGCTCGCTGTTCGTTTGAGACCGGAACGGAGGTAGCAGCACCATGGCCATGCATGCGTTGAAGGGCGCGCGCCGGAGTGGAGTCGGCAAGGGCGTCGCGCGCAAGCTCCGTCAGACGGGGAGCATCCCGGCCGTCTACTACGGCCGCGGCGAGGAGCCGATCGTCCTCACCGTCGGACTGAAGGAGCTCGAGGAAGTCATCGTGAAGGCGGAGGGCTCGAACGTCATCGTCGATCTCAAGGTCGACGGGGACGGCGCGGGCGACCGCAAGGCGCTCATCCGCGAGATCCAGCGCGATCCGGTGGGCGGCCACATCCTCCACCTCGATCTGCAGCACATCTCCCTCACCGAGCGGATCACGGTCGAGGTGCCGATCGTCCTCACCGGGATCCCGACCGGTGTGAAGGACGGCGGCGGCATTCTGGAGCACCTGCTTCGCGACGTCGAGGTGGAGTGCCTCCCGACCGACATTCCGTCCCGCCTCGAGATCGACGTGAGCGCGCTCAACATCGGCGATTCGCTCCACGTGAGCGATCTCAAGGCCGGCAAGGTCACGATCCTGACCGAAGGCGAGCGTCCCATCGCGGCGGTCGTGCCGCCGACGGTGCTCGAGGAGGCCAAGCCGGCGGAGGAGGGCGAGGGGGCGGCCGCCGAGCCGGAGCTGGTGAAGGAGAAGAAGGAGACGGAGGAGTCGGGAGGCAAGGAAGGTTAACGAGGTCCGGGTGGTCGTGGGGCTGGGCAATCCCGGCTCGGAGTACGCCGACACGCGTCACAACGCGGGCTTCCTCGCGGTGGACGCGCTGGCCGCGAAGCTTCACCGCCCTTCGGGGTGGAAGCGGACCCAGGGCTCGCTCCGGATGACCGGACGGGCCGGCCGGCACGACGTCACGCTCGTGAAGCCCCAGGAGTACATGAACCGGAGCGGCAACACGGTGCGCGCGCTGCTCGCGGACGGATGGGCGCTTCCGGAGATCCTCGTGGTGTACGACGAGGTCTACCTGCCCTTGGGAACGATCCGCATCCGCCCGCGCGGCGGATCGGGGGGGCATCAGGGGCTGGAGTCGATCCTGGCGGCCACGGGATCGCAGGAGTTTCCGCGGCTTCGGATCGGCGTCGGACCGGCCCCGCGCGCGGAGGATTTGCCCGATTACGTGCTGGCTCCGTTCGCGGAGGCAGAACGGGACGAGGTGCCGCGCGTGATCGAGGCGGCATGTGATTGCGCGTTCGAAGCGGTGGCGGAGGGCCTTACCAGGGCCATGAACCGCTGGAATCGATTCGGACGCGACGACTTGGACGAGTGAGGAGACGATGAAACTGTACGAAACGACGATCATTTTCGATCCCGGCCTCGAGGAGGCGCGGGTGAACGAGGAGACGGAGCGCGTGACCCAGCCCATCGCGCAGGCGGGGGGCGAGGTCATCGAGGTGCAGCGCTGGGGCAAGCGCAAGCTCGCGTACATGATCGGCAAACGCCGCGACGGTACGTACGTGCACGTGAAGCACAAGAGCCCGCCCACGCTGGTCGCCGAGATGGACCGCCGCTTCCGGTTGAACGAGAGCGTGCTGCGGCACCTGACGGTGATCGCTCCCAAGGAGAGCCCGAAGGAAGAGCCGAAGACGGGCGAAGAAGGCGAGAAGGCCGCGGCGGCGACGCCGGCGGTCGGAGAATAGCGTCGGCCCACGGGGTACGACCGACATCGAACAGGAGGACTCATGGCACGCGACGGCGAATCGCGTTCGTTTCGACGGAAGTTCTGCAAGCTCTGCTTCGACAAGGTGGATCGGATCGACTACAAGGATGACCGCCGCTTGACGCGCTTCATCACGGATCGCGGCAAGATCGTGCCGCGCCGCATCTCGGGCACGTGCGCCCGGCATCAGTCCCAGATCACCGAGGCCGTGAAGCGCGCGCGCATCCTGGCGCTCCTACCCTTCACCAGCGAACAGTACCGCTGACCTGTGACCAGCACGGTTGAGCCGGCGCGGCCTCTGGCCGTGCTCGAGGGGGTCCGCGTCCTCGGTGCGCTCCTTCTCGGCGCGGGGATGATCGCGATCGCTTCGAGCGACATGCCGGCTCCGCTCCCCTGGGCGTACGGGCTCCTCCCCGTCGGCGTGCTCTGGCTGGCGCGGCGGCTCGGACTCCTGCTCGGCCTTCTGGCCGCCACATCCACCCTAGGCGCGGTCTACGCGGCCGGCGTGACGGAGCCGTCGCAGCTCTTCTTCGTGGCGGTCCTCGCGGGCTCGGGACTCTGCCTCGCCGCGTGCGCGCGGCGCGGCGTGAGCGCTTCCACGACGCTCGCCGTGGCGGCGGCGCCGGTGCTCCTCGTGGCGGCGGGCTATCTCGTGTTCGGCGGACTGGACGAGCTGAGCCGGATGCTGACGGAGCGGATGGAGAGCCTGCGCCACTACGAGGTGGAGCACCGGGTCTCGCAGACGATCGGCATGTCGGCGGTCGAGTTCGAGCAGGCGCTCGAGCGGACGGGGAAGGTCTGGGCGATGCTCCTGCCGTCCCTCTTCGCGATGAAGTGGGTGATCGTGCTCGCGGTCAACTGCTGGCTCGCCTCGGTGCTCTTCCAGGATGCGGACGGATTCCCCGCGTTCGCGGAGTTCTCGACCTGGCGGGTGCATCCGGCGGGGGCCTGGGCGGCCGCGCTCGCGCTCGCGCTCATGGCGGTCCGGCTCAGCCCGGCGCTCGAGGCCGGCTACAACCTGGCGTTCCCCTTGGCGATCGCGTACACGATCCAGGGGTTCGCCGTGGCCCGGTTCATGGGGATCGCGTTCGAGGTGAGGGCCATCGTGCAGCTCGCGGTGCTCTTCCTGGTGGCAATGCTGCCGATCCTGCTCGTGGTGTTCCTGGGGATCGGATTCTTCGATGCGTGGTACGACTTCCGCCGCCGCGCCGTGGCGGGCCTGACCGGCCCGTGGGGCGAGGGCGACGGGAACCAAGGATAACAAGGAGGAACGATGGAGGTCATCCTGCTGGAGGACATCACCGGTCTGGGCAAGCGCGGCGCGGCGGTCAAGGTCGCCGACGGCTACGCGCGCAACTTCCTCCTGCCGCGGAAGAAGGCGATCGCGGCGGTGGGGAATTCGCAGGCCGTGTTCCGCGATCGCGAGCGCTCGCGGGTCTCGCGCGAGCAGAAGCAGCGCCAGGCCGCCGAGGCGCTCAAGGACCGGCTGGCGCAGGTCTCGCTCCAGTTCAGCGTCCAGGTCGGCGAAGAGGACCAGCTCTACGGCTCGGTGACCGTCGCCGATATCCACCAGGGGCTCGAAGCGCAGGGCTTCGCGATCGAGCGCCGGAGCATCCGCCTCCCGGAGCCGCTCAAGGCGCTCGGGATGTTCGAGGTCCCGGTCCATCTGTTCCAGGACGTCGAGGCTCCGGTGAAAGTGTGGGTCGTGCGCCAATGACGTCGTCCCGCGCCGCTTCGCTCTCGCTCAAGGCATCGCTCGTTCTTGCGGCGCTGGCGCTCGCGGGCTGTTCCGGCGGCCCGCATCCGGAGAAGGGTCCCGGCGCGTCCTCCAAGGCCTCGGGGGCCAAGGTCTGGCAGCCGGGCCACCCCGACACGCTCGGCCCCGTCCTCGCGATCGTGGGCACGCGCCGGATCACGCGCCACGAGGTGGACTCGCTCATCGCGACCGCCCCGAGCGGCATCCAGGCCCAGCTCCGCGAGGAGGAGGGTTACAAGGAGGCGGTGAATCGCCTCGTGACCCAGGAGATCTTCTACCAGGCCGCCCAGCGCGCGCGCGTGGACCAGGATTCGGCCTACCAGGCCCAGCTCCGGCAGTCGTCGAAGGATCTGATGCTCCGCCGCTTCTACGAGATGAAGCTCGCGGCCCTGCCCCCGATCCCGGACTCGACCGCACGGGCCTACTTCGACGCGCACCTGAGCGACTACACCCTGCTCCCGCGCGCACGCGTGCGCCACATCGCGCTCCCGACCAAGGCGAAGGCGGCCGAGGTGCGAAAGGCCCTCGTGAAGGGGGCGCTCTGGGACGACACCGCCCTCAAGCGGTCGACGGACAAGCAGACCAGCGACAACGGCGGCCTCCTAGGCTGGGTGACGAAGGATTCCGACATGATCAACGGGGTTGGGAAGTCGCCCGGGATCCGGGACGCGGCCTTCGCCCTCCCGATCGGCGACGTGAGCCAGCCCATCAAGGGGCCGAAGTCCTGGCACCTGATCCGCGTGGACGAGCGCGAGGAGGCGACGGTGCAGCCCTTCGAGAGCGTGAAGGATCGCATCCTGTCGCGGCTCAAACAGGAGCGTCGTGAGTCCTACGGCACCGCGCTCACCGATTCGCTGAAGCAGTTCTACAACGTCTCCATCTTCGACGATTCCATCAAGGTCGCGCTCGTGCCGAACAAGACCGCGGGCGACATGTTCAAGGAAGCCCAGGCCGCGGCCACGCCGCTCCAGCGGATCGACCTCTACCGGCAGCTCGTGAAGCGATTTCCGGCCGACTCGGTATCGGTTCAGGCGCGCTTCATGATAGGCTTCACCTATGCGGAGGAGTTGAACGAGTACGACGCCGCCCGCAAGGAATTCGAGGAGTTCATCAAGACGTACGGCGACACGGAGCTCGGAGCGTCGGCGAAGTGGATGCTGGACAACATGGAGAAGCCGGCTCCGCCGCTCGAAGACGACGACACCGGCAAAGGGAGCGACAAGAAGCAGGCGCCTCCGCCGCCCGCTCCGAAATCGGGGTCGTCCACGAGGTCTCCCTGAGCCGATGGGCATGATTCCGGTCCGCGTGGGCGGCATCGCGATCGACGAGCGATCCAAGAGCCCCGTGGTCATCCTCCAGGAGATCGAAGGCTCCCGTGTGCTGCCGATCTGGATCGGGCAGAACGAGGCCGTGGCGATCCACATGGAGCTTTCGGGCAAGAAATACGCGCGGCCTCTGACCCACGACCTCTGCGTCTCCATGATCGAGACCCTGAAGGCCAAGATCTCCCGCGTCGTCATCACCGACCTCAAGGACACCACCTTCTTCGCGAACATCTACGTCGACGGGGGCCACGGCGCCGTCCCTGTCGACGCCCGGCCGAGCGACTCGATCGCGATCGCGCTCCGCTCGCGCGTGCCGATCTTCGTGGTCGAACAGGTCTTCGAGAAGTCCTCGCAGACCCCCAAGGAATCGTCGGCGCCGGAGAAGTCTCCCGAGGAGAGGGCGGAGGAGCTGCGCCGCTATCTCGAGGAGATGAACCCCGAGGATTTCGGGAAGTGGAATCCCGAGGACCTCTGACCTCGCGCCGGATGTCGGTCCGCCCGTGATCGCCCCGTTCGGGGGAAGGACGCCGGACGTGCCCCGATCGGTCTTCGTCGCGCCCACCGCGGTCGTGGTGGGCGACGTCGTTCTGGGCGAGGACGCGAGCGTCTGGTACGGCTGCGTCGTTCGCGGCGACGTCGGTCCGATCCGCGTGGGCGCCCGGACCAACCTCCAGGACGGCTGCATCCTCCACGTCACGCGCGGACGACGCCCCCTCACGGTCGGGGACGACGTCACGGCGGGGCACCGCGCGGTCCTCCACGGCGCCACCATCGGCGACCGTTGTCTCATCGGCATGGGGGCGATCGTGCTCGACGACGCCGAGATCGGCGAGGAGTCGCTCGTCGCGGCGGGGAGCGTGGTCCTCGAGGGGACGCGTGTCCCGCCGCGCTCGTTCGTCGCGGGCGTTCCCGCTTCCGTGCGCGGCCCCATTCCCGACCCGATCCGCGCCACGCTCCTCACCTCGGCCGCCCACTACGTCGCGCTCGCGCGCGAGCACGCGCCCCTCCATGCGTCCCGCTGACCGGCCCCGCTTCGTGGCCGCGACCGCTGCGGCGCTCTTCGCGATCGCGCTCGCGGCGTCCGCCGTCGCGACCGCCGGCCCGGCCAAGCCCAAGGACGCGAAGCCAGCGGACAAGCCGAAGGCCGATGCGAAGACCGCTCCCGCGCCGGCCGCCGCGCCACGCGTCGACACGCCCGACACGCGGAAGTATCCGACGAACCGGGCGGCGGAGCTCAAGGCGCGGCTCCTCGAGCGCCCCAAGGATCCCGCGGCGGCCGCATGGGCGGTCGAGTACGCCGGCACGCCCGAGGTGGCGCGCCTCGATCCGGTGACCCGCGCCGCCGAGCAGGCGTGGGCCGCGCGCACGGGGCTCGCGTCCGGCCCCGCGACGGCGGAGCGTCCGGCGCTCGAGGCGATCCTGTCCCAGGTCGGCTCGTGCCCGCTCGACTCGGTGCCGGTGAAGCGCGCGGCGGAAGGGCTCACCCGCATCGGCGTGGTCGTGCCCCTGAGCGGGAAGTACGAGCGCTTCGGCCGCACGTTCGTGAACGGACTCAGGGTCGCGATGGAAGAGCACAACCGGGACTGGGCGCCCAGGCTCAGCCTCATCCTCCACGACTCGGAGGGCGATCCGCTCGTGGGGGCGCGCAAGGCGCGCTGGCTCCTCAAGGACCACGGCGTCTCGCTCCTCGTGGGGGAGATCCTGAGCGCGAACACGGCGCCTCTCGCGGCGGCGACCCAGGTGACGGACGCGGTGCTCATCTCCCCCTCGGCCACCAACGAGCGGCTCGCGATCCTCGGCGACGGCGTCTTCCAGCTCCACATCGGCACGAAGCCCCTCGCCGAGTCCCTCGCGCGCCAGCTCGCGACGGAGTCTCCGAACTCCTCGGTCGGGATCCTGGTCGCGAAGACGCACGACGACTCGCTCCTCGCCGCGGCCGTGGCGCGGTCGTGCGACAACGCCGCCGTTCGCGTCATGGGAACCGAGCGGGTGCGGGACGGCGACGCGGATCTCACGAAGGAGCTGACCAAGCTCCGGGACAGGAAGCCGACGGCTCTCGTGCTGATCGGATCGCAGCAGTTCGTCGGCCTCTCGGGCGCGCAGCTCCGGTCGATCTGGCCGGACGCGCACGTGCTCGGCTTCCAATCGATGGATCCCGAGCCCTTGAACGAGGAGTCCCGCCAGGGGCTCGAGGGGGCCATCCTCTTCATGTCGGAGTACGCGCTGGACGGCGACCCGAAGACGGCGTTCGAGGCGGCCTACAGGCGCGTCAACAAGGAGCCGCCGACCCGGATGTCGGTGCGCGGGTATCTCACCGGACTCGCGATCGCGCGGGCGATCGAGTCAGGGGCGTTCACCGCGGCGCAGCTCAAGGAGGCGCTCCGCGCGCAGGCGTACGACGACGACGAGGAGCGCGCGCTGCGCTCGCTCAAGCCGGCGGTGGCCGCGTTTCCGGAGCGTCTCACGATCAAGAACGGCAAAGCGGTCCCGCTCGCCCAGGCGCCGGTTGACCCTTGAAACGCCGGGTCCCATCGGCTAGGGTGTCCGGCACGACAAGAATATTGAAGTCAAACACTTACGTCATGGAGGATGGAGCATGATCCGGTCTCTTCGACCTTGGTGGCTCGCCCCCGCGCTCGTCCTCCTGCTCGGCTTCCCGACCGGCTGCGCCAAGAAGAGCAACGAGCTCGTGATCGGCGAGTACGGATCGCTCACCGGCACCACGGCCACCTTCGGGATCTCCTCGAAGAACGGAATCGAGCTCTACCTCGACAATCTGAACGGGGCGGGCGGGATCGGCGGCACCAAGGTGAAGGTGATCGTCGAGGACGATCAGTCGAAGCCCGAGGAAGCCGCGACGGCCGTGAACAAGCTCGTCGACCAGGACGGTGTGATCGCGGTTCTGGGCGAGGTCGCTTCGAGCCGCAGCATGGCGGCCGCTCCGATCTGCCAGCAGTCGGGCGTGCCGATGATCTCTCCCTCCTCCACCAATCCCAAGGTCACCGAGATCGGCGACTACATCTTCCGCGTCTGCTTCATCGATCCCTTCCAGGGACAGATGATCGCGAAGTTCGCCAAGGAGAAGCTCGGCCTCACGAAGGCGGCGGTCTTCCGCGACATCAAGAACGACTACTCGGTCGGGCTCGCGAACTACTTCACGGACGCCTATCACGCCCTCGGCGGAACGATCGTCGCGGACGAGGCCTACTCCGAGGGGGATCAGGACTTCAAGGCGCAGCTCACCGTCATCAAGTCGAAGAAGCCGCAGGTCCTCATCGTGCCCGGCTACTACACCGAGGTGGGCCTGATCGCGCGCCAGGCGCGCGAGATGGGGCTCGACATCCCGATGGTCGGCGGGGACGGCTGGGTCTCGGACAAGCTGATCGAGATCGGGCAGGACGCGCTGAACGGCTGCTACCACGTGAACCACTACTGGGAAGAGGATCCGAACCCGGCCATCCAGAAGTTCGTGACCGAGTACAAGAGCCGCTACAACGCGAAGCCGGACGGTCTCGCCGCGCTCGCCTATGACGCCGCGGGCGTGCTGACCTCGGCCCTCGACCGGCTCCGCACCGAAGATCCCGCCGCCTTCAAAGCGCTCCTCGGTCCGCGGAACGACGCGCAGAAGGCGGCGCGCGCGAAGCTCAAGGACCGGATCGCCTCGACGAAGGACTATCCGGGCGTCACCGGGCGCATCACGCTCGACGCGGCGCGGAACGCCGTGAAGCCCGCGGTCTTCGTCGGGATCAAGAACGGCAAGTACGAGTTCGTGGCGGCGGTCGAGCCCTAAGGGCCGCCCCAGAGAGCGCGTGCAGGAGCTCTTCCAGCAGCTCGCCAACGGCATCGCGTGGGGGAGCATCTACGCCCTCATCGCGCTCGGCTACACCATGGTGTACGGCATCCTGCGCCTCATCAACTTCGCGCACGGCGACGTCTACATGGTGGGTGCGTTCGCCGCCTACTACCTCGCGATCGCGACCGGCGCCGGCGGCGCCGCGGCGTCCCTGCCGATGGCGCTGCTCGTTCTCCTCGGGGCGATGCTGGCGTGCGCGCTCCTCGGGATGCTGATCGAGTTCCTCGCCTACCGGCCCGTCCGCCGCTCCTCGAGGCTCACGGCGCTCATCACCGCGATCGGCGTATCCCTCTTCCTCGAGAATTTTGGGCTCCGGGTCTTCGGGGCCGACCCCAAGTTCTTCCCGCAGCTCATCCCGCCGAGGCGGATCACGCTCGCCGGGGGCGTGATGGTGACGAACCACCAGATCACGGTCGTCGTCGTCTCGATCCTCCTCATGGTCGCGCTGACGCTCTTCATCCAGCGGACCAAGACGGGGAAGGCGATGCGCGCGGTCGCGTTCCACAGGGATGCCGCGAGCCTCATGGGCATTCCGGTGAACCGGATCATCACGATCACCTTCGCGATCGGCTCCGCGCTCGCGGCCGCGGCGGGCGTCCTGGTCGGGCTCACGAATCCCAAGATCGAGCCTCTGATGGGAATCATGCCGGGCATCAAGGCGTTCGTGGCCGCGGTGCTCGGCGGCATCGGCAGCGTTCCCGGAGCGGTGATCGGCGGCCTGGTGATGGGGGTCTCGGAATACCTCGTGGTGGGCTACGTCTCCTCGACCTACCGCGACGCGATCGCCTTCGTCATCCTGATCCTGGTCCTCTTGATCCGGCCGGCGGGGCTGCTGGGAAGGAATGTCGCCGAGAAAGTCTAGGTTCGCGCGGGGCCTCCTCTGGGTGGCCGCCGCGCTCGTCCTCTCCCTCGGGGTCGACCGGCTCGCCGTCAACTGGGTGAATCCCTACTTCTACCGGATCCTCGTCCTCTGCGGGCTCAACGTGATGCTCGCGCTGAGCCTCAATCTCGTGAACGGAATCACCGGGCAGTTCTCGATCGGGCACGCGGGCTTCATGGCCGTCGGCGCGTACGCGTCCGCGGCCTTCACCGTCTACGCCGTGCCCCAGCTCTTCGGCGTCGGCCCGAACGCGAGCGGCCTCGTCATCGTCGGGCCGCTCTTCCTGGCGCTCCTCGTCGGAGGACTGACGAGCGCGGCCGCCGGCTTCCTGGTCGGTCTGCCGTCGATGCGGCTCCGCGGCGACTACCTCGCCATCGTCACCCTCGGCTTCGGCGAGATCATCCGGGTCGCGATCCTGAACATCGACGCCGTCGGCGGAGCGCGCGGCTTCGCGGGCATCCCGCGCCGCACCGACCTCGCCTGGGTGATCGCCGGCGCGCTCGCGACGTGGGTGGTGCTCCGGAACCTCCTCCGCTCGTATCACGGCCGCGCGTTCCTCGCGATCCGCGAGGACGAGATCGCCGCCGAGGCGCTGGGCGTTCCGACCACGCGCTACAAGGTGACCGCGTTCGTGGTCGCGGCGTTCTTCGCCGGCGTCGCCGGCGCGCTCTTCGCGCACTACACGTATCTGCACACGAACAGCTTCACCTTTATGAAGTCGATCGAGGTCATCGTGATGATCGTGCTCGGGGGCATGGGGAGCCTCCTCGGATCGGTCCTCGGCGCGACGGTCCTGACCGCGCTTCCGGAAGCGCTCCGCTTCGCGAGCTCGGAGCGGCTCATCATCTACTCGCTCCTCTTGATCGTGCTCATGATCGCGCGGCCCCAGGGGATCCTCGGGAAGACCGAAGGGAAGAGCGGGAAGTGAGCGGGCCCATCCTCGAGCTCAAGCGCGTCACGCGCGCGTTCGGGGGGCTCCGCGCGGTGTCCGATCTCGATCTCACCCTCGACCTCGGTCTCCTCGCCGGCCTGATCGGTCCGAACGGGGCGGGGAAGACGACCGTGTTCAATCTCATCACCGGCGTCTACGCGCCCACGTCGGGCGAGATCCGGTTCGAGGGGAAGCGGATCGACGGCCGGGCGACGTCCTCGATCGCGCGCGCGGGCATCGCGCGGACGTTCCAGAATCCGCGCATCTTCGCGGGACTCACCTGCCTCGACAACGTGCGGATCGCATGCCACACGCACGCCGGCGCGGGCCTGCTCGACAGCATCCTCGCGACCGGCCGGTCCGCGGCCGAGGAGGCGGACATTCTCGCGCGCTCCGAGGAGCTCCTTCGCTCCTTCGCGCTGGACGGCTATCGCGACACGCTCGCGGGGGGACTCCCGTACGGCGAGCAGCGGCGGCTCGAGATCGCGCGGGCGCTGGCGGCGGAGCCGAGGCTCCTCCTCCTCGACGAGCCGGCGGCCGGCCTCAATCCGCACGAGACCCAGGCCCTGATGCGGCTCATCCACGACGTGCGGGACCGCTACAAGCTCACGGTCCTCCTGATCGAGCACGACATGAAGGTGGTCATGGGGATCTGCGAGCGGATCACGGTGCTCGACTACGGGGTTTGTATTGCCGAAGGGGCGCCGGCGGCCATCCGGAGCGACCCCAAGGTGATCGAAGCGTATCTGGGAGACGCGGTGTGAGCCTGCTCGACCTCGAGAACGTCCATGTCCACTACGGCGCCATCCACGCCCTGAAGGGTGTGACGATCGCGGTCGACCCGGGGCAAATCGTGACCCTCGTCGGCGCGAACGGGGCGGGGAAGAGCACCACCCTTCGCGCGATCTCGGGGCTCCTCCGTCCGAGCCAGGGGACGATTCGCTTCGACGGGAAGTCCCTGGCCGGCCGTCCCGCGCACGACATCGTGAAGCTCGGCATCTCCCACGTGCCCGAAGGGCGCATCGTGTTCGCCAACCTGAGCGTCGAGGACAACCTCGAGCTGGGGGCCTATCTGAGGAAGGATCGCGCGGGCGTAGCCTCGGACCGGAAGAAGATCTATGCGCTCTTTCCGAGGCTGGAGGAGCGCCGGCGCCAGGCGTCGGGCACTCTGAGCGGCGGCGAGCAGCAGATGCTCGCGATCGGCCGCGCCCTGATGGCGCGCCCGAAGCTCCTCCTCATGGACGAGCCCTCGCTCGGCCTGGCGCCGATCCTCGTCCGCGAGATCTTCCGCGTCATCCGCGAGATCCGCGAGCAGGGGATGACGATCGTGCTCGTGGAGCAGAACGCGCGGATGGCGCTCTCGGTGGCGGATCGAGGCTACGTGCTCGAGACGGGCGTCGTCTGCCTGGCCGATCGCGCGGACGCGCTCCTCCGGAATCCGGACGTGCAGGCGGCCTACCTCGGCGGCGCGGCATGAGCCGGCTCCGCTCGATCCCGTCGGTGGAGTCGCTCCTCCAGCACCCCGACCTGGCCGGTCTCGCGGGGCGCGCTCCGCGCCCCGTCATCGTGCGGGCGGTGCGGGACACCCTCGCGCGCCAGCGGGAATCGCTGCGCGGCGGGGCGGCCGCGATGTCCAAGGACGAGCTGGCCTCGCGGGCGCGCGCGCTGGCCGAAGCCTCGCTTCGCCCGAATCTCCGCTCCGTCATCAACGCGACCGGGATCATCCTCCACACCAATCTCGGCCGCGCCCCGCTCCCGGAAGCGGCGGTCGAAGCGGTCCAGATGGCGGCGCGCGGATACACGAATCTCGAGCTCGACCTCGCCACGGGCTCGCGCGGCTCGCGCGGCGCACACCTCACGCCCCTCCTGCGCGAGCTCCTCGGCGCTCCCGCCGCGATCGCGGTCAACAACAACGCCGCGGCGATGCTCCTCGCCCTGAACACGCTCGCGGCCGGGCGCGAGGCGGTCGTCTCGCGCGGCGAGCTGGTGGAGATCGGAGGCTCGTTCCGCATTCCGGAGATCCTGGAGCGCGCGGGCGCCACGCTGCGCGAGGTCGGGACCACGAACAAGACGCGCCTGCGCGATTACGAGCGCGCGATCGGCCCGAACACCGGCGTCGTGCTCCGCGTCCACCCGAGCAACTTCGCGGTGGTGGGCTTCGCGGAGCGCGTGGAGCGGGACGAGCTCGTCGGGCTCGCGCGGAGGAAGAGGGTGCCGCTCCTCGAGGACGTGGGCAGCGGCGCCATGGTCGACCTTCGCCCGTTCGGCCTCCCGGAGGAGCCGCTCTTGAAGGACGCCCTGCGCGAAGGCGTTCCGCTCGCGTGCGCGAGCGGGGACAAGCTCCTCGGCGGACCGCAGGCGGGGATTCTCGCCGGGACGAAGAAGCTCGTCGACGCGTGCCGGTCGAATCCGATGGCGCGCGCGCTCCGGCTCGACAAGCTCTCCATCGCGGCCCTCGAAGCGACGCTCCGCCTCTACCGCGATCCGGAGGCGATCGGGAGCGCCGTGCCGGTGCTCCGCATGATCGCGGAGCCCGCCTCCGCGGTGCGCGCCCGAGCGCGCCGGCTGATCGCGTCGCTCGGAGCGGAACGCGCTTCTCGCGCCCGGGCGGAGGTGGTACCTTGCACCGCGGAGGTCGGCGGCGGCTCGATGCCGCTCGCGCGGATCCCGTCGTTCGCGGTCGCCTTGAGCGCGACCGGCGGGACCCTGGCGGATCTGGCCCGGTCACTCCGCCTCGGAGCCGAGCCGGTCCTCCCGCGCATCGAATCGGGCCGGCTCTTGCTGGACCTCAGGACGGTCGATCGCCGCGAGCTCAAGCGGTTGGTCGCCGCGCTCCACACCGCGCTGGATGGGAAGAGGGGACTCGGGTGATCGAAGCGGAGGTCGAGCGCTACTCCGATCCACATAGCTTCGCGCGGGAGGTCAATCTCCCGCTCCTCGGCAGGGCGCGGATCGAGCCGGTTCCGAGCGCGCCCCCGTTGTCGCGCCTCCTCGAGGTCGCCGCGCCCCCCGAGCTCGAGGCGGTGCTCGAAGGACTCACCGAGACCCGCCGCTCGCTCACCCTTCGCTCGCTCCTCCTCGCGGGATTCCCCGAGGATCGCGAGTGCTTCACCATCGGACTCGCGCTCGCGCGCGCCTGGTCCCGCCGCGGACTCAAGATCGCCGTCGTCGATCTCGACTTCTGGAATCCCACCGTCGTCCGCCCGCGCCCGAATCCCAACGAGGGGCTGGTGGACGTGCTGGAGTACGGCTGCTCCTTCCGCCGCGTGGCCTGGGAGATCGTCGCGCAGGGGCTCTGGGTCGTCGGGCCCGGCAGCTACCCGCCCGATCCGCACCGCGTCGTCGAGCATCCGGACTGGGAGCGCGCCGCGCGTAGCTTCGCCTCGCACGTGGACGTGACGCTCTACGTGGCGCCCCTCCTCGAGCGGAGCGGCTTCGTGGGCCGGCTCTCCAAGCGGATGGACGGAGTGCTCCTCGCCGCGTCGGTCGATAGGATCGCGCGCACCGATCTCAGGGACGCGTTCCTCGAGCTCTGGGGATCCGACGCTCCGATGATCGGGATCATCGGTATCGAAGGCGCCCCCGCGGGATCGCGCGAGGTGATCGAGCCCGCCTTGACGGACGCGGGGGTCGCGTCGGTGACCGTCGCGGAGCCGGAGTGGATCGGGACCCCCGAATGGATCGGCCCGCCGGCTCCGGTCGAGGTGCCCTACGCGGAGCCGGAGACTCGAGGTGGCCCGTACGGGGACGATCGTCGCGAGCCCGTGCCTTCCGCGACCGCCTGGTCCTCCTCCAGGGACGATTCGGTCGAGCGCGAGCTCGCATCGATCTTGCAGCGCGAGGTCGAGCTCGGACGTCCGCTCGTGAAGCCCATCCGGCGCTCGCGCGCGGGCCTCTACGCCGGCGTGGCCGCGGGACTCGCCGTCGCGGCGAGCATCGTCGCCGTGCTGATGCGCCATCCCACGCTCCCCCCGGGACCCGAAGTGATTCCGGCGGGAAACGAGGAGGTCCTGCCCGCGCCGACGGGTAGCCAGTCCGCGGCAGAGGGCAGCGCTCCGTCGCTTCCGGCGGAGACCGGCCCGGAGGCAACGACGACGATCGCACCATCCGAGGGAGCGACGACGACGCCGCAGGCAGCCGCCCTGGCCGGAGGAAGCTCCGTGCCCGCGCGGGCCCCTTCGAAGCCGCCACAAGCGAGCCCCGCACCGACTCACGCGAGCCCCGCACCGACTCACGCGAGCCCGACGCCGCCGCAGGTGAAGTCGACCCCGCCGCAGGCGGCCTCGACCGCACCCGTAGCCGCCGCGGCCTCGGGCGCCAAGCGGTTCCGCGTCCATGTCGCGTCGTTCAAGTCCGAGGCCAAGGTCGAGGAGATCGTGCGCGGCCTCAAGGCCAAGGGGGCGGACGCCTATTACGAGAAGGCCGCGGACGCTCCCGGCTACTACCGAGTCTTCGTGGGACATTTCGCCACCGAGAAGGAGGCCGCCGCCCAAGCCCAAAAGCTCCTCGAGCAGGGCTGGGTCGATCGCGCCCAGGCCTTTCCTTTGACCGCGAGGTAAACCGTGTTCCTCCAGCGCCTCGACATCCAGGGCTTCAAATCCTTCCCGCAGCGCGTCCGCGTGGACTTCGGGCCGGGCATCACGGCGGTCGTGGGTCCCAACGGCAGCGGCAAGACCAACATCGTGGAGGCGATCCGCTGGGTGCTGGGCGAGCAGAACATGCGCCACCTGCGGGGCGACACGCTCGAGGACGTGATCTTCACCGGCTCCGCCCATCGGAAGCCGCTCGGCATGGCCGAGGTCTCGCTCACGATGGTCAACAATCGCGGCGTTCTCCCCTCGGAGTACACCGAGGTGGCGATCGCGCGGCGCACGTTCCGGAGCGGGCAGAGCGAGTACCTCATCAACCGGAACGCCTGCCGGCTTCGCGACGTGCGGGATCTCTTCCTCGACACGGGCATGGGATCCCACGCGTACTCCCTCATCGAGCGCGGGATGGTCGACAACGTCCTCTCGGACGAGAGCGGCCATCGCCGGTTCCTCTTCGAGGAAGCGGCCGGCATCATGCGCTACAAGACGCGGAAGAAGGAGGCGCTCCAGAAGCTCGACCTGACGCACGCCGACCTCACGCGCGTGAACGACATCACCGTCGAGATCGAGCGCGAGGTGCGCTCTCTCGCTCGGCAGGTGGGGAAGGCGCGCCGCTACGGGAAGCTCCGCGATGAGATTCGGGGCGTCGATCTCGGTCTGGCGCGCGAGGCGTTCGATCGCCTCTCCCGCGAGACGGGGTCGCTCCACCAAGAGAGGCACCATGCCGAGAACCGGCGCTCGTCCCTGGGCGGCACGCTGGCCCACCACGAAGCCGAGCTCGAGGAGCTGAAGCTCGAGCTCCTGAAGCGGGAGGGCGAGGTCAGGCTGGCGCAGGAGGCGCTGAGCGAGCACGAGGCGCGCGGCGCGGCGCTCCTCAACGATGTCGCCGTGCTCCGCGAGCGGCGCGCGGGACTCGTCGAGAAGCTCGAGCACGCGAGATCCGAGGCGGATCGCCTCGAGAAGAGCGTCGAGGAAGTGCGCGGCCATGCGGCGCGGCTCGATCTGGACCGGGCGCGGCTCTTGGACGAGCAGGCGTCGCGCGAGACGGAGGAACGGCGGCTGGAGGAGGAGCTTCTGGCCCTGGGGCCGAAGCTCGACGAGCGGCGCGCCGCCCTCTCCGAGCGGAAGCAGCTCTCGCTCGACCTCTTCGAGGCGCGCGTCATGCAGGAGAGCTCCGCACGCAACTGGCGCGAGAAGCTCGAGGACCTGGGGAAGCGCCGCGGGGAGATCGAGGCGCAGCGGGACGCCCTCGCCAAGGACGAGGCCCTCCTGCGTGCCGGCATCCGCGACATCGAGCGCGCACTCGAGGAGACGCAGGGCGATGTCGAGCGCGGACGGGGGCGTGTCGAGCGGGCGGTGGAGGCCATCGCCCGTGCCGAGGCCAGGATCCGCGAGCACGACGATGTGGAGATCAGGGCGCGCGAGGCCCACGCCGGGCTCGAGGCGCGCCACGCCACGCTCCGGGAGCTCAAGGACAGCTACGAAGGCTACGACGCGAGCGTGCGCTGGCTCGTCGCGGGGCCGAGCCGTCCGCCCCGTGTCCTCGGCACCGTCGGCGACGTGCTCCACGCATCCGGGGACTGGCTCCCCGCGCTCGAAGCCGCGCTCGGCGAGGCGGTCCAGTTCGTGGTGGCCGAGCGGACGGAGTCCGCGGTCCACGCGCTCCGGGCGCTCGAGCAGAGCGGCGAGGGACGCGCCACGTTCATCTCGCTCGACCGCCTCTCCCGCGTGCACGCGGCGCACATCTCGGACGACGTTCTCGCGGCTCCGGGGGTGCTCGGACCGCTCATCGATCACGTTCGCTTCGAGCCCGGCTACGTGGCGCTCGCCTCGTTCCTCCTCTCGAGCGTGGTGGTCGTGGACACGATCGATGCCGGCCTCGCCCTGAACGAGCGGTTCCAGGGAGAGCGTCTCCAGTTCGTCACCCGCCGCGGCGAGCGGGTCGTGGGCCCCGGCATCTTCCAGGGCGGTGGCGGCCCCACGCGCGCGGGCTC
>DASUFL010000145.1:0-14749 GCA_036274595.1 Candidatus Eiseniibacteriota bacterium | reverse complement strand
CTCGTGAAAGCCCACGAGGCGGCGGGCGAATGGGAGCGCGCGTACGAGACCCGGGCCGAGGTGGCCAAGGCGACCAGCGAGAACGGCGTCGGGCTCGCGCGCTATCGCTCGTCCATCGGCGAGATCTATCTCCGCGAAGGGAAGCTGGACGACGCCAAGCGCCAGTTCCAGGCGGCGCTCAAGCTGAAGCATGACGAGCCGGCCGCGCTCCTTCGACTCGGCGATCTCTGCTACGAGGCGAACCGGCCGGAGCGCGCCGTGGTTCTCTGGAAGGCGCTGGCGGGGGCGCATCCCACGTTCTCCCACCTCGTGCTCGACCGCCTCGAGACCTCCTACTTCGAATCGGGGCGGTTCGCGGACGTGGACCAGACCTACGAGGAGATGCTCGCGCGGAATCCGAAGGACGTGCGGGTCCATCTCGCCCTCGCGCGGGTCCATCTCAAGAAAGGCGAGCTGGACGACGCCGGCCGTATGCTGAACGAGGCGTTCGAGCTCGAGCCCGGCTCGGTGCCGGCGCGGCTCCTCCTCGCCGAGCTCCACCGGCGTCGCGGCGACCTCCCGCGCGCGCTCGACGAGATGCAGGCCCTGATCGAGCGCTTCGGTCCGGGGGAGGTGTACATCTGCCCATCGTGCGGCCACGAGTCGGAGGAGTACTGGTCTCGGTGTCCGGAGTGCTTCGCATGGGCGCGCGCGTGAGACTGCCGGTGCGCTCGCTCGCGCTGCGCGGCCTCCTGGCCGCTCTCGTGCTCGCGCTGGCTGCGGCCAGCCTCGGCGCGAAGACGGCTTCGAAGCCCAGGCCGTCGCCGGACCGTGGGCCGTCGCCGGAGGAGCGGGCGATCGCGCTCGCGCGGGAAGCCCTCGCCGATGGCAACGTCCAGGGAGCGCGCGACTACTTGGCACCCGTCACGAGCGGCCGCGTGCCCCATGAGAAGGAAGACGACTTCGCCTATCTCACCGCCGTCCTCATCGAGGACGGGGATGCCTACCAGGAAGCGCTCCAGAACTACCTGCGCGATTATCCGAAGGGACTCCATCGTCGCGAGGCCACGCTCGCCCTGGCGAAGGTCCGGTACGTGCGCGGCGAGTACTCGGAGTCGGAGCGGCTGCTCGCCCTCTTCTCGCCCGGCGTCGAGAAGGACTTCGTCGGCCGTCAGGCGCTCGTGCTCCTCGGGCTCGCCCAGCTCGCGCGCGGCGATGCCGTCGGCGCGCTCACGGGCCTCCATCAGGCCGCGCCCGATCTCGAGGGGAGCCCGCAGGAGGAAGCCTACAACTTTGCGCTCGCGCAGGCGGCGCTCCACGCGAGCCGGCCGGCCGACGCCGGCGATGCGCTCAAGCGACTGCTCGAGGGACATCCGAAAGGGGACTACGTGCCGCAGGCGCTGTACGCGCTGGGCACCGGACTCGAGGCGGTCGGACGCACGGGGGATGCCTCCGGCGTCTTCCGCCAGGTCATGGTTCGCTATCCCGCTTCGTACGAGGCCACGCGGGTGCGCGATCGGGGCATCCGCATCACGGTCGCGCCGGACGCGCCCGGGCCGCTCACCCTTCGCGGCGGGTTCGCGCTCCAGGTCGGCGCGTTCAGCCGGCGCGACCTCGCCGAATCGCTCGCGAAGGATCTCAAGACATCGGGCGTCGAGGATGTCTCGGTGAAGGCGGGACCGGAGACCCCGCCGGTCTTCCGTGTGCGCGCGGGCGCGTTCACCACGCGCGACGAGGCCAAGGCCATGGGCGAGCGCCTCCGCCGGGAGCGCGGCTTCTCCTACACCATCGTTCCGCGCTAGAGGGTCCGTGGAATCGACCCCGATGCTGGACCAGTACCGCCGGCTCAAGGCGGAGCATCCAGGCTGCATCCTCCTCTTCCGGATGGGCGATTTCTACGAGACCTTCGGCGACGACGCCCTCATCGCCTCGCGCGTCCTCGGCATCGCCCTGACATCCCGGGACAAGAAGCGCGATCCTCTCCCGCTCGCCGGCGTTCCGCACCACGCGGTCGAGAGCTATCTGAAGAAGCTCGTCCAGCACGGATACTCGGTCGCCATCGCGGAGCAGATGGAGGCCGCGTCCGAGGCGAAGGGACTCGTCGAGCGCCAGGTCATCGAGGTGGTCACACCGGGCACGGTGACCCGCCCGGGGCTCCTCGACACGCAGGAGAGCAACTTCATCGTGGCGCTCCTGCCGGGTGAGGAGCGCGTCGGCGTCGCGGTGGCCGAGGTGTCGACTGGCGAATTCCGCGTGGGCCACGTGGCGCCACAGGATCTCGAATCCATCGCGATCGAGTTCCCGGCGCGCGAGGTCCTCGTCCCGGAGGGCGCGTTCCGATCGGGTGACGCCACGGGCGCGACCGGCCAGGCGCTTCCGCTCGCCTCCCTGGGCTTCAGCGGGGCGACGCCGACCCGCTGGGAGCCGGCCCGCTTCGACGCGAGGTCGGGCGAGGCCGAGCTCAAGCGGCGCTTCCAGGTGCTGAGCCTCGATGCCTTCGGCCTGGACGGTGCGCGCGAGGGGATGGGCGCCGCAGGCGCGCTCCTCGCCTATCTCCAGACGTTGAAGAAGTCCGACCTGCCACAGTTCCGCGACCTCCGCCCGCTCCGCGAGGGCGCGCCGCTCGTCGTGGACGACGTCACGCTCCGGAATCTCGAAGTCCTCGCGTCGCCCGCGGGGCCGGATCACACACTGCTCGCGCTCCTCGACCGCACGGAGACGTCGATGGGGGCGCGCGCGCTTCGTGCCTTGCTTCGCGCTCCGACGAGCGATCGCGCGCTTCTCGACACGAGGCTGGCCAAGACGGAGTGCTTCGCCGCTTCGGCCGTCCTTCGAGGCGAGATGCGGGATCGGCTTCACCGGGTTCCCGACCTCGAGCGCTGTCTCGGCCTTCTCGGCTCGGGGCGCGCGACCCCGCGCGATCTCGGATCGCTTCGCGATGGGCTCCGCCGCCTGCCGGGTTTGAGGCTCGCGCTCGAAGGGCGCACGCATCGGGTGCTGGACGCCTGGCGCCGCGCGCTGCCAGACCTCTCGAATCTCGCCGCAGAGCTCGAGGCCGCGCTCGTCGAGGAGCTCCCGCTCCACGCGACGCAGGGAGGCATCGTGCGCCCCGGCTACGATGAGGAGCTCGATCGCCTGCGCGGCGATGCCTCCGACGTGCGCGCGCGCGTGCTCGCGCTCGAAGCGCGCGAGCGGGAGCGCACGGGAATCGTGAACCTGCGCGTTCTCTATCACCGGACGTTCGGCTATCTCATCGAGGTCACCCGCTCGCAGCTTGGGCGCGTGCCGGACGATTACGTTCGCCGCCAGACCCTGACCGGCGCGGAGCGCTTCGCCACGCCGGAGCTGAGCCAGATGGAGCAGCGGATCGAAGCGTCGAGCATCGAGAGCCACAAGATCGAGGCGGCGCATTTCCAGAGGATCCGCGACCTCGCGCTCGGGCGGATCGGCGACCTCACCGCGGCCGCGCGCGTCATCGCGGAGATCGATCTCCATCTCTCGCTCGGCGACGTGGCGGCACGCGAGCGCTGGGTCAAGCCCGAGCTCGCGGACGACCGCCGGCTCATCCTCGAGCGCGCGCGCCATCCGATGGTGGAGCGCGCGCTCCCGCCGGGCGGATTCGTGCCCAACGACTGCATCCTCGACCCCGACGTGGAGCAGGTCTGGCTCATCACCGGTCCGAACATGGGAGGGAAGTCGACCTTCCTCCGCCAGGTAGGGCTCTGCGTCTACCTCGCGCAGATCGGATCGTTCGTCCCGTGCGCGGCCGCGACGGTGGGGCTCGTCGATCGAATCTTCACCCGCGTGGGGGCATCGGATCAGATCGCCCGTGGCGCCTCGACCTTCTTCATCGAGATGAAGGAGACCGCGACGATCCTCCGGCAGGCGACCGACCGGAGCCTGGTGCTGCTGGACGAGGTGGGCCGGGGCACGAGCACGTACGACGGATTGAGCCTCGCCTGGGCCGTGACGGAAGCGCTCCACGACGGTCCCGAAGCGCGGCCCCGCACCATCTTCGCGACGCACTATCATGAATTGACGGAGCTGACGGACCACCTGCCTCGGCTCCGGAACCGGACGGTCCGGGTGGCGGAGGAGGGAGGGGAGATCGTTTTCCTGCACCAGATCGCGCCAGGAAGAGCCGATCGATCCTACGGGATCCATGTGGCCCAGCTCGCGGGCGTGACGGAGCCGGTGCTCCGCCGAGCGCGGGACGTGCTGGCCCGTCTGGAGGCCGAGCATGCCCGTCCGGTCCCGGAACGAACGGCCGCACGGAAACGGGGTACACCCGTAGAGCATGGAGACGGGGGGGTCTCCCTGGAGGAACGGCGGGCGCTTCTCACGGCGCTGGCGGACCTTCCGGTGGAATCCCTCACGCCGGTCCAGGCCCTGAACGAGCTGGCCCGGCTCCGCGACCAGGCCCGCACCGCGGCCGGCGCGGCCGCACTGGATCCACTCCAACATTCAAGGGAATGATGAAATTAACTCGTAAAGCCGCCGTCCTGACGCTGCTTACAGCTTCTTTGATTGTCCCAGCCGCGCATCGTTCCGTCGCGGCTTCGGCGCGTCCCTTGCCGGGCGTCTTCCCCGTCGACTCCGTGAAGGCCGGCATGACGGGATACGGGCTCACGGTCTTCGAGGGGACCAGGATCGACACGTTCCAGGTCACGATCCTCGGCGTCCTCCGGGGCTACCGGCCGGGCGCCAACCTCGTCCTGGCTCGCGCCGCCGGTCACGACCTCGAGCGGACCGGGATCATCGCCGGCATGAGCGGGAGCCCGGTCTACATCCACGGAAAGCTCCTGGGGGCGATCGCCTACGCCTGGGCTTTCAACAAGGATCCCGTCGGCGGGATCACCCCCGTCGAGGAGATGTTGAGCCTCTTCCCGCCGTCCGGCCAGCCGACGCCGGACGACGTGGACCAGAGGCTCGGTCTGGCCGATTTCGGGACGGATGGGTCGTCCGCGGACGCTCCCGCCCCTGGAACGAATCCCCTCGAGGATCCGACCGGCGTACGCGCCATCGCGACGCCGCTCACGCTCTCCGGCTTCACCCCCGAGGCGGTCAGCTTCCTCCAACCCTGGATCGAGAAGCGCGGCTTCGTCGTGAGCCCGGGAGGCGGATACCAGCCGGGCGTCGTGTGCGACTCTCTCGTCCCTGGCTCCGCGGTCGGGGTGGAGCTGATCCGTGGCGACTGGTCCGCGGCCGCCATCGGCACGCTGACCTACCGCGACGGCGACCGGCTCCTCGCGTTCGGCCATCCGTTCGTCGCGATGGGGTGGGTGCGATTCCCGCTGACGGCGGCCACGATCCACACGATCTTCGCGAGTCAGCAGATCTCCACCAAGGTGGGCTCGCCGAGCACGACCTGCGGCACGCTCGTCGCCGATCGCTCGACCGGCGTCTCGGGCGAGCTCGGCGCGTCTCCCGCGATGATCCCGGTTCACGTCGCCATCCAGGGCACCGGAAAGCGGGACAAGCGCTACAACTTCGAGGTCGTGCGCAATCGCCTCCTGACCCCGAGCCTCGTCGGATCGGCGGTCGTCAACTCGATCTCCGAGGCGCTCAACGACGCGGGCTACGCGACCATCGATTACGACCTCACGTTCTACATGAACGCCGGCGCCCGGACGGTGCGGAAGGGGAACGTGTTCCTCACGCAGTCTCCGGTCGCGGGGGTCGGGGAGCAGGTGAGTCAATCGCTCCAGCTCCTGATGAGCGACCACTTCCGTCCCTCCACGCTCGACTCCGCGAGGATCGACGTGCGGGCGACCTTGGGGCTCGAGGCGACGCGCATCTCGGACGTGCGCGTGCGTCCCGCTTCGGCCGCTCCCGGCGATTCCGTCGAGGTCGAGATCACGCTCCGCCGCGGCGGTGCGATGAAGGAGACGCGGCGCACCCGCCTCTACATTCCGCCGCAGACGCCCGAAGGGGAGCTGAGCATTCGCGTCGCCGACGGCGATGAGACCGACCGATGGGAGCGCGAGCGCACGCCCGACCGCTACCAGCCCGACACGTTCGACCAGCTGGTCCAGGTCATCGAATCGGAGCGCCGCCTCGACCGGATCTACGTCCAGCTCTTCCGGCAGGCGGGCGGCGCGACCGTGCGCGGGGGCGAGATCTCCCAACCGCCCGCGTCGATTCTTGGCGTGCTCACCGCCGACAGGAAATCGGGCGCGGTCTCGGCCACCAAGGGAGCGACGCTCTCCGAGAAAGAGATTCCGATGGACGCCGTGGTCCGGGGCAGCGAGACCGCGAAGCTCGACGTCGTTCCGGACCTCTCCCGATGAACCCGTCATCCGTGAAGGCCGTGTCCGACAAGGAAAGGAGTCCGATTCTGAACCGAGCATGGGGGCTGTTCGGCGCGATCGTGATCGGCGCGATGCTGGGGCATGCGTCCCCGGCCCTCGCCGTGAAGACGTCGTTCTGGAGGACGGACGATCTGCAGGGATTCCTCCAGGGAGAGCACGTCGCGGGGGTCGCTCTGGAGAGCGACGGCTATCTGACGCTCGGCCCCGCGTGGGATTCGGTCGCCACGCGGCTCGAAGGGGTCTCCTACATCTGGTGCGTGGCGCGCGATTCCAAGGGGCGCGTCTACTTCGGCACGGGTGACAACGGGCGGATCTATCGCTGGACCCGAGAGAAGGGCGCGAGCGTCGTCTGGGAGACCGGCGCAGGGGAGATCACCTCGCTCGTGATCGACAAGGCGGACAACGTGTACGCCGGCTCCGCTCCCGGCGGCATCGTCTACCGGGTCGGCGCGGCGGGGGACACGACCCGGTACTACGAGACGGGCGAGGAGTCCATCTGGTCCCTCCTCATCGGGAAGGACGGCGCGCTCTACGCCGGCACGGGCTCGAAGGGGAAGATCTACCGGATCACCGCGGCGAAGAAGGGCTCGGTCCTCGCGGAGACGAAGGACGTGAACGTCCTCGCGCTCGCCGAGGCGCAGGACGGCGCGCTCCTCGCGGGCACGGCGCCGAAGGGACTTCTCCTTCGCGTCGACAAGAGCGGCGGAACCCGCGTCATCTACGATTCGGACTCGGACGAGGTGCGCGGCATCGCCGTTCTTCCGGACGGCTCGATCGTCGTGGGGACCAACCGCCAGTCCAAGACGGACGCGCCCGGACAGGCGGCCGCGGTGGGCTACGCCATCGAGGTCACGCCGAGCGGCAGCAAGTGCGGCGTCTTCCTCGTGCAGTCCGATGGGAGCGCCCGCCTTCTCTACGCTCCGCCGACCGATTTCATCTACGCGGTCGTTCCCGACGGCCCGAAGAGCGTGCTCGTGGCGACCGGGGAATCCGCCGCGATCTTCCGGGTGAGCACCGACAAGAAGTACGCGTTGATCGGCGTCCCGGAGGAGAAGCAGGTCCTCGCGATCGCGCGCTCCGGAAACGCGACCTACGTCGCGACCGGGAACGACGCCGTGCTCTACGAATTGAGCTCGGGGCCCGCGAAGGAAGGCACCTACACGTCGCAGCCCTACGATCTCCGCTCCGTCGCGTCCTGGGGGCGCATGACCGCCGGACTCACGGGGCAGGGCGAGGTCCTCTGGTCCACGCGCAGCGGCCTCTCCGAGGAGCCGGACGAGGGATGGAGCGACTGGTCCAAGGACACGCCGATCAAGGGGAGCACGCCCATCGAGAGCCCGCCGTCGCGATTCCTCCAGTATCGCCTGACGTTCAAGCGGGGCGGGGGCGATGGTCCGGTCGTCTCGTGGGTCGAGGTCGCGTATCAGCAGCGAAACCTCCCGCCCGAAATCGGCGACATCAAGGTCTACGGTCCCGACAATCCGTACATGGAAGGCGGTCCAGACTATCGCCCGCCGCAGATCTCGCAGACGTTCCCGAGCGGCCTGAAGATCGAGTACAACATGCCGCGCACCGGCCCCAAGGCGGTATCCGATCCCAGCGCCGCGTGGGCGCGGGGCGTGCGAACGGTGTCCTGGGAGGCGCTCGATCCGAACGGCGACGGCCTCAAGTACGACGTCTCGATCAAGGCCGACGATGAGAAGGAGTGGCGGCCGCTCGTGTCCGACCACCCCGAGCGCGTCTACAGCTTCGACTCCGAGTCCTATCCGAACGGTGAGTATCGCGTGCGCGTGGAAGCCAAGGACACGCCGGACAATCCGCCGTCGGTGGCGCTCAGCACCAACCGCACGGGCAGCCCGTTCGAGATCGACAACGTTCCGCCGCGCATCGAGGACCTGAAGACGTCCAGGAACGCGCCGAAGGGCGGGCACGAGTCGATCACGGTGAGCGGGTCGGCCATCGACGCCGACACGCGGATCACGACGATCGAGTACTCGGTGGACGGAGGGGACTGGACGGACATCTTCCCGGAGGACGGAATGTTCGACGAGAAGCAGGAGGCCTTCCGGTTCGAAGTGAAGGACCTCTCGCCCGGCGAGCACCGGATCTCGGTGCGCGCGTCCGATCTCGAGCGGAACGTCGCGGTCGGCAAGGTGCTCACCGTCACCCGTTGATCGTGCAGAACGCAACGCGGACCGCCGGTTCCCCGATCGGGAGCCGAGCGGCCCGCGTCGCTCGAGGCGCCAGAGCGGCGCGGCGGGGCGCTAACCCGTTGTGCCGGAAGCGCCTCATTCCATCGCCGCGGCCCCCGTCCGGTGGTACAATCCTTGCGGTTTGCGCTTCGGCTCATTATCCCTTCTCGCATCCGCTGCAAACCTCAGGGGTGGCATGAGGCTGGCCTTTCTCGACCTGCCCGATGACCGCGTCGACCTGATCTCGCTTGCGAGCAGGACGCCGTCGGTGGAGATCGTGCTCGTCGTCCATTCGGATCCGGAAGCGCTCTCGCTCGAGATCGCTGAAGTCCTCCAGATCCCTCGCTCCGCGGAGCCGCTCGACCTTCTCTCCCTGAAACCCGACCAGGTCGCGCTTCCGTCGCTGGAGGCGCCGGGGGCCAAGGCGCTCCTCCGCTCGGGGATCTCCGAACGCATCTTCACCTCGCTCGACGAGATCCACTCCCGCCTTCAAGATCCCGCTCCACCCACGATCCGCGACATCCCCATCGCCGACGGCGACGCGGATGGGGACGGCGTCGTCGCGCCGACCGTTCACGGCCGCACCGCGCGCTCGAGCGGCGATCCCGAGCCCCTCCAGGCGTGGGAAGCCATGTTCGACGAGGCCACCGGGGGCCTCGGCAAGATCCAGGACGCGATGGATCTGACCGAGGATCGAAGCCGGGTGCTGAACGAGATCCTGACCCTCGCCGTGGATCAGACCGGCGCCGAGATGGGATCGATCATGATCCTCGACGAGGACGAGGGAGAGCTCACGATCGCGTTCGCGAACGGCATTCCCTCGGAGACCGTGCGCTCCACGCGCCAGAAGCTGGGGGAGGGGATCTCGGGCAAGGTGGCCCAGGATCGGAAGCCGCTCCTGATCCACGATCCGTCGCCGGAATCGCGCGCGGATCCCCGCGAGCGCTCGCGCATCCGCGCGGCCATGTGCGCCCCGATCCAGATGGGGGAGCGAGTGCTCGGCGTGATCAACGTGTCGAGCCACCAGGCCGAGAAGCGATTCGAGGACCTGGACCTCCAGCGCCTCGTTCGAATCGCGGAGCGCATCGCGACGATTCTCGACCGTGTGGTGCAGGTCCAGCGCCGCGATGCGGATGCCGCGGAGTTCCGCGCGCGGCGCGGCGTGGAGATGGCGCTGACGCGCGAGAAGGTGGATCAGGACGAGCGGCTTCGCCTCGCCGCCACGCGCATCGCGGGCGCGCTCCGGGCGGATGCGGTCCAGATCTACCTCGCGGTGCCGGGGGAGGAACGATTCCATGTCGTCTCCTCGGGGACCGCGGCCGGAGTCCAGGGCCGCATGCCGGTCGGCGAGGGACTCGTCGCGAGCGTGCACGGGGACGGGGAGCCCCTCTGTCTGACCGCGCGGCGCTCCGCCACCAAGGGCGTGCTCTCGCGACTCATCCTCGCGCCGCTTCAGGGGCGACACTCCATGGGCGTGATCGCGGTCGAGAATCGCTCGCTCAAGGAAGAGGAGACCGAGGAGGAGACGCGCCTCGTGGTCCGGCTGGGCCGTCTCATCGCGCAGCACCTCGAGCTGCACCGGGACGAAGAGGCCATCCGGCAGGAGCAGCACCTCGCCAAGCTCGCGGACATCGCTCCGCGCCTCATGGTGCCGCACGACATCGATTCGCTGCTCTTGGAGTCCGCGGCCGCGCTCCGCGCCATCTGCCCGAGCGGGCTCGTCTCGGCCCGCCTGCGCGGCGAGGGGGACGAGGTCGGGATCAGGACCTCGGTCGCGGGATCGACGGCGGATCCCACGGGGCTCACCAAGCTCGACGAAGAGCTCGCCCTCCTGGCGGTGCGGGACGGCAAGGAGTCTGCCTCGCCCGAGGGGGCCGGCTCGAACGAGGAGGTTCGCTTCGCCTGCGTCCCGGTGCGCACGGCGGACCGCGTGATCGGCGCGGTGGCGGCGCTCGTTCCTCGCGGTGACGCCGCGTCGGCCCCGCTCGGCGCCCCGGAGCTCGAGGCGATCCGGAAGCTCGCGCTCTACGTCGCTCTCGCGTGGGAGCGCGCGCAGAGCGCGGAGGCGCCGGCGCCGCCCGCGACCGCGGACCCCGCCACCGGACTGATCGCGGCCTCCGCGCTGGAAGCGCGCGTGCTCGAAGAGGTGAAGCGGGCGGAGCGCTACCACGACAAGTTCCTTCTCACCCTGTGCGCCATCGCGGGCTTTCAGGATCTGGTCGAGCGGCATGGAGCCGAGTGGACCGAGGGCCTGATCCAGGACTTCGCGAAATCCCTCTCCCGGAATGTGCGTGAGGTGGACCTGGTCGCGCGGGTGGGCGCCAGTCGGTTCGCCGTGCTCTCGCCGGAGACCGACAAGGACCACGGCGCGATGCTGAAGCGCCTCGATCAGCTCCTCATCGAGGCGCAGAAGGCCCGGGAGCTCCCCTACACGGAGCAGGTGCAGCTCATCGGACGTCAGTACGTATTCCCGGAGGACGTTCCGACCGGGGGAGAGATGGTGGCGCTCCTCCGCGGAAGCTACGCGGTGCCCTGATCGCGCGGTCCGCCCTTGCCGCGCGAAGCGCGGCGGGCTATGGTTGGCGCATGACATCGACCACCGCGGCACCGGCGCGCGATCTCGGGGCACAGAAGCTCGCGCAGGCGCAGTCCCTCCTCGCCGAAAGCGGCCTCGACGCCTGGCTCACCGTGGTCCGGGAGTCGGCCGAGCGGCCCGATCCGACGCTCCGGTACTTCCTCGATCTCGACTTCACCTGGACCACCTTCTTCCTCGTGACCCCGACCTCGTCCGCGGCGCTGGTCGCGACGTTCGACGCGCCCGATCTCCGGGAGCGTGGTCTGTACGACAAGGTCGTGACCTACAAGGAAGGGCCGCGGGCGGCGCTCCTGGCGCTCCTCGACGAGACCCGGCCCGCGCGGATCGGGATCAACTTCTCCGAGCACGATGCCCTCGCGGACGGTCTGACCGCGGGTCTTCGCGATTCGCTGGAATCGCTGCTTCGGGATTCGCCGCACCAGGGCCGCCTCGTGAGCGCGGCGCCCCTCCTCTTCCGGCTTCGAAACGTGAAGCTTCCGGAGGAGCGCCGCCGGATCGAGCGCGCCGTTCTCGAGACCGAGAGCATGTTCGATCGCGTGCGGGACCGGATCCGACTCGGAATGACCGCGAGACAGATCGCGGAGATGTTCCACGAGGAAGCCGCGCGCGCCGGCGTTCCGACCGCATGGCCGTCCCACCACTGCCCGACGGTCACCGTCGGCGCGAAGTCGCCGATCGGCCACGTCGGCCCAGGGGACGAGCCGGTGACGGATGGCTGCATCGTCCACGTCGATTTCGGCATCTCGCGCGACGGCTACTGCTCCGATCTCCAGCGCCTCTGGTACGTGAAGCGGGACGGGGAGGCGCCGGAGGCCGTGCGGCGCGCGTACGCGACCGTCGCGGGAGCCATCGACGCCACCGCCCGCGCGCTCATTCCTGGGTCGATCGGGTGGGAGATCGATCAGCTCGCGCGGGATCGAATCCGCGAGGGAGGCTACCCCGAATACGCGCACGCCCTGGGGCATCATCTCGGCCGCGCGGTGCACGACGGTGGAGGCGTGCTGGGACCCCGCTGGGAGCGCTACGGCGAAGAGCCCTACGAGCCGGTCCGTCTGGGGGCCGTCTACACGCTCGAGCCGAGCGTGCATCTCCTCGACCACGGCATCGTGTCGCTGGAAGAGGACGTCGTCGTCGAGGAGAAGGGCGGCGTCTTCCTCTCCCGGTTTCCGCGCGAGCTGCCCCTCCTCCGGCCCGCCTGAGGATGCCCCCGGTTCGCCTCCTCGATCCCTCCGTCATCGCGAAGATCCGCGCCGGGGAAGTCGTCGATCGCCCGGCCGCCGTCGCGAAGGAGCTGATCGAGAACGCTCTCGACGCCGGGAGCCGGCTCATCGCCATCCAGGCGGCGTCCAATCCCGATCGCATGATCCGCGTGCAGGACGACGGGTCGGGCATGGGGCGCGAGGACGCGCTTCTCGCGGTCCGGCCGCATGCGACGAGCAAGCTCGAGCGCGCCGAGGATCTCGAGGCCATCGCGACGCTCGGATTCCGCGGGGAGGCGCTAGCCTCGATCGCGGAGGTCTCGAGGCTCACGCTCTCGACCCGCGCTGCCGACGAGCTGACCGGCACGCAGATCGAGATCCTGGGCGGCACGGTGATCTCGGTCTCCGGCGTGGGCCGCGCGGTCGGGACCACGGTCTCGGTCGAGGATCTCTTCTTCAATACGCCCGCACGCAAGCGATTCCTGCGTTCGCGCGAGACCGAAGTGCGCGCGCTCGCGCGCGTCGTCTGGTGCTACGCCCTCGTGACGCCACACGTCCACTGGCGCTTCCGCGTCGAGGGGCGCGAGGACACGGAGCTTCCGACCGCCGCGGATCTCCTCGAGCGCTGGCAGGTCTTCTCCGGCCGCGGCTCCGCCGAGAGCGCGGCGCCGTTCGAGCACGAGGGCGCCGGATACCGCGTCCGCGGCGTGCTGGGCGCTCCCGAGATGGCGCGCGCGAACCGCGAGCAGCAGATCTTCGCGGTGAACGGGCGCGTGATCTCGTCCTCGTCCATGGCCGCGGCCCTGCGCCAAGGATTCGGAAACCTGATTCCCGGCGATCGCCATCCGGTCGCGCTCCTCCTCGTCGACATCGACCCCGCGCAGATCGACGTGAACGTGCATCCCACGAAGCGGGAAGTTCGCTTCCGCGACGAGTCGGGACTCTTCCAGGCAACGCGGCGCGCGGTCGAGAACGCGATGCGCGTCTACGTTCCCGTGGCGCTCGGCGTGCCGGAGTCGGGGTCGATGGTGCCCGAGGAGGGAGGCGGAGGCGGGACCCTCGTGATCGAGCCCGGGACCGTGGAGGAAGGTCCGCCTTCGTACGCGCCCCAGGGGATCGCGCCGGGGCGTCTCTTCGAATCGGCAGCGGCGGCGGAGCCGGGATCGCCCTGGGCCCGCGAGCGCGTGGCGACCGCGGATGTGAAGGAGAGCCTGGCCGAGGTCGAGGTTCCGATCTGGCAGCTCCACGACCGCTACCTCCTCGCGCCCATTCGTGGCGGCCTCGTCATCGTGGATCAGCACGCGGCGCACGAGCGCGTCCTCTACGAGGAAGCGCGGATCCATCTCGCCGACGAAGCAGGGCCGAGCCAGCACCTCCTCTTCCCGCGCGTTCTCGATCTGAGCCCGCCGGAGCTGGAAGAGCTCCTCTCGATGGAGCCGCTGGTGCGGCGTCTGGGTTACGAAGTCTCGCTCTTCGGCGAGCGGCAGGTCGCGATTCGCGGCGTTCCCGCGACTCTCGCCGAGGAGACCGCGATCGACGCCCTGAAGCGTCTCCTCGCAGGGGAGCAGACGCACGGCGAGATCACCCGCGACGATCCTCCCGAGGAGCGCATCGCCAAGAGCTGGGCCTGCCATGCCGCGGTCCGCTCGGGGCAAGCGCTCGATCCGGTCGAGAGGCGAGCCCTGTTCGACCGCCTGTTCGCGACCACGCTCCCGCACGGCGATCCGCACGGACGTCCCACCTACGTCCGCGTCCCCCTGGAGGAGCTGGACCGCCGCTTCGGGCGGCGCTAACTCTTTCGCCGTGACGCGCACGACCCCCGTTGTCCTTCTCGGCGCGACCGCGGGAGGGAAGAGCGAGATCGCGCTCCACCTGGCCCGGCTCGTCGGCGGCGAGATCGTCGGAGCGGATTCCCGCCAGATCTATCGAGGCCTCGAGATCGGAACCGCCGCGCCGAGCGCGAGCGATCGCGCCGTCGCGCCCCACCATCTGGCCTCCTTCCTCTCCCCCGACGAGATCTACAGCGCCGGCCGCTACGCGCGCGAGGCGGCTCCCATCATCGAGGACATTGCGGGTCGCGGTCGCGTGCCGATCGTCGTGGGCGGCTCGGGGCTCTATTTGCGCGCGCTCCTCGACGGCCTCTTCGAGGGCCCCGAGCGCGATCCCGCCCTTCGCACCTCGCTCGACGAGCGGCTTCGCACGGAAGGGCTCGACGCGCTCCGCGCGGACCTCGAGCGGGTGGATCCGGTCGCGCTCGCGGCCATCCTTCCCGGCGATTCGGTGCGGGTGATTCGTGCGCTCGAGGTGCACGCGCTCACGGGACGGCCGATCTCCGAGCTTCGCCGCGAGCGCCGGAGGAAGGGAGTCGCCTCGCGCCGATTCGGCATCCGCTGGCAACGCGAGCCTCTGGGGACGCGGATCGCGAACCGGATCCGGGACCAGCTCCGCGACGGATTCCTCGCGCAGGCCACG
>DASUFL010000144.1:0-11429 GCA_036274595.1 Candidatus Eiseniibacteriota bacterium | reverse complement strand
TGGGCGAGAAGTAGGGCTCCATGCCGACATGATCCGCCAAAGACCGTGGAAGATCACCTCACGACTACGGGAAGACCCCCAGCTCCAGGTAGCTGCGCGCGATCTTGTCGATTGCGAGGATGAACCCGGCGGTTCGCAGGTCCGGAATCTTCAGGTTGGCCGTTTGAACCTTGCGAATCTGCTGGAACGCCCCGCTCATGATCTCCTCGAGGCCGGAGTTGACCAGGTCCTCCTCGTCCGGGCCGCGAATGAGCCGCTTTCGCTCGCTGTCGGCAAGCCCCTGACCGGTTGCCTGTTCGATGGCGCGCACCATCGCTCCCGTGCTCAGCTCTTCGAACCGTTTCGCCATACGGCCGAACCGTACGTGGGAGAGATTCTTCAACCATTCGAAGTATGAGACCGTCACGCCCCCTGCGTTCAGGTAAATGTCTGGAATGATGAGGATGCCGCGTGAGCGCAGGATCTCATCCGCCTCGGCGGTCGTGGGTCCGTTGGCTGCCTCGGCCACACAGCTCGCCCGAACGCGTCCGGCGTTCTCGCGCGTGATCACGTTTTCCAGCGCCGCCGGGACGAGCACGTCACAATCGAGCTCGAGGGCCGAGGCGTTCGAGGGAAGGTCGGTCGCTCCGGGGAATCCCGTGATGCGACCGGTGTCCTTGCGGTGTCGCATCACCGACTCGAGATCGAGCCCATCCGGGTTTGCGATGGCTCCCTCAAACTCCGCGAGCCCGACGAGCACCGCGCCGGCCTCTTGAAGGAACCTGGCGGCGGGATAGCCCACGTTGCCGAGCCCTTGAACGACGACCCGCTTTCCCATGAGCCCAGACGTCAGCCTATGCCTGCGGGCGAGGTCAGAGTCCGCCAGAGCCTCACGGATTCCGTAGAAGACGCCTCGTCCCGTCGCCTCGCTCCGCCCTCGTATCCCTCCCTGCGTGATGGGCTTCCCGGTGACGCAGCCGATTGCGTCGATCTCCCCCGGATGGAACTGGACGTACGTGTCGGCGATCCATGCCATCTCCCTCGGACCGCTGCCGTAGTCCGGAGCGGGGACATCGATACCGGGACCGATGAAGTTCTTCCTGATGAGCTCAGCGGTGTATCGCCTCGTGATCCGTTCGAGCTGCTCGACGCTCGTGGCTCGTGGGTCGACTCGGATCGCCCCCTTCGCGCCCCCAAAGGGGACATCCACGATCGCGCATTTATAGGTCATCAGAGCGGCCAATGCCTGCACTTCGGCGGCATCGACCTCGGGCGCGTAGCGGATGCCTCCTTTGACCGGCAGCTTGTGATGACTGTGCTCCGCGCGCCAGGCCTCAATGACCTCGTAACCGCCTTCTTTTCGGACCGGGAAGTGAAATCGGTAGACGCTGTTGCATGTCTTGATCTGCTCGAGGAGACCCCTGGGATAGTCTCCAAATGCCGCCGCGGCGTCGAAGTTACGGTTGACCGTCTCGAGTAGGCTGGTGTGTGCTTTCATCATCGACACCTCGCGCGATGCGGGGCAAACCCCTTGGACGGTAGAGCGCCTGACCTTGGAGAACTATCAGGGTTCGTCAGCGTGCCGTAACGTATCGTTGATCCAGTCTTGGATACTCCGAGTGTCCAGTCGATTGTTGTTGTTATGGCGTCGGCAGTCGTGGCCACCATCGCTCACGTTGGCGACGAGCACTTCCGCATCGTTTGGGCCGGGCCTCCAAAAGATCCCACCACCCGAATCGCCCGAGCAGACGTAACTGGGTATCGCCCACAGCGCCCAAGTCTCGTCGACGACTCGCCGCAATATCGAAGTCCTGATCCGCCGCTTGCCGTCCCACATCGCGATGTCCGGAGGCCCATCCGGTTTCAGTGGCGTCGTGGTCCCGTACCCAACGATGGTCGTGCGCGTTCCTTCGGATCGCGCGAGCAAGCCGTGCTCAGCGAAGCGTGCCGGTCTGATTCCGGGTGGTGCATGGGCGAGGAATACCAGCCCGACGTCGGCGATGCCTGGCTCCAGCGGGGCGACCAAAATCTCGTCAGTCGGGTCGCATTGCGGGGGAGGGGGACAGGGCGGCATCGATGGGTGGGTCTCCAAGCGGACCACAGGAATCCAAGTCGTTGGATCCTTGGCGTCGGTTGGGCTAAAGCTCGCGAAGATCCTGATCGACGGAGGCAGTGAGCCAAGCGCCTTGGCCGGAGCGGTGAAGTGACCTGCCGTCACCATCACTCGATCTCGAATCAGGGTTCCGCTGGCGAACCCGCGCAGTTCGACGGGCTTCCCGTTACTGTCAACGCGCCAAACCATGATCACCCCAACGTGGGGGTACTTGTTCTCCAGATCAACGGCGGTCTGCGCCGAGATGGTCGGTGGTCCACTCCACAGCGCGGCGGTGCCCGCTATCGCGGCCAATATCCACTTGTTGGTGCGATTCATGACCACGCTTCGCTCATTCGATCCACCGCGCTGGTGAGACGCCCTACTCTCGTTCGGCCTTGGGTGAAAACGCATAGCGCAAGAACAGGTGACTTCCTCCTCGCTTGACGCTGACAAGCGTCCCCCACAGGGGATGCTCCGGGGCAAACGTTCTGCCGGCCACAAGCCCCGGCCGCTCTCCTGAACCATTGCGACCCGCCACCTGCGGCGCCAGGGTCAAGAACTGCTCGTCCAGGCAGGACTCCGCGAAGAAGTCGGCGAGCAGGTGCGGCCCGCCCTCCACAAGGAGGAGATGACTCGGGACCACCCGGCCGACGGCGTCCAGGATGGACCGTGCATTCAGCCGGACGGAGTCCTGAATGGCAACCGTCTGCACGGACTGCGGGACCCCAAGCGCGCGGATGCGCTTCAATCCCTCTGTGCTCGTCACGATGAGCACCGGAACGTCGGACGATTGAAACAGACGGGAGCTTGGATCGATCTCGCCGCGGGCGGTGATGATGACGTTCACCGGCGGGTCGGATTTCCCCAAGCTGCTCCGCAGAGCTCGGTACGAGTCGGTGAGTTCAGGATAGATGTGCGGGGCCGTCCAGAGGTGTTCGGGGCCCGAACGGAGCGTACCCGCGCCGACGAGGACGGCGTCGGCAACCGCGCGCAACAGCCCCATGACCATGCGGTCATGCTCGTTGGACCCGCTGATCGGGGCGCCGCCCGTGTGGCCCGGTTCGCTGAACGCCACGATCCCGTCGAGCGTCGATACGAAGTTGGCGATGACGTACGGTCGTCCCCGTGGTCGTGGGAACTGGAATCGGCCATAGAGAGAGGCCAGCTCGGGCGGCAAGACCACGCTCTCGCCTCGGTCCACCTCATAGAGCGGTTCCAGCGGCGTCAAAGGAGTCGCCCCCTTACGGCGGCTCAGCAGCCCGGATCCGCTCACGAGGCGGCACCGTGGCGGGACGAATGCGCCCGCTCGAAAATTTCCGTCCATTGGCGGTAGCGCTGGGCAATCCGGGACGCGGCCTCCTGACGTGTCGCCTTTCGCGCCACGTAGTCGGCAACGGGGTCCCAAAACGTAGTCCGTCCGACCGCGAAACCGATGAACCCCGGGACGGACGCGGCGGTCTCGAGCCAGCCCGCTACCTTCTTCTCATCGGCGCCTCGCCCCAGTACGATGCAACCGACCTGCAGCCGGCCTTCCCGACGCGCGGTCGCCACGACGCGCTCGCAGTCCTCGCGTCGATCGAGCGCTTCGATCTTCCAGATGTCCGGCTCGACTCCAGCATCCTGAAGCGTGCGGATCGCCTGGAGCACCAATCCCGGTCGCATCTGCAGATCGTAGACCTGCTCGCTCCCCTCGGCGCGGTCTCGTTGCGCCTTGGTGGCCGGCACCAGCAGCTCGAACATGAACCGTCGACCCACCGTCCGACAGTAGTCGGAAAGCTCTCTGAGCCGCGCAGTCTGCCGCTGATTGAGGGCCGCGTCACCGTCTGGGTTGTAGCGCACCAGCACCTTGGCAAAGGTAGGATCGAAGGCCTCGATGTGTGCTGTGAACGCGGAGCCGAACTCGAACTCGAACTCGTCCGAGCCGCTCTTCTCGGTCGATAGCGCTGTCACGTATCCGTTCCTGGCCGCATCGCGCAGGATGTCAGTACCGAACTCCTCGTCGACAAGGATGCCGGCTGAGGCGACCGGCACATCGTGCCTGAGCGCCTCCCGAAATCCGTCATAGATCACTTGCTTGCTGTCGATGACCGCTTCGCGTTGGCTCGCGGTCAGTGGGGGAGTTGCGTGGAACATGCCGCTCACGTAGGAATGACGATGGTCGAACGGCAGAAGATACAATGTATGGTCATAGCCGAGGTTCATGACGATATCCCCCGAGATAACGACAGCCTAGGGAGTGTCTTGGGACACGAGCCGTACGTCCCTAATCTGCGTGTGAGCTAGACGCCAGCGACGGCCTGGTTTTGACCGGTTGCTTGCGCTCCTACCCAGTCCTTGCGGAACTGCACGATGCCTGAGTCGGTGAGTGGATGGTGAACCATCTGCCGCAGGACCTTGAGGGGCACCGTCGCGACATGTGAGCCCGCAAGCGCGACCTCGGTCATATGGCGTGGGTGCCGGATGGAGGCAGCCAGCACTTCGGTGTCGAGCCCGTAGGTCCTGACCATGGCGACCAGCTCGCGCACCACGTTGATGCCGTGCTCATTGATGTCGTCGAGGCGACCCACGAAGGGCGAGAGGAGCGAGGCCCCGGCTTTCGCGGCAAGCAGCCCCTGGTTGGAGCTGAAAATCAGGGTGCAGTTCGTCTTGATGCCTTCCCGGGCCAAGCGCGCGATGACCTCCAGCCCCTCCTCGCTCATGGGCACCTTGACGACAATGTTGGGGGCCAGCGTGGCGAAGTGGCGCCCCTCGCGGAGCATGCCATCCACGCTCGCAGAGACGACTTCGGCGCTCACCGGGCCCGGAGTGATCTGGCAGATCTGCTGCAGGACCTCATCGTAGCTGCCGCCAACCTTGGCGAAGAGCGTTGGGTTGGTCGTTACGCCATCCAGTACGCCCCAGCGGGCAGCGGTATGGATCTCAGCGATCTCGGCCGTATCCAAGAAGATCTTCATATTCAGCCCCAATCCGTAAAGGTTTGGCGTCGCGGAATGAGCACGCGGCTCATCTGGATCAGTCCAAACTCGGTGTCGGCCCAATCCGCGACGCGACCAATCAACGTAGCCTCTCCTCACGCTTCGGTTTAACGGCCTATGAGCTCAGCGGTCTCCTCGTTCAGGTGCTCATGCCCGGCGAACGCTGGCTCATTTCGATCGTATGCCCCGACATCACGCGCGGGCCTCGGTCGAATCGACGGCGGAGTCCAGGGCGCGTGGGGAAGAACCCCGGACTGTCGCACCTCTTCGAATGCAGTCGGGTGGCGCATCCACCACGCTTCGAGACGGTCCAGCGTGCCGATGTCCGTCCACCCGCACTCCGGCAAGGGTAACACCCTCAGCCCTCGCGTGGACCACTGCAGGATGTCGCGACTGAGGTCCATGGCCGGCAGATCCGAAGAGATCGTCGTGAGCGCCCGCGCTCTCGCGTGGAGCCCGTCGTCATCGGCATCGGTCGCGTCCACCCAGGCCGGCATCGCCAGCGCATACGTCTTCAGAAGCGCCGGTATGGATGCCGCCAGCATCAACGTGTTCCGAAGCGCTCCTCGCCGCACGCATTCGTCCGCCACGGCCAGACTCGGCTTCTCGACGAATCTCCTCACCTTGTGGATGCGGCCGGCGCTCTTGCGGCCCGGAATGATCCATCCCAGTGAGGGATCGGGTACGGTCGAGGCCGCGCCGATCAGGACGACGTGCCCCTGGCAACGCTTGGCCTCGTGCACCGCCTCGAGGATGGCCTCATTCAGGATGTGCTCGTGATCCACGACGTGATCGGACGGCAGCACGACGACGCACGCCTCGGGATCGCTGCCCCGTACATGGAGCAGCGCGTGGAGCAGCGCGAGGGCGGTGCCGCGGTTCCGCGACTGGATCAGGACGTTGCCAGGGGGAATCCCGGCAAGCTCCCGTTCCCACCACGGCCTGTGTTCGTCGACGACCACGACCGCAATCTGGTTGACCGGGGCGAGAGTCCGTGCCCGTGCGAGCGTGACGCCGAGCATGGAGTTGCGCCCATCGAGACGGCAGAACTGCTTCGGGACCGACCGCCCCGATGGCGGAGTCGTGACCGGGTGCAGGCGCACACCGGACCCACCGGCCAGAACGATCACCCAAGGCTTTCCGACATGATTCATGGCATGGCTCCTTCCGGATGGCCCGTGTTGAGGGCCCAGGAGACGAACCCCTCGCTACCTCCGACGGTCGGTGACCGCGAGGGCTTCGACAGATCGAGAATGAGCTCCGCCCACATCTCGAACAATTAGGAAGTTTGGCATACACATATCGAATAAGCCGATGTATCCTTCCGTCCATGGAGCGACTCAACTACCACCACTTGCTCTACTTCTGGCTTGTCGCCCGTGAGGGCAGCGTGTCCAAGGCGGCCGAGCGCCTGCGATTGGCCCAGCCGACCTTGAGTGGGCAGATCCGCACGCTGGAGTCCGTGCTCGGCGAGCGCCTGTTCGAGAAGGCCGGCCGGCGGTTGAAGCTGACCGAGATGGGGCAGATGGCCTTCCTGTTCGCAGACGAGATCTTCTCGCTCGGCCAGGAGCTCATGGACACCATGAAGCGGCGACCCACGGGCCACCGGCTTCGGCTCACGATCGGCCTCTCGGACGTGGTCACGAAGCCGATGGCGCACTGGCTGATCCGGCCGCTCCTGAAGCCTCCGGACCCCGTGCGCGTGGTGGTGCGCGAAGACAGCCCCGAACGGCTCCTCGCCGCGCTCGTGGCCAACGAGCTGGACGTCCTCATCATGGATTCCCCTCCGGGCCCCGACTCGAGAGTGCGCGTCTTCAGCCACCGTCTGGGCGAGTCGGGCGTCACGATCCTCGGAACTCCGGAGCTGGCGCGCCGCTTCGGCCGGCGGTTCCCGAAGACTCTGGAGGGCGCTCCCTTCCTCCTGCCGGGCCGCACCACGGGACTGCGCCGGGAGCTCGACCAATGGTTCGACCGCCAACAAATTCGGCCGCACGTCGTGGGTGAGTTCGACGATAGCGCGCTCGTCATGGAGTTCGCGCGAAGCGGCAGCGGCATCTTCGCTGTGCCCTCGGTCGTGGAGCGTGAGGTCAGGCGCAAGCACGGTTTTGCGCTCGTCGGCCGGGTGGCCGAGGTCCGACGGGAGCTGTTCGCCGTCGCCCTGGATCGACGCATCAGCCATCCGAGCGTGGTTGCCCTCATCGACCACGCGCGTGCGGAGATCTTCGGCCCCTCGCGCCGCCGCCAAGCCTCCAAACCAAGACGAGGCTCATCCCGCAGCTCGGCGTAGACGAGTCGTGATGCGTCGCGCCGGGCCACGCTGATCTATCCTATCGGTTTTATAAATGGATAGTCGTCAAACTTCCTAATTGTTCGAAGTGTGGGAAGCGACCAGTCTATGAGTGTCCCGGCGATCCATGTGCCGGTCATCGTATCCCGCAACCCACGGAGGACGGACATGAATTCCCTAATCGAAAGTCCCCGCGCGGCGTTCGTCGCGCTGGCCCTGAGCATCGCCCTCATGACCCCGCTGACGGTACGTGCTGAAAGTGCCGCGCCAGAGAAGGATGCCGCCAAGCTGACGGATGCTCGCATCGCGGCCATCGTTCTCGCCGCGAACACGATCGACGTCGAGAACGGCAACCTGGCGATCGCCAAGTCCAAGACCAGCTCCGTGAGAGATTTCGCGAAGCAGATGATCAGGGACCACACCTCGGTCAATGAGAAGGCCGCGGCGCTGGCCGCGCGACTGAACGTGGTGCCGGAGAAGAGTCCGGCCAGCCTGTCCCTGGTCGCGACCGCGGAAACGACACGCGACAAGATGCGCAAGCTCTCGGGCGCCGCGTTCGACCGCGCCTACGTGAACAACGAGGTGTCCTACCACCAGGCCGTCATCGACCTGCTCGACCAGACGCTCGTGCCCGGCGCGGAGAACAAGGACCTCAAGGCCCTGCTCGTGAATGTCCGCCCGGCGTTCGTGGCGCACCTGGAGCACGCGAAGATGATCCAGAGGACATTGATCAAATGAAAGGAGGCGTCGACAGAAGAACTCGCTGCGCGGCGGCGGTCATCGGCTGGGCATTCGTCGCAGTCGGAGCCATGCTTTTTTTGGGCACCGGCTGCGGCGCCAGCCGCGCGCGAGTCACCCATCGGGTCGAAATCGTAGCCATGCGCTTCGAACCGGCAGTCCTTCACGTTGCCGTGGGCGACACGGTCCACTGGACGAACGAGGATCTCGTGCCCCACACCGCCACACGGAAGGGCACGTTCGACTCCGGCGATCTCCCGCCCGGTTCCTTCTGGACGTTGGTCGTCGCGCACGACGGCGTTCTGGACTACTCATGCCGGTACCATCCGGTCATGAAGGGCAGCATCGTGGCTGGCTCCTGACGGAGCTGCGGAAGTTGATCGAGGACCCAGCATGCTCGCTACTCCAACCAGTCGGGCTCCCTTGACCGGGCCACCCCCGGGGTCCAAGATCGATAGCTCGGTCAGGTGCTCGAAGGCCGTGTTTCAGCTGGTTCAGGTTAGGAGGACGACATGGCTGTCCCAATGAAACCCACACGTCGGACGCTCCGCATCGAAATCGGGATGTTGGCTCTCACGGCCTTGCTTGCGGGAGTACTCGGCGGGTGCGGGGCGAAGAAGCCGGCCTCGGAGGGATCGGCGACGGCCGAGAAGTCATCGCCTGCATTCATTGCGGAGGGTCAGCGCATTTTCCGCTTCGATACCTTCGGTGACGAGACATTCTGGACCGACACGCTCCGCATGAACGAGGTCGTCGAGAAGAACGTGGACCCGACGACGGCGCTCAGCGTGGGCCTCAAAGTGGATTCGGAAGTGCTGCCCCCAGGGATCCTCGAAAAGGTCGATCTCAAGAGCCCGGCGACGACGGTCGCGCTGCTCAAAATGAACGCGGTCGTGGGCATTCAGGCCACCGTGGATTCGGACAACCATATCACCCGGCTCGGCATCACCTGTGCGCTCTGCCACTCCACCGTCGACAACTCGGTCATGCCCGGCATCGGCCGCCGCATGGACGGCTGGCCGAACCGGGATCTGAACGTCGGGGCCATCGTCGCACTCTCACCCGTGCTGCCGGCGGACATGAAGGCGGTCTACGGGTCATGGGGACCAGGCAAGTACGATCCGCGCTACAACTTCGACGGGAAGAGCACGCCCCTCGTCCTCCCACCCGCGTATGGCCTGGCACAGATCAAGAACGAAACCTATACGGCAGAGGGCCCCATCTCGTACTGGAATGCCTATGTCGCCATCACCCAAATGCACGGACACGGGAACTTCTCCGACCCGCGACTCGGCATCGACGTCAAATATTCGCCGGACATGGTCACATCCAAGCTCCCTGCGCTGGCCGCCTACCAGCACAGCCTGCCCACGCCGCCGCCCCCGGCCGGATCCGTCGAAGCCGCCGCCGCGGAGCGTGGACGGGTGCTGTTCGACCAGTCATGCGCGACCTGCCACGTCGGAGCATCCGGCACCGATAACAACAGCGGCACGCTGCACAAGCCGGAGGAAACCGGCGTCGACGGCGCGTACGCGGCGCGCACGGCAACCAAGGCGTACCGCACGACCCCGCTGCGCGGGCTGTGGCAGCACCCCCCGTACTTCCACGACGGCAGCGCGGCGACGCTCACGGACGTCGTGGCCCACTACAACCGAGTTCGTTCGCTTGGTCTCAACGCGGCGCAGCAGCGTGACCTCGCCGAGTACTTGAAGTCGCTCTGACCCTGGCCGAGCAGGACCGAGGAGGTACGACGCCATGCTTCAGATCAAACGCACATATGATGCTCCCGCGCGCGGGGACGGCCGGCGGATCCTGGTCGAACGCCTCTGGCCGCGGGGCATGAAGAAGGAGGCGCTCGACGCCGATGCATGGATGAAAGAGGTCGCACCCAGCACGGAGCTTCGGAAGTGGTTCGACCATCGCGTGGAACGCTGGGAGGAGTTCCAGCGGCGCTACCGGGCCGAGCTGGCCTCGAACCCCAGCGCCTGGGAGCCCATCGTCGAGGCCAGCAACAGAGGCGCCGTGACCCTGCTCTATAGCGCCCATGATGTCCTTCACAATGGCGCCCTGGTCCTGCGCGATTACCTGACGGAGCGAGCGGGCCGGGCTTCGCCCCGCAAGAAGCGTCCCGTGAATCCGCGCAAGAGGACGACGGTCACGAGGAAATCTTCGGCGACAGGACGCACCCGTGGAGGGGCTCGAGGCCGAACTCGATGATTCCAAGGCCATGCTAATTCGACCGAGTACCGCGGCACCCGGCGCCTATCCGACTCTCGAAGCGTTGCTGGCCGCCGTGCGTGGCTGCCGGGCATGCGAGGCACATCTGCCGCTCGGTCCGCGTCCAGTTTTGCGTGTCGGTGAAACAGCCCGGATTCTCGTCGTGGGGCAGGCACCCGGAGTGCGCGTGCACACGAGCGGCGTTCCATGGGATGACCCGAGTGGGGACCGTCTGCGCGCGTGGATGGGCGTGGACAAGGGCGCCTTCTATGATGAGTCGCGCGTCGCGATCATTCCCATGGGTTACTGCTATCCGGGGAGGGGCAATGGTGGAGACCTTCCGCCGCGGCGTGAATGTGCGGCGCTATGGCTCAGCCAATTGCTGGCGTGGCTGCCGCGGATCGAGGTCACCTTGCTCATCGGTCAGTATGCACAACGTCACTTTCTGGGTACGCGCCGCAGGCAATCGCTGACCGCAACTGTCGAGGCCTGGGCGGAATACGCTCCGCGATTCATCCCGCTGCCCCATCCATCACCTCGCAATCAGCCGTGGTTCAAGCGTCATCCCTGGTTCGAGGGGCAGCTTGTGCCGGCGCTGCGCGAACGAATCAGCTCACTGGCTGGACGCTGAGCCAAAGTTGGTCGAAGTAACGACGAAGGAGGAGTCGCACCCCGTCGTATTGACCGTGGGCCATTCGACACGGCCCCTCGCCGAGTTCATTGCTCTGCTGAAGGCCCACGCGGTGGCGAGGCTCATCGACGTGCGTACCGTGCCGCGCTCGCGCCACAACCCGCAGTTCAATCGCGATACGCTGCCGGCCGCGCTCGCGGCCGATGGCATCGGCTATGAGCACGTCGCCGGTCTGGGAGGGTTCCGCCGGCCGGATCCGGAGTCCCTGAACACGGGATGGCGAAACGCCTCCTTTCGCGGCTACGCGGATTACATGCAGACCCCCGAATTCGGGGCACATCTGTCAGACCTCATGGCAAAGGCCAAGCACGAACGGATCGTGTTGATGTGCGCAGAGGCCGTGCCCTGGCGTTGCCATCGCTCACTGATCGCGGATGCGCTGGTAGTGCATGGCCTGGGCGTCGAGGAGATCATCAGCGGGACCCGACGCCAGGCACACGCGCTGAC
>DASUFL010000143.1:0-24387 GCA_036274595.1 Candidatus Eiseniibacteriota bacterium | reverse complement strand
ATCTCCGATCTCGAACTGGCCGGCGGCGCTGGCGTTGATCGCGTTCATGGGCATGGCTAGGACTCCCCGCTGTCTGGATGCGAAGGAACTTCGGCGACGGCCACATAGAGATCGCCGCCGAAGGATGACGGCCGCGTCGCCGTGATCCTCGGGTTCGAGAGGCCGGCTACGGTTGCCAGCTTGGGCCAATCGGCGGCCGGGATCGGGTACGGTACCCATGGGTTGGCTGGTCGCCGGTCGTATTCCACGAGCACGACTCGACCGCCGGGTCGTAGCCAGCGGACCAGACGCTTCAGCAGGGCTGCTGCGTCGCGCACGTAGTGAAGCGAGTTGGCGAGCAGGATTCCGTCGATTGTCCCGTCTCGTTCCAGTTGATCCAGGGGACGAGCGAAATCAGCCTGCCACGGTATGACGGTCGGCGCGTCCCGCGACGCCCAGCGCCGGAGCTTGGCCAGCGCCTTCGCATCGCGTTCGATGGCGAAGATGCGTCCCGAGCCGAGGACATCCACCAGCGCTCGCGTGAACGTGCCTTCCCCGGCGCCGAGATCCGCCCACGTGCCGCCTGGCCTAGGGATCGCGCCCCGAATCAGCTCCGCCGCGGCGGTCTCGTCCATGCGCCGCGTCCTCTAGTGCCAGAACAGCGCGAGGAGGATCTCGAGCACGATCAGGACGATCACGATGAGCTCCAACAGCTCCGACCGACGGGACTGCGCCTCCGCATTCAGCATCGAGTAGGTGTCGCCAACGATCCGCACCTTGCGCTCGATCCCGGCGCGCCATGTCCCCGCGCGAAAGACCTCGATCACAGCGCCATAGATGCGCGCCAGAAACACATCGTCCGTGACCTTCAGCGAGTTCTCCACGCGCTCGACGGCCTCGGTCGCATCCGCGACCCGCGTCTGGATCACCGAGAGAAGGCGGCTGAAGCGCCGGGCGCCCAGCAGCGTTCCCCGGCGCGCGGCCTCGATCTCATCGTAGATCCGAGGCAGCTCGGCGTCGAGGAGCGCGTCGTACAGACGCAGCTCGAGCAGCTGAGCATTCGCGAACTCGAGGACGTATTGAACGTCGGTGTCCTCCCGGACAGATTCCACCACGAGGGCCGCGCTCCAGGCCACGACCGTGAGGTCATCATCGAAGTAGGAGAACCGATGCGAGAGGATATCGCCGCGTGCCTGTGGGGACAGAGGGCGGGCCTCTCCCACGAGCAGTCGCGCGATGTCATGCTCCGGGAGACGATCCGGAGGAATCGGCCGCCCCGAGGCGGAGTCCTCGATGCGGTCGATTCGATACACGATGTACTCCTCGGTGATTCGCGAAAGCTCGGGACGGACAATGGCGGGACGCAAACGCTCCAGTAAACGGTCGCGGCACGACTCGAAGGCCCCCCAAGCTCCACTCGACCCCACGGCGATGCCCCGATCGACGAACTCGTCCCACGTCGTCGCGCGCAATTCGAGGCGTGCACGCAGCGAAACGACTCCGAAGTCGAAGATGCGTGCCGAGAATTGGACGTGCTGGGTCTCGGCGCCAATCGGCACCGTCTCCGCCCACAGATGCACCGTGATGGGAGGGTTGGGGATGTGGATGGCCTGAGCTTCCCCGCGAACCGGCCTGCTCCGATCCGGACCCGTCGAGGCCAGGAGCTCGTACGCATGATCGAGCCGGATCTCGTACCCGACGTCGAAGAGCCGGTAGAGGATGGCCCCGCCGGTAATCCGGGTCTTCAGCGGGTTGCCGGCGGTCTGGGCCAATGGAGTGGTCGAGGACACCCTTGAATGGTACGCCTCTGGGGCAGACCCCGACCACCGAGGCGCGTCGGGCGTCTACACCGCGGTTCCGAACAGCCGTCCGACGAGCGCCGTGCATGCCATGGCCACCGCGCCCCAAAACGCGACCCGCAGGGCGCCGCGAGCGAGGGGCGCCCCGCCGAGGCTCGCCGCCAGCGCGCCGAGCATAACCAGGAGCACGAGAGAGACGGCGCCAACGGCGACCGTCAGCGTGGAGAGGGGCACGGCCGCGCCCAGTAGGACCGGCGGAAGCGCCCCGGCCGCAAACGAGGCCGCGGAGGCCAGTGCGGCCTGAAGCGGGCGGGCTCGAGTCATGTCGGTGATCCCGAGCTCATCGCGAGCGTGCGCCGCCAGAGCGTCCTTGGACATGAGCTCCCCGGCGACCTGGTCGGCAAGCTCGGGAGACAACCCTCGCGCGACGTAGATCCCCGCCAGCTCCTCCCGCTCCAGCTCCGGAGTTGCGGCCAGCTCGCGACGTTCTCGGGCAAGGTCGGCTCTTTCGGTGTCGGCCTGGGAGCTGACCGACACATATTCCCCGGCAGCCATGGACAGCGCGCCGGCCACCATCCCGGCCACCGCGGCCACGAGGATCGGCTCCCGGCTCCCCTGCGCCGCGGCCACGCCGACCACGAGGCTGCTGGTCGAGATCAAGCCGTCGTTGGCGCCGAGAACGGCGGCGCGGAGCCACCCGATGTGTTCGGTCCTGTGAGCCTCAGGATGAGCCATGTCTAGCGCACCTCCGGCGTCCGCACGTGCTCCGAGCGCACCCCCACTCCAATGACGTACGCAAGCAGGGTCCGTAGCGGCGGAAACGCGCCGACCACCCGGACCCCGAACGGCACGTGCCCCTTCCCATTCCGTCCCGCGAGCTGAGGCCGGATGACCATCTCCTGCATCGCCATCTGAAACCGCTGCGTCAAGCGCGTGGGAAGCGATCGCCGCTGCTCGACTCGCTCGAGATCGCGAAGGGTCAGCCGGCCTTCGCCAAGCGGCCCGGCCACCGCATTCGCCGCGGCGACCGCGTCCTGAATCGCCAGATTGATTCCGACGCCGCCGACCGGGGACATCGCATGGGCCGCGTCTCCAATGAAGAGAATCCCGGGCCGGCACCACCGCTCGAGCCTGTTGATCCGCACGGTGAGAAGCTTCACTTGATCCCAGCCCGCCACCTCGTGGATGCGATCGCGGGTGAAGGGAGCGAGACGAACGATGGTGTCGCGGAACGCGTCCAGTCCCGCGCTCCGCACCTGATCCGCCGCGCCCTTGGGTATGACGTAGCCGAGCTGCCAGTGGCCCTCGCGCGGGATGAGGACCAGGATCCGCCCCTCGCTGAACGTGCCCCCCATCTGGGGTCCGTCCTCCGGAAGGCGGGACAGCCGGAACCAGAACACGTCCATGGGCACTCCCAGCTCCTCGACCGCGAGTCCCGCCTTCTCAGGCAGTGCGGACGCCCTTCCGTTCGCGCCGACCACGAGGCGCGCCCGAATCTCGAGCGGACCGCTCGGACCCACGGCGCGAACGCCTGCGATCGTTCCCTGTTCCTCGATGAGGTCCGTCACCTCGGTCCGCATGCGGAGCTGGTAGCCCGGATATCGCTGGGACTCGGTCGCGAGAAAGTTCAGGAAATCCCACTGCGGCATGATCGCGAGGAAGCGACAGTGCGTCGGAAGGTGCCTGAAGGTCGCGATCGTGAACTCCGAGCCGCCGAAGCGCACGCTGAGATCGTTCACGCGGCTGTGCGGCACCTCGAGAAATCGGTCCAGGAGACCGAGCTCGTACATCACTTCGAGCGTCGAGGGGTGAACCGTGTCGCCGCGGAAGTCGCGCAGAAAATCGGCGTGCTTCTCGAGGACCATGGTCGCGATGCCGGCACGCGCCAGGAGAAGCCCCAGCATCATTCCGGCGGGACCTCCACCGGCAATGCAGCAGTCGACCGAGACTCGCTCGCTCATTTCCGGGCTCCCATGCAAGGACGCGTACGGGCCGATCCGGAGAAGCTACCAGGCCTGGCTCGATGTATCCTTGGCGAAATGCGCCCCGACGACATTCTGGAAAGGACCCAGTGGGACTATTTCTGGGTGCCCGGCGACGTCCAGGTCACGGACAGGCCGGAGCTTCTGTACTACAGCTGTCCCAGGGACGTGCCCACGCTGAACGTCGTCACCCGCACTCGCGCGGAGCCGGAACGCCTCCCTGATTTGATCGAAGAGGTATCCCAGTCGCACCGGAAGGCCCGGTCGCGGTGGCTCGTGCGGGATCTCCCCGATTGGGAGCCGCTCAAGCTGGCCCTGCAGGCGGCGGGTTATTCGCCGCACGTCCACACCTTCGCATCCGCCATCGACGTCAAGGAGCACGAATCACGACCGGTCCAGGACATCGTCGTCCGCCAGGTCCTGGACATGCCGACGCTTCGAGACTGTGTCGCCGTCAGCGAGCAGGCATTCCCCGGCACGCGCGTGGTGACCGAGGAGGAGCTCGCACGCGACCTTCAGATCGCCACCGCGGGGACCAGGGTGCATCGGTTCGTCGCGTACGACCGCGACACGGGCAAGCCGCTATCGTCCGGAGGAATGACGCTGTTCCCGGCCCTGCGCTTCGGTTTCCTCTGGGCCGGAGGAACGATCCCCGAGGCCAGGGGGCGCGGCGCCTACTCCGCCGTGCTCCGGGCGCGCGTCGAGCGCGCGCGCGATCTTGGCTTCGAGTACGTCGGGTTGTATGCGGCCGCCGACACGTCGGCGCCGATCGTCCTCCGGCAGGGGTTCAAGCGATATGGCGCGATGACGTACTGGGAACGGCCGATCCCACCCGCATGAGGGGAGCGCGCACCCGCCTTCGATGACGCTGAAAGTTCTGGCCGGCGCCTGCCGACATTGGGGTCATGGTGAGCCTCTTTTCCATCGCCTTGCTCGCGTTCCCGGTGGCCGCGGTGTGGATCCGGCGACGGCGGGGCGTCCGGGCCCTCTGGATCCTGACCGCCCTGACCGTTCTCGCGACCGTGGCTCTGGCTTGCTGGGCCTCGTCCAAGGCGGGTGGGAATCGTCTCGTCGCCACGTATGGATATGGCCCGATCTTGGGATCCATGATGCGCCTCGCCGCGGCGGGAATCCTCGTCCCCGTTGTTGCGGCCTCCGGGGTCGCGGCCGCCACGAAGACGGCGACCCATCCCGCAACCGCATACTGGCTCGCCGCGCTGGCCATGCTTCTCGCAACGGTCGGCGGGCTCGTCTTCACGGCCTTCACGCTGGCCTAGGGGCGGCAAGAAGTGGGGCGCCCACGTTCGTGAGCGCCCCTTGCTTCTCAGATCCAGGACCGGTGCTCAGGCGTGCGCCAGATGATCGATCCGCAGCGACCGGAGCCCCGTCCGCACCTCGTCGCAGAACAGCTTCGGCTGCTCGAACGCCGCGAAGTGCCCGCCCTTCGCCACCTTGTTGAAGTGGATGAGCTTGGGGAACGCCTTCTCGACCCAGCTGCGCGGGGCCGGGTAGAGCTCGTCCGGAAAGACGCTGACGGCCGTCGGAACCTTGACACCTTTGATGCTGAAGAATCCTTGTTTCCCGTAGTACTCCCAGTAGAGGCGAGCGCCCGATAGCGCGGTGTTCGTCAACCACGCGATCGTGACGTTGTCGAGAACATCATCGCGAGTGAGGCCTTCGGGCACTCCCGCGAACACGCGCGAGATCAGGTCGTAGCTGCGCGCGTCGTGATCCAGGAAGTAGGCTGCCAGGCCGATGGGTGAATCCGCGATTCCGTAGAGTGTTTGCGGCCTGAGCCCCATCTGGTACCCGTACGCAATTCCCTTTTGATAGACGAACTGCACGCGATCGTAGGCGACCTTCTCATCGGCTGAGAGACCCGCCGGTGCCGGCTTCCCCAGGAAGGCTGCCTGGTCGATGTCGCTCGAGAAGATGCCCGGCATGTTGGTGTGTATCCCAAGCAGCTCCGGAGGCGCCTGGACCCCCATCAGCTCGGTGATGATCGCGCCCCAGTCCCCGCCCTGCGCCACGAATTGCTTGTACCCGAGGCGTTTCATCAGCACGACCCAGGCGCGCGCGATGTGCTCGGGATCCCAGCCCGTCGAGGACGGCCTCTCCGAGTATGCGTAGCCCGGGATGGACGGAATCACGACGTGGAACGCATCGGATGCGCTGCCGCCGTGCGCCGTGGGGTTGGTGAGAGGCTCGACGATCTTCAGCTGCTCGACCACCGAGCCCGGCCATCCATGCGTGACGATGAGTGGCATCGCATCGTCGTGCTTCGAGCGGGCGTGGATGAAATGGATGTCGAGTCCGTCGATCTCGGTGATGAAGTTCGGAACGGCGTTCAGCCTCGCCTCGCACTTGCGCCAGTCATACTCGGCCACCCAGTAAGCCGCGAGGTTCTTCATCGTCTCCAGTTCCACACCTTGGGTTTGATCCGTGACGGTCTCCCGCTCCGGCCATCGGGTCGCCTGGACGCGCCGGCGCAGCTCCTTCAGCTCTTCCTCCGGAGTTTCGATTCGAAATGGCCGGACCGCGTTCTTGTCCCCTGACTGGTCGGTACCTCGCTTGTTCATGGCCCCCTCCTTGAGTGAGTCGCGCTCGGTCATCTCTCTGACCTCGCGCTACCGGCGTCCTGGTGCCGGAGATATCTGGAATCCCGCGGGTCGTCGTCAGGCATGGACCATGTGATCGACACGCAGCGATCGAAGGCCCGTCCGAACTTCGTCGCAGAACAGCTGCGGCTGTTCCCAGGCGGCAAAGTGCCCGCCTCTGGGGACGGCGTTGAAATGGATGAGGTTGTGGTAGGAGCGCTCGCTCCAGCTCCGCGGAGCTTGGTAGACCTCCTCCGGAAAGACGCTTACAGCGGTCGGAACGGAGATGTTGTAGTCGTTGAAGAAGGCGCCCTTGTATTCCACGTAAAGACGAGCGCTGGACACGCCGGTGTTCGTCAACCAGGTGAGGGTGATGTTGTCGAGGATGTCGTCCCGGGTCAGGTCGCCATAGGGCTCACCATCGAGAAAGAGTTTCACGATGTGCCCGTAGCTGGCCACGTCGTGGTCGATCAGCCAGGCCGCAAGGGCGACGGGTGAGTCCGCCAACCCGTACAGGGTTTGGGGATGCGCGGCCATCATGATTTGCGTTGGGACGTGCTGGTAGAGGAACGCCATCTGGTCGTACGCCCGCCGCTCCTCGGCCGTGAGACCGGCCGGCGCCGGCCCGCCGGACTGAAGCGCCTTGGAAACGTCAGGGGGTGCCGCACCCGAGAAGTTCAGATGGATGCCGATCAGCTCCGGGGGCGCCTGCTGAGCCATCGCGTTCGTGACGAACCCACCCCAGTCACCGCCCTGCGCCGCGAATCGGCTGTAGCCGAGGCGCTTCATCAGCTCCACCCACGCCCGCGCCATGCGAGCGGGGTCCCAACCGGGCGCCGTGGGCTTGCCCGAAAACCCGTAGCCGGCCATCGATGGGATCACCACGTGGAAGGCGTCCGACGCGCTGGCGCCGTGAGCCGTGGGGTTGGTCAGCGGATCGATGATCTTCAGCTGCTCGATGGGCGAACCGGGCCAGCCGTGGGTGACGATGAGCGGCATAGCGTCTTCATGATTCGACCGGACGTGAATGAAGTGGATGTCCAACCCGTCGATTTCGGTAATGAATTGGGGATGGGAGTTCAGCTGCGCCTCGCACCTCCGCCAGTCGTAGTCGGTCGCCCAGTACCGCGCGAGCGCTTGAATGAAGGCGAGTTGCACGCCTTGCGCAAAATCTGGGACGGTTTCCTTCTCCGGGAATCGGGTCGCCTGGATGCGCCGGCGCAATTCGGTCAACTCTTCCTCTGGCGTTTCCACACGAAAGGGCCTGATCGCGGTCCTGTCCCCTGACGGCTCGCTGCCCATGGTCTTGTTCATTGCCCCCTCCTCGGGTAAGTCGCGCTCGGCCAGCTCCCCGACCTCGCACTCCCGGCGTCATGAAATCGCACGCACGATCTGTGTTGACCTCGACGGGTCGACCGCTTTTTCGACGGTAGTGGGCTCGGCGAAGGGTGCGCCCTGGGCGGAGCGAGCCCGAGGAGGGTGGATCGATCGATGGAACGCAGTCCATTACGTGCTCCGAAGCGAGACCAATGCGAAGGGCTTCGAGCGTGCGCCTGCCTCACGGAGGAGTCACGCTAATACGAGTTCTTCGGCACAAAAACTCGTGTGACGACCCAACCACTTCGGATGGCGCGGCTTAGCCTGAGGGCGGGATCCGGTCTGTCCTGTTGAGTCAGGCCTAGTCCCGGCCGATACCTCTCTCATGAAAACACGCTGGGCTCAGCATCGATGTGGAACGGCGGGCGCTTCGGCCGTTACAGCGATCCTGCTCGCGTGCCTCGCGATAGCCCGCCCCGCTTCGGCCGGCCCGCCGACCCAAGACCCGGGCTCGTCACCACCGATCATGGCGATGGGCCTCATCCCGGTCGAGGCGCTCGGCGCGCTCTCCATCGTGCACGAGTCGTTCATCGTCACGCCTCGGCAGGATGGCTGCGATGTGACCCGCGAGGTCCACATACGGTGCCGAGGCGGGTCGGGCACCTACCGGGTCGCGATGGAGCTTCGGGCTCCTGACGGCGCGTTGGCCGGCCTCGACAGCACGATCGCCATGGCCATCGACGGCGTTCCCCAGGATGTCCTCATCTATGACGACGGATACGAAGCCGGCCCCGGAACCTGGGCCGAAATGGAGCTTCCGATCGCGCGCAACACGGTGCGCATGGTCGAAATTTCCTACGAATTCCATGGCGATGCTATGGCTTCCGCCGAGTTCGCCCGCGCGCAGCTCGGCATCCACGCGCAAACCTACTGGGCGAACAACGTCGTGCCCCGGATCGAAGCGCGGCTCGCACTCCGCGGCTCCGGATTCACCGCCGCCGATTTCGAGCCGCACGATGCGATATCGGGACAGTGCATTCTCGACCTGCAGCAGGAGGGCCAGACCCTCGTGTGGAAGGTGAGGAGCTACCGGCGGTGGTCATGGAACCGCACCGCGACGGACTGGCTCGTGCGCCCGCCGGGAACGCCGCCCGCCGGCGCCGCGGATCCCACCACCACGGGCGGGAGCAACGGCTAGACCCTCGCCGAATCCAGCGGAGCGATGGCCGGACACGGCGCCGCTACATGCCGAGCCTGCTCGACTGGCTCGCCCTGCGACGCTGGCGTCCCCTGGGTTGATCGATCCACAGGGCAGCACACGCTGCCGCAAGAATCGACAGCCCGGCCGACACGCGCGTCAGCTCGCTGAATCCACTGACGAACGATCGGTCGATCGCGCCGCGGATGCGCAGCGCCTGCTCGGGTGAGACTCCCGCCGGGGGCCGGGCGGCCCCGAGCAATCCGCGCTGAGCGAGAACCTCCTGGCGGGCCGCCGCGTCGAGAGGGATCTCCGCCACTCTGTGCTGGAGCTCCGCGCCAAACCTGGCCGAGAGCATCATCCCGAAGAGAGCGATCGCGAGGAGACCCGCGACACGTGATGCGGCGTTGTTCACGCCGGATGCGATCCCCGCACTCTCTCGGTCGACTGCGTTCATGACCGTGGTCGTGAGAGGGGCGATGCTGACCGCCATGCCCAGCCCGAGCACGAGAATGCCCGGGAAAAAGGACACGAGGTAGGTCCTGCCCGTTTCAGGCAGCGACAAGAGGAAGAATCCGACAGCCGCCACCAGGGGTCCGACGATCAGAGGCAGCCTGGCTCCCATCCGCTCCACGAGACCTCCCGACCATCGCGAGAGCAGAAACAGGATCACGATGAAGGGCAAGAGCGCTGCCCCCGCCCCGAGCGGCGAGTAGCCCTGTACTTCAATCAGGTTCAGCGGGAGGAAGAAGAAGACGGCTGCCAGCGCCCCATAGAGGAACAACGTGAGCGCATTGGCTCCGGCAAAGGAGGGCGACCGAAAGAGCGACAGCGGGAGCATCGGCGACTTCGATCGGGCCTCCACGAAGAGAAAGAGCGCCAGGCAGACGACACCAAGGACCATGCCCGCGATGACCATGGGATCGCCCCACCCGCGCCGGGGCGATTCGATCAGCCCGAATACCATGCCGCCGAGGCCCAGGGTCGCGAGGGCCGCGCCAGGAACGTCGACGTGACGGGCCTCGGGACTTCGGCTCTCGGGCACGCGTCGCAGGAGTAGCAGCACGATCGTTGCGATCGGAACGTTGATGAAGAACGCCCATCGCCAGGAATGATTCACCAGCCATCCGCCCAGGAGGGGTCCGATCGCGGTCGTGATTCCGCTGAACCCGGACCACGTGCCGATCGCTCGTCCCCTGCTCGAGGGGTCGAAGGAGGCCGAAATGAGCGCCAAGCTTCCCGGCACGAGGAGGGCTGCCCCGATCCCCTGGATCGCGCGCGCCGCGATCAGCGATCCAATCGTTGGCGCCAAGCCGCAGACGATCGAGGCTCCCGCGAACAGGAGCACCCCGAGCGCGTAGACGCGTCTTCTCCCGAATTGGTCCGCAAGCGAACCGCCTACGAGGAGGAGCGCGGACAGGAACAGCGCGTAGGACTCGACGACCCACTGGAGGTCCGCTCCTCCGGCCACCATCTCCCTCCCGATTGCGGGAAGAGCGACGGTGACGACGGTGCCGTCGATGAAGGAGAGACTGGAACCGAGAATGGTCGCCGCCAGCACCCAGCGTCCCGCGGTCTGGCAGGCGGGATCCGCGACTCCGGTGCGGATCGAGGCTTCATCGCACGGCAGACGAACGGCATGCGACACCCCGGCCAAGCCTCCTCTTTAGGAAACCCTCAGGAGGGCTTTCCTCGCAGATCGTCCAGCAGGACCCTAGAACAGGGATTTCGTGGCGAAGTAGACCTTGGTTTGATCGTGGCCCCAAGCTACGGCGCCGGTGAGGAAGAGATTCGTGGCAATGGGCTGGACCATGCCGCCGGCGCCCCAGGAATTGTGCCAGAGATCGGAGCTCTCTCCATCCAGCCACACTCGTCCGACATCCGCCAGGCCGAGCACACCCACGCGGAAGGGGCTCACCGAGAAGAGCCACGTGCGCGCTTCCAGCCCGCCGTAGAGCGACGTGTCCCCGGCGAAACGGGCTCGGCTGTACCCCGACAGGGTGGAACGTCCGCCGATGAATGCGGACTCGAACCATGGGTAGTCGCCCCAGATATGCCGGCCCCCGGCTCGGACCGCGAGCTGAGCGCGGGATTCGTCACGCCCCAGGTACGACACGACGTCCCCTTCGATTCCGCCGAAGGGACGATCGACGTCCAGAATCGCGGGGACATAGAACCCTCCCACCCGCCAGGTCGATGCGACGGCCGGCCCCCTCAAGATTTCCTCCAGCAGGGACCCTGCCCGCTCCTGCCCCCGGCTGTCGTAGTCCAGTCCCGCTCGCAGTCCAGCCTCCGAGAACTGCCCCAACCCATACGGTGAGACCGCGTTCAAAACGTTCTCACGGTCCGTGGGCGACCAGGATCCGCGGTACGTGGGTCCTGCGTAGAGCTGGAGCCTGTGCGATGGATCGATCTGCACGGAAGGCTGGACGGAGAGGACCTGCTCCTCCGTTCGATGCTCCTCGACGCGGGCAGGCAGGACAGTCTCGTTTCCAAATCCGAAGAAGTTGAACTGCTCGATCCCCGACGCGAGGAGATCCAGCCGGAACGCTCTGCCGGAACCGGGACGGCGGAAGATTCCCTGATACGCCATGCGGCCCCGGCTCACTCCCGTGGACCAGGCGAGAGACAGGTGCTGTCGCTTGGCCTCGGGCAGAGTGCGAAATCCCCAGTTCGATCGGAGGACGGTGACCTCCGGAACGAAACCCAGATCGCCTCCATACGCGACCTGAGTCTCCAGCATGGTCCAGCGTCCCCAGTTCCGGGGCTCGAGCCACAGAGCGGTCGTATCCGGCTCCGGATTCCGCCATTCGCGGTGTGTGTCGGTGCCGCGCCCCTTCTGAATGGCGAGAGCGCCGCCGCCCGACCAGACGTCCGTTCCCCCGCTCTTGGAATCGTCCACGACGTCGTCACCTTGGCCGGCGATGACGCGGACGAGAATCGATCCACCCTTGGGGCCGCTGCGCTCGACCCGGTCGTTCCCGCCGTGGAGATAGACCCGGACTTCGTTCGTCTCCGAGGGCAGGAAACGCCGCTGGAAGTACGGCTCGGCCCCGGCAAGAGACACGCTCACGTCGACGACTCCTCCCTCGAGTCGCCGGATCGAGATCACCTCGTCCTTGTCGGTGGCGTGAACGTCCACGTCCTTCGCGAGATCCCTGTAGTAATGCATCACGTAATCCGCCAGCAGCCCGCGGCGCGCACGCAAGGATGATGAGAGATCGGCCGAGAGGCTCTGCCACTCGTCCGGAAGGCGCCGCACCGCCTGCTCGATGACATCGTCCGTAAACTTCTCCGCGGTCTCTCGGGCCACCTCCTCGAAGGCCGCCCGGTCGAGATCGGTGAGGAGCCAACGATCCATCTCGGACCCATTGATCGTGGAGCCTTCCAGACGGCGGTCGAAATGGTCGCTGAACTGGACGAGCTTGGGATTTCGGGACCGCAAGAACGAGGTCGCGAATCCGTCGTTCCTGTTGAACGCCATGTCCGGATCCTCGGGCAGAGGCTCCCATCGATCGTTCCCAGGCAGTCTCACCCAGCGCCATTGCCCTCGATGGCGATCCCAGTTCTCCACGTACAGGTCCAGGATCCGCGCGCGCAGGAATGCCCTCGAATCGACACGATTCTCGGGGCCCTGGAGCCATCGGTCCCACAGCGTGCGCGTGTTGATGATCTCCGTGGCGCCGTGGAACGGCGGCACGCCCGGCGCCGCGCGCGGATACTCATCGATCGTCCCCGGCTCGTTCGCGAAGACCTCACGAAACGATCCCAGCGCCGGGTCATCGTCCATCACGCACAGCGTGGGCTCCGTGTGCAGAAGGCCAGCGGCCTCGGCCAGTGGCGGCAGAAGGAGCGCCGCGCCCGGATGCTGCGCGGCCGTGTGGTCGCGCACGACCCAGGCCACCCATGTCTTGCGATACGGCTCGGGGAGAGCGCGGTCGGGCTCCTTTCGGAGCGATCGGAAGGTGTAGGCGCGCCCTTCGCGCCCCACGAGAGCGAGTCCGGGCGTCTGCCTCGCGCCCACCTCGCGAACCGGCTCGAGTCCGCCGGCGTAGGTCTGGAGGTCGAGCACCGGCACCGTGACCGGGGTCGTCCAGACCTTGCGATAGCCTTCACCCAGCCAGAAGCTGTGGAAGCCGCTGGCCCTGTACTTCGGATCGACGACGATGGTCTTGGTGGCAGGCGCGGCGACGAGCTGCGCGGCGACGAGCTGCGCGGCGACGGAATCTGGCGCGGCGAGCGAGTCCGGCGCGGCCGGAGCCTCCTGAGCGCATAGTGGAGTCGATGCCATCAGCGACATCCCGAGGAGCAGGCCAACCCCGGGCGCGGCGGCGCATCTCATGACGTCGATAGTACGCGCTATGGTCTCACCCCGCCACCGGCCCGACCCTCACCCGAGCTTCTCCGTGGCGCCGGGCGCCATCGTCGTGGACGCTGTCTCGCGGAGCGCGAGGACGCGAAGCCGGCGGAACATCCAGGCCGCTCCGCCGAAGAGCACGAGCGCGCTGATCGAGGTCGCCACAGGGGCGCCGAACTTCTGCGCCACCGAGCCGGTGATGAGCGAGCCGATGGGTGCCGTGCCCACGAACATCAGCGTGTAGAGGCCCATGACGCGACCTCGATGCTCGTCGTCGGTCGTGAGCTGGATCAGCGTGTTCGTCGTGGCCACGTAGAGGATGAGGCCCAGTCCCGCGAGAAATCCCATCGCGAGACTCAACGGAAGCGTGCGCGACCACGCGAACGTCCCCATTCCGATCGACGCGGTGATGAGGCCGATGAAGACGTTCCGCCGGAGCGCCCATCGATCGTGCGGCCGGGTCATCCATGCGGCCGAGATCAACGATCCGAGTCCGAACGCGGAGACGAGGGCTCCGTACGCCTTGGCGTCGGCGTTCAGGATGTCCTTCACGTACACGGGAAGCAGGATCATGTACTGGAATCCGAGTCCCGCGGTCAGCCCGAGGAGCGTGAGGAGGTTCCGCAGCGGGAGCACGCTCCGCACGTACCGGATTCCCTCCTTCATGTGACGCGTCGCCTCGCTCATGTCCAGCTTGAGCGCCGGCCGCGCCGGGAGGTCCATTCTCAAGATGCTCGTGATCACGGCGATGTAGGACACCGCGTTCAGCCAGAAGCAGCCCGCCTCCCCGATGGTCGCGAGAAGAATGCCCGCGACCGCGGGACCGAGGATTCGCGCGGTGTTGAACGCGGCCGAGTTGAGAGCGATCGCGTTCGGGAGGTCGTCCTTCCCCGCCAGCTCCACGACGAAGGACTGGCGCGCCGGAAGGTCGAGGGCGTTGATCGTGCCGAAGACGAACGCGAGCGCGAGGACCATCCACGCGGTCACGACGTGGGTCGAGACCACCGTCGCCAGCAACGTCGCTTGAACGAGGAAGGCCGTCTGGGTGATGAGGAGGAGCTTGCGCTTGTTCATCGCGTCGACGATGACGCCGGCCCAGAGCGAGAGCAGGAGGACCGGGAGGAACTGCATGAATCCAAGGAGTCCCAGCATGAACGGCGACGAGGTCAGGCGATGGATGAGCCATGCCTGGGCGACGGTCTGCATCCAGGTGCCGATGAGGGAGATGAGCTGCCCGCCCCAGTAGAGACGGTAATTGCGGTGCCGGAGGGCGCGGAACGTGGTCTCTGCGTGCTGGCGGAGGGTGGCGGCGGGCGTGGGGCTCATTGTCGGGGTTCCGGCTCAGCCCTCCGTGGTGGTTTGGAGTTGCCAAGTACTCTATATCCATTAACTTAGCAGCCTGGCAGCGCTCGGAGCAAGGGGGGCGACGAATTGGTTGGAGCGCCCTGCGCTCTGCCATCATCGATGCATGGGGACGCCGCTGGTTTCGGAGGAGCCTTCACCGTGATTCCAGCCCTGACGCACTGGGAAAGCTTCTACGTCATCGTCGGATCCTCCGCGGCCGCGCTCACGGGGCTCCAGTTCGTCGTGATCACGTTGATTGCCGAGTCGACCATGTCCACGTCCGGGCGAGGGCTCGCCGCGTTCGGCACCCCCGTGGTCGTCCATTTCGGATCGGCTCTTCTCATCTCGGCGGTCTTGAGCGCCCCCTGGACCTCGACGACTCCCGTGGCCTGGACGACGGCGTTTCTGGGATTGGGCGGGCTCGCGTACGGAGTCGCCGTGATCCGCAGAGCGCGCGGGCAGGACGAGTACGAGGTCGTGACCTCGGATTGGATCTGGCACACCGTGCTGCCCAACTTCGCCTACGCGTGCGTCCTGCTCGCCGCTTTCGCGCTCACGCGGAGCACGGAGGCTGCTCTGTTCGTCCTGGGCGGAGCCGCACTCCTCCTTCTGTTCATCGGGATCCGTAATTCGTGGGACACGGTCACGTACATCGTCATCACGTACCGGCGGCGACGCGAAAGCCAGGAGGCGGCGCCGGCCGACGAAGACCAGGCGGTTCCTCCAACGGAATGACGGCCACGCGAGCCGACGTTCTCGTCGTCGGCGCCGGCGCCGCCGGCCTCAGTGCCGCGCGGCAGCTACGCGCGCATGGACGCTCGGTGCTCGTGCTCGAGGCCCGGGACCGGATCGGTGGCCGCGTGCTGACCCTCCACGATCCGCGCATCCCCCTTCCGATCGAGCTCGGCGCCGAGTTCATCCATGGCGACGCGCCGATCACGACCGCGCTCCTGGCGGAGGCCGGTCAGTCGTCCCTCGACGTCTCCGGCTCCCATGGAGAAGCCCATCGGGGGACGGTGCGCCGCGTCGCCGAGGCGCTGTCGATCGATCGTGTGCTCCATCGTATCGACACCCAGGCCCCGGACGAAACCGTGGCCGAGTTCCTCGCCCACCGGCCAGGCGGCCGCGCGCTCGAGAGGGAGCGCGGCCAGACGAGGCGGTTCGTCGAGGGATTTCACGCCGCGGACGTCACGCGGATCAGCGCCCAATCGATCGCGCCCGAGCCGGGCGAGTCCGGGGCGGAGATGGCCGCGCACATCGGGCGTCCGACGCAGGGCTACCACGCGCTCATGGCGTGGCTCGCACGCGATCTCGGACCCTCGCTACGGCTCGAGAGCGCGGTGTGCGGGATCACGTGGGACAACGGGAAGGCCACCGTCGATGCGCGGGGACCCGCCGGTCGGAAGCGGCGCTTCAGCGGCCGAGCCGTCGTCGTCACCGTTCCGATCGGCGTGCTCCAGGCGCCGGCGTCGGCCGCCGGTGGCATCGCATTCGATCCCGAGCCTCGACGCCTGCGCCGCGCGCTCGAGGGCATCGAGATGGGGCACGTCACTCGCGTCGTCGTGTGGTTCCATTCATTCCCGTGGGACGGCGCGTCGCGATTTCAATTCATCCACCTGCACGACGGACCGTTCCAGGTCCTCTGGACCGCGCATCCAATCCGATGGCCGGTCGCGGTGCTGTGGTGCGGAGGACCGGCATCCGCGACCCTCGACGGCTCGCGCGACCAGGTCCGGCGAGTCGTGGAAGCTCAGCTCGCGGCGGCTTTCGGAATGAAGCCGAAGCGAATCCACGCGGGGATTCGCGCCCTCTGGTGGCACGACTGGTCGAAGGATCCCTACGCGCGCGGCGCCTATTCCTACGTCAAGGCAGGAGCCAGGAACCCCGGGCGAGACCTGTCCCGACCGGAAGGGCGCACGCTCTTCTTCGCCGGCGAAGCGGCGGGGGACGACACGGGCACGGTGGAGGCAGCGCTCGAGAGCGGACGCCGCGCGGCGCGCCAGGTTCAGCGGGCCCTGCCCTGAAGGTCAGCCCTGGGCGCCGCTCAACGCCTCGGTCCGGTTCGAGCGCGCCTCGCCTGAACCGCGGCGCACCTGCTCCCACCAGGCGCGCGCATCGTCCACCGTCCATGGATCCATCGCGCCGAGGCAGCGCTCGAATCGCTTCCCCAGCGTTTCCGCCGACTTGGGCCGCTTGGCCGGATCCTTTTCCAGGCAGTCCAGGATCACCCGGTCGAACCCCTCGGGAATGGGCTGCGTCGTCCGCTTCGAGGGAGGGACCGGCGTGTCGTTGAGGTGGCTCAGGAGGGTCTGGATGGGCGTGTCGCGCTCGAAGACCAGGCGCCCCGTCACGAGCCAGTATCCGACACAGCCGAGCGCGTAGAGATCCGAGCGGGCGTCCATCCGGTCCGCCTCGTAGACGGCTTCGGGAGCCATGAACGCCGGCGTTCCGGTGGTCGTCCCCTCCGCGGTGATCTGAACGTCGACCGTCTTCGAATCCGCGTGCTTCACGAGGCCGAAATCGAGGACCTTGACGAAGTCCTCTTCCCGTCCGCGCCGGCAGGCGAAGATGTTCGCCGGCTTGACGTCGCGGTGGATGAGCCCGCTCTCGTGCGCGTCGGCCAGCGAATGGCAGGCCTGCGCGAGCAGGTAGACCGCGCGACGGACCGGAACGGGACCATGGCGCTCGATGAGCCGGCGCAGGTCGAGGCCGTCGAGGAGCTCCATCACGTAGTAGAAGCTTCCGTCCTCGGTGACCCCGAAGTCGTAGATCTCGATCGTGTGCGGCGAGCCGAGCATGGACGTCGCCTGCGCCTCGCGCTCGAAGCGGACGAGCGCGGTCCGCGCGACCTCGGCGTTGGAGCTGCCCAGCGCGTCGGAGCGGATCAGCTTGATGGCGGCCGGCCGCGCGAGGAGCCGATGCCTCGCCTTCCAGACCTCGCCCATGCCGCCGTCTCCGAGCTTCTCCTCGAGCTGGTAGCTTCCCATGCGGCGCTCATCGGAGAGCTCCCGGGTCAACCCGTACAGTACGCGGGACCCCACGATCGCGATTCCCGCGCAGATGAACACAGGCACGCTCGTGTCCGCGACGAAGCGCCACACCCACCAATCGATCACCGGCGGTGCTCCGTGTGCCCACAGGGAGAGCGAGAGATAGATCGGGGCGAGCGACGCGCTGAGGAGCGAGCCGATCATGGTCTGCCGAGGCGAGAGCGGGAGGATGAGCGGCACCATCAGGATCCAGACACCGACCCACGGAACGTCCCCCATCGCCACCATCGAAACGTGACGCTCCTTGAGCCGCGCAAGGAACGTGTCGGGATCGCCTCCACCTAGGATCACCACCTCGCGCATTCCATTGGCGATATTGTGTTCCCAGCCCCACGCGCCCACCATGATCCCGAACGTACTGACGAGCTGGAACGCAACCAGGACTCTTGGAAACATCCTCGGCGTGATCTTGCCGGCGCGCGCCGTCCAGGCGAGGAGAAAACCGATCGAGATCGGGATGAGGCTGAGAGCGTGGTCCCAGAGCGTGTGGTCAGGGTCCGCGTGGGAGTGGGTCGAGATCGCGTACCCCTCGACGCAGGTGTAGGTCAGGGAGTAAATGACGGCGAGCCACATGAGGCGGCGGCACGCGTCCTGATGGATCTCGGGTGCGACGCCGCTGTAGCTCGAGCCGCTGCCGCCTGTCCCGCCGAGACGAACTCCGGTCGTGGAATCGTTCATGGTGCTGGAGCTTACACCCGCAGTCTACGGTAGAACATCGGGGATCCGGATCGCCTCTCGAGGGGTACAATTGTCGAAGCCCCACCTATCCGGAGGCCCCCATGACATCCTTCCCCGGCCTCGAACGCCTTCGACCGCTTCATCGCTACCTCGGCATTGCCTGTCTCGTCGCGGCACCTGCCCTTTATGCTGGGCCCGTCCGAGCGGAGGATCTTCCCTACTACCTAGAGGACCGTGGCACCGGTGTCGCGACCTCGCTCTTCGGAACGTATGTGCGCGACGGCGAGCTCCTCATCTATCCCTTCTACGAGTACACCGTGAACAAGGACCAGGAGTACGCGCCCGAAGAACTCGGATTCGTGGGCACTCAGGATTACAGAGGCAAGAACACGGAGCACGAGGCGCTCATATTCCTGTCCTACGGCTTGTCGGAGAACGTGGCGGTCGAGCTGGAATCCGCGCTCTGGACGACCGCCACGCAGCACAAGTCGCCCGATGATTCATCGGCCATGCCCAGTGAGTTCACCGAATCGGGATTCGGGGACACCCAGGCGGAGCTGCGCTGGCGCTGGTGGAAGGAGTCCGAGACCCGACCCGAATTCTGGAGCTATTTCGAAACTGTCTTCCCGTTCCAGAAGAACCGGAAGCTGATCGGAACGCAGGACTGGGAGGTGATCCAGGGATTCGGCCTGACCCGCGGCTTCCGTTTCGGCACGCTCACGACGCGCGCATCGATGGAGTACCAGGCAGACGAGGGAAAGGTCGCGTTCGGCGAATACGCGCTCGAGTACTTGAAGCGCCTCTCCTCGAAATGGCGCACGGTCCTGGCCGTCGAGGGTGAGGAGGACGAGGTGGCGGCGATCGTCGAGGTCCAGCGGCAGATCGGGCCGAACGCGCTGCTCAAGCTGAACAACGGGTTCGGGCTGACGAGCAAGGCGCCCGAGCTGGCGCCCGAGGTGGGTATCGCGTTCTCCTGGTAGGGGCCGGGCCCCGCTCGATCGCGCCACCGTCAAGCCCAGCGCCATGTAGACTGAAGGCATGGCGCCCGACCGGCCCGTGAGACAGGAATCTCGCCCAGGAACCCGGGGGCAGGACCAGCCCCCGCGGGGCCAGGGCCCGCCTCCGACGCCGCCCCCGACGCCTCCGCGCCGGATCTGGCTCTTCTTCGTCCTCATCCTTCTCGCGAACATCCTCCTCACGCGCATGTTCTTCCCCGGCACCAAACCGGTGAAGGTGCCGTACACGCTCTTCAAGCAGGAAGTCGTCCGCGGAAACGTCGAGAAGATCTACAGCCGCGGCGAGAGCATGACGGGGCGGTTCCGCCATGCGGTCACCTATCCTGCCAAGCCCGACTCGGCGACCGGACAGCAGCCGCGCTCGGCGCTGGACTTCTCCACCACGCTCCCCGCGTTCGTCGACCCGGGGCTCGAATCGCTCCTGATCGCCCATGGCGTGGAGATCAGCGCCGAGCCGATCGGCCAGGGGAATCCCTGGCTCGGGCTCCTGTTCAGCTTCGCCCCCGCACTCCTCCTCATCGGGCTCTACGTCTGGGCGTTCCGTCGTCAGGCCAAGCAGGGAGGGCTGGGGGGCGGCCTCATGGGCATCGGACGGAGCACCGCACGTCGGTTCGACAGCGAAACGGCGGACCGGGTCACGTTCGAGGACGTCGCCGGCATTGACGAAGCCGAGAACGAGCTCGTGGAGATCGTCGACTTCCTCAAGGACCCGAAGAAATATCAGCGCCTGGGCGGCACCGCGCCGAAAGGCGTTCTCCTGGTGGGCGCGCCCGGCACCGGCAAGACACTCCTCGCGCGCGCGGTCGCAGGCGAGGCGGGCGTCCCCTTCTTCTCCATGAGCGGCTCCGAATTCGTGGAGATGATCGTCGGCGTGGGCGCCGCGCGCGTGCGGGACCTCTTCCGTCTGGCGCGCGAGAGCGCTCCGGCCATCGTGTTCATCGACGAGCTGGACTCGATCGGACGGGCGCGCGGACTCGTGTCGATCGGCGGATCGAGCGAGCAGGAGCAGACGCTCAATCAGATCCTCACGGAGATGGACGGCTTCTCGAGCCGAGAGGGCATCATCGTGCTCGGCGCGACCAATCAGCCCGACATTCTCGACCGGGCCCTTCTCCGCCCCGGGCGTTTCGACCGGCGCGTGGTGGTGAACCTCCCTGATCGGAAGGGGCGCGAGGCGATCCTGCGCGTCCACACGCGCCGCGTGCCTCTGGATCAGGACGTGAAGCTGGGAGAGATCGCCTCGGCCACGCCTGGCCTGGCTGGCGCGGACCTACGGAACCTTGTCAACGAAGCCGCGCTTCTCGCGGCCAGGCGTGAGGAGACCGCGGTCCACGCGAAGGACTTCTTCGACGCGCTGGAGAAGGTGGTGCTGGGTCCCGAGCGGCCCATTCTCCTGAGCCGCGACGACCGCGAGCGGATCGCCTATCACGAAGGAGGGCATGCGATCCTCGGCCTCGTGGTGCCGGGCGCGGACCCGGTCCATCGGGTCTCGATCGTGCCGCGCGGCATGGCGCTCGGTGTCACCTACCAGCGCCCGGAGAACGATCGCTACAACTACCCGGAGTCCTACCTGCGCGCGCGTCTCATCGGGATGCTCGGCGGACGCGCGGCGGAGGAGATCGTCTTCGGCACGCGCACCACGGGCGCGCAGAACGACATCGAGCAAGCGACCCACCTCGCACGGAACATGGTCACCCGCTGGGGCATGAGCGACAAGCTGGGCCTGGTGCAGCTCGCGCCGCCCGAGAATCCCTACCTCACGGGGCCTGATGGCTTCGGCGGAGGTCCGAAGCCGATCAGCGAGGAGACGGCGAGCCTCGTCGATGCGGAGGTGCTCCGGATCATCCGCGAGAGTCACGACGAGGCGAAGCGCCTGATCGAGGCGCACCGCGGGGCGCTCGACAAGCTCGCGGACGCGCTCCTGTCGCGCGAGACGCTGGATGAGCGGGAGATCCTGGACGTGACCGGGCTCACGCCGCCGCCCGCGCCGGCCAACCCCCGGAGCCCGACGTCCCGCGGCTGAGAACGCCCGGGGTCTCGAATCGCCGGAGGCGGACCTGAGTCTGGATGGACCCCAATCAGTCGGTTTGCAGCGGGTCCAGTCGCGTCTCCCTCACCCTCCGAAGCTCACGCCTCGCCAAAGCCATGCCCACGAGGAGCCCGCACAGGAAGAACGAACGGAGCGGAGGCGCGGATTGCCGCACTGTCTCGATCGCGCAGAAGAGCGACGCCAGCACGATCAGGCTGAGCGAGAGGGCTCTCTGGAAGCGGGCCATCTCCGATCGAGGCCACCCATCGAGCGGGTGGATCAACTCCCTCCCGTCGTCAGAGTCTGTGCAGCGCTCCTTGATGCGGCAGCCATTGCAGACCTTGGCCTCCGCGCGGAACCGGGCCACGCGGGCGTGGCGGTCGGTTTCCGCGTGCCGGAGATAGGTGCCTTCCGAGCACTGCCACGCGTTCAGATGATCGTGATAGCGGAATCCAACCGTCTTCGCACGGTGGATGCGCTCGTGCGATCCGCGAGCGATCCACTCGAGGCATACCGCGACGAGCAAGAGCAGGAGGACGTATCCCCCGATGAACCATGCTTCGGAAACCATACGGTCCTCAGCGCTCGGCCGCCGGCTCCGCGGCTCCGGCGACGTCGACGAAAAGGTCGGCGGTCTCTCCCTCGGTTCGAGGCACCCGGCCGCGGCCCCGGACCGCGTTCCACGTGAGCCACACGACCGGGAGGGTGCCCGCGATGAAGAGCACGTCGCCGGGCAGGCGGACCCATTCGATCCAGTTCGCCAGGCCCGTCGACAGGAACTCGAGCGACCTCGCTTCCACGTAACCGGTCTTCACGGAGTGATAGAGCTGGAGCACGCCTAGCGGGAGCAGCGTGGCGAAGGACATCCAGGCGAGCCCCAGATTGAGCGCCCAGAACGAGAACCGGGCCGCTCCATCGGACCACTTCCCCGTCGGGGTCAGATATCGGACACAGAAGAGAGCGATGCCGATCGCGAGCATTCCGTACACGCCCATGAACGCCGTGTGCCCGTGATTGGCGGTGAGGGCGGTGCCGATCTCGTAGTAGGACACGATCGGGAGATTGATCAGGAATCCGAAGATTCCGGCGCCCAGGAAGTTCCAGAATCCGACCGCCGCGAGGAACATCACCGCCCACCGATGCGGGAACGCGGGCTTCGAACCTCCGACTTGGACCGCGCCGAGCTGGAGGAAGCTCCAGGCCTCCACCGTGAGGAACGTGAGCGGCACGACTTCAGCCGCAGAGAAGACCGCGCCCAGGGCCATGTGCTCGACCGGCGTCCCGTTGAAGTACATGTGGTGCATCGTGCCGATCACGCCGCCGAGGGAGTAGAGGATGACGTCGAGGTAGACGAGCGTGAGAGCGACCTTCTCGTGCACCACGCCGAGGAGAACGAAGATGTACGCCACGATCACGGTGGTGAAGAGCTCGAGGAAATCCTCCACCCAGAGATGGACCACCCACCATCGCCAGTACTCCGCCGAGGTGACGTGCGACCCTGTCTGCGCGAGGAGGCCGACCGCGTAGAACGCGGGAATCGCGAGCGCGGCGTAGAAGAACATCCACGGCATGTTGCCGCGGTGCTCGTTCTTGAGCCGCACGCGAAGGACCCGGTACAGGATGACGACCCACAGGGCGAGACCGACCGAGAGGAGAATCTGCCAGAAGCGTCCCAGGTCCAGGTATTCGAATCCCTGGTTCCCGAACCATTCCCAGAGCCGGCCGGTGTACCCGAACACGCCCGCATACTCACCGGCCAGGCTCCCGAACACGACGATCGCAACCGCGGCCAGGAGGCCGTAGGCGAGCCATTGCTGCCCTTTCGGCTCCCGCATCGCGATCATCGGCGCGATGAAGATGCCCGCGGCCAGGTAGGAGGCGGACACCCAAAAGATCGCGAGCTGGAGATGCCACGTTCGCGCGAGGTTGAAGGGCAGGATCCGGGCCAGGTCCACTCCGAAGAAGGAGGAGATCTCCGCACGGTAATGCTGCACGGACCCGCCGAGGAGCGACTGCAACAGGAAGAGCACGGCCATGACGAGGAAGTACCAGACCGTGGCCCGCTGGGCGGGCGAGAGCGCGACCTCGCCCGGCGCCCGGAAGGAAATCCGCTCCTGCTCGCGGCCGTGCCAGCCGAGGAATCGCCATCGGCCGAAGACCGCCATCATCGCACCGATGCCTCCCAGGAGCGCGATCAAGGAGAGCACGCTCCAGATCACCACGTCGGCGGTCGGACGATTCTCGACGAGCGGCTCGGGGGGCCAGTTGTTGGTATAGGTGTGGTCCTGACCCGGGCGGAGCGTCGAGGCGGTCCACGCCGTCCATGCGAAGTAGGCCGTGAGCTGACGAAGCTCGTCCGGGTCGGTGATGGCGCCGGGCCGAAGCCCGAAGCGGGTCGTGGGCTGCGAGAAGATCGCAGAGTAGTGCTGGGTCAGCGCCTCGAACGCGCTGGCCTGCTCCGCGGTGAACTGGAGCACACCGGACTTGGGGTCGTAGCGGTTCGTCTTGAACGCGCGAACGGTCTGCTCGCCGGCGTGATCGGATCCGGCGCCGCCATAGGAATCGCGAACCATGGTCGCCGACCGGCGGAGATAATCCGCCGTGTAATCGGGGCCGAGGTAGGCGCCGTGTCCGAAGATGGACCCGTATTCCATGAGCCCATTCTTGAGGAAGACCTGCTGTCCCCCCATCACGTCCGCGTCGGTGAACACGACGTGTCCATCCGGCGCGACGGTCCGCTTGGGGATCGGCGGCTCTTCCTGGTAGGTGCGGAGCGCGAGAAAGCCGAGGACGAAGAAGCCGAAGAGCGAAACGAGGATGGCAGCCTGGAACCAACCGCGGGCGATGAGAAGCGGTCTCATGTCGCCTCCTTGGCGCGCACAGGGAATCCCTGGGAAACAGGGAGGGTTACCGTGTGGGGGCTGCCAAGTCAAGGCTTGGAGCGGCTAGGGGGCCTCCCGCTCCCAGCAGAGGTGTTTCGCGTTGTCCGTTCCACCCTCGATCACGGGCTTGAAGTCGAACCCGGGGAAGCGCCGCTCCAC
>DASUFL010000142.1:0-8265 GCA_036274595.1 Candidatus Eiseniibacteriota bacterium | reverse complement strand
AAGAAGCGCATGCAAAAGGGCGATGGCCGTGCCACGGTTGCGTGAGTGCACGAGTACGTTGTTCGGCCACACGCCCGCGAGCTTGTTCTCCCACCATGGCCGGTGATCCTCTCGAACAATCACGACAATGCGGTTGGCTGTGGTGAGGCGCCGCGCGCGAGCCAGCGTGACGTCGAGCATGGAGTCCTGTCCACCGAGGCGGCAGAACTGCTTGGGCACTGTTCCGCCTTCGGGCGACGTGGTGACCGTCCGTAGACGCTCGCCCGATCCACCCGCCAAAACGATCACCCACGGGTTCCCTGAATGGTTCATGACCTCCTCCTTCTTACTAATGACCCGGCCCGGCCCCGTCCCTGCATATAGGATCGGGGTCCGAACGTCCTTCGGACAATTAGGAAGTTTGACCGCTACCCATTGGATAGGCCGATGTATAGTCGAGTGACATGGACCGTCTGAACTACCATCACCTGCTCTACTTTTGGCTCGTGGTGCGCGAGGGCAGCGTGTCGAAGGCGGCCATGCGCCTGCGGCTCGCCCAGCCTGCACCAACACGGAGGAAGGACATGAGAAACGGAATCGCAGGTCGCTCCTACCCGAACAGCCCCCGCGTCGCGCTCGTTGCGCTGACACTGAGTGTAGGACTCATGGCACCGCTGTCGGCACGCGCTGGAGCCACGCCGAAGGCAGCCGATGCCGTCACCCTCACGGACGCCAACATTGCCGCAATCGTTCTGGCTGCGAACACGATCGACATCAAGAACGGCAATCTGGCGATCGCCAGGGCGAAGACCACGTCCGTGGCGGACTTTGCCAGGCAGATGGTGAGGGACCACACCTCAGTAAACAAGAAGGCCGCCGACCTTGCAGCCCGCCTGAAACTCGTTCCGAAGGAGAATCGCACCAGTCGCGCTCTCGTCGCGAGCGCGGATTCAACACGCAATAAAATGAGCAAGCTCTCCGGTGCCCCGTTCGAGCGCGCTTATGTGAGCAATGAGGTGGCCTACCATCAAGCGGTCATCGATCTTCTCGACAAGACACTCGTACCCAGCGCTAAGAACAAGGACCTCAAGGATTTGCTCCTAGCGGTCCGCCCTGCGTTCGTGGTGCACCTGCAGCACGCGAAAATGCTCCAGGCATCGTTCGTGAAGTGAGCTGGTGGCGCCGGTGAAGAGGTCGGCACTGAACTCAGGGGCTCGCCAGGAAGGAGTGCTGGCTGGTTGGGCATTTGTTGCCATCGGAGTCATCCTGATTCTTATCTCCGGCTGCTCAAATCGCCCCAGCCCTCCGCCGGTCGCACATCAAGTCGACATCAAGGGGATGCAATTCAAGCCCAAGTTCATCGAAGTTGCTCCTGGCGACACAGTGCGATGGACAAACCGGGACCTCGTGCCGCACACGGCTACTGCGAAGACGGGCACGTTCGATTCCGGTGATCTTCCTCCGGATTCATCCTGGGTGACCGTTGTCATACAGGACGGCGTTTTGGACTACTCGTGCCGGTATCACCCGGAAATGAAGGGCAGTATCCTCGCCAACAGCCAATGATCGCATGACCTAAAAGTGGTTGGAGATCTCCGAACAGTAGGGGCCTGGCCTGCTCCCGTGTCGCCGCGCGCTTCAGACCGTCAGGGCTACGGCGACATCGCGTTGATGCGGCCCATCGCCCCATGTTCCGCGTCGGAGAACTCGTGGTCGACGAAGGGATACACGCCCGCCTCTGGCACCACGAACTCCACCACCGCGCCGCCGCTCGCAGGCAGGAGCACCGTCTGCATGCCGCGCAACTGGTTCGCCGGGTTACCATCGAGCCAGACACGGTCCATAACCGTCCCGAGCACGTGGAACGAGGACGTTCCGTTCGGCCCCGCGTTCAGGACGTAGAGCCGCACTCGCTCTCCGGCCTTGGCCAGGAGAGGTTCCTCCTCATGCCGGTTGGGCCGGCCGTTGAATACGACGTACGTCGCCTCCTTGCGGCTCGCGGCCGCGTCGTCCACTTCGAGGCGACCGCCCTTTCCTTTCTTGAGGTAGAGCTCCGATTGGACGATCGCGTACTCACGGTCCGGTGTCGTCGGGTATCCGTTCTTCGGGTCGACGATGACCATGCCGTACATGCCGTACGCGAGATGCTGGAGCACCGGAGGCATGGCGCAGTGATACATGAAGACGCCGGGATAATTCGCGACCCATTCGAAACGCAGAGTGGCTCCGGGGGCCACCGGCTGATACTTATCGAGCGGGTTCACCATGGCCGCATGGAAGTCCACCGCATGGGGCATGGGTGGCGCGAGCGCCACCGTCCGGTCGGAGCGGTTGGTCGTCGTGAACCGAAGGCGATCGCCCTGGCGCACGTGGATCACGGGGCCGGGGAGGGTGCCGCCGAACGTCCATGCCATGAACGAATCACGTTCCGCCACGCGCACCATGGCGTGGGTCATGTCGATGCGAACGTCGAGCACGGGGGTCGACCCGACCGGCTTCACCTCCGGCGCCTCGCTCAATCCGAGGCCGGAATAGAGTTCCGGGGAGAGCGCTTCTCCCGCGGAGATCGTGGCGGGCGGGCTTCCGTAGACCATGCCCTTCGTGTCATCCCCCGCACCGCCGTGCCCGCCGCAACCGCAGATCGCGAGCGCGGCCGCGATGAGAATTTGAGTCTTCTCCATCCGGACCCTAGCCATGCCGGCCTCCTGACGCTGGGCTTCGTCGAATGCCGGCCATCTTCAGGCCGGACCGCCTGAGCCCGACGTGCTCGAGCCCGGGAGCTTGATGGCGACCTGAAAGTCGCCTTCCCCCTTCATCATGGTGCGCGTGGTCCGGAAGCCGCCAGCTCGACGGCGTCGATGCAAAGCGCGCGAATGGTGTTGATGCAGAGGTCGTCGCTGGAGCCTCGCGGGGCCGTCATCCACCCTGCCCCCGCGTACCGAGGTAGCGGCGGATCAGCGCCGTGGTCGAGCTGTCATGGGCGCCGGGCGTTCCATTCCGCAACTCGCCTGCGATTCGCTGCGCCATCGTCTTGCCGAGCTCCACGCCCCATTGATCGAACGAGTCGATGCTCCAAATCGCGCCTTGCGTGAACACGCTGTGCTCGTACAACGCAACGAGCGACCCCAGCGTCGCCGGGGTCAGAACATCGGCGAGAATGGTCGTGCTCGGCCGGTTCCCCTCGAAAGCGCGGTGGGGCTCACCCTCGTTGGCGGCCCTGCCGATGGCGAGCGCCTCCGCCTGCGCGAACACGTTCGCCGTCAGCAGGTCGTGGTGACCATCCATCGGGTTGAGGGAGCGGCAGAAGGCGATGAAATCGCAGGGAATCAGCCTGGTACCCTGATGCAGCAACTGATAGAACGAATGCTGTCCGTTTGTGCCCGGCTCCCCCCAGAGAATCGCGCCGGTCTGGTAATCGACTCGGCTGCCGTCGAGGGTGGTGTGCTTCCCGTTGCTTTCCATCGTCAATTGCTGGAGATAGGCAGGCAAACGCTTGAGATACTGGTCATACGGGAGAACGGCGACCGTCCCGGCATCGAAGAAGTCGCTGTACCAGACGGCGAGCAGCCCCATGATCACCGGCAGATTCCGTTCGAGCGGCGCGGTCCGGAAGTGCACGTCCATCGCGTGGAACCCGGTGAGCATGTCGCGGAACCGTTCGGGGCCGATCGCGAGCATCGTGGACAGCCCGATCGCCGAGCCCATCGAATAGCGCCCGCCGACCCAGTCCCAGAAGACGAACATGTTGGCGGGGTCGATGCCGAACTGCGCCACGCCCGCCTGGTTCGTGGATACAGCGACAAAATGCCGCTGCACCGCCCGTTCGTCCCCGAGCGCGCGCACGCACCACGCGCGGGCCGTGCGCGCGTTGGTCAGCGTCTCGAGCGTCGTAAATGTCTTGGAACAGACAATGAACAGCGTCTCGGCAGGGTCGAGGTCGCGCGCGGCCTCCGCGAAGTCCGTGCCGTCCACGTTGGACACGAAACGAAAGGTCATGTCGCGTCGGCTGTAGTGCCGCAGCGCCTCGTACGCCATCGCCGGGCCGAGGTCGGAGCCGCCGATGCCGATGTTGACGACGTTCCTGACGGGCCGGCCGGTATGGCCCCGCCAGCGGCCGCTCCGGATCTCTTCGCAGAACGCCGCCATACGGTCGAGCACCGCGTGCACGTCCGGCACGACATCCGCTCCGTCGACCTCCATCCGCTCGTTCTTCGGAGCCCGCAACGCGACGTGCAGCGCGGCCCGCTGCTCGGTCACGTTGATCTTCTGGCCGCCGAACATGGCATCAATCCGGTCCGCCAGACGGCAGTCCTCGGCCAGCCGGATCAGCAGACCGAGGGTCGCGTCGGTGACGAGATGCTTCGAGTAGTCGAGATAGAGCCCGGCGGCTTCGGCGGTCAGGCGCTCGCCCCGGCGCGGATCCTCCGCGAAGAGCTGGCGCAGATGTCGGTGGCGTACCTGCTGGTAATGCTCTGCAAGCGCTTTCCACGCCGGCCGCGCCGTCAGCGGTGGCTGCCGCGCTGCTGCGGTTGCGGTCATCGTCGGCCGACATTCGTGTGGCCTACCTGCTCCAGCCTGACGCTCTTCGACGCGATGCGATCTTGCCACGACAATTGTTGTATCGGCTTCATGAGTCACTCCGTTCGTGTAAGTCCTCCCGTGGGGCCGCTGGTCGACGCTCGTGGGTCGCGTGGTGCGGGGCAGTATGCTCGAACAACGCGAACAACTCCGTTTCGACCATTGCTGCTCCTCGCTACCTCTCCACTCAGATACCGGCGGCTCACCCATGCTGTCGCCAGCAGCTGCTTTCCCCGAATGGGACACACGGGCCGCTGGGCGGCGCGAAGCGTTTCATTGTCGCCCCGGTCCACTCAACGACTATACTCCCGTAGTTGTGATGCACTCAGCATCAAGATCGGAAGGTGAGGAACCAGCAATGGAGCAGCGCATCAACCACGACAAGTTCGCGCCTGGAGGCATCCAAGCCCTGAGCGGGCTCGAGGCGTAGGTGGCGAGCTGCGGGCTCGAGCCGGGGCTGCTCGATCTCGTCAAGACCCGTGCTCCGGCCGCGGCTTGGCGGGACTGGCTGCCGCGTTCCTGGCCCGCGTTCCCGTCCACGTCATTATGAGTCCTGACATCGGACTACTCGGAGCCGGAGCGGTCGCGGCGGACCGGTTTCGGAGAACGAAATAACCAGTGGCCCTGCTCCCCCCGACCCGCCGAGCGTTTGGGCAGCCTGGCATCGCGCCGCGCTGGACGCGCAGCGCCAAGGACGCGGTGGGCACCGCCGCGTCCGCTGCGAGCCGTGTTTGGTTCACTATGTCGCGCGGCGTGCTGAACGAGGTGTATTACCCAACGGTGGATCGCCCCCAGATTCGCGACCTCCAGTATCTCATCACCGACGGCGGGACGTTCTTCCACGACGAGCGGCGACACCTTAGTAGCACGACGGAGTACATCGACGACCACTCCCAAGGGGTGCGAGTCATGAGCGTCGATGCGGAGGGTCGCTACCGCCTCGAGAAGGAGATCGTCACCAACCCCCAACAGGCGTGTGTCCTGATCTGGACGAAGGTTACGGCTCTCGACAGGCCACTGGAGACGCTCCGGCTGTTCGCACTCCTCGCGCCGCATCTCGATGGCGGTGGTGGCGGGAACAGCGGGTACGTTGCGGTGCAGGGGGGGCACGAGGCCTTGGTTGCCCAGAAGGGAGGGGTCTGGCTCGCGCTCGCGGCCACGATCCCGTTCCGGCGGCGATCGTGCGGTTACGTGGGCCGATCGGACGGCTGGACTGATCTGGCCGAGAACTTCGAGATGGACTGGGAGTTTGACGCCGCGCCGTACGGGAACATTGCGCTCACCGGCGAATTGGATCTCAACCGTGGCCATGAGTTCGTCCTGGGACTGGCCTTCGGGGAGTCGCTCCACAACGCGTTGACCTCGCTGTACCAGTCTCTCGGCTTCCCGTTCGCGGAACACAAGAAGCGTTTCGTCAAGCAATGGGCCAACACGTGCCGGACGATCGAGCCGCTCGCGGCCGTGTCGACGGACGGCGGCCGACTGTACCGCACGAGTCATAGTCTGCTGATCGCCCACGAGGACAAGACGTATCCCGGAGCTACGATCGCCTCGCTCTCGATTCCCTGGGGCGAGGTGAAAGGCGACGAAGACCTGGGTGGCTACCATCTCGTATGGACCCGGGACATGGTGCATAGCGCGCTGGGGCTGCTCGCGTCCGGCGACACGGACCGGCCGCTCCGGTCCCTCATTTATCTTGCCTGCACGCAGCGTCCCGACGGTGGCTTCTATCAGAACTTCTGGATCGATGGCGATCCGTACTGGCAGGGCGTCCAGGTGGACGAAGTCGCGTTCCCGATCCTGCTCGCCTGGCGGTTGCGTGCGGCGGGCGCGCTGCGCGACTTCGATCCGTACCCCATGGTGGTGGGCGCGGCCGCGTGGCTGATCCGCCAGGGCCCCATCACGCCGCAAGAGCGGTGGGAGGAGAACAGCGGCTACTCCCCGTCCACGCTCGCCGCGAGCATCGCGGCCCTCACGTGTGCCGCGGACTTCGCGGCGGATCGGGGCGACTCCGACACGGCGCAGTTCTTCCATGAATACGCCGATTTCCTTGAATGTCACGTGGATGCCTGGACCGTCACGACCGCGGGCATCCTCGTTCCGGGCATTAGCCGTCATTTTATCCGCCTCCATCCGGCCGTTCCCGGCGATCCGGAGCCCGATGAAGATCCGGACCACGGCCTTCTGCAGGTGCGCAACCGCCCTCCGGGGGAGCCGTTTGAGTTCCCTGCGAAGGATGTCGTGGATGCAGGATTCCTCGAACTCGTGCGCTACGGAATCCGCAAGTTCGACGACCCGCTGATCGAGGACTCGGTGCGCGTCGTGGACGCCGTGCTCAAGGTGAACACGCCGGCCGGTCCCTGCTGGCATCGCTACAACCACGACGGGTATGGCCAGCGCGAGAACGGGGGCCCGTACGCAGGGTGGGGAAAGGGTCGTGCTTGGCCTCTGCTCACTGGAGAGCGGGGGCATTACGAATTGGCCGCGGGACGCGACGCCGGAACGTACATCAAAGCGATCGAGGGTTTCGCAAGCGCCACGGGGCTACTGCCCGAGCAGGTGTGGGACGAGCCCGATCGACCGGAGTACTTCATGTATCTGGGACGACCGACGGGGTCCGCAATGCCGCTCATGTGGGCGCACGCGGAGTACATCAAGCTGCTCAGATCCGCGCGCGACGGCGCGGTGTTCGATCGTATTCCGCTCGTATCGGCGCGCTACCAGGGGCTGGGCCGCCCCGCTCGGAGGCCCATCGAGGTCTGGGCGTTCAATCGGCGCATCCGGACGGTGCGCCCGGGCTGGACGCTTCGCCTGCAGGCAGAGGCACCGTTCCGCCTGCATTGGAGCGATGACGAGTGGCACCACGTCCAGGAAACACCCTCCCGGAACACCGCGGCGGGGATCGACTTCGTGAACCTTCCAATCGCCCCCGCTCAGCAGGCACCCCTGCGATTCACTTTCTTCTGGACTAACCCGGGCCGCTGGGAGGGCCACGACTTCACGGTGGCGATGGAATGATCCGGCGGCCCGACGGCGAGTCTTCGCGGGTATCCAGCCCACGGGCTGACCTCGACGAAGCGATCCTTGAAGACGAGCCAGTCACTCCCGGCCGATCCAAGAAGAGTGACCCCAGTTAAGGTCATGAGATTTCGGGAATCGGCATGGGCTGATTCCTCCGATGGGCGAGGCGGGACGGCTCACTGGGCGTGAAGCTCAATCAGTCATCCTGCAGAAGCAGTAAACGAACTCCTGCTCTACCCCGCCACGTGTCTGGTGGATTTCAGTGAAGCTCGCGAGCTTTCGGAACATTCCCCCCGAACTGGGCGTGGATATCGTCGGCGCTGTAACGCATCACACCGAGGCGCCGGCGCGGTCGCCTAACCGCTCGCGAGCGGTCGCGATGGCCTTCGACGAAATGTCCAGAACGGTGGCGCGCGAGAAGAAGCGGCAAGTTTGAACTACCCCCTCCTCTCTCGTAAAGTGGCTGGGATGGAGCAACCCGAATACTCGCGCGATGTGAGCGACATCGCCACCGCCCTCCGCACCGACCCCAGCGCGGGGCTGAGCGACCGCGACGCCCGGGAGCGGCTCGAGCGGTACGGACGCAACGAGCTGGCCGCGGACAAAGCCGTGGCGGCCTGGCGACAGTTTCTATCCCAGTTCCAGGACCCCCTCGTCGTCCTGCTCCTGGTCGCCACAGCGATTTCG
>DASUFL010000141.1:0-14498 GCA_036274595.1 Candidatus Eiseniibacteriota bacterium | reverse complement strand
GTGCGTCGCGTCCGTGATGCCCGGCGCCGAGTGAATTGGCCGCTAGCTCGGGCCTCTATACGTCGACTAGCTGCGTGCGTCGTGTCCGTAGCTCCTTCGCCATGGTAGGGGCTGGGGTCGTGATGGCTGGAGGGCGCCTCGCGAGCTTCGCGCGAAGCGCGAAGCAATGCGCCGCGCCCGGAGGCCATCACGACTCCAGCCCCGGGCCATGCCGAACTAGCTACTGCCCTGCGGGACGCCCCACGTAAGCCAAAGCAAATCCGATCTGAGCGACGAACATCATCACGTACATGTGCGTCCACGAGGGATGGTTCTCCGTGCGCGCGAGGTCGTCGGGGCGGCGGACCATCAAGTAAGCCACGTAGAGGCCCCAGGCGCAGAGGATGGCGGTGAGCGGGTAGAGGACCCAGGGATGTCCGGTGAGATAGCCCTGGTGTATGCCGTAGGGGATGAGGAGGAAGGGCAGGACCAGGAATGGCGTGATCATCCAGGCGGCGCGGCGCGGGCCGTGTACCACGGGGAGCGTGCGGAATCCGGCGGCCGAGTCCCCCTTGATGTCCGCGAAGTCCTTGGTCGTGGTGGCGCCGAGGAGGAAGAGCCCGAAGATCGCGCCGATGTACCAGGGCTCGAGGCGTCCGAAGTCCCGCACGCAGGACCAGCCGGCTACCTTCAAAAGGACGCCGCGCGGGATGGCGATCACCACGTTCGCGAGATAGGGAACCGCCTTGAGGCGGAACGGTGGGGCCGAGTAGAGCACGGTGAGCACCGCGGCCGTCCCCGCGAGGAGCGTGCACTGCGGGCCGACGAGGGCGGCGAGCACGAACGCGGCGACGTAGAGCCAGCCCGCGAGCTTAAGCGCTTCCGCCTCGGTCACGCGTCCTGCTGGGATGGGCCGCCCAGGCTTGTTCACGCGGTCGGCCTCGAGATCGGTGACCTGGTTGAGCGTGTTCGAGGCCGCGTTCAGGACCGCGGCCATCAGCGTTCCGAGCGCGATCCGGCACAAGAGCCAGGGCGTCATGGGGACCGCGGGCGCGGCGCCCAGCGCGATGACGCTTCCCGTGAACATGCCGAGCGCGGGGGCGATGAGCGTGAAGGGGCGCGCCAGCTCCCACGCGCTTCGGTTCAGCATGCGCTCAGCGGAGACCGAGATCCGCCCCGTCCATGTCCGCCGGGACGGGAAGACCGAGCCGCGTCAGGACGGTGGGGGCGACGTCGATGATGCGGGCGTCCTTCTTGTCGAGCGGACGGCTCGAGAAGAGCACGCCGGGAACTTGCGATGGGTCCACCGAGCAGTGGTCGGCCGACCAGCGGCGCTCGTTTAGTTCGAACACGTCCGGCGGGATGCCGCCGAGCGATGTCTGCCAGGAGACGCGATAGCCCCGCTCGAATCCCACGACGAGATCGGGCGCCTCGTTGAAATAGGGGCCACGATAGAGCTCCTCGCGCGCGTAGACGCGCCGGACGACTCCCTCTCCGGTCTCGGGATCCGTGAGAGCGCCGAACTTCTGGATGAGCTCCTTCCGGAGCGCGTCGTACTCCGCTCCTGGCGCCACGATGCCGTCCCGCTCCCGGCCTCTCAGGTTCACGTAGATCTGGCCGAGCGCGAGCGCGTACGCGCGGGTCTTCGACCAGTCCACATTGGGCCAGAACGTGCCGCGCCCGAAGAGATCCTCGAGATTCCGGTCCCGCACCGGATCGGTCCGGGACAGGGTCATGTAGCCGTTCCGCACGAGCCACGTGTTGATGTTCACGGCCTTCCGGAAGCTCGAGAACCCGTGATCGGAGACGACCATCACGGTCGTCCGTCCGTCCTTGGTCCTCTGGAGGAACCGGCCGACGAGCGTATCGGCCCTCATGTAGATCCGCTCGATCGAGCCGCCGTAGCGGGCGGCGAGCTGGCGGTTGTACATCGGATGCTTCGGGTCGATGAGCCGCCACATCATGTGCTGGACCTTGTCCGTGGACTGGAACACCGTGACGAAGAGATCGGGATCCATCTGCTTCACGGCGTCGAACACGACCGCGCGCTGCCGGTCGAACGTGAAGTTCACGTCCTCGAGGAACACGCGCTCGTCGATGGCCTCCTCGTTCAAGGCCCACGTGTCCTCGGGCCAGCCGAGCGTCTTGTAGAGTCCGACGCGGCGTGCGAGCTCGCCGCTGTAGGACGGAGGCTGCGAGATGGGCACCGGAGGCTTGCGCGGGTCGAAGTTGATGGGGGAGAGATAGACCCGGAGCTCGGGCGAGGCCTCGAGCACGTGGAAGCGAGCGATGCCGCGCACCGAGACGAGGGGCGCGATCGTGAACTGGATCGTGTACCAGTCGCTCCACTGGCCCTGACGGACGGTTTGCACGCGCCCCTGGAGCGAGATCTTCACGGCGCCCGGATTGCCGCGGATGCGTTGGAACTCGACCGGGATGGTCAGGTCGGGGATCCGTCCCTCGGCATCGCGCGAGGCGAAGGGGTTCCGCGGCCCATGCACCACCGAGCGCACCCGCCCGCCCGCATCGACGCGGATTCGGGCCACCTTGCCTCCCATCTCCGTGTCCCCGACGCCGGTCGCGTTGGTGGCCCAGTAGGAGAAGGTGCCCATGGTCCCCCGAATGTCCGGAACCCCAAGCCCGGAGAGGAGTACGCCATTTTGTAGCGTCTCCGGCGGGAAGTTGATCGGGGCTTCCAGGATGACCGAGTGCACGCCGCGCCGGGAGGCGATCTGCCAGAACGTCGTTCCCTTGCGATTGTTCACGACCGTCGGCGCCTTCGTGGGCAGGAAGCCGAGAGCGAACTTCCCCCGCTGGATCGTCACGGTGGAGAAGTCCGGGTAGTAGGTGCTCGGATTCCGTCTCAGGAAGTCGTAGATCCGGGTCTTGCCCGGATTCATGCCGGTCGAGAAGGCCGACCAGGCCACCGGCGACTGCGCCGGATTCGTGGTCTGAAGCCGCCGGTAGGCGCCGTGGTCCCGCATCCAGGCGAGGTTGGGGAGCTTCCCTTCCGCCATGAGGCGGTCCGCGACTTCGGGATCCATCCCGTCGAAACCGAGGATGTAGACGCGCTGGCGCGGCTCGGCACGGACGGGAGCGTCGGAGAGGGGAATGGCGATCGAAGCGGCGAGGAGCGCGACCGGCCCCAGCACCCGCACGACCCACTGTTTGGTTCGGGAGGTTGGCATGCGTGGATACCGGCGCCGCAATCGTAGCATCGCGATTCACGCAGTGTCAAACGAGGCGGGCGCGGGGAGGTTGCCTTGACGCTCTTCGAGAGCGCTCTCTATAATCCGGCCACCGTCCGTTCCCACCATCCACGAGGGACAACGCCCATCGGCTCCCGACGCATCGCTCCGAACGTCCGCGCGCTCAACGTCGCGCTGCCCGTTGCCGCGCCGCTTCTGCTCTCGCTCGCCCTCCTCGCTCCCATGTCCGCCTCGGCCGCGGCCCCGATCGCGGCTCCGGGCGCGTCGTCGCCGGAGCGCGTGCGCACCCTGGCGCAGGACATCCGGGGCGCGACCTTCGAGTACGTTCCCGGAGAGATCCGCTTCGACACGCTGAGCGTGAACGGAGCGGCCTATTCCCGGGTGACGGTCGCGGGGGCGACGGTCGGAGAGAAGCCCGGGGATCCGGCGCTCCCGACGGCGACGCTCTACGTGGGGGTGCCCGACGGCATGAGCCCCAAGCTCACGATCGTGAGCGAGGAGTGGAACGAGCGCGCCGGCCCGGCGCCTCCCGTTCCCGTCCAGCACCAGCGCTTCATCAGCGACGACCCCGCGCACGGTCCCGTCACCGAGTTCCGGGTCGTGCCGAACCCGGACGTCTACGGCAAGGCCGCGATCTTCCCCTCGCGCTCCGCCTACCTCACGCGCGGCGGAGCCGTCGGCGAGATGTGGGTCGTGCCGATCCAGGTGCGGCCGGTGCGGTGGGATCCATCGGGTCGCGCTTTCCGCCTTCTTCGGCGGATGAGCTTGCGCGTGGATTTCGTGCCCGCGACTGCGGCCGAGCGCTCGAAGCGCCCCGCATTCCGCCAGGGCGGCGACTCCGGCTTCTGGGGGCGCGTGCAGAAGGGAATCATCCGGAATTACGAGTCCGCCCGGTCGTTCCCCATCCGGCCCTCGGCGCCGCGGCCCGCGGCTCCACGGCGCTCCGGCGTGAATCCCGAGTTCAAGCTCCAGGTCACCCAGACCGGATGGACTTCGGTGAGCTACGCGACGCTCTCGGCGGCCGGGTTTCCTCCGGGAATCACGATCGCCACGATCGGCGTCAGCCAGCGGGGCTACGACGACGGGGCCGACGCGCCCACCGAAACGCCGGTCGCGGTCGCCGCACGGGACGGGAACGGCAACGGAATCTTCGACACCGGGGACGCGATCGCGTTCTACGCGCGGAGCCTCCGCGATCGTGTCGGCCCGGCTTCCATCGAGAACCGCTACACCGCGGTCAACGTGTACTGGCTCACGCGGAGCGGGACCAGCGCGGCCGCGGTCGATTCCGTGTCGGGCTCCATCCCGGGGAGTCCCATCACGCCGCCGTCGTTCCTCGACACGATCCACCTCGAGCAGAACAGGTTCCTGCTCGCCGCTCCCAACCCCATCACGACGTCGCCCGCAGAGGCGGTGCCGTACATCTTCTGGACCCGCGGCGACGATCTCGAGAACAACGACATCTTCGACACGCCGATCCCGTTCGTCGATCCGGATGCGGCGCAGCCCTTCCGGATCCGCTCGTACTATCAGGGTCAGAACAACTTCCAGCACCATCTGGATCTCTACTATCTGTCGTCGACGAACGTCACCGACACGCTCGGATTGAACCGGACGTTCTTCAACCAGGACACCTACGTCCTCGATACGGGATTCACGGTTCCCGGAAGCCACATCGGGCCGAACACGGGGCCAGGCAACCGCTACCATCACGTCGGGACGCGCGAGCCGTTGAACGGCGGCAACATCGTGCCGGGCAGCCGGGCGTGGCTCGATTGGGTCGAGGTCACCTATTCCCGGCTCTACCGTGCCGTGGGCAACTCGCTCTCGTTCGGAAGCGGCACGGCGCTCGGCCTGGTCGAGATGACCGTCACGGGCTTCACCGCTCCGGGAATCCAGGTCTATGACGTGACCGATCCTCTCGCGCCCAAGCGCGTGACGAATCTCACGATCGGCGGAACGGGTCCGTACAGCGTCACGTTCCGCACCGACGCGTCCGCGGGAGAGCGCCGCTTCGTGGCGGTCGTGCCGGGGAGCGAGATCGCGCTCGGATCGGGCCTGGTCGCGCAGGACAGCCCGTCCAATCTGAGCGTGCCCGATCCGTTCCTCCCCACGAGCGTCGCGCGGTCGATCATCATCGCGCCGGAGTCCTTCATCACCGCCGGGAACGCGCCGGTCACGCGCCTCGCGGACTATCGCCGGGGCCAGGGCTACGTGGTGCAGGTCGCGGGAGTTCAGGATGTGTACGACGAGTTCAACGGCGGGCTGAAGTCGCCCCTCGCCGTACGCCGCTACCTGCGCCACGCGTACATGGCCTGGACGCCCAGGCTCCTCTATGCGCTCCTGATCGGCGACGCGAGCATGGATTACCAGCATCAGCTCCCGACGAGCGGCGCCGATCTCCTGCCGACCTACCTCAAATTCGAAGCGATCTTCGGCCCCTTGGGACAGGAGCTGGTCTCGAACGAGTCCTGGTATTCGCGCAACCTGAACCTGGCCGTGCCCGTCGATGGAGAAGACCTTCCGAGCATCGTCCTCTCGCGGATTCCTGCCGGGACCTCCGACGACGTGGATCTCTTCGTGAACAAGGTGATCGCCTACGAGAACTTCCAGTCCACCGACACGTGGCGGGCGCGGATGCTGCTCGCGTCGGACGACGCCTTCTCCACGGGACTCTTCTCGTCCACGGGCTACTGCTACAATTTCCAGGAAGAGGACTTCCTGAGCGCGAATCAGACGTTCGGCCTCATCGCGCACAACAGCACCGGGGGTCAGGACATGATCCCGGATTACTACGATCTGCACACCTACACCGATGCCGTGCCGTCGACCCCTCCTCAGTTCGGCTGCAAGAGCCTCACCGTGGTCGCCAATGCGCTGGGCCAGACCGGCGGAGGGTATTCCGCGCTGATCTCCAAGCTCACGCAGGGCGGGCTCATCCTGAACATCGAGACGCACGCGAATCGATACGTCATCGGACACGAGGTGATCTACTGCACCGGCTCAGCGCGAGGAGGGTGCCCCACCGGCAGCCCCGGGCCGCAGGACTTCAACAACGTCGGACGTCCGTTCTTCGGCATGGTCTGGGGGTGCCACTCCAACCAGTTCGCGGACGGACCGATCCTGGCCGAAGGAAGCGTCGACAGCTCGGACGCGATCGGCGAGCAGTGGCTGCTCCTCAACAATCGAGGCACGATCGGATCGCTGGGCAGCACCGCGTTCGAGCTCCTGCCCCAGAATACGAACTTCAGCCATTCGATGGCGGATGCGTTCTTCAGCGTTCCGCCGGCCTCGGATCCGGGACCCGGGAGCCCGCGACAGGTCCGCTGGATTCTGGGGGAGGTCTTCACGAGCGCCATGGTGACGAACGGGCTCTCGTTCGATCCCAGCCAGTCGATCATGAACCACACGGTCAATCTTCTCGCGGACCCCATGCTTCGGATGGACGCCCTCCCGCCGCGCGTCTTCGAGGTGCAGGTGGACGGCTCGACGATCTCGGACGGCGGCGCGCTCGTGAGCGATGCCCCCACGGGCGGCGCGCAGGTGATCGCGAAGCTGCGGGACGAGGTCGCCATCCAGTCGGTCCAGCTCACGGAGCAGGATCTGATCGGAGGGCCGGCCGTGCCGATCGACTCGACGAGCTACACCGTCGCCTACACCGACTCGAGCCGGCAGGCCACGCTGACGACCTCGATCCGGCCGCGCGTCGGCAACTACGACGTCCAGATCCGCGCGACGGACCTGAACGGCCGCGCCCAGCTCTTCACGCTCGAGGTGCGGACGCCGGTTCACTACGTCGCGAATGGCACCGAGATCGTGAACGGCGTCTTCGTGGCCAGCGGGGCTCGAGTCCGCGCGGATATCACGACGCCGATTCCGGTCACGGCCGACTCCCTGGAGCTCTTCCTCGACGGGGTGCCGATCTCGGCGGAGAAGACCGGAGCCGGGCGGCAGTGGTCGCTCGACGCGCTTCCAGGATTCGGCCCGGGGACGCACACGCTCCAGATCGCGGTCGGGGGACGCACCGCGGGGCTCGAGCTCGTGACCTTCCAGGTGAGCGCCGAGTTCACCATGCGCGGTGTCGCGGTCGTGAGCCCGAAGATCCAGGGCGCGGGCTGTGGCGGATCCATTTTCCAGTACGAGCTGAGCTCCTCCGCGGACAAGGTCGAGCTCCAGCTCATGACCGTGGCCGGGCGGCGCGTCTCCTCCATCCGCATGCCCGGGAACGCCGGATTCAACGTCTATTGCTGGGACGGCCGCGATTCGCAGGGTCACGACACCGCGATCGGCGTCTACCTCTTCCGAATCCGCGCGACCGACCCGACAGGGCGCACGGTGACCCGAGATGGCCGCATGATCCGCACGCGATGAGCGATCGCCGGAGCGGGAAGGCCATCTTCAAGGAGCTCTCGAAGCTCGTCACGGAGCAGCGCAATCCGCGCTCACGCCGCCTCGATCGACTCTCGACGCCCCAGGTGCTGCGGCTGATGAATTCCGAGGACCGCCGCGTTCCGTTGGCGGTGGGGCGCGAGATCCCCAAGATTTCGAAGGCGGTGGACCTGATCGTGGCCCGTTTCGAGCGCGGGGGGCGCCTCTTCTACGTCGGCGCCGGCACGAGCGGGCGGCTGGGCGTGCTCGACGCGTCGGAGTGCCCTCCCACCTTCGGCACGCCGCGCACGATGGTGCAGGGAATCATCGCGGGCGGCCGCCGCGCGCTCGTCCGCTCGATCGAAGGGGCCGAGGACGATGCCCAGGCCGCTGTGGCGGCGCTCAAGAAGCGCCGCGTCGGCGAGAAGGACATCGTGGTCGGGATCATGGCGAGCCGGCGCACGCCCTACCCGCTCGGCGCCATCGCCTATGGCCGGAAGGTGGGAGCCGCCACCATCGCCGTCACGGCCAATCCGGCCCGGGGGATGGATATCGACTGCGACGTGGTCATCGCGCCGCGCGTGGGCCCGGAGATCCTCACGGGATCGACGCGGCTCAAGTCCGGCACGGCGCAGAAGCTCGTCCTCAACATGCTCACCACCGCGTCCATGGTGCGGATGGGCAAGGTCTACGAAAACCTCATGGTCGATCTCAAGACCGCGAGCCGGAAGCTCGAGGAGCGGACGAAGCGCGTGCTCATGCACGCGACCGGCGCGGCGTACGAGGAGACCGACGCCTGGCTCGAGCGGGCCGGAGGCTCGCTCAAGGTGGCGATCGTGATGAAGCGCGCAGGCGTGACGCGCCGGGAGGCGGAGCGGAGACTCAAGGAGGCCCAGGGATGGGTGAGGCTGGCATTGAGCGGGTCATAATGCGAACCGCGCGAAGCGCGGTTCGGAAGGAAGGGCGGTGGGGGCACTCGGCGAGGCCCTTCCGCATTCTTGCCATGCTCGCCGTCGCCGCGCTCCTCCTCTCCTCCGGCTGCGCGAAGTCCTCCAAGAACGTCATCGTCTTCTGGCAGTTCTCTCCGATCACGGCCATCCAGCCCGTCCTCGAGCGCTTCGAAGCGGAGCATCCCGGCGTCAAGGTCCAGGTGGAGCAGCTCACCTGGCAGAGCGGACGCGAGAAGATCGTGGCCGCGATCGCCGCGGGACGCCCTCCGGATCTCTGCGAGCTGGGCTCCACGTTCCTCCCCGGGCTCGTGGCCGACAGCACGCTCATCGATCTCACGGATCGAGTCGGCGATCTCCGCCCGGACCTCGTCGGCTGGAACGTGTCCAGCTACAAGGGACGGGTGTACGGCATCCCCTGGATGCTGGGGACGCGCGCGCTCTTCGTGAACGACAATCTCGTGAACGAGGCCAAGATGGATGCGGGCGCGCCGATCGTCACGTGGGACGACCTCCGGACCAAGGTCCAGGCGATCTCGGAGCGCTGCCCGGGCGCCCGTGGATTCGGGATGAACGCGGGCGAGCGCGAGATCCTGTTCAAGAAGTTCATGCCGTTCGCGTGGGGGAACGGCGGAGACATCCTCGATTCCACGATGACGAAGAGCGTGATGGGGAGCCCGCAGAACATCGAGGCTTTGAAGTTCTACCTCTCGCTCAAGCCCTACTCGCTGCTCGACCGCCAGGAGATGCACGAGCAGGCCTTCATCAAGGGGCGGCTCGGTGTCGTCATCTCGGGCCCCTGGCTGATCCGGAAGCTCGCCCAGGAAGCGCCCAAGCTCGTCTACTCGGTGCAGCTCATGCCGAAGCCGGCGAAGGACCGAGGAACGCACGCGTCCTTCGCGGGGGCGGAAGTCCTCGGGATCTTCCGCGGGTCGAAGAAGAAGGACGAGGCGCTCGAGCTGGCACGCTTCCTCGTCAAGCCGGAGAACACGATGCCCGTCTACATCGCGACCGGTAACGCGTTCCCCGCTGCGATCTCCGTCGGCACCGATCCCTACTTCGACCGCTATCCCCTCGACGCCAAGTTCCTGGATCAGCTCAGGACCGCGGTCGGCCCGCCGCTCCATCCGAAGTGGGTGCAGATCGAGGAGATCGTGAACGGCGAGCTGGAAGAGGCGATCTACGGCAAGAAGACGGCCGAGGAGGCGCTCCGGTCCGCCGACCAGCGCATCGACGCGGTGCTCGCGGCTCCGTGAGGCGCGCCGCGGGCGTCCAGGGCCTCGCGCCGTGGGGGCTCTTCTTCGCCGCGTTCGGAATCTTCCCGCTCGTCTACGCCCTCGCGCTCAGCTTCCTCGCGTACAACCCGCTCCGCCCCGATCTCGTTCGCTGGGTGGGCTTGGACAACTACGCGCGCGCCCTCTCGTCCCCCTCGTTCTGGCACGCGCTCAGGACCACGGTGGTCTTCGTGGTAGGAACCCTGCCCGTGACGCTCACGCTCGCCTACCTCGTCTCCGGGCTCCTCGCGAGCGTTCGGCGCGGCCAGGGGTTCTTCCGCGCCGCCATCTTCTTTCCCGCGACCCTATCCATGGTCGTGATCTCGCTCGTGTTCAAATCGCTCTACGCGGAGGAGGGGCTCCTGAACGGGTGGCTCGCCGCGGCTAGGCTCTCGCGCGTCCACTGGCTCCAGGACCCGGCGCTCGCGCTCCCCTCGATCATGCTCATGGACATCTGGGCGAGCGTCGGCTACTACGCGATCCTGATCCTCGCCGCGCGAAAGACGTTGCCCGAGGAGCAGCTCGAGGCGGCGCGGCTCGAGGGGCTCACGCGGCTCCAGATCGAGCGGCGGATCGTGCTGCCGCACGTCCGCCCCGTACTCCTCTTCGTCGTGCTCCTCAACACGATCCGGTCGTTCCAGATCTTCATCGAAGTGTTCGTCCTCACGCGCGGCGGCCCGCTCGAGAGTACGCTCACCCTCGTCTATCACCTCTACGAGCGCGCGTTCTATCACTTCGAGATGGGCTACGCGTCGGCGCTGGCCTATCTGCTCCTCATCGTCGTGGGGGCGATCCTGCTGCTGCAGCGACGGCTTCTCGGCGGGGATCCCATGGAGGCGCGGGCGCGATGACGGCTGAATGCGCGGGCGCGATGACGGCGCGGGATCCGGGAGCCGCGGCGTGAAGCGCTCGTCCACTCTCGCCTACGTCGGGCTCGGCGCGGTCGCGCTCGTCTCGCTCGCGCCCCTCCTCTACATGGCGCGCGTGTCCCTGGGGCAGGGGGGCGATCTCCCGGTGACGCCGGGGGACTGGTTCGCGCGGCCCTTCTCGCTCGAGCACTACCGGACCATCTTGACGGGCGGCCCGATGGCGCGATTCGCGCTCAACTCGGTCGTCGTGACGGCAGTGGCGGTGCCACTTCAGATCATCTTCGCCGCCGCGGCGGGGCACGCGCTCGCGCGCGTACGGTTCATCGGGCGGGGCGTCTTCATCGCCCTCGCGACCGCGTTCCTCATCCTGCCCCGGCAGGTCACGCTCGTGCCGCTCTACCTCCTCCTCTCGCGAGCGGGGCTCCTCGACACGTACCTCGCGCTGATCCTGCCGCATCTGGCCGATCCGTTCGGCGTTCTCTTCATGGCGCATTACTATCAGACCATGTCGTCCGAGCTGGAAGAGGCGGCGCGCACGGATGGGTGGTCGTCCACCGCGATCTTCTGGCGCATCGTGCTGCCTCTGTCCGGACCGGGGCTCGCGGTCGTGGGCGTGAATGGATTCCTGATCACCTGGAACGCGTTCCTCCATCCCCTCGTGTTGACGACCTCCGAGTCCATGCGCACGCTCCCGGTGGGGCTCGCTCTCTTCGCGCAGTCGGAATACGCGGTCGACTGGGGCGCGCTCCTCGCGGGCTCGACCCTCGCCACGCTGCCCGTCGTCGTCGCGTTCGCGTTCTTCCAGCGTCAGATCGTGGAGGGCATCTTGAAGGGGAGCAGCCGGTGAGCCGTTCCGATCTCGTCGGGCGGGCGCGAGCCGTGGGCATCATGAGCGGAACGTCCTCGGATGGCGCGGACGCCGCCGTCGTCGAGATCGATCGGGGCGGCGCGCGCCGCCACACCAAGCTCCTCGCGTTCGCATCGCGGCCGTACGGCGACGAGCTCAGGCACCGCGTGCTCGGCGCGCAGGAGGGCACGCTTCCCTTGCGCGAGCTCTTCCGCGTGCACGTCGAGGTGGCCGAGGTCGCGACCGCGGCGGCGCGCGAGGCACTCGCCCAGGCGCCGGCCGGCCCGCCCCCCGAGGTCGTCGGCTACCACGGGCAGACGGTGTTTCACGATCCACACGGAGAGCGCTCGGGGAAGCGGGTCACCGTGCAGATCGGGGAGCCCGCCCTGCTCGCGGCCGCGCTGGGTGTGACCATCGTCTCGAACTTCCGCATGGCCGATCTCCTCGCGGGGGGCGAAGGGGCGCCCCTCGTGCCGCTCTTCGATTACCACCAGCTCGCGTCGGACACGCGGGACCGCGTGCTCGTCAATCTCGGAGGCATCGCGAACCTCACGCGCCTTCGCGCGGGAGCGCCGCTCGATGAGACGCTCGCCTTCGACTGCGGCCCGGGCAACATGCTCCTCGACGGCATCGTCGGCGCGTTCGGTCCCGCGGGGTCGAGGTACGACGCCGGGGGCGCGCTAGCCAAGCCGGGGCACGTTGCCGAGCAATTGCTCCGCTACTTCCTCTCCGAGCCCTTCTTCGAGCGCACGCCGCCGAAGAGCGCGGGGCGCGAGGAGTTCGGCGCCGGCTATCTCTCGCGCTTCATCGCCCGCACCGATGGACTCTCGCTCGCCGACCGCTTGAGGACCGCCTGCGCGCTCACGGCAGCCGCGGTGGCGCGCGGGATCGAGCAGTCGGGGCCGCGCCCGCCGGACGAGCTCTTCGTGTCCGGCGGTGGCGCGAGGAACGCGACCTTGGTCGAGGAGATCGAAGCCCGCACCCGCATCCCGGTCGCGTCGACGGATACTCTGGGGGTTCCGTCCAACGCGAAGGAGGCGATGGCCTTCGCGTTCCTCGCGTTCGAATCCCTCCGCGGGCGGCCGGGCAACGTGCCATCGGCGACGGGAGCGAAGAAGGCGGTGGTCCTGGGATCCTTCACGCCGCCGCCCGGGGGGCGACGGTGATCCCGCACCTCAAGGCGCCTCGATCCTGGACCACGTGGCTCGTCCTCCTAGCCAGCCTCCTTCAGGCCGGCTGCGCGGGATCCCGGTCCGAGCAGCGGCCCGAGCCAGGGCCCGCTGCTTCCGGCGGGTCCGCTCCCCAGCCAAGCCAGGCTCCCACGACCCAGGCCCCTCCGGCCGCGGTTCCCAACGCCCCCGTTCCCTTGCCGCCGCCGGACGTCTGGAAGGCCCTCACGAAGCTCCGGATCGGCCTTGCGGTGGGCTCCTCCAGCGTCCTCGTCGCCGGGTCGACCTCCTGGACCCTGCGCACCGCGAACGGCCTCCAGGTCGCGCGTGAGGACGAGGGAGGGAGGCTCCGGATCCTTCGTCTCGGCGTGGGCTCGATCGAGGTGCTGCGCGTCGGAGCCGGGGCCCCGCTCTGGACCGGTGGGCCCAGCGACACGCTCCTCCTCACGCCCTCCGGCAATGGAATGTCGGGGTGGGCGGGGCGATGGTACCGGGGCACGTTCCGGATCTTCGGGTCAGAGCCCGAGGGCGTGACCCTCGTCAACGAGATCGACATGGAGAGCTACCTGCGCGGCGTGCTGCCGAACGAGATCGGCAACCCGCCGCCGTCCGATTTCGAAGCTGTGAAGGCGCAGGCGGTCGCGGCGCGCTCGTACACGCTCTCCTACATCGGCCGCCGGGCCGCCCTCGGCTTCGATCTCTATGCGACCGTCGAGGACCAGGTCTATGCGGGCACCGCGAAGGAGAACTCGCAGGCGAACCGCGCGCTCGAGGCCACGCGCGGCGAGGTGCTCCTGAACGGCGACGAGCCGATCCGCGCGCTCTACTCCGCCACGTGCGGCGGGCGCACCGCCAACGTCGAGGACGTGTGGCCGTGGCCCTGGACGCCGTATCTCCGGAGCGTGCGCGACGCGGGCGCGGACGGCCGCTCGTACTGCGACATCTCCGCGAACTATCGCTGGCGGGAGGAGTGGAGCGCGGGAGAGTTCATGGAGATGCTGCGCGACTACGGGCCGCAGGAGGGAGGCGCGCTGGCCGCGCTCAGGGGCGATCTCCTCGATGTGCGCGTGGCCTCGCGCGGACGGTGCGGCCGCGTGCGCGAGCTCGCCGTGACCACCACGGAAGGCGAATGGAGGGTCCTCGGCGACCGCGTTCGCTGGGCGGTGCGGCGTCCGGGGCAGACGGCGATCCTCCGGAGCAGCTTCTTCAAGATCGGCGTCGTGCGCGACGAGCGGAACCGTCCCGAGATGGTCGTCGCGTCCGGGGCGGGGAACGGCCACGGCATCGGCATGTGCCAGTGGGGCGCGATGGGCATGGCGCGGGCGGGGCTGAGCTATCGAGAGATCCTGAGCCACTACTACAAGCACACCCGGCTCCGGATGGAGTAGAGTGCCCGGGAAAGAAGGTTTAGCTTCCTCCTACGGCGTAGTAGTTGGTCTTTCAGTCCTCGGGAGGGCTCCTCGTGCGTGTCTACTGGTTTGTTGCCACACTCCTGCTCGCGGTTTCACTCTTCCTTCCAGTCGACCCTGTGTTCGCGCAATACATGTATCTAGATTCAAACGGCGATGGCGTAAACGACCTGGGTGACCGTCTAAATGCAAACGGGCTACCGACTACTGTCGACGTATACCTCGTCACCGGCCATAACCGGGATGGCTCGCCTGCGGCATGCAATTCGGATAGCCTGACCACGCTGTGGAATGCTCCCCACTTCGACTAGACACCCATGGAGCGTAAGATGAGCCTGAAGGAGGGGCCATGGGTGATTTTCCACGAAAGGCGGACGGTCGGCGGATCTTCAGCGTCGAGTTCAAGCGGGGTGTGGTTCAGCAGATC
>DASUFL010000140.1:0-2450 GCA_036274595.1 Candidatus Eiseniibacteriota bacterium | reverse complement strand
GGGCAGGGCGAGGACGAACGCGGCACCCGCGAGGATCGACTCGTGCGACCACGTGAGCGGAATCGCGGCGAGGACGGCGGGGAAGGCGAGCACCGCGGCCGCGGCCACGAGCTCGCACAGGGCGTAGCCGCGCGGGGCTCTGCGCCAACGAATCCGCCCGCCGATCGCGGCGCCGATCCCGATGCCGGCCATGTAGCCGACGAGCGTGAGCGTGATCGCGACGCCCGTGCTCCCCGCGACGAGCGCGACGCGGCGCATCCAGATCACCTCGGCGCAGAGCGCGCACGCGCCCGACGCGAACAACAGAGGGATCAGCGTTGGCACCATCCGTACTAGACGGAGGGGCCGACTTGTATACGAACCGCAGAGGCGCAGAGGGCGCAGCGGTCAATTTCGATTTTCATCTCTGCGTCCTCTGGTGCGCCAGGCGAAGTCTGGCCGGTCTCGTCACCTGGAAGGTGGTGACCATGTGAATCGCTCGCTCGACATGTAGCCGACCGAGCAGCGTGCAGAGGCGACTCTCACGCTGAAGCCTCGGAAGGCGAAGGCGCGGGCCGTAAGCATTGAACCCGATTCGGCCTCGTTACGCTTTTGGAAGCGACCCTCCTCCCAGAGACTGGGTGGTCTGGCATCGGACGACGAAGCAGCGAGCAAGTGCAGTCGACCGAGCTTCCCGGGGTGGTTGGGGACAGCGCGCGCCGACAGACCGGTCAGGTACCTGGGAGATCCGACGACGTGGGTGGAACCCAACGCCCTGGGCGACCAGCAAGCGGCGGCGTCGGAAGTCGGCGGGGTCAGTAGTAGCGGTGAAGCGGGTAACGACCGTGGAGCGAAGAGACCCTGCCGGGCACACGCAAGCGCAAGACGAGAGGAGATCCGCTTGGGCAAGGACCCCACTACGGAACAACCGAACCTGCACGAGGACGGATGGAAGGATCCGCGCGCGGAGGTGCCGGGGACACTCGCTTCTCTGAGGCGCAAGCTCGGTCAGAAAGCCAAGCAGGATCCGAAGTTCCGATTCTACGCTCTGTACGATCGGGTTTATCGGAAGGACACGCTCGAAACGGCATGGCGACTGGTCGCCGCGAATCGCGGCGCACCCGGAGCCGATGGCGTCACGATCGACCAAATCGCGAACGCCGAGGGCGGCTCGCAGCGCTTCGTCGAGGAGATCGCCGAAGCACTGCGCACCAAGACGTACCGAGCGAGTCCCGTACGCCGCGTCTACATCCCGAAGGCCAACGGTAAGCTTCGCCCACTCGGCATCCCGACGATCCGTGATCGCGTGGTGCAGACGGCGACGCTTCTGATCCTCGAGCCCATCTTCGAGATGGACTTCCTCGATTGCTCGTACGGGTTCCGACCGAAGAGGTCGGCCCATCAAGCGCTGGAAGCCATCGAGCGGAATCTCAAGGAAGGGCTGACGGAGATCTACGACGCGGACTTGCAGGGGTACTTCGACTCCATCCCGCACGACAAGCTGATGGCTGCGATCCGCATGCGAGTCACCGACGGCTCTGTCCTTCGACTGCTCCGCATGTGGCTGGAGGCACCGGTCGTCGACGAGGAGGGGCCGCCGAAGCGAATGGGAAAGGGCACACCGCAAGGTGGTGTGATCTCTCCGCTGCTCGCCAACGCGTTCCTCCACTGGTTCGACAAGTTCTTCCATGCAGCCGACGGACCCGCGACGTGGGCGAAGGCGCGCCTGGTGCGCTACGCCGACGACTTCGTCGTGATGGCGCGCTGGATGGGACCCAGGATCGTCTCGTTCATCGAAGCGACACTGGAGCAGCGGATGGGCCTCAAGGTCAACCGCGAGAAGACCCGCGTGGTGCGACTGCGCGAACAAGGAGCGAGCCTCGACTTCCTCGGCTTCACGTTTCGGTACGACCGCGACCTCCGTGGACGCGATCGCCGATACCTGTTCGTCGGGACCTCGAAGAAAGCTCTCCTCCGTGAACGCCAAGCGCTCCGCGCCATGACGAGCCAACGGATGTGCTTCAAGCCCATCCCACTCGTCATCGCTGAGATCAACCGGCAGGTCACCGGCTGGGCGAACTACTTCCGGTTCGGCCACAGTCGGCGGAGTTTCCGGGCGATCAACTCTTACGTACGTCTCCGCCTGAGTACACATCTGCGGCGGCGCAGCCAGCGGCCCTATCGCCCTCCAAATGGGATCTCGCTCTACAAGCACTTCGACGATCTCGGCGTGGTGTACCTGTGAGCGCGCTGTGTCTGCCTGCGCATGCTCCTGACGACGTGTCCGGGGACGCCGGATGCGGGAGATCCGCACGTCCGGTGTGACGGGGGCGGGCCCCCTACCGGGGGTCCGCTACCCTACCGCCTCTGCGGTTCAATTCAGAAGGCTGGGACTGCCGTCGTTCCTAGTCGTCCGTGGGCGTCGATGGGCGGCGGTAGTCGTCCGCCTCCAGCCCGTACGCCTTCAACTT
>DASUFL010000139.1:0-5601 GCA_036274595.1 Candidatus Eiseniibacteriota bacterium | reverse complement strand
CGCTTCTTCGTCGCGAGATCGAAGAGCGCGAACTGGAACCCGACCGTCGTGTTGGACTCGCCGCGTCCGATCACGTTCACGCGCACGTTCTCCCACTCGGCGATCTTGACGAAGAGGATGGCGTCCACGGTGAGGAGCGAGTCGATGCCGCCCACCGCGGTCGTATCGAGGGTTCCGAAATTCGACCACTTGTCGTTGAGCGCGGAGATCTTGTCCGAGGCGTCGTGCACCTCGAGCAGACGCTCCGTATCGGTCGGCTGGAGGAAGGTGGCGCGCTCGGCGGGAATCTCCTTGAGTCGGTCGTGGAGGATGTCCTCCATGATCTTGGGCGCGCCGACCTCGGCCGAGCCGTTGATGACCGGCATGATCGCCACTCGGATCGACTTCCCGGGGGGCGGGTCGTCCTTCTTGGCCCCGAGTGAAGCTACGAGGAGGAGGGCGAGCGCGGCCGCGGCCGCCATGGAGCGGATGAGACGATGGGTCCTCATAATGCTACCTCGTGCGGGGAAGGTACCGGCGTGGGGATCGGAGGCGTCGATCTAAAATTGGCGCGCCCAGGAGGATTTGAACCCCCAACCTTCTGATCCGTAGTCAGACACTCTATCCAGTTGAGCTATGGGCGCGCACGCCTGGGATGTTTCGGTCGATATGGCGGAGAGGAGAGGATTCGAACCTCCGGTAAGGTATTAGCCCTACAACGGTTTAGCAAACCGCCGCCTTCAGCCACTCGGCCACCTCTCCCCGAAACGTCCTAGTCGGTTCAGCCGTCGGACTATAGCCGCGGTTGAACCGCCGGTCAACTGGGAGCGCCCGACGAAGGCCGGCCGGCTTCCCCCGACTCCGGCGGCCTGCCTCCGGACAGCGCCCAGGCCGGCTCCACATGGATCGTGACCTCGACCACCTGGGGAAGCTGGCGCTGGATGTCCTCCTTCACTCCGTGCGCCAGCGCATGACTCTCGCGGACCGACATGTCCGGATCCACCTCCAGGTGCATGTCGGCCACGTAGTAGATACCCATCTTGCGCATCAGGAGTTTCTCCACTCTGTAAACCCCTGGGCAGGATTCGGCCACGCGCTGGGCTTCGGCCACGAGGTCGTACGGAGGGGCCTGGTCCATGAGCTCGTTGACGGCCGGGCGAAGGAGACGCCACCCGGTCACGATGATGATCCCGCTCGCGAAGAGGGCGGCCCAGTCGTCGGCCGCCTCGAAGCCCTGCCCGCCGATCAGGGCCACCGCGATTCCGATGGCCGCGGCCCCCGACGTGATGGCGTCGCTCCGGTGATGCCACGCGTCGGTGCGCACCGTATGGCTCCCGGTCTCCTGGCTGACGCGTGAGGCGAAACGGAAGAGGAGCTCCTTCACGACGACCACCCCGATCACGACGACGAGGGTGAAGGGGGCCGGGCTCCTGTGCGGAATCACGATCTGGTGGATCGACTCCACCGCGATCCCGATGGCGGCGACGATGAGGAGCACGGCGACGAGGGCCGCGGCGATGGGCTCGGCCTTGCCGTGGCCATAGGGATGCTCCATGTCGGGAGGCTGGGACGCCACCTGGAGCCCGCGCCAGACGATGATCGAGCCGACCGAGTCCCCCAAGGACTCGATGGCGTCCGCGATCAGCGCCTGGCTGTGGCCGAGAAGCCCCGCCGCCAGCTTCCCCACGCCGAGGAGGAAATTGAGGACGAGGCCGATCGCGCTCGACCGCATGCCGCGGTCGTAGCGCTCCGAGTGGATCTCGTGGCGATGGCGGATGGCCATCCGGTCAGGGCTCGGTGGACGCCTGGGGTTCCGGCTCGTCCGAGCTCCCCTTCGAAGCGAACGTGGCGCCGAGACCGAGATTGGCCGGCACGCCGTTCGGGAAATTCCGGTGGATCGCTGCCTCGATCACCTGGCGTCGATTCCCCGGATCCGGATGGGAGCTCATGAACTCCGGCTGGCTGCCGCCTCCGGATGCCTGCTCGAGGATCTGCATCAGCACGATCATCGCGCGCGGATCGTAGCCTGCCCCAGCCATCATGCGAACCCCCAGCGTGTCCGCCTGGGTCTCGTCCTGCCGCCCGTAGCGGAGCTGCATCATCTGCGCCACGAGCGCGGCGACCTGCGCCGTGTGCTGCCCCGAGTCGTAGTCTCCCGAGCCCGCGATCCCCGCCGCGCCCACGAGTCCCTGCGCCAGCTCGCTCTTCGAGATCTGCTCCGCGGAGTGGCGGGCCACCACGTGGCCGACCTCGTGCGCGAGCACGCCGGCGAGCTCAGCTTCGTTCTCGAGACGCGCGAGGAGACCGTGCGTGATGAAGATCTGCCCTCCCGGGAGCGCGAACGCGTTCACGGTCTGCGGATCGGCAAGCGCGTGAAACTGGAACTGGTAGGGAGTGCGCGACGCTCCTCCCTGCGCGACCACGCGTTGCCCCACTTGCTCCACGACGCGGCGGACCGTGGCGTCCTCGTCCTCGCCCCCCATCTCCTGCGCCATCTGGGGCGCCATCTGGAGTCCGAGCGCGATCTCCTGCTCGGGGTCGATGGCGATGTGCTGCACCTCTCCGGTGAACGGGTTCTCCTGCCGCAGGGAGTAATAGCTGATCAGCGAGATGACCGCCACGATCGCGGCAATCAGTAATCGGCCTCGCCTCATGGTTCCCTCCATCGGCCCGCTTGGCGCCGGGCCAGAGTGTAGGTTGGCGAGGGCTGTGACGGAGCAAGAAAAGGGCCGGAGGGGCCGTCAGGCTTGGCGAAGAAGTGGCCGTGGGGCGGGTCGCTCGTGGGGCAGAGGGACGGCGCTGGCCTTCAGATAGGAGGCGGCGAGGTCCGTCGCGATCGAGACCGCGAGGCGTTCGTGGCTCCAGTACCCAACGTGGGACAGGGGGGTCCAGCCGGTCCAGAGCGAGCCCGCGCTCACGGGGCGATCCTCGGTGACGACGCGACGGTACGCGGGGTTCAGCTCGCGAAGCGGGTACCCGATGACGTCGTCGCGATCGTAGACATTGATCCACCGCGCGGCGAGATCGGGGTGATGGCGGACGAGGCGTCTCGGCGGGAACGTGATCGGCTGGCCGAACTTCGGATAGCGCAGGCTCCAGAGGGCGATCGGGCTTCCGAGCGTGTAGAGGAGCGCGAGCGTCTCGCCGCGCTCGATGGGCGTTCGCCCCACCGCCGAGCGAACCTCGGCCGACGCGAACGATTTCCGCTTCTTCGCGAGGTCGTAGACGTAGTTGCTCGCGATCACGGTGCCGAGACTGTGGGCGATGATGCAGAGCGGCGCGCGGGGGCCGGCCCGCTCGGCGAGCCGCGTGACGGCGTGCGCCACCTCCAGGTGCACCGCGTCGTAGGCCGACCGGTCCGAGGGAGCGGGCTGGTACGCAATGGCGTCCGCCGCGAAGTCGACCATGAAGTGGCGAAGCTTCCCCCATCCGAGCTTGCCCGACTCCTCGAGCCGCTCGTAGAGCAAGTCCTCGCGGTTCTGGAGCGCCGCGCTCCAGTTGATCTCCTCGAAGACGAGCGCAGACCCTGCGGGTGCGCCGGGGGTGCGCTCGTCGAACGCGCGCTGGATCGCCCGCTGCATGGAGAGGGAGTACCCAGGCTCGGTCCGGCCGATGCCGTGGATGAAGGCGACCGCGATGGGATGGGCCATACCCGGTCTATCGGACGGAGAGCGGAAACGCTTGAGCCGCCCGCGCGGGAATCGTGTCCGCGGGACCCTGTTTGTGAAAGAATTGGGAGATGGACGAAGTGACGGAAAGCCGGCCCGGGGCGGTGGAAGAGCCCCCCGAGCGCTTCCTCGGGAGCTCGAAGATGCGCCGTCGCGCGGCCCGCGTGATCGCGGTCCTCGTGGATGCCGTTCAGATCGTCGTCTTCCCCGCCTTCTTCCCGGGCATCGTCTCGCCCTTCGACAATGCGCTCGATATCCTGACGGGGATCGTCATGACGTTCCTCCTCGGCTTCCACATCGCATTCCTGCCCACCCTCATCGCGGAGATGGTGCCCTTCGTCGACCTGTTCCCCAGCTGGACGCTCGCGGTGCTCTTCGTCACGCGGAAGAAACGGCCGAAGGAGGGAACACCGTCCTGATTCGTCCGGCCCGGACGGAGGACGCCGTGGCCATCGCCCGAATGGCCAACGCGCTGAACCGCGCTCTCGGAGTCGACATGGACTCCTTCACCCCGGAGCGCGTGCGCGAGGATGCGTTCGGACAGGAGCCTCTGGTCTCGATCCTGGTGGGCGAGGTGGACGGCCGGGCCGCGGGCTACGCCTTCTACCATACCGGCTACGACTCCGACGTCGCGGCCCGGAGCCTCGTGGTCGTGGATCTCTACGTCGACGAGGAGGCGCGTGGCCGCGGGCTGGGACGAGCGCTCATGGCCGGGCTCGCGCGAGAAGCGCTTCGACTGGGTGCGCGCTCGCTGACCGGCGGCGTTTTGGATTCGAACGCGAAGGCGCTCGCCTTCTATCGCTCGCTGGGAGCGGTCGAGGACGGCGTACGGTTTGTGACCCTTCGGGAGAACGCGCTCCGGGCGCTGGCCGGCGGGGAGCTGTAAGCAGGAAGGCGGCGGTGTGAGGCTCAGTCGGTCGCGTCGAGATTCCTCCCGTGAGCGAGCTCGCGAACGCGCGCCAGGAGCTCCGACGGCGAATCGACGAGCGAATCTGCGGTCCCAAGCTCCTCGCGCGTGCCGTACCCCCACATGACTCCAATGGAGAAAACCCCGTTCTCTCGCGCGGCATCCAGATCAACGCCGCGATCGCCCGCGAGGGCGGCCGATGACGGAGCCATGGCGCCGGCATCGAGGGCTCGCCGAACGAGGACGCTCTTCTGCAAATGAATCTCGTCCAGGTCGGGGCCATGAACGGTCTCGAACGAAGCCGCGAGTCCGGAGTGCTCGAGAACGCGACCGGCATAGACCGCGGGCTTGGAGGTGACGAGGTGGAGGTCAATGCCATTGGCGCGAAGGGCGTGCAACGTTTCAGGAATCCAATCATAGACGCGATTCTCGAGGATTCCGACCTGGGAGTAGCGCTCTCGGTAGGCATTGATGGCCAGGCGAAGGATCGCTTCCTCGGAGGTCCCAAGCAGGCTCTTGAAGGCATCCGACAGAGGCGGACCGATGTGGGTCTTGAGCTCGCTCCTCGGAGGGACGGGGTAACCGAGCGCTTCGAGCGCGTGCGCAAGCGACCGCGTGATTCCCTCGAACGGATCGACGAGCGTGCCGTCGAGGTCGAGGAAGAGGTGTCGAAGACGCGGTCGGGTCAAGGCTTCCGGCCCCGGCGCCGGGCGGTCACCGGCTCCTCCGGATCGCCGCCCCCGCGATGCGCCACTGCCGTTGCTCGGCCGTAGCGCCGTCTACGACAGCGCGGCGGAGCGTGTAGGTTCCCTCATACGACTCGGTGCGCCTTCCTAGGTGGGCCTGGAGTCGCACGGGCACCGTGATGTACCGCGAGCCGGCCGCCGCCTCCATGTCCGAAGGCGTTCCGATCTCGGCACGCACCGAGTCGGTCTGCGCGAACCCGGCCGTGAAGGATTCCACGGTCTGCCCGCTCTGTTCGCCGCGCCCCGACCAGAGGACGTAGGCGTCCGGGTAGCGCCGCGCGTTGATCGCGTCGTAGTAGGC
>DASUFL010000138.1:0-14711 GCA_036274595.1 Candidatus Eiseniibacteriota bacterium | reverse complement strand
CCACGCGACGGCTTGCGCGTGTTGCGGGTAGATCTGGACCGCTGTTTCCCAGTCCTCACGCGCGGCGGCGTTCTGGCCGCGGACCCATTCGATGGCGCCCTTCGTGTAGTAGAGCTCGGCCTGCTCGTCGGGGCTCGAGCGCTTCGTCTTCATCACGGCGATGGCCTTGTCGATCGCCGCCTGCGCCTGCTCGTAGCGCTTCGTGTTGTACTACGTGGTCGCCAGGCCCTGCCACGAGACGATGTTGTCGAACTTGGAAGCCTGTCCGTAGAGACGTTCGGCGTCAGCGTATCGTTGCTGATTCAACCGGACCTGCGCGAGATTGTTGAGCGCGCGAAAGTCGCGGCTGTGCTTGGTCGTGTAGGTCCAGAGCGCTTCACCGTCCCGCCACACGCTCTGGTACTCCCGGGTCCGCACCGTGAAGAACAGGAACGGGATCGCGGTGATCGCGGCGAGCGTCACCGTCCGTGCCGGCTCCGCCTTGACGCGGCTCGCGATCGCGATGAGGACGGCGCCCAGGATCCAGCAGAAGCCGAGCGACGGCGCATAGAGGTACCGGTCGGCCATGTACGTGACAAGCGGGAAGGCGAGAGCGGGGATCAGGAGCACGAAGATCCAGGCCGCGCCCAGCGCGAGCGCGCGAAGGCGGCGGCGATAGGCGAGCCAGAAGATCGCGGGCAGGATCAGGACCCCGGCCAGGTCGAGCGCGTTCAACGTCGGCGGATCGTAGATCGGCCGACCTTCCAGGACTCCGGTGAGAAGGCCGAGGTACATCCAGACCGCGTGCCCCTTCACCATGAGGTACTGGAGCGGCTGGTGGGCGTAGGGCTGCTCCGATTTCACCTGCACCTGGTTGTTCACGATCACGAGCCATACGCCGAGGAGGCCGTAAGGAATCTTGGTCACGATCGCGCGCTTCCAGTCGAACGGACGTCCCTGTCGGTCGCGCATGTAGTCGACGACGAGCATGAAGAGCGGGAGCGCGACAATGGACATCTTCGACCAGAGTCCGAGCAGGAAGGTCGCGACCGACGCGGCGTACCACGCCACCCGGAGCTTCCGGCCCTGCGTCGCCTCGTCGTACAGGATCAGCGTGAGGAGGAGAAAGACGGTCGAAAGGAGGTCCTTCCGGATCGAGACCCAAGCGACCGCTTCGACGTGGGACGGGTGGACCGCGTAGAGGAGCGCCGCGACCCATCCGAGCGCGAAGCTGCCGAAGAGGCGGCGCACGACGAAGAACGCGAGCACCGCGTTGAGCGCCGCCAGGACCACCGACTGGAGATGGAACCCGAACGGGTTCAGCCCCCAGAGCGAGTAATCCACCATGTACGAGACGAGGTGGAGCGGTAGGTAGTTCGAGAAGTAGGGTGTCGTGAACGCGAACTTGATGTTCTCGGGCGTCAGCCCGCGAATCCAGGGATTGTCCGTGACGTACGTGGGATCGTCCCAGCTCGTCAGAAAGCCGAAGTGGAGCGAAGGCTGATGGATGACGTACGCGGCGGCGAACACCGCGATCGAGGCGAGGACGACGTTGAGAACTGTGCCGGAAAGCCGCGCTCCCGGCGCGCCGCCGGCAGGGCGCCCCATCTTCGCATCGCGCTTCGCGCGCTCCCGGCGCGCCGATCTCGAGGAGGTGGCCGCCACGATCAGAGCCCGCTCGGAGGCGCATCGGGCGCGCTGAGACCGGCCCTGGCCCGCTCGTGCTTCGGGTCGATGCGGACCGCTTCCTCCCAATCGCGGATCGCGGCCTCCCGGTCGAACGGCCACTCGATCTGGCCGCGAAGATAGAGGACGTCCGCCTGCTGGCTCGGCCGCCTCCTACCCATGGCCAGGACCGCGCGGTCCATCGCGTCCTTGGCGTCGGAGTAGCGCCCCGTGTTGAAGTAGACGCACGCGATGCCCGTCCACGCCTCGACGGTGTTCGTCCATACGATGGTCTGGTAGAGCTGCTCCGCCTCGTCGTAGCGGTGGTTCACGTACATCGCCTGCGCCAGGTTGCTCGTGGCCCGGACGTCGTGACTCCGCTGGTGGGCGTAGGCCCAGAGCTTCTGAGGCACACCCCAAACCGATTCGTAGCGCACCGTCCGCACCACGAAAAACGTGAGCGCCGCCGCCGTCATGGCGACGACCGCCAGGACGCGCCGTCCCTCGGATCGCGCCCGGCCGGCCAGGGACAGGATGCCTGCGGCCAGGATCCAGCAGAAGCCGAGCGATGGCGCGTAGAGATAGCGGTCCGCCATGTACGTGACCAGCGGGAAGGCGATCGCGGGGAGCAGGAGGACGAAGATCCAGGCCGTGCCGAGCGCGAGCACCCGTTGCCTCCGGGACCAGGCCAAGGCGAACACGAGGACGGGAAAAGCGAGGGCGGCCAGATCCAGGACCCCCCGAAACCCGGCCACCGAGGGCGGGTCATAGATCGGCCTCCCGTCGAGAACCCCGGCCAGGAGCCCCAGGTACATGGCGACCGAATGTCCCTTCACCATCAAGTACGAGAGGGGCTGATGCGCGTACGGCAGGTGGGTCTTGGCCTGGACCAGGTCGTTCACCACGACGAGCGCACCGGCGAGCACCGCGTAGGGAATCTTGGTCGCGATCGCGCGCTTCCACGAGAAGGCGGCTCCGTCCCACCGGCGCGTGAGGTCGAGCACGAGGAGGAACAGAGGGAGCATGGAGATCGACACCTTGGACAGGAGTCCCAGCAGGAACGTCGCGACCGACGTCGCGTACCAGGGTCCATGGAATCCGTCTCGCGTCGCCTTGTCGTAGACGAGCACCGAGAGCAGCAGGAAGAAGGTCGAGAGCAGATCCTTGCGGATGGAGAGCCACGCGACCGCCTCGACGTGGGAGGGATGGACGGCGTAGAGGAGCGCCGCCACGGTGCCCAGAACGACGCTGCCGAACAGCCTGCGGGTGAGCGCGAAGGCGAGAGCCGTGTTCATCCCGGCGAGCAGGAGGGACTGGATCCGGAAGCCGAACGGGTTCAGTCCCCAGACCGAGTAGTCCACCATGTAGGAGACGAGGTGGAGCGGGTGGTAGCTCGAGAAATAGGGGGCTGTGAACGCGAAGCGCAAATTCTCCAGAGTCAGGCCGCGGATCCATGGATTGTGGACGACGAAGGCCGGATCGTCCCAGGTCATCAGGAAGGGGAACCCGAGCGTTTGAGCGTGGACCAGCAAGGTGATCCCGAACAGCGTGGCCGCGAGGAGCCAGAGCTGCAGACCGCCGCCCGGCTTGGCGGGGCGGCTCGCGGCGGAGCTCGCCACCGGCTCGGCTCGCTTTCGGCGCGGGATGATCGCGATCGGCTCGGCCATGGTCAGCGCGATGGCGGCGGCTCGACGCCCAGGCGGCGCAAGTGTCTCCGCGACTCGTCGTTCTTCGGGTCGAGTCGGGCCGCCTCGAGCCAATCGCGAATCGCCCCGTCCCTGTCCTCGCGGGCCAGCTCGACCATGGCGCGGTAGCAGAGGATGTCCGCCTTCTCGTTGTCCCGCTTGCCCGCCCAGTGGAGGACGGCCCTGTCCATCATCTCCTGCGCTTCGTCGAATCGTCCCGTGGGTATGTAGATGGACGCGAGTCCGGCGTACACGTCGGAGCTGTTGTAGACCAGGAGACTCTGATAGATCTGCTCCGCCTCGTCGTAGCGCCGCTTCAGCGTCAGAGTCTGCGCGAGCGCGCTCTTGGCCCGCACGTCCTTGGTCCGCTGCATCGTATATCTCCAGAGCGCCTCGGGATTCCCCCACAAGGCCTCATACCGAACCGTCCTCACGGTGAAGAGCGTGAACGGGATCACGGTCAGCACGACCGCGGCCGCCGCGCGCCCACCTTGCGAGCGCACCCGGCCGGCCAGCCACAGGATGCCGGCGGCCAGGACCCAGCAGAACCCGAGCGAGGGGGCATAGAGGTAGCGGTCCGCCATGTACACCATGAGCGGGAACGCGAGGACCGGGATGAGGAGAATGAAGAGCCAGGCCGCGCCGAGCGTCAGAGCCCGGAGCCGCCGCCAGAACGCGAAGCCGAGGATGACGAACGGAAGGAGGGCGCCGGCCAGATTGAAGGGCGGGTGGAGGCCGCCCAGCCAAGGCGGGTCGTACATCGGGACTCCATCGACCATCCCCGTCAGCAACGCCAGGTATCTCCAGATCGCCTCCCCCTTCACCATGACGTACTGGAGCGGCTGGTGCGTGTAAGGGAGCCCGGTCTTCACCTGGGCGTGATTGTTCACATAGACGAGCACGGCGGCCAAGGCGAGGTAGGGAATCTTGGTCGCGATCGACTGCTTCCATCGGAACGCGAGCCCATCCCACCGCCGCGTCCAGTCGAGCACGAAGAGAAAGAGGGGAAGCGTGGAGATCGACACCTTGGACAGGAGCCCGAGGGCGTACATCACCACCGAGCCCGCGTACACCCACGGTCGGAAACGGTCGCGCGTCGCCTCGTCGTACAGAATGACCGTGAGGAGGAGGAACACGGTCGAGAGGAGATCCTTGCGGATCGAGATCCACGCGATGGCTTCCACCTGGGCCGGGTGGACCGCGTAGAGGAGCGCCGCGATGACTCCGAGCGCCAGGCTCCGGAAGAGCCGCCGCACGAGGAAGAACGCCAGGGACGCGTTCAGCGCCACGAGGAAGAGCGACTGCAGGCGATACCCGAACGGGTTCAGCCCCCAGAACTGATAGTCCACCATGTAGGAGACGAGGTGCAGCGGAAGGTAGTTCGCGAAGTAGGGCGTGGTGAACGCGAAGCGGATGTTCTCGAGCGTGAGTCCCCGGATCCAGGGATTGTGGGTGATGTAGGACGGGTCGTCCCAGGTCGTCAGGAACCTGAACGAGAGGGTCTGGGCATGCACGATCGCGGCCACGACGAACACCGCGAGCGCGAGGATCGCGACCTGGACCCGCGTGCCAGGAAGTCGCTGCGGGTCGGTTCGGGGAACCGCCGCTGGCTCCGGGGCCGCGGGCCGCTTGCGCGGCACGATCGAGATCGGTGTGGCCATCAGCGCCTTCTCAGCGACCCGCGGTCCACCTTGCCCAGGTGGGTGCGGGGGAGGGAGTCGACGAACACGACTTCGCGCGGATGCTTGTACGCGTCGAGGCGATCTCTCACGTGCGCCTTGAGCGTCTCCTCGAGGCCGTCCTTCGCGCCCTTGGGCACGACGTACGCGCGCGGCTTCACGAGACCCTGCGCGTCGGGAACGCCCACCACCACCGCCTCCGCCACCGATGGATGCTCGAGGAGGCAGCCTTCGACCTCCTGGGGCGCGAGCCACTTGCCCGCGACCTTGAGCATCTCGTCCCCCCGGCCGCAGTAGGTCACATAGCCCTCCCCGTCCATCGTGATGAGATCGCCGGAGACGTACCACTCGCCGCGAAAGCTCCGGGCGGTCTTGTCGAGATCGTGCCAGTAGCCGAGGGCGCGCGAGTCCCCTTTCACCCAGAGCCAGCCGGTCTCGCCGCGCGGAAGCTCGCGCCCCTCCTCGTCGCAGACGCGAACTTCGAAGCCCGGCACGACCGTGCCGAGCGTGCCGGGGCGGGATTGGCCCGGCCGGTTCGAGATGAAGATGTGCCACATCTCCGCCGTGCCGAGGCCGTCGAGGATCTCGACTCCAAACGTGCGGCGCCAGCGCTCGTCGATCTCCGCCGGGAGGGCTTCGCCGGCCGAGGTCACGAGCCTTAGCGAGGAGAGATCCGAGGTCGCCGCTCTCGGATGCGAGAGCATCTTGTGGATCATCGTCGGCACGTGGACGAGGATCGTCGGCTTGTGGCGCTTGATCTTGTCGAACAGGGTCTCCGCGTTCGCGGGCTCGGGGAAGAGAGCGGTGGACGCGCCCGCAGCGAACGGGAAGAAGAGATTCGACCCGGTCGCGTAGCCGAAGTAGAGCTTGGGCACGGAGAGCGTGATGTCGTTCTCCGTGTAGGCGATCACCTGGCCGCCGTAGAGGCGCGCGGTGTTCGCGAACGACCGATGGGTCTGGACGACGGCCTTCGGCCGCCCCGTCGTTCCCCCCGAGAAGAGCCAGATCGCGGGATCGTCCCGGTGCGTCGGGAAGGTGGGGAACGTGTCCGACTGGGCCTCGAGCGTGCGCTCGAACGCGTCGTCGCCATGGACCAGCACCTGGGGCGCGAACGGCGAAGCGGCGGCCGACTTGAGGAACGGCTCGGCCGAGCCCGCGTGCGTGACGACGGCCCGGGCGCGCGCGTGATCCAGGATCCACGCGACTTCGGCGGCGGGCAGGCCCGGATTCACCATCACGGCGACCCCGCCCAGCTTCAGGATGCCGAACAGCGCGGCGACGTAGCCGGGGCCGTCGGGCATGCCGAGGATCACGCGATGCTCGGGCTGCACTCCAGCCTGCCGCAGCGCCTGCGCGAAGCGGTTGGCGAGCGCCTGGACCTCGGCATACGTGCTCGTTCCGGAGTCGGTGCGGATCGCGGTGCGGGCGCCTCGCCCTTCCCGAACCCGCTCGTCCAGAAAGAGATCGGCGATGTTCAGTCGTTCCGATGGCTCAAGGGTCATGGTAGGTTCGTCCGAGCCGCCCATGATGAAGGCCCGCCGGGCGGGTGGCAATACCCGACATGAGGAGTGAATGACGGTTCCCCGCTGGGCGGATCTGACCTGGGAAGAGGCGCGCGACCTCCCGCGCGAGCGGTTGACGGCGATCCTGCCGGTGGGCGCCGTGGAGGCTCATGGTCCTCATCTGCCGCTCGGCACCGACCTGGTGATCGCCGAGGCGATGGCGCGGGCGGGCGGCGACTGCCTCGCCGGGGCGGGGATCCACGCCGTGCTCCTGCCGGCGCTCCCGTACACGGCCGCTCCGTTCGGGGCCGCGTTCGCGGGCACCCTCTCGATGCCGGCCGACGTCGTCACGGGGCTAGTCGCCGGGCTCGCGCGGGAGCTCAAGCGTCATGGCGTGGCGGCGCTGGCGGTCGCGAATGCGCATCTCGATCCCGTTCATGTAGGAGCGCTCCAGGAAGCAGTGGACCGCGCGCGGCGCGATGGATCCATTCCCATCGTCTGTCCTGATCTCACGCGAAAGCCCTGGGCGCTCCGGCTCACGGACGAGTTCCGCACGGGAGCCTGCCATGCGGGGCGGTACGAAGGGTCGATCGTGATGGCCGAGCGGCCCGACCTCGTGCGCCGCGACGTCATGCGGTCCCTTCCCCCCAATCCCGCGTCGCTCTCGCGTGCGATTCGGGACGGCAAGGGGACATTCGAGGAAGCGGGCGGGCCGCGGGCCTACTTCGGCTGGCCCGCCGACGCGACCGACGCCGAAGGGCGCGAGACCATCGAGGCGCTCGGGCAGATCCTCTGCGACGCGATTCTAGAGGCGTTCGGATCGGAGCACGCGACGATATGAAGCGCGGCCGGACCGCCGTCGTCACAGGCGCGGGGCGGGGCATCGGCGCTGCCATCGCGCATGCGCTCGCCGACGAGGGGATCGCGCTCCTCCTCGCGGCGCGCACGCGGAGCGAGGTGGACGCGGTCGCGGCCCCTCTCCGCGCGCGCGGCGTCGAGGCGCACGCCGCCCCGTGCGATGTCACGGACGAGGCGAGCGTGAAGGCGCTCGCGCGCGAGGCGGAGGCCAGGCTCGGCCGCGTCGACATCCTCGTCAACAACGCGGGCGTCTCGAGCTCGGCGCCGCTTCGGAAGCTCACGCTGGACGAGTGGAATCGCGTGCTCGCGGTCAACGCGACCGGCGTCTTCCTCTGCACGCGGGAGTTCGCTCCCGCGATGGCCGAGCGGGGGTGGGGACGCGTGATCACGATCGCGTCGACCTCGGGGCTCGAAGGGGGGCGCTACATCGCGCACTACTGCGCCTCCAAGCATGCCGCCGTCGGCTTCACGCGCGCGGCCGCGCTCGAGCTCGAGGATCGCGGGGTGACGGTGAACGCGATCTGTCCGGCCTACGTGGACACGCCCATGACCGATCGGACGCTCGCCACGGTCGGAGCGAAGACGGGGCTCGCTCGTGACGCCGCGCTTCGAGCCGTGCTCGAGACCGCGGGGCAGGAGCGGCTCATCCGTCCGGACGAGGTCGCGGCGGCCGTGGTGCGGCTCTGCCGCGACGACGCGGTGGAGACGGGACAGGCGATCGTCTTGAACGGGAGGGGTCGATGAGCCTCGAGAACGTGAACCCGGCGACGCTGGGCACGCCCAAGGGGTACAGCCACGGCGTGCTCGGGCCCGCGGGAGGGCGCCTGCTCTTCGTCGCGGGGCAGCCGGGGTGGGATGCGTCCGAGAAGGGGCCCGTCGCGGGATTCGTGCAGCAGTTCGCGCGCGCGCTCGACCGCGTGCTCGCGGTGGTGCGCGAGGCGGGGGGCGGACCGGCGGACGTGGCGCGCATGACGGTCTACGTGACGGATCTCAATTCCTACCGCGTGGCGCTCGAGCCCCTGGGGCGCGTCTGGCGCGAGCGGTTCGACCGCCGCTATCCGGCGATGGCGATGGTCGAGGTCTCGGGCCTCGTGGACGAGGGGGCGGTCGTCGAGATCGAGGCGACCGCCGTCATCGGGGGGACGCCGTGATCCAGCCGCGCTCGTTCCGGTTCGCGGTCGATCCGACGACCCGCGTGGCGCGCATCACCCTCGACCGGCCCGACCGGCTGAACGCGCTCACGTTCGAGGTCTACGCCGAGCTGCGCGATCTCTTCGCCCGGCTCGACACGGAGCCGGGCGTGGGCGCGATCGTCCTCACCGGATCGGGGCGCGCGTTCTGCTCGGGGGGCGACGTCGAGGACATCATCGGCGCCCTCTTCTCCCGCGATTCGGCGGGACTGCGCGAGTTCACGCGCATGACCTGCGATCTCATCCTCAACATCCGGCGCTGCCGCCGGCCCGTGATCGCGGCGCTCAACGGCACGGTGGCCGGCGCGGGGGCGGTGATCGCCGCCGCCTGCGACATCCGCATCGCGTCGGAGACGGCGAAGATCGCATTCCTCTTCGTGAGGGTCGGGCTCTCGGGGGCGGACATGGGGGCGTCGTGGCTCCTGCCGCGGATCGTGGGGCATGGACGGGCGACGGAGATCCTCATGACCGGCGACTTCGTGGACGCCCGCCGCGCGCATGAGATCGGCCTCTACAACGCCGTCGTCCCCGGGGAGCGCGTCGTGGACGAGGCGGTGGCGCTCGCCGCGCGCCTCGCGCGCGGGCCCGCCGAGGCGCTCGCGGTCACGAAGCGCGCGCTCGACGCCGAGTGGGCGCTCGACTTCGAGACGGCGCTCGCGCACGAGGCGGACGTCCAGGCGGCGCTCATGGAGCGCCCTGATTTCCGGGAGGCCTACGAGGCGTTCCGGGCCAAGCGGGAGCCCAAGTTCCAGGCATGAGCCATCCCGATCCGATCCCGGTCCGGGCGTTCCTCGACGACGCGCACCTGGCGCTCGCCCCGGTCGTGGGTGCGTTTGCCGGGGCCGCGGCGCGGGAGCTTCCGGAGCCAGAGGACGACGCGGAGGCGCGGACGCGCGCGCGCGCGTGGCTCTCGCGCCTGGGCGAGGGAGGGCTGCTCGATCCGATCCGCCGCCGCGACTGGCGCGGCTGCTGTCTCACGCGCGAGGCGCTCGGCGCCGCGTCTCCTCTCGCGGACGCCGTCTTCGCGCTCCAGGGGCTCGCGACGGTCCCGCTCCACTTCGCCGGGAACGAAGCCATGCGATCGCGCTGGCTCGAGGACGCCGTCTTAGGCCGCGCCATGGGAGCGTTCGCGATGACGGAGCCCGAGGCCGGCTCCGACGCGGCCGCGATCGCGACGCGCGCGCGGCGCGAGGGCGACGGGTACGTGCTCGACGGGACGAAGACCTTCATCTCGAACGCGGGCATCGCCGACTTCTACACCGTCTTCGCGACCACCGATCCCTCGCTCGGAGCGAAGGGCATCTCCTGCTTCGTCGTTCCGGCTTCGACTCCGGGGCTCACGTTCACGGGCGCGCAGGTGCTCGCGGCGCCCCACCCCCTGGGCGAGATCGCGTTCGAGGGGTGCCGCGTGCCCGAGGGGAATCGCCTGGGCCCGGAGGGGCGCGGACTCGCGCTCGGATTGAAGACGCTCGATCGCTTGCGCGCCACGGTCGGCGCCGCGGCCTGCGGCATGGCGGCGCGCGCGCTCGACGAGGCGCTGCGCCACGCGCGAACGCGACGGCAGTTCGGAAAGCCGCTCGCCGAATTCCAGCTCGTGCAGGAGAAGCTCGCGCGGATGGCGACCGATCTCACGGCGGCGCGCCTCCTGGTCTATCGCGCCGCGTACGAGGCCGATCGCGGAGCCGAGCGCGTCACCCTCGAAGCGGCGATGGCCAAGGCGTTCGCGACCGAAGCCGCGCAGCGCGTCATCGATGACGCCGTCCAGATCCTGGGAGGCTCGGGGGTGCTCGCTTCGAGCCCGGTGGACCGCCTCTATCGCGCGGTGCGCGCGCTCCGGATCTACGAGGGGACCACCGAGATCCAGCACCTCGTGATCGCGGGGCAGCTCGTCAAGGGGGCCGGGTGAAGGCGGCCGTGATCGGCGGCGGGCCGGCGGGCCTCTTCTTCGCTCTCCTCCTCAAGAAAGCCGATCCCAAGCACGAGGTTCAGGTCTACGAGCGGAACCGGCTCGAGGACACGTTCGGCTTCGGCGTCGTCTTCTCCGACGCGACCGAGGAGGCGCTCGCGCAGGCCGATCCCGAGGTGACCGCCGCGATGGGTTCGCAGGCGCACCGGTGGGACGACATCGAGATCCACTACAAGGAGACGATGCTCCGCTCGACGGGACACGGATTCTCCGGCCTCTCGCGGAAGACGCTGCTCGCGCTCCTCGCGGAGCGCTGCCGCACCTCGGGCGTGCGCCTCTGCTTCGAGCGCGAGGTGAAGGATCCCGAGGAGCTAAGGCGCGAGGCGGACGTCGTTCTCGCCGCCGACGGGGCGCAGTCGGTCGTGCGCGAGCGCTACCGCGACCACTTCCGTCCCATGGTCGACGTGCGTCCCAACCGCTTCGTCTGGCTCGGCACCACGAAACCCTTTCCCGCGTTCACGTTCCATTTCAAGAACGACGCGCACGGGCTCTGGCGCGTGCACGCCTACCAGTACGAGCCGGGGGCCTCGACGTTCATCGTGGAGGCGCGCGAGGCCACCTGGCGCGCGGCGGGCCTCGATCGCGCGAACGAGGCGGCGACCCTCCGGTTCTGCGAGCGGCTCTTCGCAGAGGAGCTGGAGGGGCACCGCCTCGTCTCCAATCGCTCCATCTGGCGCGCGTTCCCGACGATCCGGAACGAGCGCTGGAGCCATGGAAACGTGGCGCTCGTGGGGGATGCGGCCCATACGGCGCACTTCTCCGTGGGATCGGGAACGAAGCTCGCGATGGAAGACGCGAGCGCGCTCGTCCGCGCGCTCGAGGCCAACGCCTCGGTGCCCGGGGCGCTCGAGGCGTACGAGGCGGAGCGGCGCCCCGCGGTCGAGAGCCTCCAGCGCGCGGCGCAGGCAAGCCTCCAGTGGTTCGAGGACACCGAGCGCTACATGGACCTCGATCCCCTGACCTTCGCGTTCACGCTCCTCACGCGAAGCCTGCGCGTCACCCACGAGAATCTCCGGGTGCGCGATCCGAGGTTCATCGAGGCCGTGGACGCGCGGTTCGCGACGGAAGCCGCGCGCCGCGCCGGGACCAAGGCTCCGGCGGGACCCAAGCCGCCGCCTCCCATGTTCACGCCGTTCAAGCTGCGCGGCCTCCTGCTCCCGAATCGCGTCGCGGTCTCGCCCATGTGCCAGTACAGCGCGGTCGACGGCACCCCGAACGACTGGCACTTGGTCCATCTGGGAGCGCGGGCGGTCGGCGGCGCCGGGCTCGTCTTCGCGGAGATGACCGACGTGAGCCCCGAGGCGCGCATCACGCCAGGCTGCACGGGTCTCTACAAGGAGGAGCACGCGCCGGCATGGAAGCGGATCGTGGACTTCGTGCACGCCCGGACGCCGGCCAAGATGGCGATCCAGCTCGGCCACGCGGGGCGCAAGGGATCCACGCGACTCCTGTGGGAAGGGGACAATCAGCCGCTCGCCCAGGGAAACTGGTCGGTCCTGGCACCGTCCGCGATCCCGTACTACCCGCACAGCCAGACGCCGCGCGAGATGACCCGCGCCGACATGGACCAGACGCTCCGCGAATACGAGCGCGCCGCCCATCTCGCGATCGAGGCGGGCTTCGATCTCCTCGAGATCCACATGGCGCACGGCTATCTCCTCGCGACGTTCATCTCGCCCCTCACGAACCGCCGCGACGACGAGTACGGCGGCCCGCTCGCCAACCGCATGCGCTTTCCGCTCGAGGTCTTCGATCGCGTGCGGCGCGTGTGGCCCGAGGAGCGGCCGATGTCGGTCCGCATCTCCGCGGTGGACTGGCATCCGAAAGGGCACGGCCCCGAGGACGCGGTGGAGGTGGCCCGGCTCCTCAAGGAGCACGGCTGCGACATCGTGGACGTGTCCGCGGGGCAGACGATTCCGGACCAGAAGCCGGTCTACGGGCGGCTCTTCCAGACCCCCTTCGCGGATCGGATCCGCCATGAGGTCGGGATCGCCACGATGGCGGTGGGGAACATCTCGTCCTATTCCGACGTCGACACGATCCTCGCGGCGGAGCGGGCGGATCTCTGCCTCCTGGCGCGCGCGCACCTGTGGGACCCGTACTGGACCCGCCACGCCGCGCACGAGCTGGGCTATCCTCTGCCATGGCCCGACCAGTACGAGTCGCTCGCCAACTACAAGCCGCGGTTCACATGATCGGAGGCCCGGCGCCTTGGGCGTGACCTATTCCACCTATCTCAAGCTCGACGAGCTCCTCGACCAGCAGAAGCCGCTCTCCGACGAGCACGACGAGATGCTCTTCATCGTCATCCACCAGGTGTACGAGCTCTGGTTCAAGGAGATGCTCCACGAGCTCGACTACCTGAAGGGGCTCCTCGAGCGGCGGGACGACATGCGCGCGCAGCACACGCTGAAGCGCGTCCTCACGATCCTCAAGGTGGTCGTGGCGCAGATCGACGTGCTCGAGACGATGACCCCGCTCGAGTTCCTCACGTTCCGCGAGCGGCTCGAATCGGGGAGCGGATTCCAGTCGTTCCAGTTCCGGGAGCTCGAGTTCCTCCTCGGCATGCGGAACCGGGGGGCGCTCTCCCGCTACCCGGAGGGGAGCCCCGCGCGGGAGCGCCTCGAGCGGCGCCTCGCCGAGCCGTCGCTGTGGGACGCGTTCCTGCGTTACCTCGTCGCGAAAGGGCATACGGTGCCGCCGTCGGTCCTCTCGCGGGATCGGAGCGGCGCGGTCGAGTCCGCGCCCGAGCTCCATCCGCTCCTCATTCACGTCTACAAGAACGATCCCACCGTGCGCGCGCTCTGCGAGCGTCTGGTCGATCTCGACGAGGGATTTCAGGAGTGGCGCTACCGGCACGTGAAGATGGTCGAGCGCACGATCGGCACGCGCAAGGGGACCGGCGGCTCGATGGGCGCGGCCTATCTCAAGACCACGCTCGACCGCCCCTTCTATCCGGACCTCTGGGCCATCCGGACGGAGCTCTGAGCTCCGCGGCTCCGAGCGTCCGATGAGCCCCGACACCGCCGCCCGCCTCGACGCGCTCCGCGCCACGCCCAACGCGCTCGCCCCGCACTACTCGCGCTTTCGCGTGGAGGAGCGGCTCCTCCTGACCGGCCACTCGCACCAGGCATGGCCCGACGTCTCCTTCGACGGGCAGCTCGAGGCGTGGGCCGACGCCGCGGAGGGGGTCGACGACAAGTGGGAGCGCGCGGAGGCGAAGGCGGAGCGCGTCCGGCGCGGGTTCGCGCGGCTCTTAGGCGCGCGCCCGGAGGAGATCGCCCTCGGCCAGAACACGCACGAGCTCGTGGTCCGGTTCCTCTCCGCCCTCCCGCTCGCTTCGCGGCCGCGGCTCGTCACGACCGACGGCGAGTTCCACACGATCCGTCGCCAGCTCGACCGCCTGGCCGAGGATGGCCGGCTCGAGGTGGTGAAGGTGGCGGCCTATCCGGCGGCGACGCTGGTCGACCGGCTGGTCCAGGCGATCGATGACCGCACCTCCGCCGCGCTCGTGTCGAGCGTGCTCTTCGAGACCGCGCACATCGTGCCCGGCCTCGACCGGGCGCTCGCAGCGTGCCGCGCGCGCGGCGCCGAGCTCCTCGTGGACGCCTACCATCAGGTGAACGTCGTCCCCTTCTCGCTCGCGGGACTCGGGGACGCGTTCGTCGTGGGGGGCGGCTACAAGTACTGCCAGCTCGGCGAGGGGAACTGCTTCCTCCGCGTGCCCCCGGGACGGGACGACCTGCGCCCGCTTCTGACCGGCTGGTTCAGCGAGTTCGCGCATCTCACCGACAGGCGACCGGGGCGCGTGCCGTACGGCGCGGGGCCCGCGCGATGGAGCGGCGCGACGTACGATCCGACGAGCCACTACCGCGCCGCCTCGGTGTTCCGATTCTTCGAGGAGATGGAGCTCGATCCGGAGTTCCTGCGCGCGGTGAGCCGCCACCAGATCGGACTCCTGGCCGAGCGGTTCGACGCCCTCGGCCTCGATCCGAAACGCATCACGAGGGACCGGCAGGTTCCGCTCGAGGGGGTGGGAGGCTTCCTCGCGTTCCGGGCTCCGGAGGCGGGAGCGATCGCCGCCACGCTCCGAGCGCGCGGGATGCTCACCGATCATCGCGGCGAGTGGCTTCGTCTGGGGCCGGCGCCGTACCTCTCCGACGATCAGCTCAGGGCGGCGATCGATC
>DASUFL010000137.1:0-12543 GCA_036274595.1 Candidatus Eiseniibacteriota bacterium | reverse complement strand
GAGGGCGCCGAACGCGCGCCACGCCCACGGCGAAACGCCGTCGGCGGGAGCGCGCCGCGCCCGCCGGGGCCGCGGCGGGTACCGGGGGGGAGGCCGAGGGGGCGCGGGGGGCGGCGGGGGGGTGCCGTCCAGATAGGGCCGGAGCGTCCGGTACGCGCCGTTGATCGCCTTCATCCGCGCCGTCGCCTGGGTCTGGAGGCGCGGGTCATGCACGAACTTGTCCGGGTGGTTCCTCTTGGCGAGCCGCCGGTAGGCCGCGCGGATCTCGTCGGGGCTCGCGCCGGGCTCGAGCCCGAGCGTCCGGAAGGCCTTCTCGACCATGGCCCCCGGAGCCCCCTCACTTCCCCTCGACGAACCGCTTGATCCGCGCGCAGCCCTCCTCGATGTCCGCTTCGGAGCACGCGTAGGAGAGACGGATGTTATGCGGCGCCCCGAACGCCTCGCCCGGCACCGTCACCACGCGCTCCTTCTCGAGGAGCTCCTCGGTGAACGCGAGCGCGGTCCGCCCGCGCAGCGCCGACGACACGTCCGGGAAACAGTAGAACGCGCCGGTCGGGGGCACGAGGCGGAATCCTTCGACCCGCTCGAGCAGCCTCGACATCAGCTTGCGCCGCCGGTCGAACGCCTCGCGCATCGCCTCGATCGGCTCCATCGGGCCCGTGAGCGCGGCGATCGTGGCCACCTGGGCGATCGCGGTCGGGTTCGAGGTCGTGTGCGACTGGAAGCGAATCATCGCGTCGATCACGTCCTTCGGGCCCGTCGCGTAGCCGATGCGCCAGCCGGTCATCGCGAACGACTTGCTCACGCCGCGCGCGGTGACCGTGCGGGGGGCCAGCGCCGGGCAGGCGACCGCGAACGGGACGAACGGCACCCCGTACACGAGGTGCTCGTAGATCTCGTCGGAGACGACCGTCACCTGCGGGTGCTTCTCGAGCACCTGGCCGAGCGCCGCCATCTGGTCGCGCGTCATCGTGACGCCCGTCGGGTTGCCCGGCGAGACAAGGATGAGCACGCGCGTGCGCGGGGTGAGCGCCTTGGCCAGCCGCCCGGGCGTGAGGACGCAGCCGTCCCCCGTGGTGTCGACGACGACCGCCTTCGCGCCCGACGCCTCGATCATCGAGGGGTAGGAGACCCAGTAGGGCGAGGGCAGGATCGCCTCGTCCCCGTCGTCGAGCAGCACGGCGAGGGCGTTGAAGAGCGAGTGCTTGACGCCGCAGCTCGCGATGACCCATTGGGGCTCGGCGGCGACCCCCGACTTCCGGAAGGACTCCGCGACCGCCTGCCGGAGCTCGGGCGTGCCGGCCACGGGCGTGTACCCGCCGACGCGGCCCTCCAGCGCGCGCCGCGCCGCCGCCTTGATGTGCTCGGGCGTGTCGAAGTCGGGCTCCCCGACCCCGAAGCGGATCACCCGCTCGCCCTTCGCGATGAGCGCCTTCGCGCGGGCGTCCAAGGCGAGGGTCACCGATTCGGCGAGCCGGCCCGCCCTCCGGCTGAGCTTGGTCATGGTTGCGTATCCTACAAGGGAAGGCCCTTCGGGTCCGCATCGTCCAACGTGTGGTACCTTCGCCCGCTCACCATGTGGAAGAAGCTCCTGAAGGGGATCCTCTGGCTCGTCCTGCTGCTCGTCGCGGCGGGCTACCTGTTCGTCTGGCAGGGGCTCGGCGTGAACCCGCTCGAGGGGGATGAGGACCATCTCTGGGACCTGGTCAGCAACCAGGTCGACTTCTTCGCGCGCTTCCCGGGGACGGACCTGCTCGACCAGCCGGTGGTGGAGGGGCTCGGGGAGGAGGAGACGCTCGGCTGGATCCTCGACGCCAAGGAGGCGCTCGCCCGCGCCACGCGCGACGTGGCGCGCGAAGTCAACCCGCAGATCCCGCTCGGGCTCTTCCAGGTCAACCTGGAGCGCGATCTCGCCGGCAAGGAGGTGGGGATCGCGGGCATCGTCACGACGAACCTGTCGGTGCCGAAGCTCGATCGGTTCCTCGTGCTCCTCCGCATCCCCGGCTACGCGAAGTTCGTCTCCGCCCTGCAGCGCGACTTCGTCCGCACGAAGGTGCCCGACGCGGACCGGATCAGCGTCGTCCGCGGCCTCTACTTCAAGGTGACGGACCGCCGCATCGCCGACGCGCTCGCGCCGTTCCGGACCGGCACCGGCCAGAAAGAGCCGGACGCGCTCTGGTTCGCTCGCATCCGGGACGTGTTCCTCCTGACCGACGAGCCGGCGTGGATCGAGGACGCGCTCCAGGGCGGGCAGTACGTCCTCCCGGCGGACGTCGACTTCAAGACCGAGTTCATCCCGCTGTCGGTGCGCAGGGGCGACATCGAGCTGCACATGCGCCCGCGGCTCGCGCAGGGACTCTTGCGTCCGGACCGCCGCGGCGGGCCGCTCGACGCGATCACGAAGCTCGTCCCGCCGCAGGTGCTCGGCAACGTGATCGTGCAGGCCACGCCCCAGCCGGAGGGCGTCGCCGTGCGCTTCGTCAACCGGCCGCTGCCGGACGGCTACGCGCGGATGACGAAGCAGTACGCGATCAAGCTCTACGAGCGCGAGAAGGCGGACCTGCGGTTCGACTACACGGAGAACGGGATCGGGCGGCTCGTCCCGCGTCGCGGCGTGGTGGCCGCGGCGGTGCTGCACGCGGATTCGGACACGTTCGCGGCGCTCGCGATGGACTCGCTGTCGGACGCGGACCGGAGCAACCTCGACAGCCTCGCGACGCGGGGCATCGCCGGCGGCCGGGCCTACTCGTCGTACGAGGCGCTGCTCGCGGAGATCGGGAAGGACCTCGCCGAGACGCACATGCTGATCATCCACCGGCCGGCGATCTTCGATAGCGCGGACCTGAGCGGCGCCGACCAGGTGGTGGACGACGCGAATCCCTCCCCGCAGCCTTCGTTCAGCTTCGTGAGCCAGCTGCGCGACAACGTGCCGCCGGAGAAGATCGTCCAGAAGATCACGGAGAACCTGCGCTTCCTCGGCCTGAGGAAGGGGGACGACGCGCCGCTGCTCGACCCGAGCGGCAAGTACAACGTCGTGGAGCTGCTCGCGCCCGCGGGCGACTTCAGCCTCTTCCATCCCGCGTACGGCGTGATCACGGAGGGCGGCCGCTTCTTCATCTTCACGTCGAGCCACGAGAACATGGAGGCGATCCTCGCGGCGGCGGCGGATCCGCAGGCGCGGCTGATCGCGGAGCCCGGCGTGGCGGCCGCGGTGCAGCGGCTGCCGGCGGAGGGGACACTCTCGGTGCTGGCGCGCGGCCTGGGCGTTCGCGACTACCTGCGGGATCGCGTGCGCACGGCCTTCTGGAACGAGAACAGCATCCTCAGCCTCCAGGAGGACTGGCGGAAGAAGAAGCGGCAGGAGGGGATCAAGGACAAGACCGAGGAGGAGGCGGCGGCGATGGACCGCCTGATCGAGGAGGAGACGGACCGATTCAAGCGGGAGGAGTACCCGCGGTTCCGCGACGACTACTTCCTTCGTTGCGCGGTGCTCCGGCGGGTCGACACGGCGGTGCTGGGCGTGGCGCTGGGGGTCGGCCCGTCGCGGATGGTGAAGGCCGAGGGCTACGTGCTCGTCCCGTCGCGCAGCGGCGGCGTGGAGTAGGGCGGGGCGCGGGGAGGAAGCGAGGGGGCTCCGGGGGCGGGGGCTCGGTTCGGCTCCGGCCCGCGCGTCCGGCCCGCGAGCGAAGCCGGGTGGGCGCCCCGCGGCTTCCGGGGCGGCGGCGGCCGACGTCGGCTTGATGAGGCACGGCTGGGTGCCGCGTGCGGATTGCCACGTCGCGAAGGCCGTGATACAAGGTTCGGTCCACACCAAGCCGGGGTGGCGGAACTGGCAGACGCGCCAGGTTGAGGGCCTGGTTCGGGTTATACCGAGTGTAGGTTCGAATCCTATTCCCGGCACCACGCAAGTCTTTGCGGGGGCGCGGGTTGCGGCGACCCGCCGCCCGCGCCCCGCTTGGGCTCCCGCGCCGCGCACTGGCGCGTGATGCGCAACTTGATGCGCAAGTTTCTGGGGGTTGGGCGTTTCGAGGCCCGCCAGTGCGCGCCTTGGCAGCGCCTCGACCTCGGGCTAGGCTCCGCTTCCGATGAACGAGGCGCTCACGCCGCTCCCGCCTTGGGCGGACACAGAGCTGTCCAAAGCGCTCCCCGATATCGTAGCCAAGGGGGAAGGCCATTGCAAAGCACCTCGAATCTAGTGCGCGACGGGCAAGCTCTACGGTTCGCGAATTTCGCCCTAGTAGACTTGCCGCTACTCCCCCTACCTGAGCAGCGCGGCATAGCTGCCTTCCTTGAACGCGAGCGCGTCACCGACGACCGCGAGTTCTCGAAGTTCTTCCTCGACTCTGTTCGAGCGCTTTGCCCGGGCGACTGACAAGGGCGGAGCCGCGCCGTGAACGCGCACGGCGGCTTCGGGAAGTGGGCGTGGGACGTGGCGCTCGAGCCGGCGGACGTGCCGGGGGCGCTGGAGAGGCGCGCGGATGGCTGAGGCTTGGAGACGATCGCGGTCCGCGTGAGCGAGCGCACGCTGGAACGGCTCCGGCGCGGCGAGAGCGTCCGCGTGCGGCTCGACCGCTCGAACGTCGTCGGCGGCGTGGCCCGCCGGGCCGGCAGGCGGCCGGGCCGGAGCCCGCGCCGGGACCTCTGGTTCCGGACGGGCCGCCCGCCGAGCCCGGGCACCGTCCCCGCTCGCTTCCTGCTCCGGGTCATCGAGAACGGCGGCACCGTCACGTCGCGCCAGGCGCGCTTCATCCTGAGGGGCGGGCGCCCGCACGCGAGCCAGATGCTCGGGCAGCTCGCCGCCGCGGGCCTCCTCCGCCGGGAGCAGTGGGCGCGCTACACGGTGACCCCGAAGGGGCTCGCCGCCCGGGCGGCGCTGAGCGAGGAGGCGCTCTACCGCGCCGGCACGCACCGGCGACGCCTCGCGGAGTGGGCGATGGCGCACGGGACCTCGTTCGGGGTCGCGGATGTCTCGGCGCTGCTCGGCATCGCCCGCGGCAGCGCGCACAACCGTCCTCAAGCGGCTCCTGCGCGACCGCGTGATCGAGCGCGAGGGTCCCGGCGTCTACCGGGCGAGGTGACGTGCGCCGCGGGCGGGGCGCGCTGCCTCGCGAAAGAGGATGGGGGTTTCCGCGGCTCTTTCTCGTTGTCCTCCTCTGGATGGCCTTGCCCGAACTTCACCGCGCCCGTGTCCCGCGCGTGTTCAGATGCCCCGTGACCGCATCGCGGATCGCCGTCACGGACCACTACAAGAGACAGAGCACCACACGTCGGCGTGCGTCGTGTGCGGAATCTGCTCTTTGGTCCCACGAATCGAACCAATTGGGAGTAATCGGCGCAGAGGCCCACTTGGTGCGTGCGAACCGAAGACGTTGATCAGGACCGACTTGCGGCCGACGCACGCCAGGCCGGCACACGGCACGGCATTCGCGCTCTTGTCAATCGGGCGCATCGTGCGATGACGCCCAGCAAGGAGGTGGAAGGCGATGCAGAGAGAGAGAGAGACGACCGTGGAGCCCTGCGGGACGGCGTCGCCGCTAGTCAAGCGAGCGGCGGCATGGTTGACCCCGGTCACCGAAGGACTCGCGCCGGCCGCGCTCGCGGGATCAGTTGCGAGGAGGACCACGCCACGCGGCCGCACCAGTGGTGGGCGCGCCGAAGGAAAACGTTCGACCGGTTGATGGAGGCTCGCAACGTCCCTCCCAAGCGGAAGGAGGTCGCCTGGAGACTCTGCCTCGGCGATTCGGACAAGGAGATCGGGCACCGCTTCGGCCTGACACGCGACGGCGTCGCCAGCCACATCCGCCTTCTTTTTCCCACGTTCTGCGTGCGTGATCGGCACAGCTTCCGGCGGACGGTCGCCGAGCAGATGGACCGCGAGTCTCCAGACCAGCCGCTTCTTGTGTGCACACAACTTTCCACTTCTCGCCGCGAGAGCGTGCGCCTATCTTCGGTGCATTCGCCAACTCTGATACGCGTGCCCGGCGAGCGGCACGGGGCCGCTCGCCGCTGACAAAGGCTTGTTGGCGGTGAGGAGGAGAACATGCGGTCTAGAGTGCCGTTCGTCGGCGTGGCCCTCGGCTTGCTGTTCGTTCTGTACGGAGCTGCGGACCGTGCTCATGCCCACTCCGGCGACGGGTGCTTCGGCTGGATCCACGAGACCCAGCTCGCGTCAGGCTTGTGGACATTCCACAGCATCGATTGCGACGAAGACCCCTGCCCGCCGCCCGGCGGCGGCGCCTGCGAACTCGCGCCCGTCTCAAATTCCGGCGGCTTGAAGTGGCGGTGCGGTTGCGGCGGCGCGGAAGATGGTAGCTGCGACGCGACTCAAGTGCAGGGCGGTGCCGGCACGAGGGGCATATGCAACGGCTCTTGTTCCTCGGGCACGTGCAACTCCGGAGGCGCGTCGATCGAGTGGACGGAGAACGGCATCAATCACCGCCTACGCCTGTGCGGTTGCAGCTAGGTTCCCATCGCCGAGCGGCGTATGGCGCGGCCCTGCTGCTCGGCGCACTCTTGGCCTTCTTGGCATACCGCCTCGGCGACTCACGGGGCCGGCGGCCGTACGAGCGTGCGTCGTCGGAGCGGGTAGTTCTGCCGACTCAGCCGGAGCAGCAGACGCCGGCCCCTCTCGTAGCACGAGGTAACCGTTCATTGACCTGCACGGTTCTCGACCTGCAGACCCGGGCGCCGGTTGAAGGCGTGACCGTTATCGCATTTGCGGATGACCCTATGGTTCCAATCACCGGTTTCCGACTCGACGAGCAGATGCTAGGTCAGGCGGTGACATCCTCTGTGGGTATCGCCAACCTTGCGTTACCCGACTCTCCTTTTCCATCGCGGGTCCGTGCCGTGGGTCCCGGGTACGTGCCGGCCGAGGAACCGCTACAGGCGTCGCCACCGACTAGCGATGTCACGGTGCTCCTTGGTCGCGGCTGTTGCCTAGCCGGCCAAGTTGCGGATCTCCAGGGACGCGGCGTGGGTAAGCTCCGGATCCGCATCACCTATGCTGGACTACCGCACAACATTGCCACGTTCGCTGCGTCCGGCTACGAAGGGAGAGGCTGGCAGGATGTCATCGCTGACGACCTTGGTAGGTTCCGCGCGGATGGCTTGGCGCCGGGGTTCTATCGCGTCGATGTAATTGGAGACGGCTGGCGAGTGGTCGAGCCACGGCCCCATCCCGATCCCACGCGGAGAATCGAAAACAGCACGGTTGTGCGAGCGGGTAGAGAAAATGTACTCCTCAAGGTCGAGGCTATTCGTGTCTTTCGCGCGCTCCTCTTTCACGACGGCAGCAGTATCCCTTTCGACGACCCCTACACGCGAGTGACAGTCGATTCCGGTCAGGGCGTGCGATCAGCCCGACAACGTGGCGCCGAGACCCTCCCCGCAGAGGTGTGGGCAGGTGATCGCTGGCTGACAATTGTATCCCGTGACGATCCGCCGGGCGTCGTTACAGGGGTAGTCGCCATTGAGGAACCGCTCTCACCCCCCACGAGCATCTCCGTTCGCATTAACGCGATCGCATGTAAACCTACCATTGCGACGGTGACGCTCCGCCTGCCCAGCGCACTGGCACAGGGCCCAGAAGCCGACGAGATCCACCTCGCGCCGGCAGACGAGTTCGGGTCAGTCGGGGTCCTTCGAATCAGGTGCGAAGGGCCTCCGCATGGATTCTATGAGGATCCGCGCCCGCGACTGGAAGTACGACGGAAAGACCACATACTTGGCTTCGTTCGAGGGTTTGCCGGTGTCGATGGTCGATGGGAATTCGAGCGCGTGCCATCCGGCGCAGTCGAGGTGCGGCTTCATGATGGCGCAACGGCTACGGGCTGGGAGCCAGTCAACGTAGACCAACAGCAGGGCACCTCCATCACACTGAAGCGCGGCAAGCCTCAGGGAGCGACGATAACCCTACGGGACGAGTCTGGAACCGAAGTGTTTGAGGCTGATACGTGCGCGATCAGTATTCTGGCGCAGGGACAGGGAATAACAGAGACGGGCACAATCGACAGGATGTACACGGAATATCTGCGCCAGCGAGGCTCTAGGGTCCGGGCGGTCTTGTCCTTGGATCCAGGCTGGTATCGGTGCGACGCGGACAAGATGGGCTACGTAGGCTCATATTCAGAGTTCGAGGTACGCAACGAAGAGGTGACCGAAGTCGTCGTCACGCTGAGGACGCGCGATGCATCGAGAGACGATTGAGCGAATGTTGGCGGCCATCGTGGCCCTTTTCCTCGCGGGCACAGCTGCTGCGAAAGTTGCGTGGATGCTGGGGGCATGGGGTCGCGCCAGTGCGGGTTGGCTCCCGGCGTATTGGGCCGCCGCTGCTATGGAAGCCTCCCTTGTCGGGCTGATTCTGTGGCCGCGCGCGCGCCTTTTCGGACTCTCGTTGACGTTCTGGGGGTTCACTGGGGCGGCCCTGGTCAGCTCGGCTATCCTTACCTGGGGACCTGACTCGAGGACGTGTCACTGCCTCGGAGCGCCGCCGACGACGCAGGGCACGGCGTTGATGCTTCAAGGCGGCGTGATGGTGTTGACGGGCGTGGCTCTCGCATTCAGAGCCCCAAGGGAGGAAGTCGGAGGAGGGCATCCCGCGCCTGCTGACAGCGTGATCTGGAAGCCGCGGGAAAGTGCGCCGCGTGCCGCAGACAGAGCGTCTGAAGCCGGAGACAGCCATCGACGAAGATAGGTTCGAATCCTATTCCCGGCACCACGCAAGTCTTTGCGGGGGCGCGGGTTGCGGCGACCCGCCGCCCGCGCCCCGCCTAGGCTCCCGCGCCGCGCACTGGCGCGTGATGCGCAACGTGATGCGCATGTTTCTCGCGGTCGGCGACGACCGGGCTTGGCGGTGACCCCGGTTGCCCAAACCCTCGCGGTGCTACGCTGACTAACCGCGGCCTCCCCCCAATGTCCCTTCTGAAGAACGCACTCCACTGCATCCAGGTCGGCATCGAAGACTACGAGTCCGGCAAGGCGGAGAGAGCGGGGTCCTCGGTGCGGAACATCTACGCCGGCCTTCTCCTCCTCCTGAAGGAGCAGCTGCGTCGACTGTCTCCGCCAAACAGCAACGACTGCCTCATCAAGGAGCAGATCATCCCCACGAGAAGGGGGACGCAGATCGAGTTCGTAGGGTCCGGCAAGAGAACCGTCGGGTCCCAGTTGATTAGGAAGCGGCTCACAAGCCTCGGTGTAGATGTTGACTGGGATCGGCTCGAACGAATTCAGGAGATCCGTAACGACGTCGAGCACTATCACTCGCCGAGGGATCTCGCCAGCGTCCGGGAGGTGATCTCGGAGGCGTTCCTCCTCGTCCGGGAGTTTCTCGTGAGGCACTTGGGATTGGACCCCGCGGTGGCGCTGGGTGCCCATTGCTGGGACACGATGCTGAGGACGCGGGAGGTGCAAGAGCGCGAGGAGCAGGCCTGCTGGGCCGAGATGGAGAAGCTGATGTTCACGTCCTCCGCCTTGGCTATCGCGGTGGAGGATGCGACCTGTCCTAGCTGTCAGTCCCGCCTGGTCTATCCCATCGATCCATCGCAGCCCGAGGACAGCGTGGTCTTCAAGTGCCGAGAGTGCATGGAGGAGAGCGACCTGGGCGCAGTAGCACAGGAGTGCTTGGGCCGGTACTACCGGGACGAGATCTACGTTGCGGCCACGCAGGGTGGAGAGGAGCCGCTGGGACACTGCCCGAGCTGCGATCGTGATGGCGCCGGCCGGCTTCGAGGGCGCGATGCTGGATCTCGAGCGATTGGCGGGCCAGCTCGAGTGTCAGGTCCCCGCGGAGGCCGTGCTCATCTTCCGGATCCTCCGCGAGCAACGCGTCCCGAACGTGTCGAGGAAGAAGGTGCTCGCCCTCGCGGAGCGCGTGGGGGGCGAGCTCGGCCGCGTGCTGGCCATGGAGGACGGGCAGCTCGCGGGCATCGTGGGCAAGAAGCAGGTGGGACAGGTCCGCAAGGCCGTGCTGGGGCATCTTGCCGGGCTCACGCGCGAGCAGTCCGCCCGGCAGCTCGAGGAGGCGAGGGAGGATCCCGGGATCGAGATGGTGGTCGAGCCGTTGCTGCGGCTCCGAGGGGAGCGGTTCGAGGCGCCCGTGCGCGTCGCGCTCGGGTGGATCGGCTGGCCGCTTCGCGAGGTCGATCAGGGCGGTCCGAAGAAGAAGCCGGATCTCGAAGGGACGGACGAGTGCGGGACGCCGGTCGTCGTGGAGTGCAAGACCGCCGAGGATCTCGGGGGCGAGGTGAGCCGGGAGGAGGCGACGGCACTCTGCGGGAAGGCGCCTGAGGGGTTTGCGGGCACAGCGCTGACGGTCGGCCGTCCCGTGTTCTCGGACGCCGCCATCGAGGCTGCGATCCGCCGACACAAGGACTGGCCCCATAACCGGCTCGTGACGGCCGGGGCTCTCGCGGAGCTCATCCTGTCGGTCCGCTTCCGGGGCCTGCCACGCGCTGCCACGCACGAGCTGCTCCGGACGGCGCTGTGCTTGGACGTGTCCCGGGTGGTCGCCGAGGTGCGTCGCCTCGTCGAATCGCCGGCCGCCGCCGCCGGGTCAAGCAAGTAGGCCGCGCCGATGGCGGACGATCGCACCCCTTCATCGTCCACGGGGCAGCGCCGCTGCGCCGTATGCGGCGGGGAGACTCGGGCCGTCCCGACGCATCACAGCGACGGGCGAGTCTCCCACGCATGGGAATGCGTGAGCCCGACCTGCCCGAGGGGGCCGCGTGGCCTGATGACCGTGCGGACCATCAACACGGAGACCGGCGCCGTTGGAGAGCACACGAAGTTCTGGAGCGTCACGAAGTCCCATGACACGACGGAGGGGGCTCCCTCGCAGGGCGAGGCCAATGTCGAGCGAGTGGCCCGCGCATTCATGGCCGCCGTCAATCGAGACTGCGGAGCGACCTACGACCGCTTCACGTGTGCGAGCGCGGGGCCCGAGATGGGGCACGACTGCGAGATCGGATCCTCCGTCGGCGGGCCCCCCTTGAAGCTGCAGGTGACGCGGGCCCTGCCCTCGGACGCGTATCGGGGACAGCGGATTCTCGGGCGGAGGGACCTGGCCGCGACGGTGGACAAGGCCGCGGAGTGGTTGATGGACGCGATCCGACGGAAGGCGACAACGGCGGCGCCGGATGTCGTCCTCGTGATCGACGCGCTCGATGCCCCGCAACTCAGCATGTTCGCCGATGCCGAGACGATCGCTCGTAATCGTGCGCAGCTCGACGCGCAGAAGTGGCACAGCATCTGGGTGTGCGGTTCCTCGTGGGCGAATCGACTCGCGGGGAGGCCGTTGGCCCCGTAGATGCGCGGGGGACGACGCACCGGCGGCCATAGGTTGCCAAGCCCGGCCGTTCCCGACGTACCCCGACGCTTCTCCCAAACCGCGAATCAGGGGAGCCCTAGTCCGCGAGTTCGCGCTCGAAGTACGGCCTCAGCCAGTCGAGCAGCTCATCCACGGGGGCGGTTGTGGGGAGCGGGTGCTTCTCGGTCCAGACCACGTCCAGCGTCCGGCTGAACACGTCCTCGCACGCTCGCCGAGGATGCCATCCCGCGTACGACTCGTAGAAATCGGTCGCGTAGTTGTAGTGATGCGTATGGATGAACTCGTCCCAGTTCTTCCGGACCACCCCGCGCGGGACGATGTCGATCAGCTCGAACTCCTCCATGACCCTCGCGTCCTTGCCACCCCACGCATCTAGCATCAGGTCCCGAGCCTCGATGTCGGCGTTCGGGGCGCTGTATCCGAAGATGGTGACGAGGTAGGTCCTCTTCAGCGCGTTCTGGACATCGCTCCACTCCGCGCCGACGTTGGGATCGGTCGTGTAGCCCTTGCGCCTGACCGGATACAGCAGGCGCGAGGGCTCGTAGGGCTTCCCGCACTTGCGGCAACGCTCGCGAATTCCGCCCTTCTGCCCGTCAGGCGCGCAGTATCCGATGGCCACGTTTCCGTGGAGGAACGCAATGTGCGGGAGCAGTCGCTTCGGGTCGTAACCCCTTCGGTACATCGCCCGCCCGACCCGGTCGTAGGCCTGCAGGAGGAGCGGGTCCCAGTTGAACGTGCCGATCACATCCTTCGCCCTGAGGCTCAGCACGAGGTGATCGTAGAGGTTGACTTCGTCGGGCAGCTCGAGCGTGGTGAAGTAGTCCCACACGCGGTTCGTGAGTCGCGCGACGAGGTCGGCCTTGGTCGCGTCGTCGGAGAGATCCTGGAACAGCGCCTCGAAATCTCGGAGGTTGTCCTTGATGCCGTGTTCAGCAAGCAGCGGTCGAAGCTCGAGAACGTCGACGAAGTTCTTCATCACGGGCAACCGGTGGCCGTGCTTCTCGCCGGCGGGGCACGCAGCCACGCTCGCGCCGGCTCCGAGGATCATCAGATGCGGTCGCTGGACGCGCACGTCGTCGATCTCTTGTTCGCGGGACTTCGTTCTCTCCATTCGCGGGATCAGTCTACGCCGCGCTCGTCGTCATCACCCCCCGAAGTCCAGCGCCTCGACGCTCGCCCGGGTCCTCCGGTCCACCATCCCGGCGTAGATCTGCGTC
>DASUFL010000136.1:0-50034 GCA_036274595.1 Candidatus Eiseniibacteriota bacterium | reverse complement strand
GGTGGCGGCGCCGGCGGGTTCGCGCTCGCGCGCTCCACCGCCGCCGGATCGCAGTCCAACGCGATCACCCTTCCTCCTCCTCCCAACGCCGCCACCAGTTCACTCGAGTGGCCCCCGAGGCCGAGGGTCACGTCGACGTAGACGCCCTCGGAATCGGTGACCAGCCACCGGATTGCTTCCTGCTTCAAGACCGGGACGTGTCCCGGCATCTTTCTCTAGGCCACCATCCCGTCCCACGCCTCGGCATGGGACATCCTTCCGTCCTCGAGGCTCGGAGCCGGCCCCTCGGCCGCGCCCCACTCGAGCCGCGCCAGCGCGGGCCCCTGCCCCGCCACCTGGAAGAGCGCCCGGAGATACGGGCGGAGCCCCACCATCCAGATCGACGCCCCGCGCTCGCGCTGGCGTCCGAGACGCGACACGAAGTCGGGGAGCGCGCGGTAGTCGAGGTGCTCGACCTCATCGAAGTCGAGGCACGCGAGATCGCGCGGCGAGCGGCAGCGCTCCCGGAGCGTTTCGACCACGCGGTCCAGGTCGCGGGCGCCGAGCACGCCGTAGAGGCGGAGCCGGACCGGACCGCCCGCGCGCGACAGCTCCCACTGGCACGTGGGTCGATCGATCTTGAGCGCGGCGCGCCCGTTCGGGATCGCGATCACGGGAGGATCTCCCCGGCGATGTCCTCGTACGTGCGATCGGAGGACGCCAGGTACTGCTCGAACACCTTGGGATCCCAGATCTCGATGTGATCGAGCACGCCGTTCACGAGCACGTCCTTCGTGATCTTCGCGTGCTCGAGCAGGCGCGGCGGGATCGCGACGCGCCCCTGCGCGTCGAGCGTCTCGTCGCGCGAGTCGAGGAGGAACATGCGCTGGAAGCGCCGCGCCATCTCGTCGCCGAAGGAGCGCGCGCGGAGCCGCTCCTCGTAGCGCCTGAACTCGTCGGCGGGAAAGAGCGACACGCACGCGTCGAGCCCGCGGAGGACGACGAACGAGCCTTCGGCGTCCCCGGAGAGGCTTCGCCGGAAGCGGGCGGGGATGCTCACGCGGCCCTTGTGGTCCACGGAGTGCTGATAGCTCCCCCGGAACGTTGCCATTCCCCTCGCTCTCGATCGCTGTTGTCGCAGGAAGGATGGAGTTTCATGGCTCCCCACTTCACCCCACAATTTGCCACGCGGCGCATCCTAGAAGGGCGCGCGGGGGGGTGTCAACAAGCAATCGTCACTTTTCTGAAATTTTATTTGGTTGGGGCCCAGGGCCTTGGCGCTGGGTGGTGTAGAGGGGGGTGGGGTGGGTAGAAATTAGCCCGCGGCGGGCGCGGCCAGGCGTCCGAGGATGGCCGCGGCCCGTCCGGCCATGGCCTTTCGCTCCCATCCGGCGGCCAGGGCGGCCTGTGGGCGGACGGCCGAATCGTGGCCTGCCCGGAACGACTGGAGAAGGTTCTGGATGGCCCGGCCGGTCGAGCCGACGTCGCCGGACCGGACGACCGTCCCCGCTCCGGCCTCGAGGATCAGGTCCGCGGCCGGGCCCGGGTCCAGGATGCCCAGGATGGGACGGCCGCTCGTCAGGTATTCGTAGAGCTTCCCCGTGTAGAGGAGCGAATCGGCGTCGCCTCCATGTCCCAGGAGCACGAGGGCGTACGCGCGGCGCATGGCCTGGAGCGCCTCCAGGTGCGGTCGCGACGGCTCCATCTCCACGATGCCCTCGAGCCCTCGCGCGATCCACTCGTCCGGCCGGAGCTCCTCGTTTCCGCCCAGGAAGCGGAGGCGCAGCTGATCGCGCGCGCCCGGGTCGGCCTCGACCACGCGCCGAAGCGCGTCGAGGAGCGTGCGCACCGTGGGGCGATGCGCGAGCTGCCCCGCATGGAGGAGCACGCAGCGTCCCTCGTCGCCCCCGCCGGCTCGAGGCGGGAGCTCCGCGGCCCGCCTCCAGTCGTCGGAATCGACGCCGTTCGGAAGCGTGAGGAACTTCTCGCCCGGGAGATCGCGGTAGCGCTTCCGGTAGAGCGCGGTCATCGGCTCGCTCACCAGCGTCACCCGGTCCGCCGCGGTCACGACCGCGCGCTCGAGCTCCCTGTGACGCGCGTCGTGCCACGCCGTCGGGGGCGCATAGGTGACTCGTCCCACCCAGGGATCGCGAAAGTCCGCGACCCATGGAAGGCCGAAGCGCCGCTTCACGGCGAGGCCGGCCAGATGCGCGCTCTCCGGCGAGGAGGTCGTCCAGAGCGCGTCGATCCCTCCCGCCGCGATGCGGCGCAGGGCGGCGCGCTCCGCCTCGCGCGCCCACGCGCGGTACCCATCGGGAAGGAGGAGCCAGGATTGCGCCCGCCGCAGCCTCTGGAACGCGCGCGCGTCGCGCGCTCCCTGCCTCCTCTCGATGCCACCGGCGTCCGCGAGCAGGCGCACGAGCCGAAGCGAGGTGAGCCCGCCCACGCGGATCACCTCGGCCGTGCGCGGCACCTCCGCCTCGAGCGACGGATCGAGGATCCAGTAGTCGGCGTCGCGCGTGGTGACCACGGTCGACGCCCACCCCTCGGGCTCGAGGTAGCGCACGAGCTTGAGCGTCCGCTGGCAGCCGCCCCCTCCGAGCGGCGGGAAGAAGTAGGCGATCACGAGGAGCCGCTTCACGACACGGCCCGCGCGGGCGAGGCGCCGGTCAGCTCGAGGAGCTGCCGCTCGATCAGGTCCACGGTATCCGCGAGATTCCCCCGCTCGCGAGCCACGCTAAGGGCGCGCTCGGACATCGCTTCCGCGAAGCCCGCGCCCCGCGCCACCTCCGCGAGCGCCGCGGCGACCGCCTCCTCGTCCCCCACAGGGACGAGCAGCCCTTCCTCGCGGTGCCGCACCCACTCGAGATTGCCCTCGATGTCGGTGACGACCGGCACGAGCCCCGCCGCCATCGCCTCGAGGAGCGACTGCGACGTGGAATCGGAGCGCGAGAGGGACACGTACGCGTGATGGCTGCGGTAGAGCGCCGTGATCCGGGGGCGGTCCACCCACCCGGTCCAGGTGACGCGATCGGCGACCTTCTCGCGCCTGGCGAGACGCTCGAGCCCCATGCGAAGCGGCCCCGACCCCGCGATGGTCGCTTCGAACGAGACGCCGCGCCTCCTGAGCGCGCCGAGCGCGCGGACGAACGTCTCGGGGCCGTAGAGATCTTCGAGCTGCCGCGTCCAGAGGATCCGGAGCGCCGGACTTCGCTCGCGGCGCGCGCTCCACGCCTCGGAGGGAGCGAGGGACGGAACGTCGACGCCCCAAGCGCGCGTCCAGATCCGATCGCGCGGGGCGCCCAGCTCCTCGGCCGCGCGCGCGAGCACCGCCGCATCCACGTGGATCCGATCCGCGCGCCGGAGCGTCCACCGCGCCCGCGCGCGATGGAGGGGCGTCTTCCAGGCGTTCACGAGGAGATCGGAGCCCCAGCAGACGAGCATCCAGGGGCGCGCGCCTGCGAGAGCGGCGAGGAAGCCGTAGTTCGGAAGGAAGTGCGCGACCGTGACATCGGGCTTGAAGCGGAGGATCTCTTCCCTCACCGCGCCGCGCGCGCTCGCGTACCTGAGGGCCCGCACCGGCACCCGCGCTCCCACCACGCGCACGGGCACCGGACCGGGCGCGCCTGACTCGGCGGACAGGAGCCGGATCGCGTGTCCGCGCGCGGCGAGCGCGCGGGCCCAGAGGGCGGTGTGGGTGGACGGCGCGTGCGCGAGAAGGAGGATCCGCACGCCGCTACGGACGAAGCCGCCTGTGGATCGCGCTCCTCCGCGTCAGCGTCCAGACGGGGCGGGGCCTCGCGCCCCATCCCTCCTTGAAGCGGATCAGGCCCGCGGCATCGGACGGCGAGGCGCCGAAGTTGTACTCGGTGTATCCCGCCTGGCAGAGCGTCTCGAGGAGGCTCGCCACGAGGAAATTGTTCGGCCGGAGCGGCCACGACGACTCGCGCGAGACCGGCAGCCAGCTCGTCGCCACGCCTTGATGGAAGAGATGGAGGCTCCCCGCCACCGCCTTCCCCTCGTGCTCGACCAGGTGGTAGCGCGCGAGCCCCGCGGTCACGAGGTCCCTCTGGATCCGCTCGTAGAGCGCGCGGGGCTTCGGCTTGCCGCCGCGCCGGACCACCGTCTCCTCCGCGATCTCGACGAACTGCGCGACGTCCGCCGCGGATTCGGCGGCGCGGATCGAGAGCCCGCTCTCATCCGACTGGCGCACCAGTCTCCGGGTGGACGGAGAGAAGCGATCCGCGACCCGCTCGTAGTCGCTCTCGAGCGCGAGCACGTGCGTGAACCCCTCGTCGGGCGGCGATTCCTCGGGGAATTCCTCGGGCCGTCCGCCGTACCAGGTGAGCTGGGCCCGGAGCACGCGACGGCGCGCGGCGTGCGCCAGGAACGTCTCGAGGAGCGCGCGGCGGGCTCGGGGCGCGTCGTGATGCCCTTCGCGCACGATCGGCCCGCCGTACGTGGCGTACGGCATCGCGTCGAGCGATTCGAACCAGCCGTGGCGGCGCACGATCCAGCCGAGCGCGGCCACGTAGCGGCCCCCCTCCTCGAGGACCGCGGCCTCCCACTTCGTCGAGGATGCGAGCCCGGTCCAGAGCCGCGCCCAGGCGGCGGTGTGAAACACGCTCCCGCCCGGCGACGCCTGGACGAGATCGTCCCAGGCTGTGGGATCGGGCGCCATGACCTCGGCCGGGAGCGCGTCCGCCTTCATCGCACCACCGCCACGCGCAGCATCCGATGCTCGTCGCGGTCCCGGAGCACGACCACGAAGACGCCCGACCGGGCGCGCGTGCCGTCGGCGAGGAGGAGATCCCAGACGACGTCGTGCGCGGGATCGCAGCGGAAGCGGCGCACGATGGCTCCGGTCACGTCGCGAACCTCCCCCGTCACCTCCCCCGTGATGCCGCCGATCCGGAGCGACGTGGTCTCGGGTCCGATCGGGCTCGGATAGACGTAGCTCTTCGACGTGAACGTCGTCGCGCCGGCCCTCGGCACCACGATCTCGGAGATGCCGGACGCCGTGCCCACCCAGAGCGTCCGGGTGGCCGCGTCCCACGCGAGCGCGCGCACGTCGTCTCCCGCGAGGCCTTCCGCGGTCGACCAGTGCTCCACGAAGGTCGAGCCCGCGGCCACGCGGGCGAGTCCCGATGTCGTCGCGACCCAGAGGTTGCCCTCGGAGTCGAGCTCGAGATCGCGGACCGCCGTCGACGGAAGGGACGAGTTGATCGCGAGGGTCGTGCCGGGAACGACGAGGTCGTTCACGATCCGGACCACCCCCGCCACCGTCCCGACCCAGCCGGACGACGCGCCGTCGGTCTCGACCGCGGTCGTCTGCACGGACGGAAACCCTGTGGCGAGATGCTTCCAGACGTCGTCCGAATGATCGGTGAGGGTTCCCCGTCCGTCCCAGATGTCGAGGCCGGTCGCCGCGTGCGCGATCCACCCGCGCCCCGTCGTGTCGAACGAGATTCCACGAAGGTTGTTGCTCGCCAGGCCGGCTCCGAGCGCCGAGCCCTGCGTGTTGAGGGGGGTCAGGGAGTCGACGACGGCGAGCGCCGTGGGATCGTAGACGTAGACTCCGTTCCCGTGCTCCACGCTTCCTTCGTACATGAGCGCGTCGGGACCGCGCGTGATCACGAGGATGTTGGTGCTCCCGAGCGCGTTCCACACGCCGGTGTCGGGGTCGTAGCGATCGGTCCGCGGCGGTGGATCGGCCTCGGAGCAGCAGTGCCCCATCCAGATCGCGCCGAGCGGATCCTCCGCGAGCCCGAACACGCTCGCCGACTGGAGCGCGCCGCCGGTGGTCGCGGTCGAGAGGAGCGACCAGACGGTGCCGTCGTAGTGGAGGACGTTCCCGAGACCCCCGCCGGCAGGCACGGAGTTGCCGGTCGCGAACCATGCGCCGCGCGCGTCCACGAGCGCGCGCTCCACGCCGTTCACCGCCGGGCCGTCCGTGGGATAGAGGGTCCACGTATTGGCCGGCGCGTCGAAGCGCGCCACGCCGCGATCCGTGCCCGCCCAGAGGCTTCCGTCCGGTGCCGTCACGAATGATGAGGGCCGGAACACAGGCGGAAAGCTGCTGAACACCTTCCACCCGTCTCCTGTGTAGGCGTACACACCCTGCACGGAGCTTCCCGAAAGGAGACCTACTCCGGGTGCGTGGAAGGCCAGACTTCCCCCGACGTGACCATCGGCCACCAGGGTGAAGGCGCCCGCGGCATATCGACGCGGCCCGGCCTGCGTGGCAGCCCACAACGTATCGGCGTCGAGCGCGAGGTCGCGCACGGATACCGCGAGCGTGGACGCGCGGTTGATCCACACCCCGTTGGCGAACGTCGACAGGCCCGCCGACGTGCCCACCCACATTGTGTCCGCGACTTGCTGGAAGGCGAGGATGTCGTCCGACACGAGCCCCCCGGCGGTGCTCGCCTGCGAGTCGCTTCGCCTGAGGGTCGCCTGCCCGCCCGGGGTCTCGGTGAAGAGCGCCACCCCGCCGCTCGTTCCCACCCAGACGCTGTCGCCGTGCACGTAGAGCGTCTGCACGTGATCGCTCGGTAGCCCGTCGAAGGAGGTGAGGGTGCGCTTGAATCCCCCGCCCGGAACGAACCGCGCCACGCCCTTGTCCGCCGTTCCCGCCCAGAGGATCCCGCTCGGCCCGACCGCGACCGCGAGCACCAGGTTCGACGGGAGCCCGCCGGGCGAGGCCAGGAGCTTCGTCCGCGCCTCTGTCGCGGGATCCACGAACACCAAACCGCCCAGCGTGGCCGCGACGATCCTCCCCTGCCATACGGTCAGCGCTCCGACCTGGTCGGAATGGACGTGGTTGGTGATGAAGATCGATGTCGAAGCACCGGCGGGCGCGGCGAGGAGCCATCCGGCGAGGAGCGCCGACGCGCGCGCGCGGGCGTGCCCCCTCACCGCTTCCTCTCCGTCGCGCGCAGGAACACGCGCAGATCTTCCGCGATCGAGAAGCGGGTGAGATACGCGAGCTCCGACTCGAGGCGCGCCCGACGATCCGCGCCGGCGCCGTTCGCGGGCGACACGACGCCCGGGCGGAGCGATTCGAGCGCGAGCCGCGCCCAGGACGGCACTCCGGTCCAGCGGTCCGCTTCGTACGCGCTCCGTCCCACCCAGCTCCGGGCCCCCGTCACGACCTGACGCCACGCTTCGCCCGCGCCGAGGCCGTCCCCGCGCTCCGCGAGATACGAGCGGATGCGACCCCAGCGCCAGGGGGCGATCAGGAACGAGAGGAAGAGATCGCTCGCGCGCTTCCGCGCGCGGAGCGAGAGCCCGCGGCTCGGCGCATGGAGGAGGACCGCGTCGAGCGGGCCGAGACGGCCCGATTCCCCGGCAGCCGCGGCCAGGTGCGCGACCGAGCCCGCCCACCAGAGGGCCACGCCCGAGTCGCGGAGCGCGGCCCCCATCGCGAGGAGGTACGGCACCTCGTCCGGCTCCGGCACGAGGCAGACGATCTGCACGCGCTCTCCTTCGACCAGCGAGCGGATGCGCGCGGCCGCGGCCTCCGGGGGCTCGTCCGGACTCGACGAGGCGCGCGCGAGGAGCGGCTCGAAACCCTCGCGGCGCGAGCCCTCGAGCGCCGCGCGCGCCCGCTCGACCTCGGCGCCCGAGCCCAGGAGGAGCACGCGGCGAAACGCAAAGCCCTGCCTCCGGGCGCCGGCGGCCGCGCTCGCGAGCGCTCCACGCGCCACGTAGAGGAAGAGAAAGAGGAGCGGCCCCACGAGCAGCACGAGGAAGCGCGAATAGCGAGGCATCTGGAAGAGGAACGTCGCGGCCATGAGGAGGAGCACCGCCTGGACGACCGACCTCCCCACGAGGAAGGCGCGCTCGATCCGGTCGGTGAAGTCGGTCCGCCGGTAGAGGCCGTTCATCGCGAGCGCGGCGATCGTGACGCCGACCGTGAAGTAGAGGAGGCCCGCATAGCTCTCCGCAGGAAAGACCGGGCGATCGAACCACGGATCGAGCGCGCTCCGGATCGCGTACGCCGCGGCGCACGCGAGCACGGCCGCGAGGGCGTCCATCGCGAGCGTGACCACCTGGATCGTCCGGCGTCGATGCTGGCTCATGGCGTAGAGGATCGCGCTCCACTTCTCCGTGAATCGAAGGAGCCCGGCCGCGTGGGCCCGGACCGAGCGCGGACGCATCTGGGCGCTCGCCCGCTCGTACTCGTGCACCATCCGCGCATCTGCACAGTAGACCACTTCGTAACCGTGGCGCCACATCCGCTGGCACCAGTCGACGTCCTCGAAGTAGAGAAAGTACCGCTCGTCCATGAGGCCGACGTCGCGCATGGCGCTCCGCTTCACGTACATGGCGGCGCCGAGCACCCAGTCGACGGCGCGGGTGTCGGCGTGATCCCAGTCCTCCATGAGGTGATCCCGCACCTCGCGGCTCCGCGCGGCGACGCCGGGGAGCGGCATGCGCCGAAGCAAGAGCGTCCGCCACGTGTAGAACCGCCGCGCCGAGAGCTGGAGCGATCCGTCCGGATCGAGGAGCTTCGGCGCGATGATTCCGGCGCGGGGATGCTCCCTTGCCGCGCGCTCGAGCGCCTCCACCGAGCCAGGCAGGACGCGCACGTCCGGATTCAAGAGGAGCACGTTCTCCTCGGACGCCGCGCGGATGCCCTCGTTCACGCCGCGCGCGTAGCCGAGATTCGATCCGGGCGTGAGGATGCGGGTCGGGTAGCCGGAGGCGCGCGCGAGGTCGTCGAGCGGCTCCCCCGAATTGTTCACGACCACGATCTCCCGGAGCGGCGCGGGGCGGGCCTCTCGCAGAGACTGGAACAGGCGCTCGAGGTGATCGCGGGTCTTGTAGTGGACGACGACGAGCGAGAGGCCCAGGACGCCTCCCGCTAGAGCGCGCCCAGGAGGTCCAGGAGGCGCAGGCGCCAGACCATCCAGGCCGCCTCGCGGACGATCCGGCGGGACATCTTCGACTCGCCGGCGGCGCGGTCGACGAAGAGGATTGGAATCTCCTTGATGCGGAATCCCTTCCTCCATGCCTTGAAGTTGATCTCGATCTGGAAGGCGTAACCGTCGGACCGGACCCGGTCCAGGTCGATGGCCTCGAGCACCTGTCTACGGAAACACTTGAACCCCCCCGTGAGGTCCTTCACCGGCATCCCGGTGATGATCCGGCTGTAGAGGTTGGCCGTGTAGGAGAGGATGAGCCGGGAGAGGGGCCAGTTCACCACGGTCACCCCGTGGAGGTAGCGGGAGCCCAGGACGAGGTCGGCGTCGGCGATCTCCCGGAGGAAGTCCCCCAGGCTGTCGGGGTTGTGGCTGAAGTCGGCGTCCATCTCGAAGACCGTGTCGTAATCGCGCGCGAGCGCCCACTTGAAGCCGGCCACGTACGCGGACCCGAGCCCCATCTTCCCCGCGCGATGCATCACCTGCACCCGGGGATCGCGCGCCGCCATCTCGTCGGCCAGGGCCCCGGTGCCGTCGGGCGAGTTGTCGTCCACGACCAGGACCTCGGTCGGGAGCTTCTGGTCGAAGATCCGGCGGAGCAGCTCCTCCAGGTTCTCCCGCTCGTTGTAGGTCGGGATGATGACGAGCGCCTTCATCCGGCGGCGCCTTCGGGGGTGGCGGGAGGAACGGGCGCCGCCGGAGCACGGCGCCGGCGCCGCTCGTCCAGGAGCTGCTTCATGCCCCAGAGCCCGATCAAGGCGGCGACCACCGCCGACGCGATCGAGATCTTGATCCCCTCCGCGAGCGCCTTCGGCTCGTACTGGTAGCGCACGTGGTGCACACCTGGCTGAAGCGGCACGCCGCGCATGAAGTAATTGACGCGCTCGATCGTCACGGGCTTGCCGTCGACGAACGCCTTCCAGTCGGGGTCGTACTCCTCGATCGTGAGAAGGATGCCGGGCGCCGTCGTCGAGACGAAGTATTCGATGTCGTTGAAGTCGTAGCGGAGCGTATGCACGGAATCGGGCGTCGACGGGGCCTCAGTCGCAGGCGGCGCTCCCGGCAGGCTCCAGAGGATCTCATGGTGCGGGTCGAATCCGCCGGTCCGCATCGTCGCGAGCGCGACGCTGTCGTCCCGCACCTGGCGCACCGCGTGGATCACGGACGCGCGCGGCATGGTGTGGAGGATCTCGTAGACCTTGACCTCGCCGTCGTGCCGAAGCGCCGCCGAGCCCTGGGTCTCCGGCGGGAAGTAGTCGTCGGCGAGCACGTACTTCACGTTCAGCATCTCCAGCGTGCCGAAGGATTGGATGCCGACCGTGTCGACGAACGCCTGGTAGAGGTAGGGCTTCGCGGGGTGATACCCCAGCACCGACGCGATGCCGAACGCCGCGAGGCGGCTGTCGTTCCACTGGAGCGGGAAGACGCGGTACTGCGTCGTATCGGCGCGGAGGAACGTGATCTCCGGCGTCTCCTTGAAGTTCGCGTCGTACTCGACCGCAGTCCCCACCTGGGGATCGATGATCTTCCGGTCGACCGGCCAGAGGTCCACGACCGCGATCAGGATCACGAGGAGCGACGCCCCCGCGCGGGAGAGGCGGCCGCGGCGGGCGAGCCCGATGGCGAAGAGCGCGGCGGCGAGGAGGAGCCCCGCCTTCAGCGCGTCGGTCGAGGCGAGGTCGAGCGCGGCGCGGGCGCGGGCTTCGTCGAATCCCTGGCGCGAGCGCATGGCCGCCGTCCGGTACATGGGGCCGAGCGCGTTCAACGCGACGAGGAGACCGAATCCTCCCGCGAGCGCGAGGAGTGCGCCCCGCATCCAGGGGCTCCCTGGATCCTTCCCTTGCGCCTGCCGGTCCGGCGTGAGCGCCCGGTCGAGTCCGAGCGCGGCGAGCGCGGCCACGGCGAACTGGACCAGGACGAGGATCATCACCGGCACCCGGAACTTGTTGAAGAACGGGAGATGGTAGTAGAGGAGCGCATAGAGCGGCTGGAAGTGCTTGCCGAAGGAGACGAGGAGCGCCACCACCGCGAGCGCGATCAGGTAGAGGCGCGTCCGGCCCCGCCTGCTCGCCGCGCCGTAGATGGCGAGCACGAGCGCCACGATCCCCATGTAGTTGGGATAGTCGGTGAACGGCATGCTCCCCCAGTAGGTCGCGCCGCCGAAGCCGAAGAAGCCGGGCAGGATGAACGTCAGGATCTCGCGCGGATGGAACGACCAGGAGGTCGCATAGGCGAGTCCCGCGCCTCCTCCCTCGCCGCCGCCGCGTGTCGAGAGCTTCGAGTACTCGTGCACCGGCAGGTAGAGGAAGGCGCTCAGCCCGAAGGCGAGCGCGAGCCCGCCCGCGAGCCCCCCGATCGCGCGCAGGCCCTCGCCGCGGCGCCCGGAGCGGAACGCGTCGACCGCGAGGAAGAGCGCATAGAGCCCGAGCGCGAGCCACGAGTAGAAGACGATCTGCACGTGCCCGCGCAGGAGCTGGAACGAGGCCGCGACCGCGAAGCCGGAGAGCGCGAGCCACGATCCGCGCCGCGCGAACCGGTCGTAGAGGAGGAGGAGGAGCGGCAGGTAGGCCGCCGTCATGATCTGGCTTCCGTGCCCGAACGCTCCCACCGCGACGAGATTGGGGGTCAAGGCGAGCGTCAGCGCTCCGAGGACCGACGGACCGCGCGACGTCCCGAACGCCCGCAAGAAGGCGTACATCGAGAAGCCGAGCAGGAGGTAGTGCGCGAGCAGCCACGTGAGATCGGGAAATCCCAGGTGCACGTTCAGGAAGCCGAAGATCGGGTCGGGCGGATAGGCGTAGGGGACGAAGGCCAGGCTCCCGAAGCTCGGCATGCCAAGGAACGTGTAGGGGTTCCAGAGCGGGTAGACGTGGCGCGTCTGGAGCGCCTGGTCGGCGACCTTCACGAAGCCCGCGGGAGCGACCGAGTCGGGCGAGACGAAGACCTTGCCGAAGGTGATCGGATAGAAGAAGAGGAGCACGAGCCCCGCGAGGAGCGCGTACGCCCAGAGCGCCCTGAGATCGGAGCCGTCGGCGGGGCGGATCGATCCGGCGCGCCCCGCGCCGCGCGCCGCGACGGGGCGCGCCGGGGCCCTCTTCTTCGCGGGGCTCACGCCGCGTCCTCGAGCACGACCTGGATGAACCGCTCCGCGATCGCGTCCCAGTCGTGCTCCGAGGCGAACGCGCGAAGCTGCGCCCGGTCGGGCTCGCGCTCGAGCGCGCCCCGCACGGCAAGGACGAAGCCCTCCTCCGTGTCGGCGACCGCCGCCGCGCGGCGCCACGAGTCGACCTCGTCGCTGAACCGCGTGGTCACGCATGGCACGCCCGCGGCCGCGTACTCGTAGAGCTTCACCGGGTTCACCGCCTCGGTGAGCGGGGTGCGGCGGAATGGGATCAAGCCGACGCGAAACGCGGCGACGATGGACGGGATGTCACGGTACGGCTTGGGGCCGATCCAGTGGAGATTGGGGGCCGTCGCCGCCTCGCGCTCGATCGCGTTTCTCGTGTCCGGATGCGCGGGGCCGACGAGGACGACGCGGGCTTCCGGAATCCGGCGCGCGAGCGCGCCGACGAGGGGAACGTCGAACCACGCGTGGAGCGAGCCGACGTAGCCCAGCACGGGAGCGCCCGCGTTCCCTGGCAGCGGCGCCGGCTCGGCTTCGGCGAAGCGGCGCGCTTCGACGCCGTTTCCGACGCGCGCGACGCGCGTCGACCCGCCGTGACGGGCGAGCGACTCGAGCGGCCCCGACGTCACGACGACGCGATCCGCGTCTCGGAGGAGCGCCTCCCACGCGGGCACGAGGCGCGGGGGGACCGGGGCGAAATGGAGCGGCGCGTCGATCATGTCGTAGACGACGCGATCGGGACGCCAGGAGCGAAGCGTCGGATAGGCCATGAAGTTCTCCACCAGGGTCAGCCGCTTCGCATGGGGCCTGAAGAAGCTCCCCAGCGTTCCGATCCACGCCCGCTGGAGCGCGGCGAGCGACGCGGTCGCGACGCCCGAGCCGCCCAGCCGGTACGCGAGCCGCCGCAGTCGAAGCGAGCGTGCGTGAAGCGGGAGAAACGGGAACGAGACGCGCTGGATGCGCTCCGCGACCGGCGCCGGCCGGATCGCAGCATCATGTCCGAGCGTCCAGGGCTCCACGAAGAGGATGCGCGCGTCCTCGGGGAATCGCGTGGCAAGCTGCTGAGGGCGCTGCCAGAGGCCGGCCCACGGAATGTCACTCAGCCAAACGACGTCCCACAAGGGACGCACGTGAGCCTCCGTGGTCGCGCACCGGAACAGCCTACGTGCGGGCGCAAGGCCCAGTCAAGCCGTAGGATGCGCGCTTCCTCGCCCGGCCTCGCGGGCATTGACCCGGGCAACCCGCTCCCGTAGCGTGCCGCCGTGGCGCGCGAGATCCGTGTGGCGATCGACGTGAGGCCCCTGGCCCTCGGCGAGGTGACCGGGGTGGGCCTCGTCGTGGCCACGCTCGTGGAGGAGCTGGGGACGCGGGGCGTCCGCTTCGTCGGCGTCACCGATCGCCCCGTTCCGCCGGGCCGGCTTCCGGAATCCGTTCCCGTCGTCACGACGGGCGCCGCGGGAGGGCGCATTCGATGGGAAGCGGGCGCGCTCAAGCCGGCGCTCCGCGCGATCGACCCTGCCCCCGATCTCTTCCACGCGACGTGGAACCACGGCGTGCCGGGCGGACTTCCCTTCCCGTCGGTTCTCACGGTGCACGACGTGATCCCCTGGATCCTTCCCCACCTCGTCCCATGGCCGAGCCCTGCTCCGCTCCACCGCTGGCTCTATCGCCGCGCGCTCCGAGCATCGACTCGCGCCGCCCTGCTCGTCATGACGGACAGCGAAGCGAGCCGGAAGGACCTGGTGCGCATTCTTCCCGAGACCGAGGGGAAGTCGGAGGTCGTGCCGATCTCGCTCCCGCGCTGGTTCCGACCGCTCCCTCCCGAAGCGGCTTCCGAGACTCGCGCGGAGTGGAACCAAGGGCGTCCGTACTGGCTCTACCTGGGCGGCTTCGATCCGCGCAAGGGAATCGGGACCCTGCTCGAGGCCATGGCGCTCGCCTTTCCCGATCGGTCGCACGCGCCCGATCTCATCCTGGCCGGCGGGCTCAATGTGACCGGCCTCGCGCTCCGCGCCGAGGCCGAGCGGCTCGGCGTGCGCGCGCGCTTCCCGGGCTACGTGGATGATCGGGATCTGCCGTCGCTCTTTGCCGGGGCGACGCTCTTCCTCTATCCCAGCCGCTACGAGGGCTTCGGGCTTCCGCTCCTCATGGCCATGGCCTCGGGAGTTCCGACGCTGGCGAGCAACGCGGGATCGGTGCCCGAGGTGCTGGGAGACGCGGGACTCACCCTCCCCGTGGAGAACGCGGCCCCGCTCGCGACGGCACTCGCCCGGGCGGCCGCGCTCACGCCGGAGGAGCGCGCGGCGATCGGCGAGCGGGGCCGCGCCCGCGCCGCGACGTTCAGCCCGGACGCGTTCGCGGAGCGAATTCTTCGGGCCTACGATCGGGCGCTCGGCCGCCGAACAGGATCGTCGTGAAGTCCGCGTATCCCTGGACGAGCGCGCGCGCGGAGGCCACGTCGGGCACCGCCATCGCGCGGCCGAGGAGATAGGACATCCAGAGGCCGTAGGCCATCCACGCCAGCGGCCGCTCCCACGCGCGCGCGTGGCGCGTGAGGTAGAGCGCTCCGCTCCGCTGGCGGTAGTACGCCTTGAGCGGCGTCAGCCGTCCGCCGCCGCTCGTCCGCGACACGTGGTGCCAGCCCCGTGCCTTGGGCTCGTACCAGAGCGTGAATCCCGCCTTCCGCGCCCGCGCCGACCAGTCGACGTCCTCGACGTAGATCACGTAGTCGGGATCCAGGAGTCCCACCGTCTCGAGCGCGCGGCGCGAGAGGAGCACCGCGGCCCCCGAGACGTAGTCGACCGCCCGCGGGCCGTCGCGGAACGCGTCGTCCTTCCGGTGCACGCCGCGGTGGCGGATCAGACCGAAGCCCTTCGTCACGACGCCCCCCGCGAACCAGATCCGGTCGGGCGGGTCCCAGAAATAGAGCTTCGGGCTGACCGCGCCGCGCTTCGCGTCGGCCGCGAGCGCGGCCGCGAGGTGGCCGAGAGCTTCCCGCTCGAGCACCAGGTCGTTGTTGAGGAGGAGCACCGACTGAGCTCCCCCCTCGAGCGCCCGCGTCAGCCCCGCGTTCACTCCGCCGGCGAAGAGCCGGTTCTCGCCGAGCGCCAGGACCTCGACTTCGGGGAACTCGGCGCGCGCCCGCTCCTTGGTTCCGTCCGTCGACCCGTTGTCGACGAGGAGCGTCCGGTCGGGAGCGGGGTCGAGGGCGCGGAGCGAGGTCAGGCACTCCCGCGTCGCGTCCCACTCGTTGAAGGCGAGGACCACCGCCCAGACGGGCGACGTCCCGCGCGCCACCGCGCTCACGCGCACGCTCCGCTCAAGCTCACGAGCGCATCCACGAGCGACTCCCAGCTGAACCGGGTGCGCGTGCGCTCGACGCCCTCCCGAAGCTTCGGCCCGAGATCCTCGTCCGCGAAACGCTCGATCGCGCGGGCGAGATCACGGGGCGACTCGGGGGGAACGAGGAGGCCGGACACCCCGTCCTCGACCACGTCCTCGAGCCCGCCCGTCCTGGTCGCGATCGTGGGGACGCCGGCGCCGAACGCGACCTGCGCGATGCCCGAGCCGGTGGCGGAGCGATACGGGAGCACGACGAGGTCGGCCGCGGCCATGTACGTCCCGACCTCCTCGTTCGGCACGTACCGATCCACCACCACGATCTTGGCGCGGAGCGCGGGATCGTCGAGCCAGCGCGCGTATCGGTCGCGCGGCTCGTAGAACTCCCCCACCACGAAGAGCCGGTCCCACGAGTCGGGGCGCGCCAGGCGGAGCGCTTCGAGGAGGTCGCCGAGCCCCTTGTACGGACGGACGTATCCGAAGAAGAGGAGCACGCGCCCGCTGACCTCGAGCCGCGCGCGCGCTTCGTCGCGCGACGGAGCGCCGCGATGGAAGATCTCGTACGACGGGTGCGGATGGACGCGGACGGGGCGTCCGTGCGCGCGCGGCGCGAGACGCGCCGCCTCGGCGCGGGCGTGGACGAGGAAGCCGTCGGCCGCACCGAGCCCGTAGGAAGCGAGCGCGTGGTCCAGAGGCGTGGCCTCGTGCGGCTCCACGTTGTGGCAGAGGAAGATCCGCTTGGGGCGCGCGCCCTGCCGTGCGCGCCGCGCCGCGGTTCCGAGGGACGGGCCGAAGAACGGATGCCACCAGGTGACGACGAGGAGATCGGGCGCGATCGCGCGCAGGCGGTCGCCCGCTGCGCACCAGGTCAGCGGATTCATGCTGTCGAGGAGCGGCTCGGGAGGCACCGGAGGCTGAATGGCTTCGCCGCTCCGATCGAGCTGCGTGGTGCCTGGAAAGAGAAGCGAGGGATAGAGGCGGGAAAAAGAGACGAGATGGGTCTCGTGCTCGCGCGCGAAGGCTCGGGCGAGGAGCGTTGTGTAGTGCGCGATGCCCCCTCGGTGGGGGTAGGTCGGGCCTAGAAGGGCGACCTTCATCTTATGCGTTCCGACGCGTGCTTCGCACGCGTCGCTAGAAGTACTCCCGGATCTCGTACCGGGGCTCTTCCGCCCTCGTCCCGGCGATCAGCTCGCCGAGGAAGCCGAGCGAGAGGAACTGGATGCCCATGATGACGAGCACGAGGCCGAAGAGGAGCGCGGGGCGCACGTGCAGTCCCTGCCCGAGGAACCAGGGCCACGTCGTCGCGATGGTCACGAGGCCGCCGACGATCGCGAACGTGACGCCGATCCGTCCAAAGAGATGGAGCGGGCGCGTGCTGCTCGTCGCCATGAACTGGACGGCCATCAGGTCGAGGAATCCGTTCAGGAAGCGCGACATCCCGAACTTGGACGTGCCGTGGAGGCGCGGGTGGTGCACGGTGCGGATCTCGCCGACCTTGAAGCCGGCGTTGTACGCGAGCACCGGGATGAACCGGTGGAGCTCGCCCCGGAGCTTGACCGAGCGCACCACTTCCCGGCGGTACGCCTTGAGCCCGCAGTTCATGTCGTGGAGCGAAACGCCGCTCACCGCCGACGTCACCGCGTTGAAGAGCTTCGAGGGGATCGTCTTCATGATGGGGTCGCGGCGTTTCTGCTTCCACCCCGAGACGAGATCGTAGCCTTCATCCAGCGCGGCCAGAAGGCGCGGGATCTCCGCGGAGTCGTCCTGGAGGTCCCCGTCCATGGTCACGACCGCGCGGCCGCGGGCCTCCTGGAAGCCGACCGAGAGCGCCGCCGACTTCCCGAAGTTTCTGCGGAACCGGATGCCTCGAAGGCCCGGCGTCGACGGCCGCAGACGGCGCACCTCGTCGAACGTGCCGTCCGTCGATCCGTCGTCGAGGACCAGGATCTCGTAGGAGAGCTTGAGCGGCGCGAGATCCTGGACCAGCTTCCGGACGAGAGGCTCCATGTTCGGCGCCTCGTTCAGAACGGGGACGAGCACGGTGAGATCGAGCTCCGGTCCGGGCTCGCCCCGCGTTGCCGCGGTCACGACTTCCGCTGCCACTCCCATTGGCGTCTCAGTCCCTCCGTCAGCTCCGTTTTCGGCTCGTAGCCCAGATCGCGTCGCGCGCGCGACACGTCGGCCGACGTGTCGGGCGGATCGCCGGGCGGCGGCGTCACGAGTCTCCGCTCGAGCGGGCGCCCCGTGACGAGCTCGATGCGCGCGAGCAAATCCTTGAGCGACACGCGGTGACCGCCGCCGACATTGTACGTCAGCCCCGGGACCGCGGGCTGCGTGAGCGCGGAGATGGTAGCGGCGACCGCGTCGTCGACAAAGGTGAAGTCGCGGGTCTGATCCCCCGTGCCGTAGACCTTCACCGGCGTGCCGCTCTTGGCCGCTTCGAAGAAGGCATGGATGCCCATGTCGGGGCGCTGCCTCGGGCCGTAGACGGTGAAGTAGCGGAGCCCCACGAGCGGCAGCCGGTAGCTCGCCCAGTAGGCGTGGAAGAGCGCTTCCCCCGCGAGCTTCGTCACCCCGTAGGGCGACACGGGGCGCGGCGCCTCGTCCTCCGGCGTCGGAAAGCGCGTCGGGAGCCCGTAGACCGACGAGCTCGACGCCGCGACCAGGCGGCGCACGGGATGGCGGCGGACCGCTTCGAGCAGCCGCTGCGTCGCGACGACGTTGTGCTCGGCATACGCGCGGAACGGCTCCCCCCAGCTCGCCCGCACGCCCGGGAGCGCCGCCAGATGGACGATCCCGTCCACGCCGTCGAGCAGCGGGTCGATGTTCGCGGTCCGAAGATCGGCCTCCACGAGGCGGAAGCGCCGATTCCCGCTCAGGTGCGAGATGTTCTCGCGCTTCTTCGACGCCGGATAGTTGTCGGTGAAGGCGTCCACGCCGATCACGTCCGCTCCCGAGGCGAGCAGCTTCTCCACGAGCGTGGAGCCGATGAATCCCGCGGCCCCCGTGACCAGCACCAGCCCTGTCATCCGCGCCCCGGAGTCGCGCGCGCCGGCGGACCGGATCCGAGCACGCGGAGCGACTCCTCGTAGACCTTCAGGTAGCCGGCTCCCTGGGCGTCCTCGGGGTGCGCCCGCACCCATGTGCGGAGCACGTCGACCGCCTCGGCGCGGCGGCCCGTCTGCCAGAGCGCGGTGAAGAGCGCGCTGAACCAGTCGAAGTACTGCTGGTTCAGCTCCGCCGCGCGCCGGAGCTCGGCGATGCCCGGATCCACACGGCCGGTCTGGTAGTAGAGGATCCCGAGGTGGAAGTGGTACTCGGGCTGCATCGGGAAGCGCCGCACGCCCTCGAGATAGACCTGCTCCGCCTTGTCGGCGTGCCCCGTGTCCTCGTACAGCTTGCCCAGGTACTCGAGCAGGCCCGGGAAGTCGGGCGAGATCTTGATCGCGTCCTCGAGGACCTTGACCGCCTCCTCGTTGCGCTGCGCGAGCTGCAGCTGATACGCAGCCTGGACGTGGGCCGCCGTGTAGTTCTGGACGAGGCGGTAGGCGTTCTCGTCCTTGTACACGGTCGTGTCGTAGGCGCGGTTCTTGTCGAGCAGCCCGCCGTATTTGAACGTCGAGTAGAGGTTGTGCATCGTCTTCGCGAGATCGACCTGCTTCTGCGTCTCTTTCGGCTCGATGCGGAAGACGAGCCCCTCGAGCGTGAGCTGCTTCTCGAGCCCCATCTGGTCCGGCACGGTGACCGCCAGGTAGAGCGGCTTCTTCCACTGGTTCGTCTTGACGATGTCCTGCACCGCGAGGTCCTTCACCCAGACGATCTTCCCTGAATTCGGATCCTGGTACGGGCCCATCACGGCGAGCTGCGCGTTCGTGAAGCTGATCGGCACCTTCGGCTCCTGGTCGCGAAGCTGCTGGATGTACCAGGGAGTGTTGAGGAGGCTCAGGTTGACGACCCGGACGTCCTTCCGGACTTTCTCCACCTCCTGGATGTACCAGAGCGGGAACGTGTCGTTGTCCCCGTTCGTGAACACGACCGCGCCCGGCTCGAGCGGCTCCAGCATGTTGTAGGCGTAGTCGTGCGCGATGTAGAAGCCGGACCGGTCGTGCTCGAACCAGTTGGTCCGCATCGGCAGGAGCGCCAAGCCGGTGAGCGTGAGCGCGCCCAGCCCGAGGACCGCCCGGTTGGACCCTCCGGACGGAAGCGGACCGGCCGCAGGGAGGACCGCAGGCTCTGTCTCCTGGCGCGACGATTTGGCCCCCTCCGGCGCGAGCGCGCCCGCCAGGGCGTGAAGCGCCGCGGCCGCCCCCATCCCGATCCAGACGGCGATGAAGTGATACGAGTTCGTGAAGAAGTAGTCGCGCTCCCGGACTTCGTGGTCGGTGAAGTTGAGATAGAAGATGAGCCCGGGGCCCATGATGATGTGGGTCGCGAGGAAGAACCAGAACGTCGTCTTGTCGCGGCGGTAGTTCCAGAAAGCGCCCGTGAAGAAGAAGAGGTACGGGACCGCATTCACGAGCCGGACCCAGAAGGACCCCAGATCGAGGTTTCCCAGCCGCTCGATCAAGTGCCACTGCTGCCCGACGTAGCGCAGGTACATGTGCTGAATCTGGTACCAGAGCTCTGCCCGGCGATCGAAGGGATCGGCCGGCCCGTACTGCTTGCGGCTCAGATACTCGAGCCACGTCCCGATCGTGGTCGGGGCCCCCTCGTTCACGGCCGGCATCTGCTGGCTCCGGATGAGGAGGAAGACCTGCACCGAGATCCCGATCACCCCGACGAGGACCCACCAAGCGACGAGGTTCTTCCGGAAGAAGAACTTGTTCTGCACGATGGCGTAGAGAAGGCCCAGCCCGAGGATCCCCAGGAGGACCGAGCTCGGCAGGCCGATCTCCAGGGTGCCGTTCAAGTAGAGGAGCACGACGAAGGCGAGGAGCGCGATGAACGGAACGAGGAACTTCGGGCTGTTGAAGACGCGCGGGCTCACCATCCAGAAGAGGACGAGCAGGGCCGGGGCGATCAGGATCGTGCCGAGATGGACGCCGGTCGAGACGGCGAGGATGTACACGATGAGGACGAGGAGCTTGTCGTTCCCCGGCTCCCCCTGCCGGTCCCACCAGACAAAGCTGAGCCAGACGACGAATGCGATGATCGCGGACGAGAGCGAGTAGACCTCCGCCTCGATCGCGCTGTCCCAGAAGGAGGAGCCGAAGGCGAGGAAGAGCGCGGCGACGAGCCCGCCCACCCCGCTCGCGACCCAGGCGAGATCCGACGCCGGAGCGGAGCTCTCGGCGTCTCCCCCCGCGCCGTTCCCGAACGTGCGGCGGATGGCGCGCGCGGTGAAGAGGAAGGTGAAGAAGCAGGCGAGGGCGGACGCAAGCGAGCTCATGAAGTTCACCCGCCACGCGATGGTCTCGAACGGCAGGAACGTCATCACCCGCCCGAGCATGGTGTAGACCGGGTTCCCCGGCGGGTGGGGGAGACCGAGGATGTACGACGTCGCGATGAACTCCCCGGAGTCCCAGAACGGCACCGTCGGCGTGATGGTGCGGATGTACGCCAGGAGCGGGACGAAGAAGGAGAGGGCCGCGAACAGGGCGTGGCCGCGCTTCCAGGTCATGGGCCGATGCTTCTCCTTTGGGTGTCTCCGGTCTCCGCCTCGCGCACGCCCCGCTTCTTCTCGAGCATCGCCTGGAGGGCGCGACGCGAGGGCCGGGTCACGAAGATGAGCCCTCCGATCAAGCTGATGAGGACGGAGAGGAGATAGGTGAGAAACGGTACCGTGAACGCCTGCTCCTTGGTCATGCCCGACATCTGGAACAGCACGACCCCCGCTCCTTCGCGGACGCCGAGGCCGTTCAACGAGATCGGGAGCGACACGAGAGCCGCGAGCACGGGCACGAAGAGAAAGTAGTAGCCCATGGCCACCCGCACGCCGAGGGCGAGGCCCACGAGATAGTGGGCCACGATCCGTCCGACCTGGACCAGCATCGAGGCGGCGATGACCGTGACGAGCGCGCTTCCCTGGTGCTTGTAGCCGTGCAGATCGTCCATGAGGCGCGCGATCGCGCGCGCGATTCCGTGCGCGCCGATCAGGCGGAACGGCCATTCGAAGGCCTGCAGCACCCGCCGGTGGAAGATGCTGACAAAGAGGCCGAGCATCACGAAGAACACGATCGCGATCATCCCGTAGATGGCGTACAGATGGAACCGGTCGATGGACGCGAACGACGCGAGGAGCGCCAGGAACGCGATCGAGAGGACGCCGATCAAACGGTCCATGAGCGTGGCCGTGAACACCCGGCTCACATTGTCGGCGTGCTTCGAGGCGTCGGAGATCCGCGCGATGTCGCCGCCGATGTTGGACGGGAGGAAGTTGTTGAAGAAGAGGCCGACGAAGTAGTACGACGCGGCTTTCCGGAACGGGATGTTCACGCCCTGCGCCTGGAGGAGCCGCGCCCAGAGCCACCCGCCCACGAGGCTCGAGAAGAACAGGAGCGCGCCCGCGAGGAGGAGGAGGCCGGGATCTGCGGGGCGGATCGTGGCCCAGATGTCTCCCGGCGAGACCTTCGCGACGACGTAGGCGAAGAGCGCGAGGCTCAGGACCACCTTGGCCGCGATCAGCGGTATGTGATAGCGCTCGTAGAACCCCTTCACGCCTCCGACGCTCACGCCCGCGCGCCTTCCCGAGCCGCCAGCTCCATCACCCGGCGGCTGTCCCGATAGCACGTCTCCCAATCGAACGTGTGCGCCCAGGCGATCGCGGCGCGAGCCTGCTTGAGCCTGAGATCGCGGTCGGTGAGGAGCTTCACGAGTCCCGCCGCGAGCGCCTGGTGGTCGCCGTGCGGGACGAGGAGTCCCGTCTCTCCGTCCCGCACCGACTCGATCAGGCCCGGGCTCCGGCTCGCGACCACGGGGACGCCGCACGCATTCGCCTCGATCACGGTGAGCCCCCAGCCTTCCTTGGGCGAGGGGTTGACCGCGACCTGGGCGCGATTCAGTGCGACCACCTTCTCCGCTTGGGACACGGCTCCGAGGAAGCGGACCCGTTCCGTCACCCCGAGCTCGCGCGCGAGGCGCTCGAGCTCCGGACGGTAGGGCCCGTCGCCGACGATCGTGAGACGCGCGCCCGGCACGGACTCGAGAATCAAAGGAAGCGCGCGGATCGCGTGCTGCGCCCCCTTGTACCGCCGGAGCCGGCCGAGGAAGACGAGCTCTGGCTCGACGCGCTCTTCGGGCGGGACCAGGACGGCGTAGTCCCCCTGGTTCAGGCCGCAGCGCACCACGTCGATCCGCGCACGCGCGATCCCGCGGCGCGTCAGGTCGTCCCGCGTGCTCTCGGAGATCGCGAGGAAGCGGCTCTTCCGGTACACGATCGGGATCAAACTCTCGTGTGCGGAGACCAGTGCGGCGATCGGTGCGGACGCTTCGTAGAAGGCGGTGGTGCCGAAGAGGTGAGGGACGACGGCCAGGACCGGCGCCGTCGCGTAGAGCGGGGCGAAGAACGGAACCTTGTTGATGTCTTCCACGACGAGGTCAAACCGCTCCCTCCGGAACCGACGACGATAGAGAGCCCCGAGGGCAAGGTGGGCATTGTACCACGTACCCGCACGGTGAATCTCGATGCCCTCGATCCGATCTTCCGCCGCCGCACCGGGATAGCGCTCCGCCAGCCAGACCGCCCGGTCCCCGTCGCGGACGGCGCGGCGGAGGATCTCGAAGAGATGGAGCTCGGCTCCGCCGGCTTCCGGATGGCGCGGATCGCGCCAGTTGAACGCGATGAGGTTCAACCGGCTCGGGCAGCCGGAGGTTCCGGCGCCTCCTTGCGTCCGATCGCGCCGATCACGAAGTAGGTATGGAAGGCGAGCGGCGTCCGCGCGACGAGCCCGCGGATCCCGGCGAAGAGGGGCGTGATCACGGGAACCGGCGGCGGATCGAGCGGCAGCCGGGCGAGCCGGAGCTTCAAGAGCCCGAGCCTGAGCGAGCGATACGCGAGGCCGGGCACCATCCAGGCGCCGTAGCGCCGGACCACGCGCACGCCCGCGCGCGACATGAGCCCGGTCAGCTCGCCGATCGAGAACTCGGTCTCCCATCCCGCGAACCATCGTCCGGCGGCGATGAGCGCGTGCTTGACCGCGGTGTAGAGGTGCCAGCGCTGCGGCACGTCGACCAGGAGCATTCCGTCCTTCTTGAGCGCGCGCACGTTCTCCCGGAGGAGCGGCATCGGATCGCGAAAGTGCTCCAGCAGGCCTTGGTGAAAGACGGCGTCGAACGTGCCGTCCCGGAACGGCATCCGGAGCGCGTCGGCGCGGACCAGGAGCGGAGTCACGCCCGACCGCTCCGCCACCTCGCGCGCCACCTGGAGCGACGCCATCGAGTAGTCGAGCATCACGGAGACGGCCCCCTGCTCGGCCAGTCCCACGCTGTCCCGCCCCGATCCGGCTCCCACCTCGAGGACGACCTTCCCCTGGACGGGGCCCTCGGCCGTCATCTGCTCGACGACGCGACCGGCGGTCGGATAGACCTCGTCGATCTCGGCCCGCTCCCGCCAGAAGCGGCTCCAGTGCGCTTCGGTCGACGCCCGCACGGCTACTCCCCGGTGGCGAGGCGCGCGGCGAGGACTTCCGGAAGCTGGGCGGCGCGTATCTTCGATTGCGCCCCCTCGATGTCGTAGGGAACGCGCACGTATTCGATCGTGGTGGACGACTCGTGATAGAGGACGAAGCAGGCGCGGGGATCGTGGTCGCGCGGCTGTCCCACGCTCCCCACGTTCACGATGTATCTGCGATTCGGCTCGAGCTTCCCTTCCGAGAGCGGGAGCGACTTGGTCCCGTTCTGGTCGGCCAGGTAGATGGCCGGCTGGTGGGTGTGCCCGATGAAGCAGATCATTTCCGTGAAGTAGTGGAACTGCGGCTCCGCGTCGAAGCGATCGAGCAGGTACTCCCAGTCCCGCGGGCAGGCGGGGGACGCATGCACGAGGAAGAAGGAATTCTCCTGCGCGGTGAGCGGAAGGCGCTGGAGGTATTCCCGGTTGTCGCGCGTCAGGGTCTTCATCGTCCACTCGGCCGCGACCCGCGCGTAGATATTGAACCGCGCCGCTTCCGGACCGCCGCTCGCGGCGGCGTCGTGATTGCCGAGGAGCACGGTCCCGCAGCGCTTCCGCACGAGATCGAGACACTCGTTCGGACTCGCTCCGTAGCCGACGATGTCCCCCAGGCAGACCACGCGATCCGGACGGCGCCGGTCGAGCTCGGCCAGCACCGCGTCGAGCGCTTCGAGATTGCCGTGGATGTCCGAGATGATGGCGGTGGTCATCCGACGGAGGGTCGCGCTTCGTGGGCGATCCGGTCAAGGATTCCGTTCACGAAGGAGCCCGAGGTCTCCATTCCGTACTTCTTCGCGATCTCGATCGCCTCGTCCAGGGCGACCCGCGCGGGCGTTTCGAAGTGGTAGAGGAGCTCCGCCGCGGCGACGCGGATCACCGACCGGTCGGTCGCGGCCATACGGCTGAGCGACCAGTTCCGGGCGATGCGCTCGACGGTCGAGTCGATCTCGGCCCTGTGGTCGTCGAGGGTTCGGACGAGGCTCGCGGCGAATTCGCGCACGTCCTCGCTCGGGTCGACGTCTTCCACGATCTCGCCCAGGCAGCGGTCGGTCGGCTCGCCCGTGACGTCGGCCTGATAGACCGCGCGAAACGCGATCTCGCGTCCTTCCCGGCGACGATTCATCGCGCGGGGCGCTCCGCGTCCTGGTCCAGCAGGCGCTTGAGCCGGGCCATCTCGATCGCCGCTTCCGCCGCGTCGGCGCCGCGATGTCCGTGCGCTCCGCCGGATCGCTCGAGCGCCTGTTCCGGAGTGTCGGTCGTCAGGATCCCGAAGAGGACGGGCACGCCCGTCGCTTCGGCCGCCCGCGCGATCCCGCGCGCCGATTCGCCGGCCACGTAGTCGAAGTGGGGCGTCTCGCCGCGAATCACCGCGCCGAGCGCGACCACGGCGTCGTGGCGCCCCGAGGACGCGAGCCTGAGCGCCGCGAACGGGACCTCGAACGCTCCCGGCACGCGCACCACGGTCACCCGCTCGGCGGACACGCCCCGACGCGCGAGCGCTTGAAGCGCCCCATCGAGGAGCCGGTCGCAGATCGCACGGTTGAAGCGCGCGGCCACGATCGCGATCGAGAGCCCGGCGCCGTCGAGCGATCCCTCGAGGACCCGGTGCCCCTGCGAGCCGGCCGCCGCGAGCGGCGGCGCGTATCCGGCGTCCTTCAATCTCGTCGTCACGCGCCCCTCCGCGACCCGTTCCGATGCTTCCCCGCCACGAGCTCGAGATGCGGGTGTCCGAGAAGGTGGCCCAGCCGCTCGCGCTTGGTTCGGAGATAACGGCGGTTCATGTCGTTCGGGCGCACCTCGAGCGGCTCGCGCGCCTCGACATCGATCCCGTACTCGCCGAGCGCCTGGATCTTTCGCGGGTTGTTGGTCAGGAGCCGCACGCGGGTGAACCCGACATCCTCCAAGATTTGCGCCGCCACGCCGTAGTCCCTTAGATCGGGTGCGAACCCGAGCTTGAGATTCGCCTCGACGGTGTCGAGCCCCAAATCTTGAAGCTCGTACGCGCGGAGCTTGTTCGCGAGCCCGATGCCCCGGCCTTCCTGCCTCATGTAGAGGAACACGCCCGATCCCTCGGCGTCGATCCGCTCGAGCGCCGTCGCCATCTGCTCGCCGCAGTCGCAGCGCAAGGACCCGAACACGTCCCCCGTGAGGCACTGCGAGTGAACCCGCACGAGCGGCGCCGGTGCTGTGCGGCCGCGCGCGGGCGCCCGCCCCTTCACCAGGGCCACGTGGTGGTAGCCGTCGATCCTGCTCTCGTAGACCACGATGCGGAAGTTCCCGAAGCGGGTCGGAAGCCGCGAGACCGCGATCCGATGGACGAGCCGCTCCTTCCTATAGCGATAGCGGATGAGATCCCGGATCGTGATGAGCGGATAGCCGTGCTTCTTCGCGAGCCGTCGAAGCTCGGGGCCGCGCGCCATGGTCCCGTCCGCGGAGAGGATCTCGCAGAGGACCGCGGCCGGCTTCAAGCCCGCGAGGCGCACGAGATCGAGCGCCGCCTCCGTGTGCCCCGGGCGGCTCAGGACTCCCTGGTCGGCCGCGCGCAGCGGGAACACGTGCCCCGGCCGCGCGAGCTCCTCCGGGCGCGTCTTGGGATTCGCCAGGGCCCGGATGGTGAGCGCGCGATCCTGCGCCGACGATCCCGACGTCGTTCCCGCGAGGAGATCGACGGAGATCGTGAACGGAGTCGAGAAGCGCGCGGTGTTGAGCGGCGTCATGAGGGCGAGGCCGAGCTCCTCGAGGCGCGGCCCGGGCATCGACACGCAGAGGAGCCCTCGCGCGTCCCGCGTGAGGAAGTTCACGTCCTCGGGCGTGACCTTCTCGGCGGCCATGACGAAGTCCCCTTCGTTCTCCCGGTCCTCGTCATCCACGACCACCGCCATCGACCCCGCGCGAAGCGCGCGCAGCGTGTCGGTGATCGAATCGAATCCGGCCCGAGCGGGGCCGCGCTTGGCGCGTGCGTTCATCGTGTCCTCATAGGCTCGCCCACGAGAAGGGCGCCGCGCGCCTCGAGCAGACGATCGAGATAGCGCGCGATGAGATCGACTTCCAGGTTCACCCGGACTCCGGGCGCGTAGCTCGATGCGATCGTGTGCTCGAGCGTGAAGGGCACGATCGCGATCTCCGCGACCGGATCCGATAAGGAGGCCACCGTGAGGCTCGTGCCGTCGATCGCGATGGAGCCCTTGTTCGCGACGAACCGCCGGCAGGCCTCGGGGATCTCGACCTGGAGCCGGACCTGGCCCGCGTCTCGATGGACGGCGCGGATCGCTGCCGTCGCGTCGACGTGCCCCTGGAGCCAGTGGCCGCCGAGCGTCTGCCCCACGCGAAGCGCGCGCTCGAGATTCACGCGCGAGCCCGCTTCGAGCGCTCCGAGCGTCGTCCTGTCGAGCGTCTCGCGCACGGCCACGGCCTCGAACGAGCGGGCATCCGCGCGCTCCACGGTGAGGCAGACCCCGTTCACGGCCACGCTCTCCCCCGCGTCGAGCCGCGCGTCGAAGGGCGCCCCGATGACGAGCCTCCGGCTTCCCCGCTCGGTCGCGACGCGCTCGACCGTCCCGACGCGCTCCACGATGCCGCTAAACACGCGATCCTCCATGGGCCGCAATCCGGCCGGTCAGCCAGACGTCGGGTCCGAGCCGCTTCACCGAGAGACCCTCGATCCGGATGGCGTCGGCGAGACGGGGGCGTCCCAGATCGCCGGTCAGGATCGGCGCCGTCCGGCCTCCGACGATGCGGGGCGAGATGCCGACCGCGATCTGGTCCGCCAACCCCTCGCGAAGGAACGCGGTGTGCACCTCAGCGCCCCCCTCCACCAGGATCGAGATCCAGCCTTCGAGCGCGAGGCGCTCGAGCAGGGGACGAAGCGGCACGCGTCCGTCCGACCCCGGCTCGAACGTCCACACCCACGCGCCGCGCCGCTCGAGCTCGCGCGCCCGCGCCTCGTCCTTGGACGTCGTCGCGATCACGAGCGGCGCATCGGCCAGCGTGCTCCAGATGCGCGCGGCCGCCGGAATCCTGAGCTTGGAGTCGAGCACGACGCGCGCCGGGCAGCGGCCGCGCACGCCCCGGACGGTGAGTCTCGGATCGTCGGCGAGCACGGTCCCGATGCCTGCCACCACCGCGTCGCTCGCCGCGCGCATGCGGTGGGCCGCGCGGATCTCCTGGTCGCTTCCTAAGCCTCGCGACTCGCCGCTCTCGGTGGCGAGCCTTCCGTCGAGCGACAGCATCGCCTTCAAGGTCACCCACGGGAGCCCGGTCGCGAGATGCTTCAGGTAGGCCGGATTCAGCTCCCGGCACTCCTCCTCGAGCACCCCCACGACCACGTCGAGCCCAGCCTGCTCGAGCTCCTCGATGCCGCGGCCGTCGACGAGCGGGTTGGGATCCCGCATGCCGATGACCACGCGGCGGATGCCCGCCCGGAGCAGGGCCCCGGTGCAGGGGGGTGTGCGTCCCACGTGGGCGCAGGGCTCGAGCGTCACGACGAGCGTCGCGCCGCGCGCGTCGTCGCCCGCCTGCTCGAGGGCGCGAACTTCGGCATGCGCCTCGCCGGCGCGCGCGTGAAAGCCTTCGGCTACGGCGCGCCCGCCCCGAAGCACCACGGCGCCCACGCGCGGGTTCGGATGCGTCGTCCCCACGCCCCGCCGCGCGATCCGGATGGCGCGGCGCATGGCCGCGGTCTCCGCGGCGTCGCCGCGATCCCGGGACGTGCCCCGAACCGGCCTTTGAGCTATGGAATCGGTCTGTAGGCTCACAATGAAAAAACCCCGCAGGCAGACACCCGCGGGGCCTGAGCGGCGATGGCCGGACATGCCCGTACCGTGTGCGACGTCCTTCTCCCATCCAGACTTTGACTGTCGGCTCCGGAATCGCGCCGGATCTGCCGCGGGACGTGATCCCTTGGCTCGCGGGCTCTACCGCCGGTGGGGACTTTCACCCCGCCCCGAAGGATGTCTGCTACCCCGGAGCCTACCCCGGAGGGAGCCTCAGCGCAAGAGGATGACCTTGCGGGCCGGGGTCCTCACGCCGTCCGCTTCGAGGCTTACGAAGTAGGCCCCGCTCCCCTGCTCCCGGCCACGGAGGTCGCGGCCGTCCCATACGGCCTGGTGCTCCCCGGCCTCGTAGGGGCGATCGACGAGCGTCCGGACGAGCGTGCCGTCGACGGCGAAGATCCGGAGCGTGACCCGCGCGCTCCGCTCGAGGCCGAAGCGGATGGTCGTGTGCGGATTGAACGGGTTCGGCGAGGGAGCGTAGAGGCGCGCCAGGGTCGCCCGCGGCGACGCGGCGGTCGCGTCCTCGGGAATCCCCGTGGCGACGTAGCAGCTCGGAGTCTCGAACTCCTGCACGATGGTCCGGTAGAGGAGCAGGTTCCGCCGCACCGGATCGGTGAGATTTCCCAGCGAGAACCCGGCGAGGACCACGCGGAGACTGTCCCCGTTTGGCGGTCCGTTGGGCGCCTGGCGCTCCGTCGCCGCGGCGAGGTTGTTGGGATAGCGGAGCCACACGCGTCCGTTCGCGCCGACGCACGACGAGACCGCCGTCGCGTCGAAGGCGTTGATCACGGGGCACCCTCCGTCGATCGGGAACGGCTCGCTGGCGATGCGCGTGCCGGACGCCCCCCGCACGATGGGGATGAGCGTGTCCTGCGGCGCGTTCTCCCAGACGTCGCGCACGTAGTTCCCCCCGAGGGTGCAGGAGAGGAAATTCGCGATCCCCTGACCGTTCACGAGGAGGTCGTAGGCGAGATTGTCCCCCGCGAGGAAGAGCCCTCGATTCTTGCCCGGCAAGGAGAGCCAGCTCGTGAGGAGGGACTGATCCTCCGCGCTCAGCGTGACGGCGTTCCGGTCGCCGACGTCCCAGACGATCGCGCGATACGCGCCGAGCACGCCCAGGGGCGCCGCCGGCCAGATCGCCGTGCCCCCCCCGGCCGTTCCCCCGCCCGGCGAGTTCCCCGCCGCGAGCTGCGGCGCGTTGACGTCGAACCGGTCGAAGCGCGCGCCGATCGCGGTGAGCGACTGAGCGACCCCGGACGTGAGATCGGGACCGCCCCAGCCGTTCACGTAGAGCACGCGCGCGGTGTCGTCAGGGCACGCGCCGCTCGTCGTGTAGACGCCGGGAAGAATGGTCGCGCTGAAGTAATGGCCGGATCCGACGGCGTCGGCGGGCAGCGTCGCGACCTGATTCAACGAGTCGGTCGCCGAGAAGTAGTAGCGAAGCAGGGTGCCGCGCGCATAGCTCCCCGCCGGCACGTCGGCCGTATACGTGTTCACCGTGCCCGAGATCTTGGCCAGGGGCACCGACGTGAACGGCGCGTTCGCCACGCTCGTGAACAGGGACGCGCTCTTGAGGCCGTTCGCGGCCCCGATCCGCACCGCGAGGCTGTCCCCGCTCGGCGTGTTGAAGTTGTCGTTCCCGTTGAACGCGGACGTGCGGAACGTGTCGTTGTAGAGATCGGTCTCGTTCGCGGCGAGCGACGGGCCGGACGCGCCCACGGTGCCGATCCGGAAGTTGTCGAGCATGAGATCGGTGCCGGACGTGGTCTGGCTCCCGTCACAGAAAATCGGTCCCCAATCCTTGATGCCGATCCGGACCTGGACCGAATCCACGCCGCCGGCCCCGGTCAGCGCGACGGTCTGCTTCATCCACTCGTGCTCGGCCCCGAAGTAGAGGAGTCCCGTCGGATCGACCCAGGCGGACCATCCAGGGCTTCCCACGTTCCGCGTGCGGAACTCGACGTTGTAGTAGAAGCAGGCGTTCAGGGGCAGGCTTCGGTAGGCGTCGAACGAGAGGAAGACCTGATCGGCCTGGCCCACGGCCGCAGGCGGGGCGATCAGCTTGTTGTCCAGCCTCGGCACGAGCGCGCCCGTGACCATGTTCGCCGCGCGCCAGACCTTGCTCGTGTTCGTGGTGCAAACCTGCTGCGTGATCGGATTCGCCTCGACGCGCCAGTAGTCGCCGACCGCGGGGAACGTGGAGCGGGTCCACGTGCCCATCCCCGCTTCCATGTCGTCGAAGAAGCGGACGTCGAACGAGCCCCCCTTCACCGTCACGTTGTCGATCGCCCACCCTTCGCCCGCGGGATAGAGACCGTCCGCCGACGAGCCGTCGATATCGCTGTGGAAGCGGAAGCGGAAGTGGACCGGATTCGATTTCGCGACCGTGGAGTCGGGCAGGCTCAGCGTGACGTTGACGCAGCCGCTCGGGCCGACGACACCGGTGAAGGCCCCGACCTGGATCCAGGCGTCGTCCCGATCGAAGACCTCGACCGTGCCGAAGTCGAACCCGCTCTGGACGTTCATCCGGTGATCGAAGGAGATCGTGTAGGGCGACTGTGCCCCGGCGAGGTCCGCGTAGTTCTCGAGGGTCTGCTCCCAGCTGTTCGCGTAGCCCCTGCGGTTCGGATCCCCGGTCCAGGAGGAGTCCACGATGCCGCACCAGAACGCATGTCCGCCGCAGCCGTAGAGGGTCGAGATGTTCCACGCGGTCGGCTGGAAGGACTGGTCGACGTGCGACCACTTCCCCTCGTTTCCGGGGCTCGACCAGGTCTCCAGGCTGTCCGTGAAGACGGGGATCGTATCGGTGGTCGCGTACAGGCGGCTCGCGAGGCGAAGCGCGGCATCGTCGGGGGGCCGGTAGACGGGGACGACATCCCCAGTGACGCGCGCGGGTATGGTCGTCCGAAGCGCGGGGGCACCGACGGGCGCACTGCCGGAGGCCGAGGCACGGGAGCAAGCGAGGAGGAGGCAGGCCGCGGCGGTCAGGGCCGCCGGAATGCGCTTCACGACGATCATTTTACCAGACCTGGGGGGTCGATCGATACGACCGGCAGCGCCCCCATGCGGCGCGCGAGCCCGCGCACGGCGATCAAGGTCTCGGCCCCGGTCGCGAGCGCCTCCGCGTCGAAGCGCCCTCCATCGCGCGTCGGAAGCCCGAGGCGGACGGCCTCGGCGGCGGCGTGCCCGAGGTAGTGGCGGCCCCCGAGATCCGGGAAGGCCGCGGCCGGCGCGTGCGCCGTGCGGGCGGTGTCCGCGGGGGCGCGGGGAGAGGCCGCCTCGGCCCGGGCGAGGAGGACGGCAAGGTTGCCCCGGGTGAGCGGGTCGTCGAGATGGAGGTCGCGATCGGCGAAGGGAGCGATCCACCCGCGCGCCACCGACGCGCGAAGCCATCGCGAGCCCCACGCCTTGTCGATCGCCGGCCAGTCCACGCGGTAGGGCGCGTTCGACTGGAACGACACGCGGTCCGGATCGAGTCCCGTTTCCACGGCCAGGATCACTCCTAGCTCCCCGCGCGACACGCTCGACTGCAGCGGGATCGACGCGTACTCCGGAGGCACGCCGGCGCGCCGGTAGCGCTCCTCGAGCATCGGCCGGATCGCGGTGCGCGCTCCTACGTGCATGGGGTCGATCCGAAGCGCGCGCGAGAGCGACGCGAACGCCAGGTCCCGTTGCCCCGCCTTCAGGTATGCGAGGCCGAGCCCGTACGCCGGCTCCGGGCTCGACGGATCGAGCGTCTCCGCGCGCTCGAACTCGGTCTTCGCATCCTTGTACCGCTGGATCGCCGTGTAGAAGCGTCCGTAGCCGAGGCGCACCGCCGCGCTCTGCGGCGCGAGGGACGCCGCGCGCTCGAGCGCGCGCCGGGCGAGCGCGGGCTCCGCCACCGCCAGCGCGGAATCGGAGAGCGCGATGAGCGCCGCGGGGGACGCGGTCGGGTCGATCTTCGCCTCGGGCTCCCCTTCGGGACGCGAGCCGGCGCATCCGGCGAGGACGAGGGCGAGCACGAAGGCGCTCCACCGTGCCCTCATCGAAGGAGCCTCCGCTCCTTGAAGCTCGTGTACGCCTCGCGCGCGACCACGACGTGGTCCAGGAGCTCGATCCCGAGGAGTCGTCCCGATTCGGCGATGCGGCGGGTGATGGCCAGGTCCTCCTCGCTGGGCGACGGATCGCCGGACGGATGGTTGTGCGCGAGGATCAGGCTCGCCGCGGAGACAGCGAGCGCGGGAATGAAGACCTCGCGGGGGTGGACGATGCTCGCGTTCAAGCTACCGATGGAGATGATCTCCCGGCGCAGCACCTGGTTCCGCGAATTCAGGTAGAAGCCCACGAAATGCTCCCGATTGGAGCGCCGGATGTCCGCGGTCAGCTCGAAGATCGTCTCCGGTCCGCGCACGAGCGGGATCGGATCGGCGTCGGGCCACAGCCTCCGCCCGATCTCCGCCGCGGCGAGGAGCTGCGCCGCGCGGGCCGGCCCCATCCCTTTGACCGCGAGGAGGTCCTCCACCGCGGTCTGATGGAGCCTTCTCAGGTGGATCGACCGCGTGACGCGCGCCGCCACGTCCAGCACGCTCTCCCCTCCGCTGCCCGAGCCGAAGACGAGTGCGACGAGATCCGCGTCGGACAGAGCGCCCGGTCCCAGCTCGAACAGGCGCTCACGCGGCCGCTCCGATTCCTCCACATCGTGCATCATGACGCCCGACTCCCGATCCATGCTCGAACCCCCCGGGAGCGGGGTCGCGCGGGGTGATGAAGCGCGAGGAGTCCCGATGGTACCTCAGCTGAGGAGCGCCTGCAGGTCCTTCCGATTCATCCGAATGGGCGCCTTGGTCCGGAGCCGTCCGGTCCACGCGTCGATCCGCTCGTCCAGCACCTCGCGAAGGAGCGCGTCGCGCTGTCGCGCGAAGTCGCTCGCCGGCGGGATCGTGATGCTCTCGACCACGCCATAGAGCGTGCCGCTCCCCCCCGTGATCGGGGGCAGCACCGTCTTCGGCTTCGACGCGAAGACCCGGGCGAGATAGGTCGAATCGCGCCCGAGGATCGCATCCTTCTGGAAGTCGGGGATCGGGCCCTGCCGCCCGAACGGCTTGCTCGGGCGAAGGCCGCCGAATGCGACAAAGAGCGTCTCGGGATCCGCGCCCTCCCTGAGCGCCGCCTTCAAGCGCACGTTCAGCGAATCCGCGGACGCGCGACGGCGCTCCTCCTGATAGTCCGCGATCACCTTGTCCCTGACCTCCTCGAAGCGCGCTTGCCGCGGCGTTTCCTCGCGGACCTTGCGGATCACGACGTCCCCCTCCGGAAGCTCGACGGGCTCCGCCGCCACGCCGCTGTCCGCGAGCGACGCGACCACGCGCGCGATGAACGGAACCTTGGCGATCCCCTCGATCTCCCCGTCCGGCCCGACCGGCCCCTTTCGCTTCCATCCTCCGTACGGCGCGGCCAGGGAGTCGGCGGCGCGATAGTCCACGCGGCTGGCCCGGTCCGCGAGGATGCGGGCCGGAATGCGCGCGAGCGAATCCGCGATCTGGTCGGCGAGGACGCCCCGGATCTCGGTCCTGCACTCGTCGAGCGGACGGAGACGCTCCGGCGTCCGCGAGTCCACCTTGAGGATGTGGTATCCGAACTGGGTCTCGATCGGCTCGCTCAGCTCGCCGATGCCAAGGCTCATCATCGCGTCCCCGAACTCCTTCGGGACCGCGCCTCGCGTGAGCTCGCCGAGCTCGCCGCCTCGGGACGCGGACGCTGGGTCTTCCGACACCGCGCGCGCGACGACTTCGAAATCCTCCCCGTCGGCGAGCCGCTTCCGCACCGCGAGGGCCTTCTGACGCGCGGGACCCAGGGCGGACGGGTCCTGTGCGCGCACCAGGATGTGGTGGACCTTCGCCTTCGCCGGCTCGGTGAACTCGAGCGGATGCTGGCGCCAGTAGGCCTGGATCGAGTCGTCCGGCACGGCGATCTGCTCGGGTTTCTTCTTGGCGAAGAAGACGACGTCCAGGATGTACTTGCTCGGCGTCCGATACGTGCCGCCGCGCGAGCTGAACCAGGCCTCCGCCTCGCGGGCGAGGTCGGCCCTCTGCTTGGCTTCCGCCGCCGCGCGCGCGTCGTCCCGAATCTCCGCGAACGGGGGCACGTGCGTGCCCTCGATCGTCTCGAGGCGGACCACGTACACGGAGTCGTCCTTCACACGAGGGCCGATGACCGCGCCGGCGCGCATGGTGTAGAGGCTGTCGAGGAGCTTCCCCTCGAGGAGGGACGCGCTCTCGGGCGGCTGCCCGCGATACGTGCGGACGACGCTCAGGACGCCGCCGTAGCGCGACGCCACCCGGGAGGCCGACTCCTTCTTGGCGAGCTTCCCGGCAGCGTCCTTCATGACGTGGAAGCCCGAACGGACCTGCCTCTCCTGAAGGATGAGCGGGGGAATGCTCGAGCGCGTCGAGTCGAGGTAGGCGCGCGACGAATCGGGAAGATGGAGGTCGTCCTTCAGCTTCTCGAGGCGCCGGTCGATCTCCTTCGGCGTCGGGGGCGGTCCCGCTTCGAACGTGTTGAGGCCGCGCGCCACGATCGAGACCTCGATCTTGGGAGCGTAGTAGGACGCCGGATGGAGCCGCACGTCCTCGCGCGCGAGCGAATCGAGCATCTGATCGCGCACTTCGAAATCGGCTTTGCGCTTCGCGTAGTAGACCACCTCATGGAACGGAAGCCGCCGGGCGCGATGGCGATCCACGAGGTTCACGACCACGTACATGGGTCCGATCCGGATCGGATCGCGGATCCAGGCAGGAGGCTCGACGCCCTTGATCGCGGCCGTCAGGGCCTCGGAGCGGCCCAGGCCCCGGATGGGTTCGCCGAGCTTGGTCCAGCCCGGATCCTGGATCCCGCCGTACGGCTTCGCGGCCGTCTCGGCAGGGGCCCCGGTGCGGATCGCCGCGATCACGTCGGACGCGGCCTGGAACGCGGCCTTGGCCGCGCCGTCCTTGGCCGAGTCGGGCACCGACGCGTCCGCGCCGATCGGAATGCGGATGTACTGGATGTGCGCCTCGTCGGCGCTCTCGAACTCATCCGGATGCGCGTCGTAGTAGGCGCGGATCTGAGCCGGAGTCGCCTCGGGATCGAGCGACACCGCATCCGGTCCCATGAGCAGGTAGCGGATGGACGCCGTCGCGCTGCGCGTCTCGAACTCCTTTCGAAGCTCGGCGTCGCGCGGGCCGAACCGGCGCTCCATCCAGCGGACGTACTCCTCGAGGAGGATCGCGTCCTGGATCTCCTCGTGGAGCGCCGGATAGTTCGAGGTGTCCGACTTCTTGAAGCGCTGGAACATCGCCTCGTCGACCTTGCCCCCCTTCTTGAAGTAGTCGCTCTGCTTCATCCGGGAGTCGATGGCCGCTTCGGTCGCGACCATCCCGCGCCGGCGGGCATCGGCCAGCCACAGGCGCTCGCGGATCAGCTCGTCGAGGACGTTCTTTCGGAGGAGTTTCTTGTCGTCGTCGCTCAGCTTGCGCCCCGCCTTGGCCTCGATTTCCTCGAAATAGGGCTCGGCCAGGCGGTCCCAGTCGACCTGGTAGATCGGGATACCGTCCACCATGCCGACCTCGTCCGGACGCGGAGCGGGAGCCGGGACCGCGGACTTCGGTTTGGCCGGGGGTTTCGCGGATGGCTTCGCCGAAGCCGACGGCTGGGCGGGCGCGCCTTGGAGCGCGGCGGCGCCGACGAGCACCGCCATGGCGATGGCGGACGAGCGCAGAATGTTGAGGGGCTTCACTGGGGCGGCAAGTCTAGAAACGGGTCCAGGTCGTGTCCACGCGAAACGCCGGGTTGAGGGCAAAGAAAAGCCCCTGGAGGGCGGTTCTCGCGAAGTGTGGGGGGCAGAAGCATCGCGAGGCTGCCGCCAGCTACCAGGGGCCTTAACCCGTCGACGTGAACCCAAACGCGACCCGATACGCTGAAGCAGGGCAGGATGTCGTGCACACGCGAGCGAGCCACGCTGGGTCCCAGCCGTGAGGTCTGGGTACGTCTAGGCCTTTTGCACTCACCGTGCCATGGCGCCGGCCCCTGTGATCGTTTTGGCTCTTGGGTCAAGTACATGTGGAAATGATAGTTACACTTTGGGACTGGATCCCCCCCAGGGCGGGGTCGGCGGCGTTCTTGTGTCACAGGATACCGAGGGTGTGGACGAGTCGTTCTAAGTCAAACTCAAAGAATCAGATACCGAATGTGAGTCAATCAATGAATCGATGTGCCGGATTGACTCACTTCCACTTCGGTCCCGACACCATAGCGCTCCAGCATCCGGTAGAGCGTCCGGCGCGGAACCCCGAGGATCCGGGCGGCTTCCGTCTTGTTCCCCCGGACCTTGTCGAGGACCGAAAGAACATAGCGACGCGTCATTTCGTCCAGCGTGGCCTGCCCCCCCGGGGTCGCCGGCACCGGCCCGGCGTGGTGGACGATCTTGTCGGGCAGATCCGACTCCTCGACGATCGACCCTGGCGCGAGCGCGACCGCACCCTCCACCACGTTCTCGAGCTCCCGGACGTTCCCCGGCCAGGGGTAGTTCATCAGGGCGCGCATCGCCTTGGTGGAGAACCCCTGGAGCGGACGCTGCGCGAGGAGTCCGTACTCGCGGAGGAAGTGCTCGGCCAGGAGCGGGATGTCGTCCCGCCGCTCGCGAAGCGGCGGCACGCGCAGCGCGACCACGTGGAGCCGGTAGTAGAGGTCGAGGCGGAAGCGCCCCGTACGGACGAGCGCCTCGAGATCCTGGTGCGTCGCCGCGACCACGCGCACGTCGACCGGAATCGTGTCCGTCCCTCCCACGGGCTTCACCTCCTCCTCCTGGAGAACGCGCAGGAGCTTCGCCTGCATGGAGAGGGACATGTCGCCGACCTCGTCCAGGAAGACGGTCCCACGGTTGGCCTCGAGGAAGAGGCCCGGGCGGCGCTCGATGGCGCCGGTGAAGGCCCCCTTCACGTGCCCGAACAGCTCCGACTCCAAGAGAGTCTCCGAGAAGCTCGTGCAGTTGACCGCGACGAACGGGCGGTCCCGGCGCGTCGAGGCCTCGTGGATCGTACGCGCGATCAGCTCCTTCCCTGTGCCGCTCTCGCCCTGGATCATGACCGAGCTCTTCGTCCCCGCGACCCGGGAGACGAGCTTGAAGAGCTCGACCATGTCCGGATGCGACCCGATGATCGCGGAGATCGGGCGGCCCCGCCGCCTCGGCTCTCCCGCGGACGGCGCCGGAGCCGGCGCCGCGCCGGCCTTGGCGCGGCGGCGCTCCATGGCGCGCTCCACCACACGCCGCACCTCGTCGAGCTTGAAGGGCTTTCGCACGTAGTCGAAGGCCCCCTCGTTGAGCGCGCGGATCGCCATCTCGATCGTGCTGTAGGCCGTGACGAGGATCACGGTCGCGTCGGGCGCGACGTTGCGGAGCCGGCGCAGGACCTCGATCCCGTCGATATCGGGCATCTGGATGTCGCTCAGCACGACGTCGAAGGGACGCTCGGCGGCCTGCTTCAGCGCGTCGGCGCCGCTCTGCGCCACGGAAACGTCGTAGCCCTCCTGCACGAAGACTTCGCGCAGAAGACCGGACGATCCGGCGTCGTCGTCGACGACCAGCAGTGCGGGACGCGTGCGAGATGACATTCGTTGGACCCCCAGGGTACCGGCGCGGGGAGCGCCGCTGCCCTATTGTACCCCACCTAGGCCTCCGTTGCGCCGGACCCCGAGACCAGCTCCGTCGGAAAACCGGCGCCCGGAATGCCGCTCCAGGGTTGCTGATGGAAGGAGCGGCCCTTACCATCGGCGCTCATGCCCGGCGAGCGGGCGCCCTTCACGACGCGGAGGCGGCCATGACGTCCAGCCCGGAACCCGAGCTCGAGGAACCACTCTCGCCGGCGGATCTCCAGGAAGCGTGGGCCCTCCTCGTTCCCTCGGACCGCCTCGAGAGCTTTCGCGCGCTCGAGCGCACCGAAGCCGAGGACTTCTTCCTCAGCCTGAGCGCGCGCGACCAGGCCGAGCTCCTCCTCGCGATCCCCTCGGCCGAGCGCCGCTCGTGGATGCGCCTCCTCGCGCCGGACGACGCCGCGGACCTCGTGCAGAAGCTCGAGCCCGAGCAGCGCGAAGAGCTCCTCCAGCTTCTCGACGATCCGACCCGCTCGGACGTGAGCGGGCTCCTCGCCTACGCGGAGGACGACGCGGGCGGGCTCATGAACCCGCGCTACGCGCGGCTCCGCCCCGACATGTCGGTGGACGAGGCGATCACGTATCTGAGGCGTCACGCCGCCGAGCGCGCGGAGACCCTCACCTACGCGTACGTGCTCGCGCACGACAACAAGCTCCTCGGCGTGGTCAGCTATCGCGATCTCATCACCGCGAAGACCGACCAGAAGATCGATTCGATCATGCGCACCGACCTCGTCACGGTGCCCGAGGCGATGGACCAGGAGGAGGTGAGCCGCCTCTTCGCGACCTATCGACTGATGGCGTTCCCCGTCGTGGATTCCGAGGGGCGGATGAAGGGCATCGTCACCCTCGACGACATCGTCGACGTCGTGCGCGAGGAGGCGACCGAGGACATCCAGAAGATCGGCGGTACCGCCGTGCTCGACGCGCCCTACCTCCGCATGAGCACGATCGACATGGTCAAGAAGCGCGCCGGGTGGCTGAGCGTGCTCTTCCTCGGCGAGAGCCTGACCGCGGCCACCATGGGTTACTTCCAAGGAGAGATCGCGCGGGCCGTGGTGCTCGCGCTCTTCGTCCCGCTCGTCATCTCGAGCGGAGGAAACTCGGGAGGCCAGGCGACGACGCTCGTGATCCGCGCCATGGCGCTCGGCGAGGTGAAGCTCCGCGACTGGTGGCACGTGATGCGCCGCGAGATCGTATCGGGACTCCTGCTCGGCGGCATCCTGGCCGCGATCGGGATCGCGCGGATCACGATCTGGGAGGCGCTCTTCCACTCCTACGGCCCGCACCACTTCCTGATCGCGATGTGCGTCGCCCTGAGCCTCATCGGAGTCGTGCTCTGGGGAACGCTGGTCGGATCGATGCTCCCCTTCATCCTCCGCCGCCTCGGCCTCGACCCCGCCACGGCGTCGGCGCCCTTCGTAGCGACGCTCGTCGACGTGACGGGGCTCATCATCTACTTCACGGCCGCGCGGGTGATCCTCTCGGGGACGCTGCTGTAGCCGCGATCGCGCCTACTGTCCCGCGCCCTGGGACAGCTTCTGCATCACTTCATCCAGGTTGAAGCTGGCCGGCTTCTGCCGCGGCGGGAACTCCTTGAAGCTCTGGAGCCACTGGGCGACGTATGCCTGCGCGGGGACGATCAGAAAGACCCGGCGCATCTGCCAGTTGGCGAACCCGATGGCGTCCGGTCCGCGCTCGAACGGGTCGGACCGCAGGTTGTAGAGGTTCGGCGCACGCAGCCTCGTGAACTCCCCCTGCCAGACGCCGAGCGGCGTCTCCGGACTCGTCCCCGTATGCTGCTCGAGGAACGCTACCTTCCAGTTCTGGTAGCGGATGGCCATGGCTTCGCCGTCGTCGCTCCAGTAGATGAATTCCTTGCGAGGCGACTCCTTGACCTCCCCCTTCAGGAAGGGCGCGAGGTTATAGCCGTCGAGGTGCACCTTGAAGGACTTGCCTCCGGCGCGATAGCCCTTCTTCACCTTCGCGACGAGGTCCGGCTCGCCCGCGATGGCGGCGAACGTGGGGATCAGGTCCTCGTGCGCGCCGATGTCGTTGATCACCGTGCCCGGGTGGATGACGCCGGGCCACCGGATCAGCATCGGCACGCGGAACGCGCCTTCCCAGTTGGTCGCCTTCTCGCCCTTGAAGGGCGTGGTGCCGCCGTCCGGCCACGTGAAGACCTCGGCGCCGTTGTCGGTCGTGTAGACAACGATCGTGTTGTTCGCGATGCCGAGGTCGTCGAGCTTGCGGAGAAGCTGGCCGACGTGCTCATCGTGCTCGACCATGCCGTCGGGATAGACACCGAGCCCCGTCACGCCCTGGGACTCTTGTTTCAAGTGCGTGATGATGTGCATGCGGGTCGAGTTGTACCAGCAGAAGAAGGGCTTCCCGGCCTTGGCCTGCCTGTCCATCCATCCGAGCGCCGCGTCGGTGAACTCGTCGTCGACCGTCTCCATGCGCTTCACGGTCAGCGGGCCCGTGTTCTCGATCTTCTGCCTGCCCACGCGGCCATAGGCTGGATCCACGGTGGCGTCGTCCTTGGTGGTGGCCCAGCAGTGGAGCACGCCGCGCGGGCCGAACTTGGCGTGGAACTTCGGATCCTTGGGATAGTCCGGATTCTCCGGCTCCTCCTCGGCGTTCAGGTGGTACAGATTGCCGAAGAACTCGTCGAAGCCGTGCACGGTGGGCAGGAACTGGTTGAGATCGCCGAGGTGGTTCTTGCCGAACTGCGCGGTTGAATAGCCGAGCTGCTTCATGAACTCGGCCACGCTCGGGTCCTTCGCGCTCAATCCGATCGGGGCGCCGGGTAGGCCGACCTTCGTGAGCCCGGTCCGGATCGGGGACTGCCCCGTGACGAACGCGGCTCGTCCCGCCGTGCAGCTCTGCTGTCCATACCAGTCGGTGAAGCGAGCGCCCTCCGCCGCGATGCGATCGATGTTGGGCGTGCGGTAGCCCATGACCCCCGAGTTGTAGCAGCTCGGATTGAACCACCCGATGTCGTCGCCCATGATCACGAGGATGTTGGGCTTCTTCTCCTGCGCGGTTGCGGAGGTCGACCACAGCATGAAGAGGGCGGCCAAAGCGATTCCAATGCGTCTCACCCCGTTGCTCCTTTCGTCGTTCAACGCAGATCTCGCTCCAGGAGCCCTGGAGCCGGGACACCCGTGAAAAGCGACCGAGGCGAGATGGCGGAGCGCGGTGGTGGTCGCAACGATGTAATTGGGTCTGACGAGGCCGGGATGCGGTCAGTATCGGGCCGCTCGAATGCGCCTGCAAGGGGTGTGATGGACTGGGTACAACGTCCTGGGAGCAGGGCCTACGGGATGAAGACGGTCTCCCCGGCCTGCTCCTCGGCGTGGTAGCTGCTTCGCACCAGCGGCCCCGACGCGACCTGGCGAATGCCGAGCGCGAGCCCGTACTCGCGGTAGTGCGCGAACTCGTCGGGTGTGACGTAGCGCTCGAGCGGGAGATGGTTCTTCGACGGCGGCAGGTACTGGCCGATGGTGGCCATCGACACGCCCTGGGCGTGGATATCGCGCAGGAGCTCTTCCACTTCCTCGACCGTCTCGCCGATCCCGACCATGATCCCTGACTTGGCGGGAATCGCGGGCTCCCACGATGCCACGCGCTTCAGGAGCTCGAGCGAGCGGTCGTACTTCCCCGCCGGGCGCACGCGCTTGTAGAGCCGCTTCACGGTCTCGAGGTTGTGGTTCAGCACCTCGGGGCGCGCCTCGAGGACGGTCCGGAGCGCGGCCTCGTCGCCGAGGAAGTCGGGGATGAGCACCTCGACCTTCGCGCTCGGGATCGCCTCGTGGATCGCGCGGATCGTCTGCGCGAAGTGCTCCGCACCGCCGTCCGGGAGCTCGTCCCGGTTGACCGAGGTGACCACGGTGTAGTGGAGCCCGAGACGCCGCGCCGCGTCGGCCACGCGCGCGGGCTCTTCCGGATCCACCGGGAGCGGCTTCCCGCTCCGGATGTCGCAGAAGGGGCACGCGCGCGTGCAGACGTTCCCGAGGATCAGGAACGTGGCGGTGTGGCGCGAGAAGCAGTCGCCGATGTTCGGACAGTTCGCGCTCTCGCAGACGGTATGGAGATCCAGGGTGCGAAGGATCGCCTTCGTCTCCTGGTACTCCTTGCCCGACGGGATGCGCGCGCGGAGCCAGTCGGGACGGCGCGGGCCCGGCGGCGTCAGCGTGAGCGGCTGGTACTGGCGCAGCGGCTTCCGCTTCTCGCCCGCCTGGCTCCGGCGGTCGCTGTCGATGCGCCCCGCGCCCGCGTCGTCGGCGCTAGATGTGGATGGTGCGCCCGTCGGTTCCAAGCATGGCCTCCGCTGTTGCCTCGGACAGAGTCGGATGGGCGTGCACCACGTCGGCCAGCTCGAGCGCCGTGGCCTCGAAGTGCCGCGCGACCACCGACTCCGCGATCTGCTCGGTCGCGAGCACGCCGATGATGTGGACGCCGAGGATCTCGCCCGTCTTCGCGTCCGCGACCGACTTCACGAAGCCGTCCCCTTCCCCGAGGATGCTCGCCTTCGCGTTCGCCGTGAAGGGGAACTTGCCCGTCTTGATCTCGCGCCCGGTGGCGCGCGCCTGGGCCTCGGTCAGCCCGACGCTCGCGACCTGCGGATGGCAGTACGTGCAGTTGGGGATGGCCGCGTAGTTGACCGGGTGCGCCTTCTTCCCCGCGATCCGCTCGACCGCCACGACCCCCTCGTGCGAGGCGACGTGCGCGAGCGCCGCGGTCGGCACGATGTCGCCGATGGCGTAGACGCCGGCCACGTTCGTCTCCATGTTCTCGTTCACGAGCACGTAGCCCCGGTCCATCTTCACGCCTACGGTCTCGAGCCCGATGCCATCGGTGACCGGCTTCCGGCCCGCCGCCATGAGCACGCGCTCGGTCCGGACGCGCTTCGTCTCGCCGCCGACGACGAATTCGCTCCACGCAACGTCCCCCTCGGCGCGAACGCTTTTCAGATCCGCGCCGACGTGGATCTCCATCCCCTGCCGCGTGAAGGAGCGCAGGAGGGCCTGCGAGACATCCTCGTCCTCGATGGGCACGAGCCGCGGCATCCGCTCGATCAGGACGATCTTCGAGCCGAAGGCGTGATAGATGGACGCGAACTCCACGCCCACCGCGCCCGCTCCGATCACGAGGAGCGACTCCGGCACGCGATCGAGCGAGAGGATGTCGTCGCTCGAGATGACGACCCGGCCATCGACAGGCGCCATTGGGAGCGAGCCGACCTTGGACCCGGTCGCGAGCACGATCGCACCGGCTTCGATCGTTTGCACGCTGCCGTCCGCGCCCTTGACCTCGATCGACTTGGCGCTCCGGAGCTTTCCCGTCCCCTTGAGGGTCGTGACCTTGTGCTTCCGGAGGAGCCCTTCCGTCCCCATGAAGTTCTTCTTCACCACGCGGTCCTTCCGCTCCATCGCGGCTTTCAGATCGAGCGTGGCCTCGGCGACCTTGATGCCGAACTCGCCCGCCCGCCTGCAATGGAGCAGGACCTCGGCCGCTTCGAGCAGGGCCTTGGTGGGAATGCACCCGACGTGGAGGCACGTGCCTCCCACCTTGTCCTTCTCCACCACGACCGTCTTCAGACCGAGCTGCCCCGCGCGGATGGCGGCCACGTAGCCGCCCGGCCCGCCCCCCAGGATCGCGACGTCGTAGCGATCCGGGCTCACGAGCGCGGCTCCACGGGGAAGGTCGGAGCGATCAGCCGGGCGAGATCGGAGAGGATGGTGAGGTCCGTCTGCGTGAAGAGGGCCGGCGTCTCGGAGTCGATGTCGATGACGCCGAGCACGCGGCCGTCCCGCTCGATCGGGACCACGATCTCGGAGCGGATGGAAGCGCTGCACATGAGGTAGCGCGGATCGGCGTTCACGTCCGGAATGACCTGCGGAATGCCGTGCGCCGCCACCCATCCGCAAATGCCCTGCGTGTCGCCGCCGTCGGCCGTGCCGATCCGGATCTTGTGGTGTGGCGAGTCGGGGCCGCAAAACGGCCCCATCTCGAGCATGCCGTCCCGCGCGATGTAGATGCCCGTCCATGCGTACGCCGGAAAGGCTTCGTGCGCGGCGCGGACCAGATGGGCCAGCACCTCTTCATGCGGCTCCCCGCGCCCGATCATGGCCGCGACGTCGGGCGCGAGCATCCGCTGCGCTTCGGTCGGGAGCGGCCCCGGGCTGGCCGTGGCCAGGTCCAGGAACGGGGCGGAGGTGGAAACGGGGTTCACGAAGTCCTCCCGGGGAGGGCGGTCGAGGGCGGCGGCGGCGCGGTCGAGGGCGGCGGCGGGGCCGCGGACATCGCCCGGTCCTTCGCGCGAATCAGGGGCTCGAAGAGATCGATCGGAATCGGAAAGAGGGTGGTCGAGTTGTTCTCGGTCGCGATCTCCGCCAGCGTCTGGAGATAACGGAGCGTGATCGCGAGCGGCTGGGTGGCGATGACGGACGCGGCCTCGGTGAGCTTCTGGCTCGCCTGAAGCTCGCCCTCGGCATTGATGATCTTCGCGCGCCGCTCCCGCTCGGCCTCCGCCTGGCGCGCGATCGCGCGCTGCATCTCTTGCGGCAGATCGACGTTCTTCACCTCGACGGTGCTCACCTTCACGCCCCAGGGCTCGGTGTGGCCGTCGATGACCCGCTGGAGCTCCTTGTTGATCTTTTCCCGCTTCGAGAGGAGCTCGTCCAGATCCGACTCGCCGAGCACGCTCCGGAGCGTGGTCTGGGAGATCTGCGACGTGGCGTAGAGGTAGTTCTCCACCTCGATCACGGCGCGATTGGGATCGAGCACGCGGAAATAGATCACCGCGTTCACCTTCACCGTGACGTTGTCGCGCGTGATCACGTCCTGCGGCGGGACGTCCATGGCCACGGTCCGGAGCGAGATCCGGACCATCTTGTCGATGATCGGGATGAGGAGGATGAGCCCAGGGCCCTTCATCCCGATGCTCCGCCCCAGGCGGAAGACGACGGCGCGCTCGTACTCGCGGAGCACCTTGACGGCGCTCGAGAGGATCAGGATCCCGAGAACGACGAGCGTGATTGCGGTGTACGAGAACATCCGTGACCCCCCTTACGCCTTCTTCACCCGAAGCACGAGCCCGTCGACGCGGTGCACCACGACGCGGGCCCCCTTGGCGATCGGCTGGTCGGCCTCGGCCGTCCAGTACTCGCCGTGCACGAACACCTGTCCGCTCGGACCGAGATCGGTCAGCGCGGTTCCCTGCTCCCCCACCATGCCCTGCGTTCCGGTGGTCGGCTTCAAGCGCTGGGCGCGGAGTCCCGCGCCGATCACGAGCGCGAAGAAGGCAACCGTCGCGACGACGACGGTGAGGATGACGGAGAGCGAGATGCGCGCGACGCCCTTGTCCCCTCCGAGGAGGATGAGCGAGCCCAGGAGGAGCGCGGCCGCGCCGCCCACGGTGAGAATGCCGTGGCTCTGCACCTTGACGTCGGCGGCGAAGAGGATCATCGCGAAGACGATCAAGGCGACGCCGGTCAGGTTGACCGGGAGCGCCTGGAACGCGAGGAACGCGAGCAGGAGACAGATGCCGCCGACCACACCGGGCAGGACCGCCCCGGGGCTCGACAGCTCGAAGAGGAGCCCGTAGAAGCCGAGGATGAACAGGATGTAGGCGATGTTGGGATCGATGATCCGCCCCAGGAACTTCTGGCGCCAGGAGGGCTCGTACGCGTGCGTCTCGGCGTTCGCCGTGTGGAGCGTCCGCGCGGCGCCCGCGATCGTGACCGTGCGGCCGTCGATCGCCTGGAGCAGATCCTCGAGGTTCCGCGCGACAAGATCGATCACGTGCTCGTGGAGCGCGTCCTCTTCGTTGATGGAGCTCCCCTCACGCACGGCCTTCTCCGCCCAGTCCGCGTTCCGCCCGCGCTGCTTCGCGAGCGAGCGGATGTAGCTCACGGCGTCGTTCTTCACCTTGTTCGCCATGTCCTTCGCCACGTCCTGCCCGCCCACGTTGACCGGCGTGGCCGCGCCGATCGACGTGCCCGGGGACATCGCGAGGACGTGCGACGCCATCCCGATGAACGTGCCCGCGCTCGCGGCGCGCCCGCCGGAGGGCGCCACGTACACCACGATCGGCACCTCGGAGATCAGGATCCGCTTGATGACGTCGCGCATGGACGTGTCGAGGCCGCCCGGGGTGTCGAGGCGGATCACGAGCGCCGCGCGGTGCGCCTTCTCCGCGCGGTCGATCGCCTGGATGACGGCCTCGGCCATGATCGGCTGGACCGGCCCTTCCCAGGTGAGGACGTCGACCTGCGGGCGATCGGAGCCCGCGCGCGTCGAGTCCGCCGGGTCCTTGGCGGACGCGGACACGGCCGCGATGAACGCGATCAGGAGCGCGAGGGCGAGAATCCCCCGCGCGGCGGGGCGGTTCACCCCTTGGCGCTCCGGTTCGCGCCTAGGCCGGACGTCTGGATGCGGTTGTTCTCGTCGACGTGCACGACGATGGGGGTGTGGCGGAGGAGCTCTTCGCGCTCCATCTGCGCGTAGGTGAGGATGATCACGAGATCCCCCACGTGCGCGAGGCGCGCGGCCGGGCCGTTCAGGCAGACGACGCCGCTCCCGCGCGGGCCGCGGATGGCGTAGGTGTCGAAGCGCTCGCCGTTGTTCACGTTGAGCACGTTCACCTGCTCCCACGGCAGGATCTGGGCGGCGTCCATGAGGTCGGCGTCGATCGTGACCGATCCCTCGTAGTTGAGATCGGCTTCGGTCACCCGGACGCGATGGAGCTTCGATTTGAAGACGGTCAAGCGCACGCGAGCGTTACCTCCCGGACGGCCTGGAAATGGGCCATGGGCGCCACGGCGGGAACCGCGCAGCCCGGCCCGAGGATGAAGCGGGCGCCGCCCGATTCCTGGATCGCCTCCCTGGCCTCCTCCTGGACGGCGGCGGAGGGCCCGGTCACGAACGTCCCTTCGTGGTCGATGCCGGTGAGGAGCGTCTTCTGCGTCCGCTGGCGCAGCGCGGCGATCTTCGGATTCCCTGCCCCGTGCGCGTCCCACGACACGACCCCGACCGGATAGTCGAGGTGCTCGTCGACGTAGGCGTTGGCGCCGCAGACATGGATCACGTTCACGAGGCCGCCCAAGGCCTCCGCGAGCACTTTGAGGTCGTACGGCCGGCCGAACTCGGCCATGAGCTCCCTGTCGATGTGGTCCGCATTGGCCCAATCGGTCGTCGCGAAGAAGATCCCCGACGCGCCGCGCGCCATGGTCTCGCGCACGAATCCGGCGAAGGTCTCGGTGATGGCGCGCAGCGCCTCGTGCACCCGCTCGCCGTGATGGCGGAGATGGTGGACGAAGCGCTCGTCATCGTTGATGAGGTCGGCCGCGATCGAGATCGGATTGAACACGGTCATCACCCAGTCGATGTCCCCCTGAACGGCCGCGGCGATGCGCTCCTCGGCGTCGAGATGCTCGCCGAGGACGCCCTTGGTCGGATCGAGCGCGCGGATCCTGGCCCAGTCCGCAGGCTCCTTCACCGGGCTCTCGACGACCTTCGGCTTGTCGAGCGGCCCCGTCCCGGGGCGCTTGGTCTTTGTACCCCAGTCTTCGACGTGGTAGGACGCGCGTGGGTTCACCTTGAGGAGGTCCCACTCGTAGGCCCGCTGGAACTCGAGCATGGCCTCCGCCAGGGCCTCCGCCGACCCCTCCCGGTGATAGAAGTGCCGCCAGAAGCTGGCCGGCGGCCGGTCGGTCGGCTGGCCGAGAAGGGTCTTCCGTATGCGTTCACGATGGTTCATAGGATTCGCGTAATTGGGTGTCGTTTCGCCACCTTGAGAGGTGCTGGCCGAGGGGTGTAAGCTTCCGCATCTTACACGCTCCCGATGCGCCGCCACAAGCCCCCCACCCCCTGGGGAGGGAATGCCTTGGCCACTCGGATTTGGATGTTCGGAATCGCGTTGGGGATTGCGGGCGCACTGGCCGGCTCGCCGGCGTTCGCCGCGGAGCGGACGTTCACGGCGGGACCCATGGTGGGCGTCAGGTTCTTCGAAAGCGATCTCAATCTGGAGTCCGAGGTTTCCTTCGGCGGGCGGATCGGGATGGGCTTCAACGAGCGCTGGGGCGCTGTCTTCGACTTTGTCGCGGCACATCCCCTTCGGACGACCACCGGCAGCGAGGTGGTCATCGACGCGTTGCGCGCGATGGCCAAGGCCAACATCCTGACCGGCAAGGCCCGGCCCTACCTGGTCGCGGGCCTGGGCGGCGGCATGTTCCTCTATCCGGACGCACCCAACTCCGCACACGGAATGATGACCGCGGGAGCGGGTTTCGAATATCACTTTGCCAAGACCGTGTTCGTCGTGACCGAGGGCTCGCTGGATTACTTTCGCGCGCAGTCGGTGTTCTACTATCCGGATGGCCGCGTCGTGACCTTCGGTCCCAGGGAAACGTTCACGATGGGAACCGCGTCGCTCGGCATCGCCGTGGAGTTCTGACGGTGATCCTACGTTCCCCCGCCTGGCGCGACCTGCTCCTCTGTCTGTGCTTCTTGATGGGTTGTGACAACATCCCGGTCTCCCCCCAGCCCCTTGTGCACTACTCGGGCAGAGTCGTGGATTCCAAGGGGCGGCCCATTCCAGGAGGCTATCTCAGATTCGAACCCATCAAGGGTTTGGCAACGGTTCAATTCAACGAATATCCAGACGTCGATTCGAGCGGCTCGTTCCGTGTAGATCTGTATCCCGGACGCTGGAATGTGCAGTGGAACCCTTCGTTTTCCAGCAACGTTTATCAAGACTACGAAGCCACAGACCGAACGGTCGAGGTTTCGGCCGACCACTCAACTTTGGAGTGGATCGTCGATGGCATCGTAGTGCAGGGCGGCGTTAAGGATCCGTCTGGAGCAACCGTGGATTCGTTCGGAGTCTATGCTACTAACGCTCGCTACGAGGCCCGCGCAAGCACTACCTCGGGTCATTACGAGCTCTATCTAGCGCCAGGAACGTACGCATTCCATGCCTTCGGACAGTACGGGTCGGGACTCCCGTCACAGTCCTTCGGCCAAATTTCGGTCCAGAATGATACGACCCTGGATTTCCAGTTCGACGGCATCGAGATCACCGGCACGGTGCGAGGGCCGGGGTCGGTCCCGCTCGTGGCTGCAGCCGTCCAGGCAAGAGGGGAGACAAATGGAGCGGTCGCTCTGAGCGACGCCAGCGGAAATTACAGAATGTATCTTCCACCGCAAGACGTTCGGTTCAGGATCTCTCCTGCCGAGACTTGGATTCTCCAACAGCTGACGACGAGCACAGCCATCGCGGGCCCGGCCCAGATCGACTTCAACCTAGGTGCAACCGAATGGACCGGGACCGTTACGAGGTCGGATACGGCCGCACCGGTCGCCGATGCCAAGGTGACGGCCTTTCTGGTCGCGGATGCGTTGGAACGACGGGCCACCGCCACGACCGACGCCTCGGGTCAGTTTCGCCTGGCTGTCGAACCGGGGCGGGAATACGACCTCCTCGCCGTGACGGACTCCATGCAGAGCGCAAAGGTCTCCCGCGTGGCCGGTGCGGACTCGTCTTTCGCGTTGGAGATCATCGTTCCCGGCCCCTAGAGCGCCCCAAAGAGGCAGGCCAGCCAGCGCTCCGGT
>DASUFL010000135.1:0-53063 GCA_036274595.1 Candidatus Eiseniibacteriota bacterium | reverse complement strand
CCGCCCGCGCGCGGCGGATGATCGCGGTGTCCAGCTCGAGCACGAGATACGGAATGCCGAGCTCGCGAAGCACGCGGGCGACATTGCGGCCGTTCACGCCGTAGCCCGCGACGACCACGTGGTTGGCGAGAGCGGGCGGGTCCGCGCCCGCGGCGGGCGGGCCGGCCGCAGCCGCACCGGACGCCGCAGCCGCGCCGGGCACCGCAACCGCCCCAGCCGCACCAGCCGCACCAGGCACCGCAGCCGCACCAGCCGCACCAGCCGCGCCAACCGCCCCAGCCGCGCCAACCGCCCCAGCCACCCCAGCCGCCCCAGCCGCCCCAGCCGCACCAGGCACCGCAGCCGCACCAGCCCCCCCAGCCGCGACGGCACCCCGCCTGGTGCGCGCTCCGGCCCACGCGGCGAAACGGATCAGGAACGGCGTGAGCGCGAGCGAAAGCACAGAGACCGCGAGCATGATCTGGGACTGCGTCGGGTCGAGCAGACCCTCCCGCGTCCCCACCGATGAGAGCACGAACGAGAACTCTCCCACCTGCGCGAGCGAGATCCCGACGATCACCGCGATCCGGAGCGGATAGCCCATCGCGCGCACCACACCCCCCGCGACGAACGCCTTCAGCACGAGCGTCAGGAGGAGCAGCCCGGCGATGAGTCCGGGGTGCGTGGTGAGAAACCGCGGATCGAGCAACATCCCCATCGAGATGAAGAAGATGCTCGAGAAGAGATCCCGGAACGGGATGACCTCGGCCACGATCTGGTGGGCGTACTCGGACTCGCTCACGAGGAGACCGGCCACGAATGCCCCGAGCGCGGGCGAGAGGCCGAGCTTCTGCGTGACGAGGGCCGCGCCGAGGCAGACGGCGATCGCCATCATCACGTAGAGCTCGCGGACGCCGCTGCGAATCACGGCGCCGATCACCCGTGGCATGAGATATCGCGCGGCGAACCAGACGCCCGCGGCGGCCGCGGCGCCGATGATCACGCGCGGCCCGAACGTGATCGTGCTGTTCCCCGCCAGCGCGGGCACGAGCACCAGCATCGGCACCATCGCGAAGTCCTGGAAGAGCAGGATTCCGAGCGCGAGGCGGCCTTGCGGCGCGTGGTGCTCGCCGCGTCCGACGTAGATGGGGAGCACCATGGCGGTCGAGGAGAGCGTGATCAGCATCGCGAGGAAGACCGCGTGCCCCAGCGTGTCGCGGGAGAGGAACGAGGAGAACACCAAGGTGGCGATCGCCATGGTACCGAGAACCTGGAGCGGCCCCGCCACGAGGAAAGCGCGCCCGATCTCACGCAATCGGGCGAGCGAGAACTCCAGCCCGATCATGAAGAGGAGCATCGTGACGCCGACTTCGGCGAGCACGGCCACGTGGTGCGGATCGCCGACGAGCCCGAGCGCCCCGGGGCCGATCAACACGCCCGTGAGCATGAACCCGACGGCGGCCGGGAGCCTGAGCCTCCGGCTCGGCACGAGCACGAGGAGCGCCGCCGCGAGGGTGACGACGAGATCGCGTAGGAAGGTGGCTTCGTTCATGGCTAGAAGGTGGCTTCGTTCATGGCTAGAAGGTCACTTCGAACCCTAGATACGGCAGCCTTGGAAATAATTCGGTGTACGTCCGGCGTGGCTCCGCGCCACCCGAGGGAAGCTCATCGAAGGTCCACCAGTAGTAGTACACGTTTTTTCGTCCCGTGGCATTCACGAGATCCAGGAATGCCACACTGCCGGGCAGCCCGATCGGAAGCGGGTGGGTCGCACGGAAATCCAAACGGAAGTAGTCCGGATAGCGCGCGCCCATGAACGGGCCGTAGCGCTTGTTCCAGAAGTATGCGTTGCCACCCAAACTCACCCATTCGGTTTCGGTGTACGCGTTGCCCGTATGGTAGCGCGCCGTCGCGTTCAGGTTCAGCGATCCCAGGCACCTGACGTTCATCGAGGCGGTGGCGGCGTTTGGCTGATCGAAGCTGCGCGCCACATCGCCGTACGTGGTCGCCCAAACGGCACTGCTCCTTGCGTAGCCGAACCATGCATCAAACCTGGGCCAGATCGGAGTGTGCGCGAGCACTTCGACGCCCCAGGCAGATCCTTCATCGAGGGAAACGGGCGGCATGTCAGCGAGATCCTGGACCGGAACACCGACGCCGCGGTCTCGCCGGGTGTACCCATCCACCCTGATTTGGTATCCACTACGCTGGACTTCCAGACCGGCCACGGCCTCGCGCGCCTCCCGACGGCGTCCCAAAGTGCCCTCCGCCCGGGTCGCGTCGAGATTGTTGAGGAACATTGGCTGCCGAAGGATGCCCAGAGCCAGACGGCTCGTGAGCCACGAGCAGATCCTCCAGGCACCCGAAGCGCGTGGCGAGAGAAACGTGCTTCCCGACTCGCTCGGCGGGACCTCGCCGTCACGCCGCAGCCCCCAGTCGTAGTCGTCGGTCGCCAAGTTCACCCCTAGGGTCGAGGAGACGCGCTCTCCAAACCGGGACGCGAGCGAGATGTACCCTTCCCCGCGACGCCGAACCGCCGTTCCCTCGACGAGCGTCGCCAGGTCCTCCACGTACATGCCGTTGCGGACGACGCCGTTGATGGACTGAAAGTCCACTCGAGCGTCTTCCCACTCTGCGGCAAATCCGGCTTGAACCGCGTGATCTGGGCGCAAAGTCCACACGGCGTCCATTCGGCCGCGCAGGGCGCGGGTCAAATTGACGTCTTGGCCGCTGTGGCCAAGAAGGCGATCGCGATCGAAGACATCCCCCGACACGACCATGGTCGTCTGGAGGCGGTCGGACATTCGGGCCTTCCATCGCGCTCCGACGGTCAGATCTCGCTGGTTGCCATCGATGTCCCCCTCATCAAATGTCTGGTTGTACTTGAGATGATCGCGTGTCGCGATTCCGAGGATGCTGAATTCGTTTCGCGTTCCCGAGCCGAGTCGGAGACGGGCCGTCACGTCTTGGAAATCGGGCTCGACCTGGGTCTCGGGGTCGAACTGGTATGCACGATAGAGCGCGGCCACGAGACCGTGCCGCGCGCCGACCAGATAGGATCCCGTCTCGCTCACGGGTCCCGACACCACCGCGCGGGCTTGTGTGAAGTTCGCTCCAAGGGTAGTGGTAACCCGCGTGGGCCGTTCCTGTGGAGTTTCGATCTCGAGCGCTCCTGAGAGGTGACGACCGTATTGGGCTGGAAGTCCTCCCCTCTTGAGACGTGCATTCTCAACCGTGCCCAGGTTGACGACGGAAATGGCACCACCCCAGTCGCGGATGTGGAATGGCTCCAGCAGGTCGATGTCGTCCAAGCGAACGAGAGTCTCGTCGCTTTCTCCGCCTCGCACAAGGAAGCTCGCCGCGACGTCCGGGGCCGCGATCCCTGGGGAGAGCTGAACCGCCCTAAAGAGATCGTCGGCCGTTGCGGGAAGTCGTCCCATCTCCTCCGTGGTGATCACCTGGGCTTGGGACTGAGAGCCTCCCGGCTGCGGCTGGATGACAAGCTCGCGCATGGCGAACGCGATTGGTTCGAGTCGATATTCGCGATGGACCAGAGTGTCCGATTCGCTGACCAGGAGCGAGTCAATGAAAGGGCGATATCCCACGAGCGCGACGCCGACGCGGACCACGCCTGGAGGCAGCGACCGGAGCAGAAACGTGCCGGTGGTGGACGTCTCGGTATGAAGCTCGGTGCCGAGGACACGGATCGTTGCAAAGGGAATCGGCTGATTGCCCTCGCGGGACAGGACGGTTCCAACGAGGTCGGGCGAGGCGATGGAGGGGGACACGCAGCACGAGATCGCGGCCGCCACTGCAAATGCGGCCGACAGCCGCGCGCGGATCACGCCATCGCCCGGAGCGTCTCCGTGACCCATTCGATCTCGGCGGGCGTGTTGTAGTGGCAGAGGCTCACGCGGCAGACGCCGTCCTCGGGGTCCAATCCCAGCGCGCGCACGAGCCGCGGTGCGTACATGTGCCCGTCGCGCGCGTGGATGCCGAGCGATCCCAAGGTTTCGGCGACGGCGGAGCAGGTGCGTCCCCCCAGGCGGAACGCGAACGTCGGCACGCGCTCTTCGGCCGACTCGACGTCGCCGTAGATCTTCATCCCCGGGACGCTCTGGAACCGCTCGAGCGCGTAGGAGGCAAGGGTCATCTCGTACGCGCGGATCTGGGCCATGGCGCGCTTCAAGCTGCCCGATCCATCCAGGGACGCAAGGTACTGAAGCGCGGCGGCCATCCCCGCGATCGCCTCGTAGCTCTGCGTGCCGGGCTCGAACGCATAGGGCGCCTCCGCGGGGATGAAGAAGTCGCGCGGCGGCTCGAGCATCCGCAGCTGATCGCCCCGTCCCCACAAAAACCCCATGTGCGGACCGAAAATCTTGTAGCCCGAGAAGGCCATGAAGTCGGCGCCGAGCGCCTGGACGTCGATCGGGCCGTGAGGCGCGTAGTGGACCGCGTCGACGAAGACGAGCGCGCCGGCTTCGTGCGCGAGCCGCGCCGCGGCGGCCACGTCCACGATCCGCCCCGTCGCGTTCGACGCCAAGGGCAGAGCGACGAGCCGCACCCGCCCGGCGCCCGCGCGGAGGAGGCCCGCCAACCCATCGAGATCGAGCCGGCCCGCATCACCACCAACAACGCGCCAGAAGACCGGCTCGATGCCGCTCGACTCGAGCCTTAGCCACGCGCCGATATTGGCTTCGTGGTCGAGCTCCGTCACGACGACGCGATCGCCCTTCCGGAAGCGCGGCCGGAGCGCCTCCGCGACGAGACGGATCAAGGAGGTCGAGTTGAGCCCGAAGACGATCTCCCGCGGCGAGGACCCGTTCAGGAACGACGCGATCGCGCGGCGCGCGTCCGCGATCCCTTCGTCCACCGCGCGCGAGAGCGCGTAGTGGCCGCCGCGCTGCACGTTCCGCTTGGCGTAGTGCTCGCGGACGGCATCCACCACCTCGTCCGGCACCTGGGCGCCGGCGGCGTTGTCGAAGAAGACTTCACGCTGGCTCGCGGCACGGAGCGCGGGAAAGCGCTCCCGCACCCGGTCAAACACCGATGAGGACGTCATCTCCATCGATCTTCACCTCGTAGGTCCGGACCGCGACGACTTCCGTCTCGGGCATCTTGCCCGTCTTGATGCTGAACTTCCAGCCGTGCCACGGGCACCGGATGACGTCTCCGGTCAGGAGGCCCTCGCCGAGATCTCCTCCCATGTGCGGGCACTGATTCTTGATCGCGAACACCTCGCCGCCGCAAAGGAAGAGCGCGACCTTGATCCCCTCGACCAAGACGATGGTTCCCCGTCCCTCCTCGAGCCGCGAGAGCTTCGCGGCGGGTACGAATCGCGGCAAAGTCGCCCTCCCCTGGGCGCCAAACGAAAACCGGCGCTCCGTTTCCGGAGCGCCGGTCAGTCTAGCCTTCGTGGTTGTTCGGGCCTAGTGGTCCGATGGGACCGGCCCGGAGCCTCAGTGGCTCCCGCAGCCCCCGCCGCAGCCCCCGCCCTGGCTCTCGGCTCCTTCCTCCGTGGAGAAGGAAGAGCCGCAACCACACGATTTGGCCGCGTTCGGGTTGTTGATCCGGAAGCCGCCCCCCTGGAGCGAGTCGTCGAAGTCGATCGACGCGCCGTCGAGGTACTGGTGGCTGCCCATATCGACGATGATCTTCACGCCCTCTCCGTCGAACACGAGGTCCTCGGAGCTCGCGGGCTCGTCGGCGATCTGCATCCCGTACGAGAGGCCGGAGCAACCGCCCCCCGCCACGAACACGCGCACGCCGTGGAAGGTGCCGCCGTTCTGCTCCATGATGGACTTGATCTCGGCCGCAGCCTTGTCGCTCAACGTGACCATGTCGTCCTACTCCTCCGGGATAAATTCATAGCTCATCGGCCCTTACGGCCTGCCTTCGAGCAACTGGCATACCAACTTTTGGATGCCGGGGGCTGGAGGCAGGTGCAGGTCCTTCGAAGACAAGGATATCGGGCTCCGCGGGCCCAGTCAACCGCCTGCCCGAATCGACCCGCGGGCCGGGCAGTTTGCAGCCGGCGCCCGGCCGGGCGCCCAACCAATGCCCAGCCCACGCCCGGCCACCGGCCACCCGTCTACCGCCTGCCGGGCGGCAGGTGATCCGGCGGGCGTCCGAGCTGGATGATGCGGAGGAGGTTCGTCCCACCCGCCTGGGTCGTGGTGCCCGCGATCGCGACGACCCAGTCCCCGCGCTGGAGAAGCTTCTTCCCCTGGAGCACCTTCACTCCGGCCTCGATCATTCCTTCCGCCGTCCGCCACCGCGGCACGCGCACCGGCTGCACGCCCCACGTGAGGGTGAGCCTGCGGCACGTGGACTCCAGAGGCGTGAGCGCGAAGATCGGCCCCGCGGGGCGCGACTTGCTCACCAGCCGCGCCGAATACCCGGTATGCGTGAAGATCACCAGCGCGCGCGCGCGGATCTCGCGCGCCGCCTGCACGGCCGTGTGCGCCAGCGCCGCGGTCGGTGAGGTCAATGCGTTCGCGATGCCGTCCGAGGCCCGCCTTGGCGAGCGGGATCCCGCCGAGAACTCGTCCGCCTCGGCCGCGATGCGCGCCATCGTCTGTATGGATCGCTCGGGGTAGTCCCCGACCGCGGTCTCGGCGCTCAGCATGATCGCGTCGGTGCCGTCGAAGATCGCGTTCGCGACGTCGGAGGCCTCGGCGCGCGTCGGGCGCGCGGCGTGCACCATCGACTCGAGCATCTGGGTCGCGGTGATCACCAGCACCTCGCGATGATTCGCGCGCTCGATGATCCGCTTCTGCAAGATGGGCACGCGCTCCGGCGGATATTCCACGCCCAGATCGCCGCGCGCGATCATCACGCAGTCGGCCGCGTCGAGGATCGAATCCAGGTTCTCGATCGCCTCGCGCCGCTCGATCTTCGCGATCACCGCGGGGGGCCGCTGCGCGCCGCGCAGCAGCCGCCGCAAGCCGACGAGATCGCTCGCATGCCGCACGAACGAGAGCGCGATCCCGTCCACGCCCATCCTGACGCCGAACTCGACGTCGGCGCGGTCCTTGGGGGTGATCGACGGCGCGCTCAGCCGGACGCCCGGGAAGTTGACCCCTTTGTGGTCCGAGAGCTCGCCTCCCGTGACCACGCGGCACTTCAACCCTTCCTTCCCGCGCCCGACCACCCGCAGCTCCACGAGGCCATCCGCGATCAGGATGCGATCGCCGACGGTGACGTCGCGCAGGAGGTCGGAGTAGACGATGGGGATGCGACGCGCGCTCCCGAGGACGCGGCGCGGGGTGACGACGACCTCGTCTCCACGCTCCACATCGACGCGGCCCGACGCGAACTCGCCGAGCCTAAGGCGCGGGCCCTGGAGATCGAGCAAGAGCCCGACAGGGCGCCCCGCCTTGAGCGAGGCGGCGCGGATCCGCTCGATGAGGCGGCGGTGCTCGGCGTGCGTTCCGTGGGAGAAGTTGAGCCGCGCGACATCCATCCCCGCGCGGACCATGCGGGCGATGATCGCCGGGTCGGACGAGGCGGGACCCATCGTCGCGACGATCTTGGTGCGGCGCACGGGGACCTGGGCCTAAAACGCGAGCGCCGCGACGAACGCGGCGCGCGCGGAAGCGGAGGACTTGGAACGGGGCACTAGATCGCCAAGGTCGCCATGACCTCCTCGGCGTGCCCCTCCACCTTCACTCGACGAAAGACGTTCTCGACCCTGCCCTCGCGGTCGATCACGAACGTGGTCCGCTCGATGCCCCAGTAGCTGCGGCCGTACAGGTTCTTCTCCTTGTACGTGCCGTACTGGCGCGACACCGCGGCATCCACGTCGGCGAGGAGCGGGAAGGTCAGGTTGAACTTCTGGGCGAAGCGCTGATGGCTCAGCTCGTCGTCCAGGCTGATGCCGAGCACCACCGCGTCCTTCGACTCGATGCGCGGCAGATTGTCCCGGAACGCGCAGGCTTCCATGGTGCAGCCAGGCGTGTCGTCCTTGGGATAGAAGTAGAGGATCACGCGGCGGCCGCGGAACTCGCTCAGCGTCACCTTTCGCCCGAGCGTCGAGGGGAGCGCGAATTCCGGCGCCATCATCCCCACGGTGAGGCTCTCCCCCGGCCAGTCGGGCGAGCCCGGCTTGGCGGCCGAGCGGCGGCGCGGCGAGGGTCCGGGCACGGGAGGCGTCTTCGGCGTCTTCTCGGAGAAGGTGCTGATGGCCGGCTCCGAGTCGAACTCGAACACCGCCTGGGCGCCACGTCCCGGAGCGATGGCGGTCTTCCCCTTCACCAGGGCCGGGGACTTCACCGCCTTGGCCGGCGCCTTCGCGGGCGCCGTGGCCGCAGGCCTGGCCGCCTTCGATCGAGGGGCTACCTTGGCCATCGGCTTGGATCTGGAGGAGGACCTGGATGCCCGCGACGGGGTCGCCTTCTTCGACACGCGCGCCTTGGGACGCGCCTTCTTCACGGCTTTCCGCTTCGTGGGCACCCGTTTTCCTTTCCCTTTGGGCGACTTGGACTTGCCGGACTTGACCGCACGCTTGGGCCTTCGAGTCGAGGACTTCCTCGCCATGGAGGGGCCTCCCGAGCCGGTGAGCGCCGACGTTCGTGGCTGTCTGGGGCATCCTAACCGCTGTAGTGAAACGGATCAAGGGAGGTGTGCGAAACGGGGCATGCTTTGAGCCGGAGGCGTGCCGCCCGTCTCAGGCCCCGGTCCGCACCTTGGAAAACGTGAACACCGATTCATCGAAATGATCGGGCGCGGCGGCATTCTCGAACCGGAGCATGACCGGCCGGCCCTCGAAGCGCCGAAGAAGCGACAGGCGCACCGGGCCGACCTGCGTCCACGACTCCCAGGAAGCGGACGAAGGGGGCGGCTTGCTGCCGGTCAGGAGCATCTCCCACTTGTCGACCAGGTGGGTCTTCTGGTTCACGTAGAGCCAGTAGTGGTCCTGCGGCGTGAGTCCCACATTGGAGTCGAAGCTCAGCGCGAGCACGTCCCACACCTCGCCGTTCGGCCCCTTCGCCTGGCGGTCGTACTTGAGATTGGCGCCGGGGTCGCGGAGCTTGAAGGGCATCATCACCCAGTAGGTGTCGTTGACCCAGCGCTCGTAGCCGTTCTGGATCCTCCCCTTCACCGTGGCCGCGTCGGCATCGGGCACGCCGTCGGTGAACGAGATCCCCTTCCTGTCGCCGAGGTTGAAGATGGCGACCACGTGGTGCCCCTGATCGTCGGGCCCCTCGACGCGGCAGCGGCTGTTCTTCTTGTCCCACCAGTGCTGGAAGCGCGCGACTTCCTTGCCGTCGCGCACCGCGACGAAGTCGAAGCGGAAGCAGGGGAGGTTGTCCCACGTGGATTGCCCGCCCATCGCGTCGGTGAGCTCCTTCGCGATCTGGGCGGCGTGCGCGTCCGCCTTCCCCATCGCGGCAGGGGCGGGCTTGGCCGCGGCGGCCGTGGCCGGCGCCTTCTCGGACTTGGATGCGTTGGAGCCTGGAGCCTGGCAGGCGGTGACGACAACCGCCAGGAGCGCCGGCCAGAGGAGAGGAATTCGACGACCCACGCGGAACCTCCCTGTTTCGAAGCGGGCGATTCAAAGCCGAGGCGCGCTTCCCGCGCGCCCGGCGGTCAGGACATCGACTTCAGGAACTCGATGACCTTCTGGCGGTCGGGCACCTTCCCCATCTCGTGGATCTCGATCGAGCGGACGATGCCCTTGGTGTCGATGATAAAGGTGGAGCGGGCGGCGACGCCGCTGTCGAGGAGCACGCCGTAGCGCTTGGCCACCTCGCCGTGCGGCCAGAAATCCGCGAGGACGGGATAGTCGATCCCGCCCAGGTGCTGGGCCCAGAACCTGTGCACAGGCGCGGAGTCGACCGAGATGGCGAACACCTGCACATTCAGGCCGTCGAAGGTCTGCCGCTCCTTGTTGTAGCCCGGCATCTGAACGTCACACACGGATGTGAAGGAGAGCGGATAGAACACGAGGACGACGTTCTTCTTTCCAACGTAGCTCGAGAGCGTGACCTCGTTGCCGTTCTGGTCCCGGAGCGTGAAGTCGGGCGCCTTGTCCCCGACCTTGAGCGTGGATGTGCTGCTCAGCGTTGCCTCCATGATCGCTCCTTCACTTATTCTGCGGCGACGGTGTGGGCGGGCTGCCCTTCCGCCCGCGCGAGCGTCTCGGGATCGTTGTATCCGATCTGGATTTCCTTCGGTATGTAGTCGAGCAGGTGCTTGAGCGAGAGCGCCTCCTTCACGAGGGCGCGCGCGACCACGAGCCGCTGCACCTGGTTGGTTCCTTCGTAGATCTGCGTGATCTTGGCGTCGCGCATGTACTTCTCGATCGGATAGTCGCGCATGTAGCCATAGCCGCCGAAGATCTGAACCGCGTTCGTCGTGACCTCCATCGCCACGTCGGTCGCGAAGAGCTTGCACATGGCGGAGAGCTTGGACACGTTCGGCGCTCCCGAATCGACGGCCATCGCCGCGACGTAGACGAGATTCCGAGCCGCTTCGACCTTGGTCGCCATGTCGGCGAGCATCTGCTGGATCATCTGGAAGGACGAGATCGGCGCCCCGAACTGCTCCCGGTGCCCGGCGTAGACCATCGCGTACTCGAGCGCTCCCTGCGCGAGACCCACCGCCTGCGCCGCCACGCCGGGACGCGCCTTGTCGAGCGTCATCATCGCGTGCTTGAAGCCCATCCCGGCGCTCTCGCCGAGGACGTTCTTGGCCGGGACGCGGCAGTTGTCGAAGTGGATCTCGACGACGGGCACCGCGCGGATCCCCATCTTGTCCTCGATCTTGCCGATCTTGAACCCGGGCATCCCCTTCTCGACCATGAGCGCGCTGATGCGGCGCGACTTGGACGCGGGATCGGTGACGCAGAAGACCGAGTAGAAATCGGCCGCGCCGCCGTTCGTGTTCCACTTCTTCTCGCCGTTCAGGACGTAGTGGTCGCCCTCCTTCACGGCGTTGCAGCGAAGGCCCGCCGCGTCGCTCCCGGCGTACTTCTCCGAGAGTCCGAAGGAGATGAGCTTCTCCCCCTTCGCGATCGGCGTGAGCCAGCGGTGCTTCTGCTCCTCGGTGCCCCCCACGAGGACGGGGAACGTGCCGAGCGCGTTCACGGCGTAGAGCACGCCCACGCCGCCGCATGCGCGCGAGAGCTCCTCGACGCAGATGCAGAGGTCGATCACGCCGCCGCCGGAGCCTCCGTATTCCTTCGGAATCCAGACGCCCATCAGGCCCGCCTTGGCGATGGCGTCCTTGATGTCCCACGGGTACTCCTGAAGCTTGTCGTACTTGGCGGCGTTCGGCCGGACGTACTTCTCGGCGACTTCGCGGGCACGCTCCCGCCACTGGAGGTTTTGCGGAGTGAGAAAGGCGGACAAGGTACCCCCTGCGTTTTGTTGAGGAAGGTCGATCCGACGGGCCTCGGAGCGGGCTATCGGCGCGCCGGATGCGCGGGCATCGCGCGAACCCCGATTATTTCGCAGGCGAGGCGGTTTGGCTAGGCCGGAGTTTGGGCCGGTTCGCCCTGGCGCGCGGCCTGCGGCGGGCATCGGCGGCGGCGCGCTGGAGCGAAGCGCGGCCTGGAGTTACGAACCGCGATGCGGCCACGTAGAAACGCCAGGGAATCAGGTCCCAGGGGGCGGCCGCGGTCTCGCAGCCGATCCGGGCGGAGGTCGCGACCGCGGCGTCCGCGACCGGCGTTCCCGGCTCGATCCAGACCTCGCTGCCGAGCAGGTCCGCCCCGTTCTGGCCGAGGTCGAGCGCGAACGCCTGGCAGAGCTTCCCCGGACCGCTCGCGAGGAGGTGGAGCTTGTCGAGGCCGCGCCCGCGCCGCATCTCGTCGAGTCCCTGGATCGGCTCGACCGCGCGGAGGAGCACCGCGGCCGGACTCCCTTCCGGCTCCGTGACCACGTTCAGCATGTAGTGCATGCCGTACGTGAGGTAGACGTACGCATGCCCCGGCTTGCCGTACATGACCGCGGTGCGGGGCGTCCGCCCCGCACGCGCGTGGCACGCCTTGTCCCCTTCGCCGACGTAGGCTTCGGATTCCACGATGACCCCCTTCAAGACGACGCCGGTCTCCGGATGGCGCCGCGCGAGGACGGCGCCCAGGAGCTCGCGGGCGACGGTCAGCGTGGGACGGGCGTAGAAGGACCGGGGGAGCGGACGGGGCATGGCGGGATTGTAACGGATGGGCGCTCCGGAGCGGGCCGTTCGCGCGCGCCGCCGGCCTTGTCAACCCAGGGCCGCGGCGTTACGCTCCGGCCTTCCTCGACTCCCTGAAGCAAACCCGTGCGACCGCGTGTCGCGAGATCGGAGGCTCGACCGTGAAAGCCTTTCTGCTGATCCTCTTGGCCGCCCTCGTGCTGGGCGTGGTGGTGATGGGAGGATCGGCGTTCGCGTCCGAGCAGGCCGACAGCTTGGCCGGCGCGCCCATGCAGGCGGATTCCGTGCAGGTCCCGCCCCCGCCGCCACCGCCGCACGAGGTCGCGCCGACGCAGACCGCGCCTCCGCCGGCGCAGACGACGCCTCCACCCGTGGAAACGCAGGTGCAGGCCCAGGCGACGACCCCTCCGCCGGCGAAGCAGCAGCCCACGGGGCCGTTCGGCAAGGGAACGCGGCGCGCGACCTTCACCGCGGGCTGGGGACGCTCCTTCGGCGAGGACTATCTGCTCCTCGGACTCGGCGTCGGCTATTACTTCCGGAACAACATGGCGCTCAACCTGGGCCTGGAGACGTGGGCGCTCAACGATCCCAACGTGACCAAGTTCACGCCCGAGCTGCAGATCGTGGTGCCGCGTCCCCGTGGTCCGCGTCCCTACCTGGCCGGATTCTGGCGGCACGCGTGGATCGAGGATGCGGACGACCTGAGCTCGATCGGAGGTCGCGTCGGGATCTACAACAAGATCTCTGGGCGTTCCGCTGCCGGGATCGGCGCCGTGTACGAGCACTACCTCGACTGCGACGACACCATCTACAACTCCTGCTCGCAGGTCTATCCCGAGGCCGTCTTCGGCGTCTCGTTCTGACCTCATTGCCGCAGCGTCCGGTCTAGGAAGAGCGCGATGGGTCTCCGCCTCGCGCTCTTCCTGACCGTCTTCATCCACCTGGTCGGGTTCGGGATCATCGTCCCGCTCCTGCCGTACTACGCGCAGACGTACGGCGCGACGGGCGTCGAGGTGGGGCTCCTCCTCGCCTCATTCTCCGCGATGCAGTTCCTCTGCTCGCCCGTCTGGGGACGCCTCTCCGATCGAATCGGCCGGCGTCCGATGCTCGTCGGAAGCCTGATCCTCACGGCCGGCTCCTACGTGATGTTCGCGTTCGCGGGATCGCTGGTCATGCTCTTCGCGTCGCGAATCCTCGCCGGGATCGCGGGCGCGACGATCTCGACGGCGCAAGCCTACGTCGCGGACACGACGCCGCCCGAGCGGCGCACGCAAGGGATGGGCCTCATCTACGCGGCCTTCGGTGCGGGCTTCATCTTCGGCCCCGCGATCGGCGGGATCCTGAGCCAGTGGGGCTACGCGGTGCCGGGGCTCGCGGCCGCGGGGCTCGCCGTCACCGCCTGCATCGCCGCGCTGGCGTTCCTGCCGGAGTCGCTCCCGCCCGAGGCGCGCGCGGAAGCGGTGGCGCGGCGCACGCAGGCGGGATCGCGGTGGACCATGTTCGAGCGGCCGGTGGTGGGCACGGGGCTCTGGCTCCTGTTCCTGTCGACGGTCTGCTTCGCGGCGATGGAGGGGACGTTCGCCCTGTTCGGGCAGTGGCGCTTCGGCCTCGGTCCGCGACAGATCGGCCTGCTGCTCGCGTACACCGGAACTCTCGCCGTGATCCTTCAGGGAGGTGTCGTCGCGCGGCTCGCGCGCCGGTTCGGTGAGGGCACGATGGTGCGCGCCGGCTTCGCCGCGATGGCGCTCGGGCTCGTGGGGATGGCGATGGCTCCCACGATGTCCTGGCTCATGGCCGCGCTCGGTGTCATCGCCATCGGCTCGAGCCTCGCGGGCCCCACCCTCGCGGGATTGGTCTCCTCGGCGGCGAGCCCCCTGGAGCAGGGCGCGGTGCTCGGACTCTATCAGTCGATGGGAAGCCTGGGCCGGACGGTGGGACCGTTCCTCGGCGGCCTGGCGTTCGATCGCGTGACGCACGCGAGCCCGATGTGGCTCGGGGCGATCGTGGTTGCCGTGTCGAGCTTGCTCGCGGCGCGGCTTCCGGTCCGGATCGGCGAGGGGTCGAAGACGGCGGGATTGGGGTAGGGCAACTTGCCCCGGGGCAACTCGCAGGCTGAGTTGCGACGTCGCAAGTTGCGCATTTCAGCATCCAACAACCGTCAACGCACCCCTGCACGGCCGTCCCAGCCGGGGATCTCGCTGGCCTGCTTCACCCAATCCAGGAACTGAGCTTCGCCCAGCCGATCGCCCTCCCTGATGTCGAGATAGCGTACGTCCTTGCTCTTCGACTCACCGGGAGGCAATGGCCGGAGCGAAGCGCCTCGGAAGAACGTCACCTTGATGTAGCTCGTGAAGCAGTGAAAGCTGAGGAACCATCCCTGCCCCTCGACTCCGTAGAAGGGTGAGTTCCACTTCACGGCCCGCCGCACGCCCGGAACGGCGCGCGCGATGAGCGCGTCGAGGCGGCGTCCGAGATCGCCCTTCCAGCCCGGCATGGCGGCGATGTACGCCCGCACCGGTGCGTCCCCGTCGCCCTTCGCGATCTGGGGATTGCCGCCGGAAAGGAGCTTCGGCTTCGATTTCTTCCTGGGCGTCATTGGCTTCACTCCGAAGCGGCGCCGAGCGGGGGACCAAGCCCCCCACCCGATCTGCTACACTAACCCACCTTCGGGCGCGAGGTTCGCGCCCTACGCGGGGCCGTTTCCCCCGCTCCCACAGGATTCATCCATATCCGATCCGGTTTCTACGAAGGGGGCTCCGTGGAACCTGGCGATAACGTCGACCGTCTTACCGGGTCCGTCTCCGACGGCAACCCGGTCGACTGGGAACACATCGAGCTCGACGCCGATCTCGATTCCGACACCGTCCGGATGATGCGCGACGTCGCTCGCATCGCCGAGTACAACCGCGCGCTGCAACGTTCCGCGACCCCTTCGGCCCCGCCCCCGAGTCCGCAGAACCCTCCCCTCGAGCGCTGGCGCGATCTCACGCTGATGGAGCCGCTCGGCGCCGGCGCCCGGGGCGAGGTGTGGCGCGCGTGGGATTCCACCCTTCGACGGCAAGTCGCGCTCAAGTTCCTGCAAACGGCCCCGGGCGAGTCCGCCTCGGCCGAGCTTCTGAGCGAGGCGCGAGCCCTGGCGCGCGTCCGGCACCCGGGCGTCGTCACCGTGTTCGGGATCGCGGAGGACCAGGGTCGCTTCGGCATGTGGATGGAGTGCATCCCTGGCACCAGCCTCGCGCGCGAAATCGAGCGCGTGGGCCCGCTCCGCCCATCCCAGGTGGCTCTGATCGGGGCCCAGATCTGTTCCGCGCTCGAGGCGCTGGACGCTGCCGGTCTCGTGCACCGCGACATCAAGCCCGCGAACATCCTTCTCGAGCGGGAGGACCGCGCGGTGCTCACCGATTTCGGGCTCGGTTGGCGGCCGGCGCTCGACGACGAGGAGACGCCGCGAAGCTCCGGCACGCCCTTGTTCATGGCGCCGGAGCTGCTCGCCGGCGAGAGGCCGACCCCTCAGTCGGATCTGTACGCGCTCGGAGTCACGCTATGGTGGTCCCTCGCTGGCCGGCCTCCATTCGAGGCCAAAACGCTGGCCGAGCTCAAGCAGGAAGCGCCGCGAGGCCCCTCACCGTCCCTTCGCTCGATCCGACCTGAAGTCCCGCAGAGTTTCGTGGACGCCATCCTCGCGGCCATGGCGCCGTCTCGCTCCGATCGGGTCCGCACGGCAGCGGAGCTGGGCAGCCGGTTTCAGACGATCGCCCGGGAGCTCGGCACCGCCACCCACGCGGGAACCCTCTCGATCGCGGTGCTTCCCTTCGTCAATCGAAGCCCCGGAACCGAAGACGAGTACTTCTCCGACGGGCTCGCGGACGAGCTGATCGGCATGCTGGGAAAGATCCGTGGACTCCGCGTCGCGGCGCGCACGTCCGCGTTCAGCTTCCGTGGTCGCCAGGCGACCGTGGAGGAGATAGGCCGCGCACTCCACGTGGACACCGTGCTCGACGGGAGCATCCGGCGCTCGGGAGACCGGGTCCGGATCTCGGTTCAGCTCGTCAAGGTTTCGGACGGGCTCCACCTCTGGTCGGAAACCTACGATCGAACGCTGGATGACATCTTCGCCGTGCAGGACGACATCGCCCAGTCGGTGGTCAAGGAGCTGCGCGCCGCGCTCCTGGGTGACATGGGGCGGGACGTGATCGCCGAGGTCGCGAACGCGGCCAGGGGTCGAGCGACGGACCCGGCGGCGCACCGGCTCTACCTTCTGGGCCGGTACTTCATCACCCGGCTCAACCGCGAGGACCTGGCGCGAGCGATCCAGAACCTCCAGGAGGCCGTGAGGATGGACCCGGAGTTCGCTCTAGGCTGGGCCGAGCTGGGCTCGGCCTACACCAGAGCCGCCACGTTTGGACTCGCGCCGAAAGAGGAGGCGATTCGAAACGCGCGGGAGGCTGCGGAACGCGCACTCGCGATCGAGCCCGATCTGGTGGAAGCGCACGCGCGCCTGGCCGCGATCCGGATGTTCCACGATTGGGACTGGAAAGGGGCCGAGGCGTCGTACTCGAGAGCGCTCGAGCTTGCGCCGGGAGACGCCGTGTCCCTGAACGGCGCAGGGGTTCTGGCCATGGCGCTCGGGCGCATCGAGGAGTCGATCGCGCTCCATCGCCGGGCGTCGGAGCAGGACCCTCTGAGCGCGACTCCCCACGCCAACCTGGGCCTCACCCTGTATCACGCCGGTCGCCTGACCGAGGCAGAGGCGTCCCTTCGGAGAGCACTCGAGATCGCACCGCAGCGGCTGCTCGTTCATGCCTCCCTGGCCAGAGCCCTCGCGGCTCAAGGGCGGGAGGAGGAAGCACTGGCGGAAGCGGCACGGGAGCCGGACGAGGGGGTGCGCCTTTATAGCCTGGCGATCGTCCATCACATCCTGGGCCATAGCTCCGATGCGGACGCGGCCCTCCGTGAGGTGATCGAGGGACATGGCGATGCCTATGCGATCCAGATCGCTGAAGTGTGCGCCCTGCGCGGGGAGATCGACGCCACGTTCGAATGGCTGGACAAGGCATATGCCCAGCGAGACTTCGGAATCACGGAGGTTCAGTCGGTCTCGAGCTTCCGCCTTCTGCATCCTGATCCGCGCTGGCGCTCGTTCATGAGGCGGTTGGGCTTCGAAGAGGACGCGTGAGCCAGGGCAACCACCATCTCCTCCGGACCCAAGAGCTCCTGCGAGAAGCGCAGCAGGGGCGCCGCGACGCGCTGGAGGCGCTCCTCGCGCGCTACCGCCCCCGTCTCGAACGATGGGCGAGCGGCCGCCTGCCCCGCAATGCGCGGTCTCTGCTCGATACCGGTGACCTCGTGCAGGAGACGCTGCTCCGCGCGCTCGAGAGCATCGGCTCGATCGGAGCCCGGCATCCAGGAAGCTTCGAAGCCTACGTGCGCCAGGCGGTCCTGAATCGGATTCGAGACCAGATCCGGTGGGCTCGGCGACGTGGCGATGGCAAGCTCGAGAATCTCGTGGATCCAGGCCCGTCACCTCTCGAGGAAGCGATCGGGGGCGACGTCGTGGGACGGTACGAAGAGGGGATGTCACTCCTGCCGGATGAGGAGCGCCAGATCCTCCATCTCAGGATCGAGCTCGACATGAGCTACGAAGACATCGCCGCGATGACCGACAGACCCAGCGCGGACGCGGCGCGGATGGCGATTCAGCGGGGCCTGCACAAGCTGGCGATCGCGATGAGGAAGGTGAGCTCGCCGGGCCATTCGAGGCCCGGCCCCGCGGCCTAGAAGTCCTGCCCCACGCTCACGACCGCCCTTCGATCGCCCAGCGTATTCGCCTCCAGGCCGCCCTCGATCCTACCGAACGGAGTCCACCAGAGCGCAGACACGGACGCCCCGCCGAACCAGAGCGTCGCGCTCGAGAAGTCCGATCCGTCGGGCAGGAGCTGGTCCGCGGAGCCGCCGCCGCGAAGCCTCACGCGGATCTTGGTGAAGAGCGGGAAGGCCGCGTCCAGGCCCACGATCACCTGAGCCCGCCCGCGGCGCTCGCCCCAGCGGAGCGCGGGCACGAGCTGGTCCATGCCGGGCGAGGGCACGATGTCGCGCGGCGCGCCTTGCGTCACCGCGGCGACGTCGAACAGAGGCGCCACGCTGAGCTTCTTGAACGCGAACACGCGCGAGCCGCGTGCGCGGACGCGGGCGTAGCGCGCGTCGCCGGTTCGAGCCTCCCCTTCCGCGCTCGTCGGAATGCCGACGAGCTGGAGGTTGTCGGGGATGAAGCCGATCCGGATCATCGGCCCGAACGAGTCTCCGCTCGGCCCGACGTTCGCGTCGAGCCCTTCCGCGGTGAAGATCGCTGTCGCCTCGATCGCCGGCGAGATCTTCCGAACCTCGGCCCCGATCCATCCGCCGCCCCGCTTCACGTCAGGGTCGTCCCCTTCGGGCCTCACGTTGAGGAACCGGATCTGCGACTCCGCGATGTAGAGCCCGCCGCTCCACGCGGTCGGCAGGCGATCCACGGTCGGCACGCGCACGTTCATGCCGGCGGACTGCTCGATGCCGTTGGCCATGGCCTCGAGCGCGAATTCGACCGTATGCGATCCCATCACTCCGAGCTTTCGCAGATTGGCCCAGCCCCGGCCCCCGCGATCGTTGTCGTAACCCACCGCACCATTCACCGAGAGAGCGCCCACCGTCTCGGCGCGGATGAGGAGCGCGGGGGCGGCATCGCTCACGGTCTCCCTGGTGGAGGACGTATCGGGGGCGGCGCCGAGCGCCGAGAGCGCGGCGCTGTCCGAAGGTGCGGATGACGCGGCGGACGGGGGCTCGGATGACTCGCCGGATGGGGGCTCGGAGAGCGTGTCGGCGGGCGCGCCGACGGCGGGCGTTTCGACCTCGGTCGAGTCGTTGTCGACGCCGTCGAAGCCCTCGCGTCCCTCCTCGACTGGAGGCGGAGTCGGAGGCGCCGCCTGCGCGGGTGGTGTCTCCGCGGAGGCCGCCGAGGACGCAGGCGCTCCAGACGGTTGGCCCGGTGGTCCCTCCACCGACGGCCACACCCCCGTGAAGAGACCCGTCGCGTACAGGCGATCCACATACTTCAAGATCTGATCGGCGTCGAAGCGGGCCCCCCCGAAGCGATCGAACGCGCGCTTCAAGAGCGGCCGAAGCGGGGAGCTGGCCAGGAGCACGCGCACCTCCGCCAGCGAGTCGGGGAGGGCCGGAAGCGCCCCCGGCGGCTCCGCAGAGCTCGGCGGAAGCGAATCCGTCGCTCGATATCCATCCATGAACAGGGGCTCGGGGTCGCTTGGATAGCTGATCGGTGAGACCGTCGGATCGATGTCGGGAGCGATCAGGATGTCGGGCGGGAGCGTGTCGACGCGAGCGTTTTGGACGAGGAGGCGGAGCGACCGGTCCATGACGGCGGACGCCCCGGTCGAGTGGATCTCCTCGCTCGGGCGGAGCACGTCCACGCCGATCACCTCGCGCGCGCCCAGGCGCCTCGCCTCCGCCACCGGGAAATAGTCGCTCACGCCGCCGTCCGTGAGCACGCGATTGCCCCACGCGGTCGGCGCGAAGACGCCGGCCTGCGCCATGCTCGCGCGAACCGAGCGGGCGAGATCGCCGTAGCCGATCGACACGAGGTCTCCATCGCGGAGGTCCGCCGCGATCGAGCGGAAGCGGCGCGGCAGGCGATCGAAGTCGCCGCGCACCGCGACCGAGGGACGGAAGAGCTGGCGCACGAGCTGGCGGTTGATCTGCCAGTCATCCAGGTAGCCGCGGAGCTCCGGAGAGTTGCCGGTGCCCTGAAGGCGAAGGACGGGATAGTGAACCGAGCGGTCGAGCCCGATCCGGGACGGGAACGGCGCGAAGATCTGCCGCCAGTCCTGCATGTCGACCACGCTCCAGACCGAGTCGGCGTTCATCCCCGACGCGTAGAGCGCCCCGATCACCGCCCCCATGCTGGTGCCGACGACGATGCCCGGGCTGTACCCCTTCTTCTCGAGCCCCGCGATCACGCCCGCGTGGGCGATGCCGCGGGAGCCGCCGCCGGAGAGGACGAGGGCCTGGCCACGGGACGGGGTTGTGACTTCCTGCGACCGTCCAGCCCGCGGCGGGGTCGTGTCGGGGGCTTCCTGCGAGCGGCCGGTCCGTGGTGTGGCGATGGGGACGGCGATGGTGGCGGCAAGGAGCAGCGCAAGAGGCCGTCGCATGAAAGAAGCGTAGCAGAGGCTTCAACGCGCATGGGAAACGCAGGTAGCCGAAAAATCTCCGTTCGGTAGACCGGTCTAGACCGTCAGGGGGATAGCTCGCAACGAAGCACACCCCACCGGCGGAGGCGTGATGCGCCCATTTCTTCGTATCTCATTAGCTCTCTTGGTCTTTGCTTTCGGCATCGGCTCCAATGTGCCGTCCGCCATCGGATCGAATGTGTCGCTCTACAGGTCTTCGATGTCGTACCTCGAAGGCATCGTGCGGAACAACGAGCTGACGGGATATCCCGTGTGCATCACCTCGGGGGATTTCAACGGAGACGGAAATCCCGACTTCGCCGTCGCCAACCTGGACAGCGGGTTCGCCGGCACCGTGGGCTCCATCTCCATACTCACCCATGCCGGGTCACAGTACCTGCCGCCGCTGCCATGGAGCGCCTCGGCTCAGCCCGACTTCCCCGCCCTGAACGCGACCTTCTTCAACTACCCCGTGCCTCCGAATGGCAAGCTGCACCTGCCCCTCAACATGGTTGCTCGCGATTTCAACGGGGACGGCCGGACGGATATCGCGGTGGCGCGCTACGGTTCTTCGGCCATCTTGTGGAACGCGGGCCAGACGCCCGCCTCGGGCCAGCAATTCGTGGCCAAGTCCTCGACTCACGCCTCCGAAGTGATCGGCACCGCTGATTTCGACAACGACGGGGTGCCCGAGATCGTCGGCTTGACCGTCGGCGCGCCGAGCAACTTGTTCGCCCGGGTCTTCCACACCGCAGCGGACACCCTGCAGCTCATCGGCACGACGATGCTCGGGCCCATGGCCCCTCGCCACATCCGGTCCTTCCTTGCGATTGCGGATGTCACGGGAGACGGACTACCCGATGTCATCGCCGTCGATGACAACGATCCACCGGACTGCGCGGAAGCAGCGATGTACGTCGCAACCGGCTACAACGGGGGTACGTTCACCACGATTCTTGGGCCCTTCGCGCCAGGATCAGGCGTGCTCGATCTGGCCGTGGCTCCGCTGGACGGCGACGCCATTCCGGACGTCGTGACGACGACCTTCTGCGCGAATGCCGTCCGGATCTCCACGGGACATCCGGGGGGCACGTTCGATCCCGGTGTTCCCCTCACTCTTCCACACGCCCCCGAGCGCGTTTGCGTTGGAGATCTCGATGGGGACGGAGACACGGATATCGTCACGCTGGCCTCGAACTCGCCTTACATCGCGGGGACTGTTTGCGTGGTCAAGGGGAACGGTGACGGCACCTTCGGTCCCCCCGTCCTCTACGACGGTCTTCCCCGATCGAGCGCGCCCGACCTCTTAGGCAACTTTCAGCTCCAATATGGTGAGGCCATCCTGGCTGACGTGAACCGAGATGGACGCCTCGATCTGGTGGCCACCGAAATGGGGACAAAGCACACGATCGGCGTCCTGTTGAACGACGGATCCGGCGGCTTCGGGTCGGGAACTCGATCGGGCATCGCCCAGCGCAGCTATCGCCAGGCGATCGCCGACTTCAACCGGGACGGCATGCCGGACGTGGCGTCCTCGGGCATGAGCGAGGTGACGATCGGCTTTGGCAACGGAAGCGGCAAGTTCACGCCGGGTCCCTCCTTCACCGTGACCCAACCGACAACCCTGGTCGCGGGCGACATCAATCGCGACGCGAAGATGGATGTCTTGGTCCAGACCGGGGGCTCGTTCCGTCCGTACCTGGGCAACGGCGACGGGACCTTCACGCCACACCAGATCCTCTTTGGTGGACTCGTCTACCCTCGCTCGATCGCAGACATCACGCGCGATGGAAATCCCGACATGGTGGCAGTCGACGGTCAGAACGTGAAGATCTACGCACAGAATCAATTCGGGTTCTGGATGTTGCTGTATCAGTTCCAGGGCCCTGTCCAGCAACCCTGGGGCTTGGCCATCGCCGACTGGAACCGTGATGGGCTCCTCGACATCGCACTCGCGTCGGACCTGGGCATTCACGCCTACATCAGTACCGGGATCGGGACCTGGACGCCAAACCCAGTTCCCATCGGGAGTGGTCGATTCAAGGATGTGTGCGCGGGCGATTTCAATCGTGATGGCTATGTGGACCTCGCGGGCCGCTTGGATACGAGCGGCACTTCGGTTGCCTCGGGCATTCAGGTCTTCCTCAATGGACCGTCGGGCCTTCAACCGGCGGCAAGCGGATCCACCTACATATCCCTGGAAAAGCGAGGGTTATTCCTCGACTCATGGGACGCGGACATCGACGGGATCCCCGATCTCATCGCTTCGGGATCGACCGGGATCGGCGATGTGAGCAGCTTTTCCAGCTTTGACGTTCTTCTCGGAAATGGGATGGGCGCATTCGGCCTGCGCACGAGCTACGCGATGGGCACGATCGACGAGAGGATCCCGCCCGTCATGACGAGCGGCGAGTACCTCGCCTCGGGTGACGTGAACAGGGACGGCATCCCCGATCTCCTGGCCGGCGCCGTCGTGAGCACGGACTCCTCCCACGTCTATACAGCGTTGACCTCGCCGCCGGCGTACACCCCGTCGCTCCATGACGCGGTGTTCAAGACCACGCTGAGCAACCCCAAGGACGTCGCGGTGGGCGACCTCGACCGCGACGGCAAGCTGGATGTGGTGACGGGAACGGAAGGCGCGAATCCAGGAGTCGCCGTGCACCGAGGCGGCGGAGGTGGAGCCATCGGATCGGCCACCACGCTGCCTCAGTCCTGGTATGGAACCCGAGTCCGTCTGGCCGACCTGAACCGGGATGGAATCCTCGACATCGTCGGTGCGAGCTCGGTGGCCGGCGCGAAACGGATCTACACCATGCTGGGCACGGGCGATCTCACGTTCGGCGCGCGCGTGGACTACCTCATGAACGTGGGAAGCGACATCGAAGTGGGCGACATGAATCGGGACGGCATCCCGGATGTGGTCGTTTCGACGACGGACTCGGTGCGGGTCCTCACGGGAACCGGCACGGGGACGTTCACCGCATTCAGCGGTGTAGCTCTGGCCGCACCGATCCATGAGATCGACCTGGCCGATCTCAACCGGGACGGTGTCCTCGACGTCCTTTGCGCGAACGGTGTGGTGTCGGTCATCTACGGAAACGCCAACGGGACGTTGGGCACGCCCGTCACAACCGGGATCCAGTCCCAGACCGCCCAGGTCGTTTGCGCCGGCGACTTGAATCGCGACGGCTACCTCGACATCGTGGCGAACCAGGGCAATGGCTACTTCGTCTCGTTCGGGGATGCGACTTTCCCCTTTGGTTCGTCGTTCATCAGCTTTCTTTCGGTCACCGCCTTCGACATGGAGATCGCCCCCATGGCCGCCGACGGCCGTCCCTATCTGGTGGCGAGCTCCGGGTTGGACCGGGTCGAGGTAGCCAGTGTGGGTGCCTTCGGTGCGTTCACCTCGGCCGGCATCTATCCCGTGTCCGCCACCCCTGAGAGCGAGGTCCTGGCCGACATGGATCGTGACGGACTCCTCGACGTCGTGAGCGTCGGATCGGCAGGATCGACCGTGGCCATCAACCTCCGCGGCACCGGGACGGTGACCGCAGTGGAGCCGAGCGAAGCACCGGCGCCGCGCGTGGTCCAGCTCCACCAGAACTATCCGAATCCGTTCAATCCGGAGACGACGATCCGGTTCACGCTGCCGGAGCCGCGGAAGATTCGGCTCACGGTCCACGACGTGCAGGGCCGGCTGGTGGCCGTGCTGGCGAATCAGCAGATCGCCGCGGGACGGCACGAAGTGCCCTGGTACGGGAAGAATGCCGAGGGACACCCGGTCGCGTCGGGGGTCTACTTCTACCGGCTCGCGACGGATGATGGAGCGGTGCACTCGAAGCGGATGGTGCTGGTGAAGTAGGCTGACGGCGGCGACAACGAAAGACTCCCCCATCAGAAAAAAGGGGCGCCGCACGCGGGGCGCCCCTTCTGATTTTGGGAAAGACTTCCGGACGGCTGCAGCCGTCCGCTAGCGGTTAGCGACCAATCGCCTTTTTGATGCTGCTCCGGAACTTCTCCAGACCCTGCGCGATCTCGTCCTTCGAGATCACGAGCGGCGGGCGGAACCGGATCGACGTCGCGCCGCACCCGAGAATCACCACGCCCTCGGCGTACGCGTTCGAGATCACCTGATCGCGAAGCGCGCCGTCCCTGAGATCGAAGGCGCACATCATCCCCTTGCCGCGCGCGTTCATCACGTGCTCGGGGAACTCCTTCACCAGGGCTTCGAGTCCGGCCAGGAGCTCGGCGCCGCGGGTCGTCGCGTTCTCGAGGAGGCGCTCCTCCGCCATGATCTCGAGGTAGCGCTGGCTCCGGACCATGTCGACGAGCGTGCCGCCCCAGGTCGAGTTGATGCGGCTCGAGACGTGGAACACGTTGTCCCGGACCTCGTCGATCCGCTTCGTCGCGATGAAGCCGCAGATCTGCGACTTCTTGCCGAAGCCGACCATGTCCGGCGTCACGCCGTAGTGCTCGAAGGACCAGAACTTGCCCGTGAGGCCGAAGCCCGCCTGCACCTCGTCGAACACGAGCATCGCGTCGTTCTGGTCAGCGAGCCGGCGGAGCTCCTTGAAGAACTCGGGACGGAAGTGGTTGTCGCCCCCCTCGCCCTGGATCGGCTCGATGATGATCGCGGCGATGTCGCCCGGATTCTGCTCGAACGCGCGCTCCATCTGCGCGACCGCGAGCGCCTCGCGCGCTTTCACGTCCTTGAGCCGGTCCTCGTTGAGCGGGAACTCGACCTTGGGGTTCGTGACGCGGGGCCAGTCGAACTTCGGGAAGTAGGCGGTCTTCCGCGGATCGGTCGTGTTCGTGAGGGAGAGCGTGTAGCCCGAGCGGCCGTGGAACGCCTGCTCGAAGTGGAGCACCTTCGTGCCCCGCTCCTCGCGGTAGCCGCGCGCGAAGTTCTTCCGCACCTTCCAGTCGAACGCCGCCTTCAGCGCGTTCTCGATGCCGAGCGTGCCGCCCGCCACGAAGAAGGAGTGCTCGAACGCGTCCTTCATGGCGTGCCGCGCGAAGGTCTCCACGAACTCCGCCATCTCGGTCGTGTAGACGTCGCTGTTCGTGACGTTGTGGAGCGCCGCCTTGAGGAGCCGCGCCTGGAACTCCGGATTCTTCACGCCCGGGTGGTTCATGCCCACCGGGTTCGACGCGAAGAACGAGAAGAAGTCCATCAGGGTCTTGTTGCCGCGCGAATCGTGCAGCCAGACCCCCTGGCTCTTGTCGAGGTCGAGGACGAAGTCGAAGCCGTCGGCCAGCATGTGCTTGGCCAGCGTGCTGTGCACCTGGTCCGGCGTGACGTGGACCGAGGCGCCGGTCATGGTCGGGTTCATGGCGTGCTCCTTTCGCGGGTTCGTTGGCTTCTGCCGGGTTTGTTGAAACCGTCGAGCGGCTCGCGCCGCGTCAATCCAGCTTGATCCTGTGCTGCTCCTTCGACGTCGCGAGGACGATCAGCGTCCGCGTCTGGCGCACGCCCTCGATGGTGTTGAGCTTCTCGATCAAGAGACGGCGGAACGCCCCCATGTCGGCCACGCGGACCTTGAGGAGGAGCGAGAACTCGCCGGTGATGTGGTGGCACTCGAGGACCTCGTCGAGCGCGCTCGCGGCTTCGATGAACCCGGCCTCGTGCTTCGGGTGCTCGATGAACACCTCGACGAAGGCGGTGACGTCCTGGCCCAGCTTTCGCCCGTCGAGCAGCGTCACGTAGCCGCGGATGTATCCGGAGCGCTCGAGCTTCTTGATCCGCTCATTCACGGAGGGCGCCGTGAGGCCGACCTCCCGGGCCATCTCGGCCTGGGGCATCTTGGCGTTGTCCTGAAGGAGCGCCAGGATCCGAAGATCGGTGGCATCCAGCGCGCCGTTCTCTACTTTATTTCGGAGTTCAGTCGTCATTGCCTAATATTATTCGGCATTATGGCCCATAAACTCAACAATTATTTTGCCTTCAGGGTCCAGGCCGGTGGACTCGCGACGCTTGAGGGAGAGCGCATCTAAGAGTAGGCTGGACGCGCGGGTAGCGCCCCCACCCCTCACGAGGACCCAGAGACGCCATGAATCGGCCGCAAACCATCAAGCAGCTTCGAGATAGCGAATATCAGCCGCGCACGGTCAAGGCGGAGATGCGGGCCAACCTGATCCGGGCGATCGAGTCCGGCGAGGACCGCTTCCCCGGGATCGTGGGCTACGACAAGACCGCCCTTCCTCAGATCGAGAACGCGATCCTGAGCGGGCACGACTTCATTCTGCTCGGGCTCCGGGGCCAGGCGAAGACGCGGATCCTGCGCCAGCTCTTCCGCTTCCTCGACGAGTGGATGCCCGCGATCGAGGGGTGCGAGATCAACGACGATCCGCTCAATCCCCTCTGCCCCGTTTGCCAGCGCAAGGTCGCGATGCACGGGGACGAGGTGGCCATCCGCTGGATCCCGCGCGAGGAGCGGTACCGGGAGAAGCTCGCCACGCCCGACGTGACGATCGCCGACCTGATCGGCGACATCGACCCGATCAAGGCGGCGAACCAGAAGCTCAGCTACAGCGATCCCGAGGTGATGCATTACGGGATCATCCCGCGCACGAACCGCGGGATTTTCGCCATCAACGAGCTCCCCGATCTCCAGCCCCGGATCCAGGTGGGCCTCCTCAACATTCTCGAGGAGAAGGACATCCAGATCCGCGGCTTTCCGATCCGGCTGCCGCTCGATCTCCAGATCGTCTTCTCGGCGAATCCCGAGGACTACACCAACCGCGGCAACATCATCACGCCGCTCCGCGACCGCATCGCCTCCCAGATCATGACGCACTATCCATACACGATCGAAGACGCGATGAAGGTCACGGCGCAGGAGGCGTGGGTGAAGCGGCCGGACGGGATCGAGATCCTGGTGCCCAGCTACATCCAGGAGCTGGTCGAGCACGTCGCGCTCCAGGCGCGGAAATCGTCCTACGTCGACCAGTCGAGCGGCGTGAGCGTGCGCATGACGATCGCGCTCATGGAGAACCTCGTGTCGAATGCCGAGCGCCGCGCCATCAAGACGGGCGAGCGGCGCCAGGCCGTGCGCATCTGCGACCTCCAGAACGGCATCTCGTCCATCACCGGCAAGGTGGAGCTGGTCTACGAGGGCGAGCAGGAGGGCGCGGTCGCGGTGGCCAAGCACCTCGTGGGCAAGGCCGTGAAGGAGGTCTTCACGAAGTACTTCCCCGACGCCTACAAGGCCAAGGAGAAGAACGAAGGCGCCGCTTCCGAGTACGACCCGATCTTCCGCTGGTTCGCGCAGGGGAAGAAGGTCGAGATCTCGGACGAGCTCCCCGCCCGCGAGTTCCACCAGAGGCTCCGCCAGGTCGCGGGCCTCGAGGAGCTGCCCAAGCGCTACCTACCGGTAAAGGATCCGGCCGAGCTTCCGACCGCGATGGAGTTCGTGCTCGAAGCGCTCCACCAGAACTCGATCCTGGCCAAGGAGCGCACCGACACCGCGGCCCTCGCGTACACCGACATGTTCTCGACCATGCTCGGCAAGCCGGAGCAGGCCGAGGACTAGGACCCGACGATGGATTTCCGCTACTCACGCTGGGACGAGCGGCTCACCCAGAGCCTCAACTTCCAGCGCAATCTCCTCTCGCTCTATCACCGGCTCCTCCTCATGACCGACGGCAACGTGGAGCAGGCGCTCCGCGCGCTCGAGGAGTTGGGCGAGCGGTTCGGCTTCTTCAACGAGAAGTACACGATCGAGGACTTCAAGAACCACCTCAAGGAGAAGGACGCGATCGAGGAGGTGGACGGGAAGCCCGTCCTGACGCGCGCGGGCGAGCGGATGATCCGGAAGGACTCCCTCGACCGGATCTTCGGCAACCTCGCGAAGGACTCGGCCGGCGAGCACCGTGTGCCGCGCACGGGTCAGGGTGGAGAAAGGATCACCGAGACGCGCCCGTACCAGTTCGGCGATTCGGTGAACGACATCGACTTCCTTTCGAGCGTCCGGAACTCGATGCGCCGGCAGCGGGGCGAGTGGGGGGACCAGGGGCTCGGGCTCACCGAGGACGACCTCGAGGTCTTCGAGACCGAGCACCTCTCGTCCTGCGCCACGGTCCTCCTGATCGACGTGAGCCACTCGATGATCCTCTACGGCGAGGATCGCATCACCCCCGCGAAGCAGGCAGCGCTCGCGCTCGCGGAGCTGATCCTCACCCGCTATCCCAAGGATTCGCTCTCGGTCGTGCTCTTCGGGGACGACGCGTGGGAGGTGAAGATCCGGGACATCGCCTACGCGACGGTGGGGCCCTTCCACACGAACACGAAGGCGGGGCTCCAGCTCGCGCAGAAGATCCTGGCGAGGCAGAAGCATGTGAACAAGCAGATCTTCATGATCACGGACGGCAAGCCCTCCGCGATCTTCGAGAACGGCCGCTTCTACAAGAACGCGTTCGGGCTGGATCCCAGGATCGTGAACAAGACACTGGACGAGGCGGTCGCCTGCAGGCGGAAGCGGATCCCGATCACCACGTTCATGGTGACACAGGATCCGTATCTCGTCCGCTTCGTCGAACGCTTCACGCAGCTCAACAAAGGGCGGGCCTACTTCTCCGATCTCGAAGAGCTCGGCTCTTACCTCTTCGTGGACTACGCGCAGAATCGGAAGCGGCGGGTGCAGTAGCGGAGTCGGGCGGCGCCGGCTCGGGCCACCATGGCGCCGAGAGCGGTTCGTGCGGCGCGGGCGCTCGATCAGGCTCCTCCGCGCGAGTGCGTCGGTGAACGAACCTGTAGGAGAGCGATACCGCGAACGCGTTCTCGCTCACCCCCTCGGACCCTCCCAGTCGGAGCGTTCCTCCGACCCCCAGGCGATCGCCGAACCGGTACTCACCGCGCCCCACGAATCCCGGCCTGTCCTGCGGGACCGCGGCCACGCCGAGCCAGAAATCCGTTCGTGAGCGCCGGAAGCCAAAGCCCATCTGCCCGTATCCGGTGGTGACGAGCGGCACCGCCTCGAAGTAGCTGAACTCGAAGTAGGTCCGCTCTCCGACCCGGATGTGACCGCTCCCGGTCTTCCTCAAGTCCACCTCCGGGAAATACTGGTCCCCTTTCACCAAGCCTCCACCGATCGAGAAACCCGGCCAGTCGAACGACAGGTAGGGGTTCACGTACCGGACGTCGTACGACGACTCGTACCCATGCCGTCCCGCGGCCTCGGGTCTCACGATCCCGCCGCGCACGCCGAGACTGACCGGCGCCGTGAACTTGTGGCTCACCTCGGCGCCGACGTTGTCGTAGTCGATCTTCTCCCTGCTAAGCACGCTGTTGTCGCATCCGCGCGTGATGTAGGCGTAGGACCCCTTGCCCCCCGCGATCCTGAGGTCGGTGACGCTGCTGTCGACATGGCTGATCGCGAGCGGAGCCGCCGCCAGGGCGGCGCTCCAGAGCGGTACGGACCGGCGCATTCTGACCTCCCTCGGGAGCCCGCCTCGGGCGGCTCCATCCCCAAGAACGCGGTCTTGCCACGGAAGCGCACGCGCCCCGGGAACTCCGTGCGGCGCCCCGCCTTGACGCTCTGTGGGACGCATGGTCTACTCCTTCAACACCTGAGGGAGCCCGCGTGACGCAGATCCCAGCCGAAGCGCCGCCCGCCGCACACGAGCCCGTGCCGCTTTCCGATGCCTACCGCGTGTGCGCGGACATCGTCCGGCGGCATGACGAAAACTTCCCGGTGGTGTCTCGATTCATCGCGGCTCCGCTGCGCCCCGCGCTCGCCGCGGTCTATGCGTTCGCGCGTCTGGCGGACGACGTCGCGGACGCGGCGGCCCCCTCCGCCGAGCGCCTCGCCGGACTCGATCGGATCGAGGCCGCGCTCCTCGTGGCGCTCGACGGAGACCCGGAGGGCCCCGTGCTCACCGCGCTCGCCGATGCGGTGGATCAGCACTCGCTGCCGGTCGAGCCGTTCCTCGATCTCCTCGGAGCGTTTCGAATGGACGCGCGCGACGCCACGTTCGAGGCCTGGGACGATCTCCTTGCGTACTGTCGCGGCTCGGCCAACACGATCGGACGCCTCGTGCTCGCGCTCCACGCGATCGACGAGCCGACGACGCTCGCGGAGTCGGACGACGTGTGCACGGCGCTCCAGCTCACGAACCTGTGGCAGGACCTCGCGCGCGACATCGAGCGGGGGCGCGTCTTCCTGCCGCGCGCGGACATGGCGCGCTTCGGGCTCGAGGCGGGCACGCTTCGCGATCCGGAGCGGCAGGACGCGCTCACCAACCTCCTCCGCGAGGAGTGCCGCGCGACCGAAGACCTCTACGCCCGGGGCGGGGCCATTCCCACGCGCGTGCCGCGCGGTCTTGGAATCCAGCTCCGAATGACGATCGCCGGCGGACGCGCGGTTCTTCACCGGGTCGAAGAGCGCGGATGGCGCGTGCTGGTCGACCGCCCGTCGCTCGGCCAGGCCGATCGCTTGAAGCTCCTCGTGAAGGGCATGTTCGCTTGAGCTCTCGAGCGGCCGAGTCGGTGGACGCGCGGTCCCGCTCGACCACGCGACCCACCCCGCCCGGGCGCCGCTCCCACTTCGGGGTCGCGTTCGCGATCCTGCCGGCGCCCCAGCGCGACGCCATCCGCGCGGTCCATGCCTGGAGCCATGCGGTGGACGACGCGGTGGACGAGGAGCGCGATCCCGAGCGCGCCCGCGACTCCGTGGAGCGCTGGCGGCGCGACGTGGACCGTCTCTACGACGGCGCGGAGCCGGGGGAGCCGGAGACACGCGCGCTCCGGTCCCATGTCGAGCGATTCCACATTCCGCGCGGATATCTGGACGAGCTCCTGCGCGGGATCGAGATGGATCTGACGCAGGCGCGCTACCGCACGTTCCAGGACCTCGCGGGCTATTGCTACCGCGTGGCGTCGGTCGTGGGACTCATCTGCCTTCGCATCTTCGGCGACGAGGAGGAGCGCGGGCGCTCGTACGCCGAGGATCTCGGCATGGCGCTCCAGCTCACCAACATTCTCCGCGACGTCGGCTCCGATCACGCGCGCGGCCGCATCTATCTGCCGGCCGAGGATCGCGAGCGATTCGGCTATACGGAGGAAGCGCTCGGGCGCCGCGAGCGGAACGAGGCCTTCTTCGAGCTGATGCGCTTCCAGGCCGCGCGCGCGAGGTCCTTCTTCGCCGCCGCGGACAAGGAGGCGCTGCAGCTCGATCGGAAGCGACTGATCGCGGCGGAGATCATGGGCCGCGTGTATCGCCGGCTCCTCGACCGGATCGAAGCCTCGGGGTTCGACGTCTTCGCGAGAGAGATCCGGGTCCCGCGCATGGAGCGCGTCTGGATCGCCGCATCCACCGCGGTCGCGATCCGCGCGGCTCGGTGATCCCCCTCACGTCGCCGAGCGGCCTTCCCCAACCATGACTGCGCCCCCCGACGTCGTCGTCATCGGCGCTGGATTCGCCGGCGTCGCCGCGGCCACGGCGCTTGCCGATCGCGGCGCGCGCGTTCTGGTGCTCGAGACCCGGCAGCGCCCTGGCGGACGCGCCTATTCCTGGACCGATCCCACGACCGGGGAAGTGCGGGACAACGGGCAGCACGTCCTCGCCTCGTTCTACGACGAGACCCATCGCCTGCTCGCGCGCCTGGGCACGGCGGAGGCGCTCCAGGCCGATCGCACATTCCGGCTTCGCGTCGAGGTGCGGCATCGAGGTGGCTACGAGCTTGCGTGTCCATCGTGGCCCGCACCCTGGAGCTGGGCCGGCGGCATCCTGGGGGCGTCGGGGCTCTCCTTACCGTCGCGCCTTGCCGCGCTTGGACTTCAAGGACGAGCCCGCTCGCTCCTCGCACGCAACGGATCGGGCGCCGACACGACGATTCAGAGCTGGCTGTCCAATCTCGGCCGCGGCACGGAGGATCTCGAAGGGCTGCTCTGGGCCCTCGCGATCGCCGCACTCAACGACCTCCCGGGCGAAGCTTCGGCGACCCTGTTCGCGCGCGTCCTGGGCCGCCTCCTCGCGGCGCCGACCGAGCGCACCGGGCTCGCGATGCCGCGCCGCGCGCTCGGCGACTTGATTGCCGGGTACGAGGACTTCCTCGCGCAGCGGGGGGGCGAGGTCCTGTATCGCACGACGGCGCTGGGCGTGCGGATCGATGGCGGCCGGGCCACCGGCGTCTCGCTCCTCGGCGGAACGCGCCTGGATGCGGGCGCGGTGATCCTCACGGTGCCGCACGAGCGGATCACGTGGATGCTGCGACCCGAGCTGGCGGAGCCGTATCGCGCCATCGCGGCCGTGCCCTGGTCTCCCATCGTCTCGACCATGCACGTCTTCGACCGTCCTGTCCTTCCCGAACGGATGGTGGCGCTCCTCGGCACGCGCACCCAATGGGCGTTCGATCGCGGCGAGGCGGGAGCGGGACGGTTCCGGGTGGGGACCGTGCGGAGCGCCGCGTTCGCGGACGCGGAGCGCGACGTCGACTTGATCGCGCGCGAGGCGGAGGCCGATCTCCTCGAGACATTCCCTGCGGCGCGGGACGCGCGCCTCCTCGAGACGCGCGCGTACAAGGAGCGCCGCGCCACGATGCGATCCACACCGGCGGCGCAGCGCGTGCGCCCCGGGACCGAGACCGCGATCCAGGGCCTGTATCTCGCGGGCGATTGGACCGCCACGGGACTCCCGCCGACGATCGAGGGAGCGGTTCTGAGCGGGCATCGCGCGGCGGAGCTCGCTCGATGAGCGCCCGCACGTCCACACGAAAGCGCCCAGCCGCGCCCCGTCCCAAACGCATTCGTAGCGCGCTCCTCGCCTGGTACCGCGCGCAGCGCCGCGACCTCCCCTGGCGCCGTACGCGCGATCCCTACGCGATCTGGGTGAGCGAGATCATGCTGCAGCAGACGCGGGTCGAGACCGTGATCCCCTTCTACGGGCGCTTCCTCGAGCGATTCCCCACCGTGGACGCGCTCGCGAGCGCCAAGGACGAGGACGTGCTCGCCGCATGGTCCGGGCTCGGCTATTACCGGCGCGCGCGCGGGCTCCACGCCGCGGCATCCATCGTCGCTCGAGAGCACGCGGGCGCGCTTCCCATGGATTCCGAGCGGCTGCGCGCGCTCCCGGGCATCGGCGAGTACACGGCCGCCGCGATCGCGAGCATCGCGTTCGGACAGGAAGCCGCGGCGGTCGACGGGAACGTCGTGCGCGTGCTCGCGCGCATCCATGGGTTGCGCGGCAGCCGCGACTCCGCCCGATTGAAGCGGGAGGTCACCCATCTGGCTACCGCTCTGGCGCGCGGACCGGCGCCGGGCGATTGGACCCAGACCTTGATGGAGCTAGGGGCGGTCGTCTGCCTTCCCCGGCCGAAATGCGACGATTGCCCCGTCGCGCGCTCCTGCGACGCGCACCGGAGCGGCGACGCCTCGCGCTATCCCGAACCAGCGAAGAAGCCCGACCCACGCGCGGCGGGCGAGGTGCTCCTCCTCGCGCGGCGCGGCCAGTCGATCTACCTCGAAAAGGCGGCCACTCCAACGGGCACGGCTTGGACCCTTCCGCGCGCGCGGACGCGCGAAGACGCGGTAGGGCTCGGCTTCGAGCTTCGATCGGGCGATCCGCTTACCTCCTTCCGCCACCGCACGTACGCCGAGGATTTGCGGATCGAGGTCTGCGCGGCGAAGGCCGGCCAACGGGGCAGGAAGGGGCGATGGTTCGCCCCCGATGCGCTGGACCGGCTCCCGCTCCGCGCTCCTACCCTCAAGGCCATCAAGAGGTTGCGGCTGCTAAGTTCTTGATTTTGCAGGCGTTTCGGGGTATACTCAGCGTCTCTACGCATCCTTGCGGTTCGACGCACCTTGGGGATTCGATGCGCCACGCTGCTCCTGCTCCGCTCCTCTGGTTGGCGCTCCTAGCTGCCGCTCTCTCGATCACCTTCGTATCGACGGCGCACGCCGCCCGCTCCGTCGCCCCTTCGCTGACCCAGCCCATCGATCCAACGCTGCCCATCCATCAGCGCTTCCTGTCGAAGGACGCCCATGGAGCGCCGATGGTGGATCTCATGATCGAGGGAGACGTCGCGCCGGGACTTCTCCGCGCGCGGGGCATCGAGGTGAACACGGTGGTCGGACGTCGGATGACCGCGCGCTGCCCCCTCGGCCTCTTGCAGGCGCTCCTCGCCATGCCGGGCATCGACCGCGTGGAGGTCTCGGAGCGCTGCGAGCCCACGCTCGACTCCATGGCCGTCGAGACCGGCATCGCCACCCTGCGCACGGTCACGCCGCCGACGATCACGGGGCAGACCGGCGCGGGCGTCCTGATCGGCATCGTGGATACCGGCGTCGACGTCACCCATCCGGACTTCAAGAACGAAGACGGCACCACGCGCCTCGTGTCCTTGTGGGACCAGACGGTGACCGGCACGCCGCCGGCAGGGTTCACCTACGGCACGGAGTGGTCGCACGCGCAGATCCAGTCGGGACTCGCCACGGAGGTCGACGACGAAGGGCACGGAACCCATGTGCTCGGAATCATCGGCGGGGACGGAAGCGCGACCGGCAACGGCCAGCCCGCGTTCCGCTATGTGGGCGTGGCGCCTGCCGCGGACCTGTGCGTCGTGAAGACCACCTTCGGCACGACCAGCATCGTCGACGGCGTCGCCTACATCTTCCAGGTGGCCGCCGCGCGGGGACAGAAGGCGGTCGTCAACATGAGCCTGAGCTCGCAGGCAGGAGCGCACGACGGCACCTACGCCTTCGACACGATGATCAACGACCTCACCGGGCCGGGAAAGATCGTCGTCGCTTCCGCCGGCAACCGGCAGCTCGACGCCATCCATGCGCAGACGGCCGTGGGCGGCTCGCCTGTGACCCTCTCGATGGTGGTTCCGTCCTACACGAGGAACTCGGGCCCCGCGAACGACTACCTCCTGTTCACGGGCTGGTACGAGGGGGCGGACCAAATGTCGGTCACGGTCATCGGCCCGAACGGGAGCACCGTGGGCCCGGTGACTCCGGGCACGGACAGCAGCGACAACAACACGCCGGACGGCAACATCACGGTCTTCAACGGCACCACGACTCCTTCGAACGGCGACCACGAGATCTATGTCCAGCTCTACGACGCGCAGGCCAACCGGGCCCCCGCCTCCGGCACGTGGCAGTTCGTGCTGACGCCGGTCTCGATCCAGTCGACCGGGCGATTCGACATCTGGCTCTACTCCAACACGCTCGGCCCTGGCGCCGGGTTGCCCCAGTGGGTGAACGGACTCGCCCCCAACACCGTCGTGGGGACGCCCGCCAGCGCGGACTCCGTCATCGGGGTCGCCGCGCACGTGACGAAGAGCTGCTGGGTGGGGTCGGATGGGATCGGGTACTGCTGGAACCCTACGCCCACGATCGGATCGATCGCGTCCTTCTCGTCCACCGGACCTCGACGCGACGGCGTCCTCAAGCCGGACATCTCGGCTCCGGGATTCGGCGTGACCTCCGCGCTGTCCGTCGCCACCACACCGACGCCGAGCGCGGCGCTCGTGATGCTGGACGGCAAGCACTGGATCGAGGCGGGCACGAGCATGTCATCGCCCATCGTGGCGGGTACGATCGCGCTCCTTCTCGCGCAGCCCGACTGGGCGAACGCGAGCCCGTCCGCCATCAAGGCGCGGCTCCAGGCGACCGCGCGCGCGGATGCGTTCACAGGCAGCGTGCCGAACCCGGTCTGGGGGGCGGGCAAGCTGAACGCCGCGGCCGCGCTCGCGCCCACCTTCGCGCTCCACATCCAGCACCCGGCGAAGGGACAGTACATTCCGCCCGGGAGACCCGATTCCGTGCAGGTGGTGGTCGGCGGCAGCACCGCCGATTCGGTGGCGTTCGCGCTCTCGCTCGACGGAGGAGGGACCTACCCGATCCCGCTCGGGACCCTCACGGCCGTAGCCCCCGGCCCGCCGCGCTCCCTGGCGTGGTGGGTGGACGGCTCGTACGCGACAGGGGCTGCCAAGATACGGGGCATCGCGTATCGCGCGGGCAACAACCTCACCGCCTACTCGGACAGCGTCTTCCTCATCGCCGCGCCCACCGCGGTCGAGATCGCGGGCGCCACCCCGGCGCCTCGGTTCTCGCTTTCGCCCAACGTGCCGAATCCCTTCAATCCCGAGACGATGATCCGATTCGCCACGGTGAATGCGGGGCGTGTGACGCTGACCGTGTACGACATCCACGGGGCGCGCGTGCGCACGCTCGTGAACGAGTGGATGCCGGCCGGGTCGTTCCGCGCGCGCTGGGACGGACGGAACGATCACGGGACGTCGGTCGCGTCGGGGGTGTACCTCTACGAGCTGCGCGAGGGCGGGAACCGGATCTCGAGGAAGATGAGCCTGCTGAAGTAACCCCGCGGCGCAGGGCGCGCCGCGATGACGCTAGATCCCGTACGCCTCCGGATCCCAGCGAAGACCGAGCTCCGACGGCGGCGCCATGTAGCCCGCGAGCGCGGACGCGGCCACGACCGCCGGGCTCGCGAGGTAGCCTTCCCCGCCGACGCCCATCCGGTTCTGCCAGTTCCGATTGAACGTCGTGATCGCGCGCTCGCCCGGCTCGAGCGAGTCGGGACCCTGGCCGAAGCAGGGGCCGCACCAGGATTCCCGGATCTCCGCGCCGGCCGCGCGCAGCACCTCCGCGATCGACTCTCCCCCGAGGCGCGGGTCGGGACGCTCGATCAGCTTCTTCACCGTTCCGCTCCCCGGGAAGACGATGAACTCGACATCGCGCCGTGCCCGCTCGATGCCCGCATCGCGCGCACCGCGCAGCACGAGCGCCGCCTGGAGCAGGTCGTCGTAGCCGCCGTTCGTGCAGGAGCCGATCATCGCCTTGTGGAACGTGAGGCGCTCGGTCGCGACCTCTTCGGCCGGGAACGCGTTCCCCGGGCTGAACGGCTTCGCGATCATCGGCGCGACCGAGGAGAGATCGAGCGTCTCGTCCAATTCGAAACGGGCATCCTCGCCGGGCGTGACGCGCGGATACGGGAGCGCGAATCCGCGAGCCTTGTACCAGGCCTCGGTCACGGCGTCCTGCGCGAAGATGCCGTTCAGGGCTTCCCCCTCGGCCATCATGTTCGCGATCGTGTTCCGGTACGGGATCGGCAGCTCGCCGTTTCGATCCACGAACTCGACCGACATCCCCTGCGACTGCTTCACGCCCCATCCCTGGAGGAGCCGGAGCACGATGTCCTTCCCGCTCACCCACGGCTTCAGCTTCCCGTTGAAGACGACCCGGCGCTGCTTCGCCACCGTGACGAAGATGGTCCCCGTCGCCCATCCAAACCCGAGCGTCGTGCTCCCCACGCCGATCCCCACGGCGCCGTATGCGCCATACGCGCGGCTGTGCGAGTCGGCGCCCGGGTAGAACCCGCCTGGGACGATCAACCCCTGCTCCGGAAAGTAGAAATGGAAGATGCCGGTACCGGGCGACGCGTCGTAGGGGGCGCGGATGTCGTGCTTCTCGGCGAAGGCCTTCGAGATCGAGGTCTGCTTCTGGTCCGCGTCCTTGCCGGTGAAGACGAAGTGGTCGTTCGCGACCGCGGCGAGCCTCGGCTTCGTCTCCGGATCCTCGACGATCTGCTGGAACGTGTGGATCGCGAACGGCGCCGTGCCGTCCGAAGCGGGGAGGAGATCGGCGTAGACCTGGATCGTCGCCCCCGGCTTGACGTCGGCCTTCTTGTCGACGCGATGCGCCCAGAGGATCTGCTCGGTGGAGGTCTGGTAGCGCGCGCGGAAGGGATCGGGGAACTCGACCTGCGGCTTCCGCCCGCGCGCCTCGGCCATCTCGCGCCGGCCGACCGCGATGATGCCTCCGCTGTGGCGGATCTCCTCTTCCTTCGCCGTGAGCGGCTTCGACTCGTAGCTCTTCCCCTGGGTCACGTTCCGGATCGCGCGCGACTCGACGTCGAACTCCATCACGTCGCCATCCTTCGCGTCCTCGACCGCTTCGACGCACTGGACGACGTGGAGCCCCAGGTTGAGCGCGTTCCGCCGGAAGATGTCCCCCATGTTCGAGCCGCACACGACCACCATCGTGAGTCCCGCCTCGTCGGCGATCGCCTTGAGACCGGCCGGCGACATCTCGCGCGAGGAGCCGATGGCAAAGCGGTCCCCGGCGATCACGAAGGTCTCCCCCTCGTGCACGCGCGCGCGGAAGCCGGGCATGAGATGGCGGAACGCGCCCGCCTTCCACCGTTCGTCGAGGGTCTCGAGGCTCTCGGAGACGCAGTCCTCGGCGGGCGTGATCTGGTCGGTGTCGATGGCGTCGAGCTTCTTCCCCGGCCGTTTCGGGTCCCAGAAGATGAGCGCACGGCCGCGCACCGTCTGCTCGGTGCGAGCGCGAGTCTCGGTGGTCACGAAACCTCCTGGATGGCGTAGAGACCGCACAGGGTCTGGTTGTAGCACGCGACGTACGTCATTCCGTCCTCGGTCAGGCAGACGTTGTTCACGTCGTCCACGCCGCTCCTGTCCTTGGGATGAAGCTCGAGCCAGAGTGTTTCCTCGCCCGTCTCCGCGTCGATTCGGTAGATGGGAGCCGGGATCGAGCTCTTTTCGAACGCGAAAAAGTGGGTCCCGTCCTTGTCCCAGCCGATGCCGCGGCGGTTCTCTACCGGCGGGCCGATCCGTCGAACCGAGCTGCCGTCGGTTGCCACGATCACGATGCGGCGGTCCTGGTCGAGAGCGATGAGCCGGCGGCCATCCGGGGAGATCTTCCCGATTTGGTGGAACATCTCGTCCCGGATCCGTCGCACGGCCCTGGTCTCGAGGTCGTACCAGTAGAGGCGCTGTCCGTGCCCCTCCTCGCTCGCGAGTATGACGAATCCCTTTCCGTCCGGAAACCATGCGGCATTGGAGCAACGGAGCCCGACTATCGGCAGCGGCACGACGGACCCCGCACCCGTCGGAAGGAGCGCGAAGTCATCATGACGCTCGCTCTGCGTGATGAGCACCCACTTGAAGTCGGGCGATAGCCGCCAGCAGTCGCCATCTCCGAGACGCATGGCGGGCGACCCGTCGAGGCGTCGAATGTAGATCCCCGGCCCCCCCACGGTGATACCCGACTCTCCGAAGAGGACCCACTCCCCGTCCGCTGAGATGTCCCGTGTGAGGCTCCAATCGAGCCAGGAGAGATCGCGAGCCTCTCCCCCCTCCTTGGACCCGGCCTGCATCAGCATCCGGGGTATCACGGAGAGCGACAAGATGTCCCCGCGCGGAGAGATGTCCTCGACCGTCGTGTACGTCGGTGCCTGATAGATGGGCTCGATCGATCCGTCCAGCGCCATTCGGTAGATGCCGGGTGAGCGCTCCATGCCCGCCGCCGAGAACCAGACCGATTTTCCGGACGGATCCCACGCCTGGCGCCATGCGGTCCAGAAGTACTCGCTTTGCGCGATGACTCGGTTCTCGAGGTCGATCACCTTGAGGTACCCGCCGTTGTCCGAGCGCACCGGATGATCGCGAAACGCGACCATCGTGCCGTCGGGCGACAGTCTGGGATCGCTCATCCAGCCATCGGCTTCACGCAGAACCGTCCCGATCGGGTACTCGAGCCGGTGCTTACCGTCGATGACGCGAAGAACGAGAAGCGACCGGCCGTCCGGGCTCCAATCGGCGCTGAAGACACGATCGAGCATCTCGCGCGGCATTCCCCCGATGAGCGGCACGCGGGCCATGGTTCCGAGCACGACGAATCCGCCGATGTCCTTGGGGTGCATCAGGGCGGCGATCTCATCACGCCGCGAGACCCCGAGGACGTCCGCGTCGCTCACGCCGAGGGGCCGCGACTCGGCGCTTCCAACTCGGGAGAGATAGATCTGCGGAGGTCCTCCGTCCCAGGAGGCGCTGTATACGACGGTCTGTCCGTCCGACGCGAATCGGGCGACGTTGATCTGCCCTTCCTGGAAAGTGATCCGACGGAAGTGGTACTCGGGCCGGCGGGCCTTGCGCGTGCCGGTGGGTTCCGCGTCGGGCTGGGATACGGTGTGCGGCGCGAGCCGCCGGGCGTCCATGCCCGCCTCGACCACTTCGAGCGCGAGCGCCAGATCGCGCGCCGACGCGAACCTCTGGTCCGCCCGCTTCTCGAGGCAACGCCGCGCAACGAGTGCGAGCCCGGGGGCCGCGAGATCCACCGACCCGTCCCACTCCGCCGCGTCTTTGGTGAGAATCGCGGTCATTCGATCCGCGGGCGTCTCACCGGGGAACGCCTTCGCCCCCGTGATCAGCTCGTGGAGGATCGCGCCGAGCGCGAAGAGATCCGCGCGATGATCCACCGGCTGATCGCGAATCTGCTCCGGGGCCATGTAGGACGCGGTGCCCATGATCTGGCCGGTCTGCGTGAGCGTGGGGAGCTGAGGGCCCGTCTCATCCCGGGGCGGCGCGTCGTCGCGTAGGAGCTTGGCGAGGCCGAAGTCGAGGATCTTGAGGCGCCCGTCCGGGAGCACGAAGAGGTTCTCGGGCTTGAGATCGCGATGCACGATCCCCTTGGCGTGCGCCGCGGCGAGGCCCGAAGCGGCCTGGATCATGAGCTCGACCGCGCGGCGGGGCTGGAGCGGGCCGCGGCGGATCAGGTTGCCCAGGCTCTCTCCTTCGAGGAGCTCGCTCACGAGGTACGGGATGCCGTCGGTGGCGCCGACGTCGAACACGGCGACCACGTTGGGATGGCTCAACGCGCCCGCGGCGCGCGCCTCGTGCTCGAAGCGCTGGAGCCGCTCGCGGTCCTTCGCGAACGAGTGCGGGAGTACCTTCACCGCGACGTCCCGGCCGAGTCGCGAGTCGCGCGCGCGATAGACCTCGCCCATGCCTCCCGACCCGAGGGGGGTCAGGATTTCATAGGGGCCGAGCTTGATTCCTTGGGCGAGCGGCATCGTTCTCCGGGGACGCTGGACGATCGTTCAGCGTGAGTGTACCACCCCACGCGCGCGGCGGAGGTCAGCCCGAATGCCCGTCCGTGAGGGCTTTCTCGAGGGCGGAGCGGACGCCGTCCAGGGGCTCCGTGCGGAGTGCTTCGCGGATGGCCGCCTCGGCGCGCGGCGACTTGAGCCTGCGGAGCGAGCCGGCGGCCGCGCTCCGCACGCGGAACCACGAATCCTGGGTCAGCTCCTCGAGGCGGCGCTCCACATCGGAGTTCAGGACGCCCAGCTTTCCGAGGGCCTTGGTCGCGGCCTCGCGCGCCTCGTTCCGGAACCGGGGCTGCGTGTGCTCGAGCAGGATCGGAATCGCGCGCGGATCGCGGAGCCGCGCCATGGCGTCGAAGATGAGAACGCGCAGCATGTCGCGGTGGCTCTCGCGCTTGAGCTCGGCCTTCAGGGCCTCGAACGCGCCCTCCCTCTTCGCGCGCGCGATGCCGATGAGCGCGAGCCCGATGTTGAACGATGAGGTCTCCTCCGCAACCGACCGCGTGAGGCGCTTGAGCGCCGCATCGTCGCCGACCCAGCCGAGCCCCCAGAGGACGCCGCGCCGTACGCGCGTGCTCGTCTGATCGGCCTCGCGGGCAATCCGCGCGCTCACACCCGGAACGCGGCGGCCGATCTCGCCGAGCGACACCGCGGCGGCGGCGCGCACGCCCCAGAAGCGATCCCCACGAAGCGTCTTGAGAAGGGCGCCGATCACGCGCTCGTCTCCCCGCCTCGCCAGCTCGCGCGCGCAGCGGATCCGCTCGAGGGCGAAGGGAGAGCGGCGGAGACCGAAGAGGAGCTCCTGGTCCGATCGCGCGAAATCCATGGTCTTGAGCACGTCGTGCTCGGGGTCGAGCGCGACGTAGCGCGGACGCCCCGGAAGCGGCACGTGGATGGTCTCGCGCTTACCGGTCAGATCCAGCGGGATGCGAAGCCGCCTCCCCGCGCTCACCACCTCGAGCGTCAGGGGAATGCGGAAGAGAGGCGTGACCTTGTCCACCTCCTGCACCTGCTCCACCGTGAGGAGGAGCGTGCGCGCGCCCTCGTCCCACGAGCGCGTGACCCGGAGCTCGGGATGACCGCCGTGATAGACCCACTGATCGAAGAACCAGGAGAGATTCCGTCCCGTCACCTCTTCGAACATACGGCGGAGATCCGCGGTCTCCACCGACCCGAACGCGTGTCGCTCCAGGTAGCGCTTGAGCGAACGGCGCCAGGCCGCGTCGCCTACGAGGGCGCGGAGCATGTGGAGCACGCAGGCGCCCTTCTCGTAGAGGTGCCGATCGAAGAGCGACGACGGGTAGTTCCATCGAGTCTCGACGAGCGGGCGGCGATAATCCTCGCCGTCCTCCGTGAGGTACGAGCTCATCTGCTCGAGCCTCGCGTAGTCGGCGTCGTCGCGCCCTTCGTCCGATTCGCGGAACACGATCTCGGAATAGGTGGCGAAGCCCTCGTTGAGCCAGCCTTCGGACCAATCGCGGCACGTGACGAGATCCCCCCACCACTGGTGGGCCAGCTCGTGCGCGATGAGCGAGTCGTACCTCTCCTCGAAGGAGTCGTTCCCGGCGTGGAGCACGCGCTCCATGAGCGTCGTGGCGCTCGTATTCTCCATGCCGCCCCAGGTGAAGTCGGCGACGGTGCTCTGTGCGTACTTGGGGTACGGATAGGGGAAGCCGAACACGCGCTGGAAGGTCGCGATCATCGCCGGAGTCTTCCGGAAGAGATCGCGGCCCTCGCGCTCGAGCCCCGGCGGCACGTAGCCGAAGAGAGGAACCGATCCGGCGCGGTCCTTGAGCTCCGAGTACTTCCCGACGACGAGCGACGTGAGGTAGACGGGGTGCGGCGTGTCCTGGCGCCAGTGATAGGTGACCGTGCCCGGCTTGGCGCGGCCTGACCTGGCGCGCCGGCGGCCATTTCGCCGCGCTGATGCGGCGGCTCGCCGCGACTTGCGCGACACGAGTCGGCCGTTGCCGATGGCGCGGTATCCGGCCGGCACCGTCACGATCATCTCGAGCGTGCCGCGACTCTCCGTGCTCTCGAGGCACGGAATCCAGCCGTGCGTGTCGTTCGCCTGTCCCTGCGACCACCCGCTGGGCAACCGGTTGGGCTCGGCTTCGGTCGGTCCGACGAAGAAGAATCCCTTCCGCGGCCGGGTCGCGTACGCGATCTCGATCAGCACGCGGCTCCCCGCGCGAAGCGGCTCGCCGAGCGCGACGCGGAGCTTTTCCCCCTCGCTCGCATGGGCGAGCGAACGGCGCCCGATCTTGACCGACGCGATCCGCATCTCGGCCGCGTCGAGCACCACGTCGCGAAGGCCGTCCCTGAGCGATTCGATCGTGAGCGTGCAGCGTCCGTTGAGCTCCTTCTTCTCGAAGTCGACGTCCAGCTCGACCTTGTAGTGCCGCACGTGGAATTCGAGGTCGCGGCGGGGCGAGGGCGATTCGGTCCACGGCTTCCGCCCCGAGGGAGGAAACGGGTCGAAGGGGGGCGTCTCGAGCGCCGCGCGGCGGCCGAGGAAGATGGGATGGAAGAACGGGTCGTGCACCGGCAATGGCTCCTTTCGGTCGAAGGATAGCCATGGTCCCCCGAGCCGCGCGCGCGTGTCAAGGCGGGCCGCGCGGGATACAATGGGCTCATGGGCGTCACCTCCACGATCGCGGCCATGGCGCGCGTCTTCGGCGACGAGGCGCTCGAGATCCTTCCCCTCTTCCTCCTGGCCCTCGTGCTGGCGGCGGTCTTGGAGGAGTTCGTGTCCGGCCGGACGATCGAGCGCTTCCTGACAGGCCGCCACCCGGCGACGATGCTCGTCGCGTCCACGACGGGCGCTCTGATTCCGCTCTGCACCTGCGGCATGGTGCCGCTGGCGGTCTCGCTCCGCCGCCGGGGCAGCGACCTCAAGCACACGTTCGCCTTCTTGACGGCGGGGGCGGCCGTGAGCGTTCCGGTCCTCCTGCTCACGTGGAAGGTGCTCGGCTTCCGGTGGATGGTGGTGCGCTTCGTGACGTCGGTGATCTTCGGGCTCGCGGTCGGCTATGGCGCGGTGCGGGCGCTCCGGAATGAGGCGGCTCGTTCCGCGGAGGGCCCAGGCGGACGCACCGCGGGCGCGCTCGGCCCCGCGCCAAAGCCCGGCCCGGACGTGGATGAGGACGTGACCCCGATCCGCCGCTCGCACTGGGCCGCCATACTCCGCCGGCTTCGCAGCCAGCTCCTCGAGTACTTCCCCTGGGTCATCGTCAGCCTCGCGCTCGCGGCGGTCGTCGACGTGCTCGTGCCGCGCCACGTGGTCAGCTTGCTCTACGGGCAGAAGAGCGTGATCGGATCGCTCGCGGCGGCGCTCACGGGGGTTCCCTTCTACTTCTGCTCGGGGGCGGAGCTGCCGCTCGCCGGGGAGCTCCTCGCCAAGGGCATGGGACATGGACCGGGCGTGGCGATGCTGCTGTCGGTTCCGATCGTGAACGTGCTGACGTTCGGCGTGGTGGGACGGTGGCTCGGTCCGCGGGGGGCGGCCGTCTACCTGGGGCTTTGCGTGGTGGGCGCGGCCGCGATCGGCACGATCACGGGGTGGATCTGGGCCTAGACCTTCGGCTCGACGTGACCGCCGAAGCCATAGCGCATCGCCGAAAGGACGCGGTTCTGGAAATCGTCGCCGCCTCGGGAAGCGAAGCGCTCGAAGAGGGCTGCCGCGAGCACGTGCGCCGGTACTCCTTCGTCGTTGGCCGCAGCCAGGGTCCAGCGCCCCTCTCCTGAATCGGACACCCGTCCTTCGAATCCGGTCAGCGTCGGATTGAGCGCGAGCGCCTGCGCGGTGAGATCGAGGAGCCACGAAGCCACAACGCTCCCCCGCCGCCAGAGCTCCGTCACGTCCGCGAGATTGATCTCGTAGCGGAAGTACTCGGGATGCCGGAGCGGCGCCATCTCTGCGCTCGCGTCATGCTCCTTCATCCCCGCGTTCGCGGCGCGCAGGATGTTGAGCCCTTCCGCATACGCGGCCATGAGCCCGTACTCGATCCCGTTGTGGACCATCTTCACGAAGTGCCCCGCTCCGGCGGGCCCGCAGTGGAGGTACCCCTGCTCGGCGGTCCCTCCCATGCGGTCGCGTCCCGGCGTTCGGGGGATATCCCCGCGCCCCGGGGCGAGGGCCGCGAAGATGGGGTCGAGCCGCTTCACCACATCGGGCTCGCCTCCGATCATGAGGCAATAGCCCCGCTCGAGGCCCCACACGCCGCCGCTGGTTCCCATGTCCACGTAGTGGAGCCCATTCTCGCCCAGGCGCTCCGCGCGCGCGATGTCGTCGTGGTAGTGGCTGTTCCCGCCGTCGATGATGACGTCGTCGCGCTCGAGCTTGGGATGGAGCGTCTGGATCATACCGTCCACCACGGCCGCGGGGAGCATGAGGATGATGGTTCGGGGGCGCTCGAGCTTCTTGACCAGCTCCTCGGGGGAGAATGCGGGGGTCGCGCCTTCGCCCGCGAGCGCGGTCACGACGTCGTGCGAGCGGTCGTGGACCACGCATGCGTGTCCACCGCGCATGAGCCGGCGCGTCATGTTGGCTCCCATCCGCCCCAGCCCGATCAAGCCGATTTGCATCGATCCTCCCTCGTTGGGTCCGACAGATGATCTTGCGTGCGCGGCTCGGGCTGAGTCAATCAGCTCTTCTTCGGCGGCCGGCTGGGCCGGATCTCGACCGCGCTCGGGAGCGAGCGCGAATCATGGTGCAGGAGATCGATCACGACCCGCGCCACGTCCTCCGCGCTCAGCTTCCAGCCCTGCGCCGGATCGGGGCCGGCGCCCGTGGAGAAGCCCGTGTTGACGCTCCCCGGCATGACGTAGCTGACGCGGATGCCGTCATAGCGGATCTCCTGCATGAGCGCCTCGCTCATTCCGTTGAGTGCGAACTTGGATGCGTTGTACGCGGTGGCGCCGGCAAAGGCGTTCTTGCCCGCCAGGCTCGAGAGATTGATGATGTAGCCGCCGCCGCGCTTCCGCATCCGCGGAATGGCCGCGCGCGAGCAGAGGAACACGCCGGTGACATTCGTCTCGAGCACCGTGTTCCACTGCGCGAGTGTGGTCTCCTCGAGGTTCCGGCTCATGCCCACGCCGGCGTTGTTCACGAGGATGTCGAGCGCACCGAAGGCTTCGTCCGCGGCGAGGAAGAGCGTCTCGACGTCGGCCTCCCGCCGCACGTCGCAGGCGCGCCAGACGACGCGGCCGGGATTCGCCTTCTCGAGGCCGCGCCCGACCGACTCCACGTCCTCGGCCTTTCGCGCGGAGATCATCACGCGCGCGCCGCGCCCCAGGAGCCCCTCCGCGATCGCCAGCCCAATGCCCTTCGTCGAGCCGGTCACGATCGCCACCTTGTCCTTCAGATCGCTCATAGAGCCCCCAGGCCGTCGCGAAGCGCGTCGGCCAGCTGAGTCAGATGTCCTGTGAAGAAGTGATCGGCTCCCTCAACGAAGCGAACCTCGACCGGTCCCTTGGCGCGGAGCCGCTCCGCCAGCGCGAGGATCGCCTCCTTGGAGCCGTACTGGTCGCGCGAGCCCTGCACGATCAGCATCGGCGCGGGCGGGCGGTCGAGGTAGTCGAACGTGCGGCCATCGATGTTGGTGCTCACCGGCATGCCGAGGCCGATGAACCGCTCGACCCGGCCATCGCGGAGAGCCCAGATCGATCCTACCCAGGACCCGAACGAGAACCCGGCCAGCCAGAGCGGGCCCGCGCCGGTCCGCTCGCGCGCGTAGGCTGCCGCCGCGGCCACGTCCTCCACCTCGCCATCCCACCCTGAGTATGATCCAGCGCTCTGGCCCACGCCGCGGAAGTTGAACCTGAGCGTGGGATGGCCCGCCGCGTGGAGCACCTTGTAGATCGTGTGGACGACCTTGGAGTGCATCGAGCCGCCGTGAGCCGGATGCGGGTGGCAGATGACGGCGGGCGCAAGTCCCTTCCCCGGATCCGACCAGAGCCCCTCCAAGGGGCCCTCCGGTCCGGGGCAGGAGACGGTCTCGACGGTTCTCTGAGCGGCGTCCATCCCAGTACGGTATAATGACCGGGCTCAGGTCGCAAATCCCGCAGCCAGGAGGAGTTCCAGTGGCACTCCGCGTCGATAGCCCCACGTCCAGCGGTCTCAGCCGGTCGGAGCTGGTGGACATGTACCGCCTCATGCTCCTCTCGCGGAAGCTCGACGACGAGGAGATCAAGCTCAAGAAGCAGAACCTGATCTATTTTCAGATCAGCGGGGCCGGGCACGAGGCGGTGCTGGTGGCGGCCGGGAAAGCGCTCCGGAAGGGCTACGACTGGTTCTACCCCTACTATCGCGACCGCGCCCTCATGCTGGCGCTGGGCATGACGCCGGTCGAAATCCTCTACGAAGCCGTGGGCGCCGCGGCCGATCCCAACTCGGGCGGCCGGCAGATGCCCAGCCACTGGGGTCTGAAGCGCGCCAACGTCGTCTCGCAGTCGAGCCCCACCGGCACGCAGTTCCTCCAGGCCGTCGGATGCGCCGAAGGCGGCCGTCTCATGAGCGTCCTCGACAACATTCGCGACCGCCGTCCCGCGCACAAGGACGAAGTGACCTACGTCTCCGCGGGCGACGGCACGACGAGCGAGGGCGAGTTCTGGGAGGCCATCAACTCGGCCGCGACCGGCGCGGTCCCGGTGTTGTTCCTGATCACCGACAATCAGTACGCGATCTCCGTTCCCGTCGAGGCGCAGACGCCGGGCGGCGACATCGGCCGCTGCATGAGCAGCGTGCCCGGGCTCCGCGTGATGCGCGTCGACGGCACCGATCCCATCGCATCGTACCAGGCCGTGATGGAGGCGTCGCAGCACATGCGCGCGGGCAAGGGGCCGGTGCTCCTCCACGCGATGGTGATCCGTCCCTACGGGCACTCGATGTCGGACGACGAGATCTCCTACAAGCCGTCGCACGAGCGGGACGAGGAGGCGCGCCGCGATCCGGTGCAGACCTACCCGAAATACCTCGTGCGCGAAGGCATCGCCTCCGAGGAGACGATCGCGCAGATCCAGAAGGACGTGGACGCCGAGATCGCGGAAGCCGAGGCGCAGGCTCTGGCGGCAGCCAAGCCCAAGGCCGAGACGATCTACGACCATCTCTATTCGCCGAGCGTCGATCCCACGACCGCGGCGTTCGAGACGGAGGCCCGCCCCGAGGGACAGCCCGAGACGATGGTCACGTTGATCAACCGCTGCTTGCGCGACGAGATGGAGCGCGACGGCCGGATCGTGATGTTCGGCGAGGACGTCGCCGACGCCACGCGCGAGCAGAATCTCGAGAGCGTCCCCGGCAAGGGGGGCGTGTTCAAGGTCACGGCCGGCCTCCAGAAGAAGTTCGGCAAGCAGCGCGTCTTCAACTCGCCGCTGGCCGAAGCCAACATCGTCGGCCGCGCGATCGGCATGGCGACGCGGGGCGTGAAACCGGTCGTCGAGATCCAGTTCTTCGATTACATCTGGCCCGCGATGATGCAGATCCGGAACGAGCTCGCCATGCTCCGCTGGCGCTCGAACGGCGACTTCTCCTGCCCACTCGTGATCCGCGTCGCGACCGGCGGCTATCTCCAGGGCGGCTCGATCTACCACAGCCAGTCGGGCGAGAGCATCTTCGCCCACTGCCCGGGGTTGAGGATCGCATTCCCTTCGACCGCTCAGGATGCGAATGGTTTGTTGCGGACCGCGATTCGCTGCGACGACCCCGTGCTCTTCCTCGAGCACAAGAACATCTACCGCCAGCCATACGCCAAGGGCCCTTACCCCGGCCCCGACTACATGGTGCCGTTCGGGAAGGCTCGCGTTGCGCGCGAGGGCTCGGATATCTCCGTGATCACCTGGGGCGCGACGGTGAATCGCGCGATGCAGGCGGCGCAGCGTCTGGAAGCCGAGGGTGTGAGCGTCGAGGTCGTGGACTTGCGGACGATCGTGCCCTTCGACCGCGAGGCGATCCGGGCCACGGTCGAGAAGACCGCGCGCGTGCTCGTGCTCCACGAGGACGTCCTGACCGCCGGATTCGGCGGCGAGATTGCCGCGGTGATTGCGGAGCACCACTTCGAGTCGCTGGATGCTCCGGTGCGGCGCATCGGCGCGACGGATACGCCGGTGGGCTACGCCCCCGATCTCGAGGATGCCATCCTGCCGCAGGTGGACGGGATTACACAGGCTCTGAGGGAACTGGCGAAGTACTAGCGAGGTTGCGCCGGGGCGGACCGATCTGACCCTAACAAGCCCTCAGGAAGCGTTGCTCTACTTGGTTACTTCATCTACCTAGAGGTGGCCGTTATGCGCGCATGGAGCATGATCGTCGTTTTCATGATCTTCGCCAGCTCCCCATCATACGGTCAGTACATGTACCTCGATTCTAACGGGGACGGCCTGAGCGACAACTCCGACCAATTGAGGCCGTTAAACGAGCCCACGTTGGTCGACATTTATGTCGTCACTGACAGCAACAGCGATGGATCGCCGGCTTCTTGCGACAACGGAGAGGGAGCCCTCACGATAAACTCCTATGTCGTCAACCTGAGTGCAGAGGGCGGCGATGTCGCCTACAGCAACTTCAGCACGATAGACTCAACAATGACAGTACCCTTTGGCGAGCTAAATACCGGGAATGGCAAATATAAGAACGGTGCGGGTGGCACAAGCTTCCATCAACCTGGAAAATATCGCGTTGCGACTCTCACGATCACAGCAATAGCTGGAGACCCCTCGGTCTCGGTAGTCCCCGTCATAGAGGGCAGCCATGATTTTACTTCCTTTGGCACTGCTTGTTACGGTCAGGAGCTGGCCAATACCTACACACTCAGTGTTGACTGGTTTGATACCGGCGGTCTCTGGCCTCAGGATCCACTTCCCTACTCCATGCCCGAGGCTACCCTGAGTGACGCGCCGCAGGACAGCATAGCCACCGCACTGCCCACGTCCCCACCGGCTCCAGGGGGAACTCACACGGGGCTTCAGTACTGCCGCGTCAAATTGCCTCGTCCCGGATTCCGCGTTGTCGCGAAGTACTTTGACGCGAGCTGTGGTGCGATCGGGGGCCTTTGCGAGACCCAAGTGTATCAAGCAGGGATGGATAGCTGTGCATGGGTGCCAATTGTGTACGCAATCTCGCCCTTCGAGTACATCTATTGGGACAAGGTGAGGATCGAGTCACCCTGCATCACTCCATGGGGATTCTTTGAACGAGACCTGCAGAGTCCGGTCGAGCTCTTCCCTGATTCCCATGCCGAGGACCGGCTCAATCATCTGACGCTATCGTACCCACCCGACGAAATCACCGTCCTCGACATGCTACAGAAGATCCAATCAGCAAGCCAGACCGTGTTTAGGGACAGCCGTGCGTCCATTCAGGTGAATTGGAGCAGCTTTATTGCGTACAGCGTCTACGATGAAATCCACATTCCGGACCCGGGGTGGTTCGTTGCGGCGTATGGGCCATACAATGCTCTTAATAAAATGAGAAGTTCTTTAGCGCATGAGTACGGGCACGCCCTCTTCTACAAGTACTTCGGCGGCTCAGTGCTGTGCACTACGGAACCCCACAACCCTTGGGAATGGGTTATTGCGGACTGCGTAAGTCATGACGGTTGCAACACGGGCCTTTCCTACCAAGGCGGATTTTCCGAAGGCTGGGCGGAGGCCTATTCGATCGTCATAGGCCGTACGATAGGAGGGATCAGACTCGGCGACCCTTGGCCGACCACTTGTTGGCAGGATAATCCATCAAATCCTAATATGTTTGGCTCGGACAAGGACGGCAACGTCGCACCTCTCCTATATCATGCGATGTCGCTAGACGCGAGGAGCGTGTTCAACACTCTGATCCACGGAATGATCGCAGAAGTTGGCGGACAGACCCACCTCGCTACGACCCTAACGCAATTTCGATCCCTCTGGCAGGACACAAACCTTGAAACGAACCGTTTCATTGGGGTGCATGCGCCCGGCTCGTTCAACATGGACGGCTTATACAAGTACTACATTCTTGGTCCTACGACTACTGCCGTGGGCCTCGCGGACAGCCTGCCGCCGGAGTATGAGGAAGTTCAGTGGATTCGCAGGGTGTTTCCAACACCCGTCCGGCCTAACAGCACACTCACTGTTCGGGCAATTGTCCCGAGCTCTGGCCAGGTGCGCCTTTCGGTGTTTTCATCGTCAGGGCGCATGCTAGCCACGAAGCTATACTCTGGCCTTACGCTCGGTGAGCAGAACTTCTCGTTCCCCCTCACTAACCTTGCGACCGGGGTATACTTCTTGCGTTTCGAGGATGCTGGGAACCATCGGGCTGAGGATTCGGCGAAGTTCATCATCCTGAAGTAAAGAAGTTCTGGGGTCCACGTCTTCATCCTGCCAAACTCGGTGACCGTCAGTCCCAACAACCCTGGGGAGGGTCATCCAGCGATGACGCCCGACTTTGTGTAACACCGGCTGCAATCCCTCGACGCGTCAGTTTACCCCGCGATCAGCTCCCCCAACCTCTCGATCCTCGCGTCCCCGGGCCGCAGATACCCGATGAAGAACGCGCCCGCGGCTCGCGCGGCGCCCTCGTCGAACATCGAGTCCCCAACGTAAGCTATCTCTGCGGCGGGCACGCCCGTCTCGCGGGCGATCAGATGCAGGAGATCCGGCGCCGGCTTTCCTTCCGCCACGAGATCCACCCCCGCGATCACATCGAAGTACTCGGCGAGCGATGCGCCTTCGAGGAGGTTCGTCGCGATCGCCATGGGCGAGTTGGTGGCCACGGCGAGCTTCTTCCCTTGGCGACGCAATGCCGCGAGCGTGGCGGCAGCCTCCGGCTCGACGTCGACCATGGCGGCGAACTTCGGCAGCGCGCTGTGGTAGTGGGTCATGATCTGCTCGGTGGTCCACTTGGGGAAAAACATGCGACGATCGGCCTCCACGTCCTGACCCCACGTGAGCTCGAACTGCTCGCGGGTCAGGGGCGGCTTTCCGTGCTCGCGCAGCGCGTCGTTCAGGAGCTCCCACCAGCAGCGGAACGAATCGAGGAGCACGCCGTCCATATCGAACGCGACGACCGGATAGGAATCGACGAGGGTCACGGGTCAGGCATCCCCGCGTGAGCCCTTCGTGAGCGCGATCCGCCCATCCTCGTGACGCACGCGTCCCTCCTCCTCGAGCTTCGCCAGGTGCGCCTCGAGGGTCAGTGCGGCGAGGCGTGGATCGGCGTCGGGCGTGTCGGCGTAGACGCAGGCCCGGAGGGCATTCTTGTCGAGCGGTCCGTCCGCGAGCGCCTCCAGAACGCGCCGCTCGCGCAGGGCTCGGTGCTGGATCCGCTCCGCGAGCATCTGATCCACGCCCCGATTGGGCGGGCCGTGGCCGGGCACCAAGGTTCGCGCTCCAAGCGCCCGCACGCGCTCGAGGGATTCCAGGTACGCGCGCATGTCTCCGTCGGGCGGGGCGATCACCACGGTGCTCAAGCCCGAAACCAGATCGCCCGCGATCACCGTCCGGGACTCCTCCTCGAAGAACGCCAGGTGCGAGCGCGAGTGCCCGGGCGTCTCGAGGACGCGGAGCCGCCTATGATTCCGGCCGGGGAGATCGATCACATCGCCATCGACCATCGTCAGGTCGAGCGGCACCCGCTCCGCGACCAGGGCATGCCCCCAGACCGGCGCGTCATAGCGCTTCCGCACGGCAGCGACGCCGCCGATGTGATCGCGGTGCGCGTGTGTCAACAACACGGCGCGCACCCGTCCACCGGGACCGAGCGCCTCCTCCACGACCCGATTTAGCGCCTCCAGATCGTCGGCGGCGTCGGTCCCTGGATCCACGATCACGACGTCGCCGTCCCCGACGACCACCGCATTCGTGTGGGTCGCGGGGGAGA
>DASUFL010000134.1:0-4382 GCA_036274595.1 Candidatus Eiseniibacteriota bacterium | reverse complement strand
GGACGAACGCGAGGATCGTCTGGCCCGGCATCGGCACCGGGAAGGCATCGGCCTCCAGATGCAGCCGACGCCCGTCGCGATGCGGCTCGCGCAGCCGCAGACTCGCCTCGCGACCATCGGCCAGCACGGCCCTCACGCGGGCGGCCGACTCGGGGAACAGCCAGGAGATGTCCCGTCCGCGGGCGTCCCGCGCCGTCCGCCCGAAGATGGTCTCGACCGCCCTGTTGGCGGACTCGATCCTCCCGGAGGCGTCGAGCGTGATGATGGCGTCGTTGGCACCCTCGATGATCCGCGTGGCCCGGGTCCGCTCGAACCGCGCCACGACGTCCAACGGCCGCACGACCAGCCACCACAGGAATGGGCCCGTGATCAGGCCGAGGAGCGCCGCGTCGAGGACCGCGCCCCAGAGGCTCCGCGGGTGGCTAACGAGGTGGGGCAGCGCCCACATGACGGCCAGCTCGCTCGCGAAGATGATCACGATCACGACGACGAGGCGCGACAGCGACGAACGCGCCGTCGAATCGTCCGACTGGGGGTGCACGGCCTTCTCGTCCTCGCGCATCATCGCGTAGTCGGCCTATCGGCATCCCCGGGGCCGGCGTTGAGGACGCAGTGAATGCGCGCCCCGGGAAGAGGGGAATGAAGGGGGAACGGAGCGCCCGCCTAACGGGTCACCGGGGACATCACGAGGCGGTCGGGCCCCCCGCCGCGCCGCCGACTACCACGCCCTGCGGCTACCCGCGCTTGCGCCTACACATGGTCGCCACCCTCCTCCTCTTCCGTGAGCAGCCGGTCCGCCTCCTTCGCGAGCGCGTCGAGCCGCATGTACTCCCCGCAGAGGCGGTCGATCCCGGGGCCGGTGCGCTGGAGCACGGCAGCTGGCGGCGTCGCCGGCCTCCATCCTCGAAGGCGCGCAGAGGCGCGGCGCGTAGCCGCTACTCCTCGTCCTGGCGCTCCACGCCACGCACGAACCGGAACGTCGCGTAGCTCGCGGCCGCGATGTCGCTGTCCCATATCTTCCGGCGCGCGGCGCGCGAGTTCGTGCCGGCGTGACTCACCGAGTGCGCCGCGTCGCCTCCCTTCGACGTCGCGACGCACTTGGGGCGCGCCTCGGCGGTCGTCGTTCGGCTTCCGTCCTCGCGATCCGCTTCCGGCTCCTCGGACGGAAGGGCCACCTCCCATGCGTTCCCGGCGATCTGCACGCACCCCCACGGGCTCTGGCCCTCGGGAAGCGACACCACGGGCAGGTAGTCCGAGGCGTAGGCGGACGCCTGGTTCTGCCGCTCGGGCGTCTGGGCGAGTTGCTTGTCGAACGAGGATCCCCACGGCCAGACGCGGCCGTCGATCCCGCGCGCGGCCTTCTCCCACTCGATTTCGTTCGGGAGGCGCTTCTTCGCCCACGTCCCGAAGGCCTCGCCGCGCGCGAGGTTCGCGAAGATGAACGGTCTGTCCCCATGGCCCGACGGGTACGTCGGCGGGCTTCCCCTCCACGCGAAGAAGGCGAAGAAGGGCTCGAAGCCGCCGCTCTGTCCCACGCCGAGGTGTGTGCTCGTGGGCGGCTCGTAGCCGGAGGCCGCGCAGAATCCTCTGTACTGCTCGTTCGTGAGCTCGTGCGCGTCGATGTAGAAGGTGCCGGTGCTCGCCAGCCGACGAGGAACCTCGGAGCGGTACTCGGCGATGTCGCTGGTCCTCCATCGCGGATACTTGGTCCACCCCTCCGAGCCTTCCATCTGCTTGATGCAGTAGTCGATCTCCCGCTGCGAGGAGCCAGTGACGAACTCGCCGGCAGGCACGAGCACCATCCCCGGCGGCGTCGTGATCCCTCTCGCGCGCAACCGTTCCTCTTCGGTCCGCTGGATGAACCGGGCGATACAGTTTCCGACTGGAACCGCGATCTCGTTGATGCATGCGGCACCCCTGAATCTGTTCGGGACCGTCCCCGCGAGATAGACCACGTCCTCCGGCGCGGCCAGGAAGTGATCGACCCACGCCTTCGGTTTCACGGTCTTCACGCGCTTCAGCTGTGCGGCAAAGAACTTCGGATCGACGCCAAGCTTCGCCTCGCTGCTCGCGCGGGCGATCTCCTGGATGACGTCGAGCGCGGTGCTCTTCGCGGCGGCCTCGCTCTTGGCCTCCCCGATCAGGCCCAGGAGTTCCCACTGGGCCTTGTTCCGGACATCGACTTCGGCGCTCGCGAGGAGGGGGACGACCTCGCGGACGCGCGCCGCCTCGGGTCCGGCCAAGGCCGCCGGTGCCAGCAGAGCGACGATGAGCATGCCGCGGCAAAGCATCGCCGCAGCGTAGCACGCTTCCTATGTCGCCGCGTACTCGCCCCGCCCGACGCGCTTCACCGCACCGCTCTTCCCGACGTAGGCCAGCAGCATCGAGGCGTGGCCGCGCTTGATCTTCATCGCCTTCATCACATCGGGGACGCCGAACGCCTTCCGGCCCTTCGCCCACGTCAGGAGCTTCGCCGGGAGCGAGCCCTCGCGGTAGGGACCGGAGCTGCCGTTGGCCTTCCCCGCCGACGCGGCCCGGGATGCCGGGCCGAACCTGCGGCCGGAGTCGACCGCGACCGTGATCGTCTTGGAGTGCTTGAGCGCCTTCAGGACATCGGGGCTCAGTGTGATGGTGAGCTTTGCCGTCATGGGGAGCCGAGGATACGCGCATCCCGGCCCGTCGCAAGTCTCACTCGGCTTCGAGGATGCGGCGGACCGCGCTCGGAACTCGCTGTCGTCGAACGGTTTCGACAGTGCGGACGCGCGCCACGGGGCGTTCCGCGCCAGCTCGTCCGCGAGGAGGTCGTGCGTCCGAGCCGGTCGACGATCTCCGTCGTGCGGGTGACAAGGCCGGATTCCAGCCCGCTGCGATCGGGAGACGGGCGGCGCAACTACGCGCGTTCGAAGTCGTGCGCGAGCCTCATGGTCCTGAGTGTCCTCTCGACCGGGTCCGGCACGTTCGCGAGCCTCAGCGTCAAGCCGCGCGCCGCGAATCTCTCCCGGGCCGAGACGATCACCCCGTAGCCGAGACTGACGATGAACGTCACCCCCCCGAGGTCCACGACGACGGCACCGGATGCCTGCATCGCCGCCCGGTCGAGGACGTCCTTCAGGCGGAGCACCTCCTCGTGGTACATCTCGCCCGCGAGCAGGATCCAGCGCTCCTGTCCGCGCTCCTCTATTCGCAACGGTGTCACGGCATCCCCCCCTTGCATCCTGCGACTCCCGCACCCCTCATCGAGCCTCATCGGATATCGCTCCCCCGGGCTTGACCGTGCGGGCGCGAGGGGGTCTGCCGCGGTGGCCCGCTCCGGCACCCGGGATCGTCGGATCCGCGTGCATCGTCGGTTCCGCTAGGAAGCCCCTGCCAGCCGCTCGGCCGCGTCAAGCACGAGCCGCAGGTACTGGTCCCCGGCGAGGCCGTAGGCGACCGCGAGCCGCGCCAGGACGTGGCGGTCGTGCGGCACGTGCATCCCGAACTCGGCCCTCAGGACGACCTCGACCGGGCATCCGGCGAGCCCCGCGATGTCGAGCGCGGTGAGACCCACGGCCTCCCGCCGCGCGCGCAGGGAGACTTCCAATTCTTCCTCCGTTTTCCGAAGGGGATCGTAGCGCGGGCGGCGGAGAGCGCAAGAGGGGGAAGACCCGATGCGTGACCTTGCATGTGCATGGCGCGCCGGGAGTCCCCGTTCGCGTGTATATGTATATGCACCTATGTTGATCCGCGACCGCATCAAGGGCCTCCGCCGCGTGAAGGCGAGCGAGCTGCGCCCGAACCCGAAGAACTGGCGCACGCACCCGAAGGCGCAGCGCGAGGCGCTCCACGGGCTCCTGGCCGAGATCGGCTACGCGGACGCGCTCCTCGCGCGCGAGACACCCGAGGGCCTCCAGCTCATCGACGGGCACCTGCGCGCGGAGACGACGCCCGACCAGGAGGTACCGGTCCTCATCCTCGACCTCGACGAGGCGGAGGCCGCGAAGCTCCTCGTGAGCCTCGACCCCCTCGCTGCGATGGCCGGGCAAAACGACGACCTCCTCCGCGAGTTGCTCTCCGGGATCGAGACGGAGAGCGCGGCGCTCAAGGACATGTGGGCCGGCCTCGCGGTGCCGCTGCCGGGCGAGGGACTCACGGACCCGGATGCGATCCCGGAGCCGCCGGAGACGCCGGTCACGCGCCCGGGTGACCTCTGGATCCTCGGGGACCACCGGCTTCTCTGCGGCGACTCCTCGAAGGTCGAGGACGTCGATCGCCTCTTGGCCGGTGCGCCGGTCCACCTCGTGAACACCGACCCGCCCTACAACGTGCGCGTGGAGCCGCGCTCGAACAACGCCATCGCGGCGGGGCTCTCGTCGTTCACGCAGACCCACCACCAGGGGCTCGAC
>DASUFL010000133.1:0-18620 GCA_036274595.1 Candidatus Eiseniibacteriota bacterium | reverse complement strand
CGGCTCGGCATGCTAGCTCTGGCCGAGGAGCTGCAGAACATCAGCCTGGCCTGCCGGCGGGCGGGGATTTCCCGCAGCCACTACTACGAGATCAAGGAGGCGTTCGAGAAGTTCGGCGCCGAGGGCCTGGTGGAGCAGCCTCGCCGGGCCCCCCGGATGCCGAACCAGACGCCGCCGGAACTCGAGGCGAAAGTTCTCGAGATGACCGAGCGGTACCCCACGAGAAGTTACGTCTCCGTGAGCCAGCAACTTCGCCTGATCGGTGTCGGCGTCTCGCCGTCGGCGGTTCGCTACGTGTGGCAGCGCCCCGGGCTCACGCTTCGATTTCAGCGGCTCCTGTGGCTGGAACAGAAGACCGCGGCGGCGGGCGGCGTGCTCACCGAGGCTCAGATTCGCCTTCTGCGGCGCCATCGGGGCCGGCTCGTCGATCCCGAGCAGCACGTGGAATCGCTGCGTCCGGGTTATCTCCTGTGCCAGGACACGTACTTCGTCGGCACGATCAAGGGCGTCGGGCGGATCTACATGCAGAGCGTCGTCGACGCGCACTGCTCGCTGGGCTTCGCGAAGCTCTATCTCTCGAAGATGCCGATGACGGCCGTGGACGTCCTGAACGATCGGGTGCTTCCGTTCTACGAGGAGCACGGCGTCACGATCGATCACATCCTGACCGACAACGGCCGTGAGACCTGCGGCCGACCTCTGGCGCATCCCTTCGAGCTCTACCTGACGATCAACCAGATCGAGCACCGGTGGACCCAGGTCGGTTCGCCTGAGACGAACGGGTTCTGCGAGCGGTTCCATCGGACGATCAAGGAGGAGTTCTTCTCGGTGGCGTTCCGGCGGACGTTCTACGAGAGCATGGAGCAGCTCCAGGCGGATCTCGACCGGCACATGCAGTTCTATAACCGGGAGCGCAGCCACCAGGGCTACCGGACGAAGGGAAGGGCGCCCTACCAGGCGTTCCTGGACGGCGTCGAGGCGATGCGAGAAACGGAGGTGAACCCGGAGGCCGCGTAGGCCAGAATCGAGGACCATCGGAGACGCGAACTGTCCGTCGGACTCCAGCTATTTACAGATAAGCGACGGGCATACAAGTGGTAGGCGCCCGCGTGCACAAACACTCTCTCTGGCCCGGAAATTAGAGCCCGACCCTCAGGAACCCCGCCCCTCCGGACTCCCCATCTCCACCGAGCTCATGAGCAGCTCGCGCTGCAGCTCGAGCGCCCGCGGCATGTAGGGGTCGAGCGTCCGGAAGAACTCGCCCTGGAGGCGGATCTCTTCCCTCCACTCCTCGGGGCGTACCGCGGTCGCTTCGGCGAAATCCTCGGACGCGATCGACATGCCGGAGAGGTCGAGATCGCCTTCGCGCGGCACCCAGCCGACCGGCGTCTCGCGACCGCCCACCGAGCCGTGCACGCGATCCACGATCCACTTCAAGACGCGCATGTTGTCACCGTAGCCCGGCCAGACGAAGGAGTTGTTCGCGCCCTTCCGGAACCAGTTCACCATGAAGATCTTCGGCGGGAACGGGATCCGCGCGCGCATCTCGAGCCAGTGGCAGAAGTAGTCCCCCATGTTGTAGCCGCAGAAGGGGAGCATCGCCATCGGATCGCGCCGCACCACGCCCACCTTGCCGGTCGCCGCCGCCGTCGTCTCCGAGCCCATCGTGGCGCCCATGTAGACGCCGTGGATCCAGTTGAACGACTGGAGCACGAGCGGGATCGTGGACGCGCGCCGGCCGCCGAAGACGAGCGCGGAGATCGGCACGCCCTCGGGATCGTTCACGCGCTTCGAGAGGAACGGATTGTTGGTCGCAGGGGAGCAGAAGCGGCTGTTGGGATGCGCCGCCGGCTTGCCCGACGCGGGGTCGTACTTCTGACCCAGCCAGTCCGTGAGCCCCGCGGGGGGCGTGTCGGTGAGCCCCTCCCACCAGACGTCTCCGTCCTCGGTCATCGCGACGTTCGTGAAGATGGTGTCGCGCTCGACGAGCCGGAGCGCGGTCGGGTTCGACTTGGGGCCGGTGCCCGGCGCCACGCCGAAGTAGCCCGCTTCGGGATTGATCGCCCAGAGCCGGCCGTCCGCGCCGACCCGCATCCAGGCGATGTCGTCGCCCACGGTCCAGACCTTCCATCCGTCGAAGCGCCGCGGCGGGATGAGCATCGCGAAGTTGGTCTTGCCGCAGGCGCTCGGGAACGCGGCCGCGACGTACGTCGTCTGTCCCTCGGGACTCTCGACGCCGAGGATCAGCATGTGCTCGGCCATCCAGTTCTCGCGCCGGCCCAGATACGAGCCGAGCCGCAGAGCGAGGCACTTCTTCCCGAGGAGGACGTTCCCGCCGTAATTGCTGCCGACGGACCAGACCGTGTTGTCCTGAGGGAAGTGGCAGATCATGCGGCGCTCGGGATTGATGTCGAGCATCGAGTGGACGCCGCGGCTGAAGTCGTCCGTATCGCCGAGGAGCTCGAGCGCCTGCCTTCCCATGCGGGTCATCACGCGCATGGAGAGAACGACGTACACGCTGTCCGTCACCTCGATCCCAATCTTCGAGAACGGCGAGCCGAGCGGCCCCATGACGTAGGGCACGACGTACATCGTCCGCCCGCGCATGGAGCCTTCGAGGAGGTTGCCGACCTTGGCGTAGGCGTCGGCGGGAGCCATCCAGTGGTTGGTGGGTCCCGCCTCTTCCTTCGTCGGCGTGCAGATGAAGGTGAGGTGCTCCACGCGCGCGACGTCGCCCGGATCGGAGCGGTGGAGGTAACAGCCGGGGCGCTTCTTCTGGTTGAGCGCGATCAGCACGCCCTGCTCGACCGCGCGATCGGTGAGCCGGCGACGCTCCGTCTCGGAGCCGTCGCACCACTCGATCGCGTCGGGCTGGCAGCGCTGGGCGATCTCCGCCACCCAGGCGAGCAGGTGGCTGTTGGTCGTCAGATTCGTGGCGGCCGACACTTGCACATCGGGATTCATCGGATTGCGCTGCCCCCCTTCACGCGAAGGTTCACGGGTGATCGTCACGGTGTCAGTCCCGCCACGGCTGGTGGCGGTTGGTGATGGGCAGCCGGCGATCCTTGCCGAGGGCTCGCGGGGTGATCCGGATGCCTGGAGGCGCCTGACGGCGCTTGTATTCCGCCCGGTCGACCATGCGCACGACGCGCTGGACGAGGGCACGATCGTAGCCCATCGCGACGATCCGCTCCACCTCCCAGTCCTCCTCGACGTACGCCTTCAAGATGGGGTCGAGCACGTCGTACGGCGGAAGGGAGTCGGTATCCTTTTGTCCCGGTCGCAATTCCGCAGTCGGCTCGCGGGTGATCGTGCGCTCGGGGATCCAACCCTTCGATCCCGCCGCCGCGTTCCGATGCCGCGCCAGGTCGAAGACGAGAGTCTTCGGCACGTCCTTCAGCACCGCGAACCCGCCCGCCATGTCGCCGTAGAGCGTGGCGTAGCCGACCGAGTATTCGCTCTTGTTGCCGGTCGTGAGGAGGAGCCAGCCGAACTTGTTGGAGAGCGCCATGAGCACATTGCCTCGAATTCGCGACTGGAGATTTTCCTCGGTCACGTCCTCGGGCATGCCGGAGAAGACGGGTGCGAGCGCCTTCTTGAAGGCCTCCATCTCCTCCTCGATCGGGAGCGTGAGGATCTGGACGCCGAGATTCTTCGCGAGCGCATCCGCGTCCGTGCCGCTCTCCATCGCGGTGAACGGCGAAGGCATGAACACGCCGGTGACCGACGATGCGCCGAGCGCATCGACCGCGATCGATGCCGTGAGCGCCGAATCGATGCCGCCGCTCAGGCCCAATAGAACGTGGCTGAAATCGTTCTTCCGGACGTAGTCGCGCGTCCCGAGCACGAGCGCCTCGTAGATCTCTTCCGGGCCCTCGGGCGTTCGCGCGGGGCGCGTGTCGATCTTCTTCCGCTCGGGCTCGGCCATGGGGCTCAGCTCCACGAGTGGAAGCGGCGACCCCGCATCCTCGCGCTGCGACATCTCGCGCGAGCGGGGATCCTTGAGCCGCGCGCTGAAGACCTGGTCCAGGTCGAGATCGATCACGACCAGGTCCTCCTCGAACGCCTTCGCGCGGGCGAGACATTCGCCGCGCGGCCCGAAGACCCGGCTGTTGCCGTCGAAGACGAGCTCGTCCTGCCCGCCCACCGTGTTCACGAACGCGACCAGCGACACGCCGTCCATGGCGCGCGTCGCGAGCATGCGGTCGCGCGCGACGCTCTTGCCCATGTGGAACGGGGAGCTGGACAGGTTGATCACGAGCTCGGCGTCGCCGTAGACCGCGAGCTGGGTCGGATTGGACGGGAGCCAGATGTCTTCGCAGATGTTCACGCCGAAGGTGAGCGGCCCGCGTTTCAAGACGAAGGGATTGCGTCCGGGGCGGAAGTAGCGGAACTCGTCGAAGACGGAATAGTTCGGGAGATGTGCTTTCCGGATGACCCCCGCGATCTCGCCGTCGTGCGCGATGGCGGCCGAGTTGTAGAGATCCCCGGCGCGCTCGGCGAAGCCGACGATGGCGGTGATGCCCTTGGTCGCGCGCACGACCTCGTCGAGCGCGGCCATGTTCTGGTCGATGAACTCGGGCCGGAAGAGGAGGTCCTCGGGCGGATAGCCGGTCAGCGTAAGCTCGGGGAAGGCCACGATCTCGGCCCCCAGGCCCCGGGCGCGGTCCAGGAACTCGAGCACCCGCTTGGAGTTTCCGGGCAGGTCCCCGACCGTTGTGTTGATCTGGGCCAGGGCGATTCGAACGACGCGGGAGGAGCGGCTCCGGCCGGCCGCCAGCTTGGCGTTCACGCGCTCCATGGTATCACGATCGGCCCGGTTCTGGCGGGCGCCGGGAGCGCATCCCGACCTTATACTGTGGCCATGAAACGGGATGCCGTCGCGGTCTTCGGCAGCAGCCAGGCGCTGCCCTCGTCCCCCACCTACCGCGCCGCCCGCGAGCTCGGCCGCGAGCTGGCCCGTCTCGGCGCCGAGATCCGCTGCGGCGGATACGGCGGCGTCATGGAGGCGGTGGCGGCCGGCGGGAAGGAGGGCGGGGTGCGCGTGGTGGGCTGCACGATCGAGTGGTTCGCCGCGGTGCGGACGCCCTGTCTCGACCTCACGGAGGTCCAGGAGGCACCGGACCTTCACGTCCGGGTTCAGTGCCTCCTGCAAGGCGCCCGCGGCGCAGTCGTCCTTCCCGGCGGGATCGGGACCATGAACGAGCTCTTCTGGGTGTGGACCCTTCTCCTCCATGGACGGAAGGACGCACCGGATCGTCTCGTGCTCTTGGGCGAGGTGTGGGGCGAGCTGCTCGACCTCCTCGACCACCGCTTCGAGTTCGGCGAGCAGGCGCGGAAGCTCGTGCGTGTCGCGCGCACACCCATAGAGGCGGCGGAGATCGCGTGGACTCGATGAGCCCTGGCACACACCTATGGCTCAGCTACGCCGGATGGGAGGCGTGCGACCGAGATGAGTGGGAGGAGCGCTTCGCCAAGCTCGCCAGAGGGCGCTTTGTCGGTCAGGTGCCGCGGATCGCGCCGTACGACGCCTATGTCGCGCACCTAGGAGTCAGATTCACGACCCTGCGCCAGTGGCAGGACATTCCGCCGGTCCCGGCATCGGCGTTCAAATCGCACGATCTCACCATGGGACCACCCGGTTCGGAGCTTGTTGTGTTCGAAACGAGTGGCACGACCATCTCCCGACCGGGTCGCGTGCGGCTCAGCGATACCAGCCTCTACGACGCGTCCTTGCTCGAGTCCTTTCGCCGACATCTCCTACCCGACGGCGCCGTGATGCCGGCCGTCGTATTCGGGCCCACGCGGATCGAAGCGCCGCACTCCTCCCTCTGGTACATGTGCGATCACGTGGTGACGAAGCTCGCGCGTAGCGGCGTGTGGATCGTGCGCGACGGCAACCCCGACTGGGATCTCGCGGATCGGACGCTCGAGGCTGCCGTGTCCGAAGGGACGCCGCTGCTCGTTCTCGGCACGACCCTCCTCCTCGCCGCCTACGGCGAGCGCCTCCAGGCAGCGGGCCACCGCTTCGCGCTGCCCCCGGGATCGCGCGTGATGGACACGGGGGGCGCGAAGGGGCTGCGCGCGGAGTTCACGCGTGAAGAAATCGAACGAATGATCGAGGGATCACTGGGCATTCCCCCGACGCATCTGGTAAATGAGTACGGTATGGCCGAGCTCGCGAGTCAGTTCTACGACGATTCCTTGAGGGCCCACACCGAGGGCCGTCCCGCCCTGCCGGGAAAGACGATCCCGCCGTGGGTGAGGACCCGGGTGCTCGATCCTGAAACAATGAAGGAGCAGTCCGAAGGCGCGCGGGGTCTCCTCGTTCACTACGACCTGGCCAACTTCGAGACGCCGTTCGCCGTGCAGACCGAAGACCTCGGGACGATCCGCGACGGCCGGCTCTTCCTCGAGGGACGGCTCACCGGGGCCGAAGCGCGCGGTTGCTCCCTGACCTTTGAACGATTCCTCGAGGAGGAGCGCCGAGCGTGAATCCCGCCTTCTACCTTCCGCTTGGCCTCGAGGAGGGGCTCGAGACCACGGTCCAGCGCTTCGGCCCCGCGCACGAGGCGCTCGATCTCCACCTCCCGGTCGTCCAGAACGAGGACCTGCTCCGCTGGATCGAGGTCCTGCGCGAGGCGCGCGGGACGAACCTGGCCGCGCGCCCCATCCAGGAGGTCCTCCGCTCGCTCGACAAGGTGACCCGGCGGTTCCTCGATCGGAAGGACCCGGCGCGCCGCGAGGCGGTCGAGTCGCTCGCGACCTTCGGGCGATTCACCGCAGCCATGCTCGACCGCTCGATCGACGACGCCTTCCAGCCGCTGGCGCGCAACGGTCTCAGTCGCTGGATCGTGACGGAGCTGGGATCCGTGCAGGTGCTCGATCGCCCCGCGGAGGGTGTCCGGGGCACGGTCCGCCGCGCGCGCGGGCCCGAGTGGATGCTCCAGATCTATGCCGGCAACGTGCCGACGCTCCCCGTCTGGCCGATCTACTCGGCACTCGTCCTCAAGGCGGCGCTCCTCGGGAAGACCTCCGCGCGCGAGCCGCTCTTCGCGCCGCTCCTCGCGCGGACCATCGCCGAGGTGGACGAGAAGCTGGGCGCGTGCCTCGCGGTCGTGTGGTGGAAGGGAGGAACGGGCGGGCTCGACCGCACCGCGCTCTCGGCAGCGCCCGCCGTGCTCGCGTTCGGCGGCGAGGAGGCGGTGGGCAGCGTGGGTCGCCAAGCGATGCCGGGGGCATCGGTCGTGCTTCACGGACCCAAGGTCTCGGTTGGCTACGTCGAGCGGCGCGCGCTCACGTTCGCGGGAATTCGCGGCCTTGCCGCGCGGGCCGCCCACGACGTCTCGATGTACGACCAGGACGGCTGCCTGTCACCGCACGCGTTCTACGTGGAGCGGCGGGGGCAGGTGTCGCCGGAAAAATTCGGGGAGGCGCTCGCCGCCGCGCTCGAGGAGGCGTCGAAGGATCTGCCCCCCGTGGTCGCGGAAGAGGAGGAAGCCGCGGGGGTTCAGCTCGCCCGGGCCCAGGCGCGCTTCGAATCCGCCGGCATCGCGACGGTGACGCGCGTGCTCGAATCGCCCGGCTCGACTGCCTGGACCGTCATCGTGGACGACCGCGCCCGCTTCGAGCCGGGGCCCACCCGGCGTACGATCCGCGTGCATGCGGTCGACGGGCCGGACGAGGTCGCGCGCGTGCTCGCTCCGGCGGCGCGATCGATCGAGGCGCTGGGACTCGAGGCGAGGGGGCCGGAGCGCTTGAAGCTCGCGGCGCGCTTCGCCGACCTCGGGATCCCGAGGATCGCGGCGGTGGGCTCGCTCCAGAACCCCGTCCCGTGGGGCACGCACGGCGGCTTGCCCCGGCTACTCCCCTTCGTCACGTGGACGACCGTGGATCAGGTGGGCGGGACTTCGGGGCCGGCCAAGGCTCCCGGAGCGATCCGCCGCAGGCTTCGTGCCGCGGGAATCCGTCGCCGCTGACCCGCTAGGGCACCACGACGACCAGCGTTCCGGTCATCGTTGGATGGATCGAGCAGTGGTAGGGGAAGGGGCCGGCCGTGCTCATCGTGATGGCCGCGCTGGTGCTTCCCCCGCCGATGTTCCCCGTGTTGAACCCCCCGCCATTCGCGGTCGCGGTGTGGGTCGTGGCGTCGGCGTTGTGCCACGCGACGGTCTGGCCCACGGTCACGGTGTCGGGGCTGGGGGAGTAGGAGTTGGACCCGTTCATCCCATTGATCGTGATCGTGACGTCAGCCCCGCCTCCACCACCGCCGGGATTCGTCGGGTTCTTGTCGTCGCCGCCACAGCTCAAGCCGCTCAAGGCGAGGACCGCGAGCAGCGCGGTGAGAAGGGTCGTGATGCCGGGGATTCGGGGAGCTCGACGCAAAGGGCACCTCCTAGGATCGTTAGGACCGGCCACCCCATCCAATACAGAGGGATGTCTGGGGGGACACCAGGCGACCCTCCGTTGTTCCCTTGGGATGCATGGTCTCCTAGGGGAGAGTCCACCGATAACCCAAATTGTTACAACCTCGTAGGCCCGCCAGGCGGCCGGGTGGGCGATGCCACCCAAGGGGCTTCATTTCCCTGGACTCTTACGTGCGCGTAAGGGTACGATCCGGTAGGAGGGCAGCGAGACTTGGAATCGATGAGCAAGCTTCTGAAGATCGGCGATCTCGCGCGCCGGACCGGGAAATCGGTCCGCGCGCTCCATCTCTATGAGGAGCTGGGGCTCCTGAGCCCGACCGCGCGGTCGCAGGGCGGCTTTCGCCTCTACGACGACACGGCCGAGACCCGGATCCGCTGGATCGAGCTTCTCCAGGACAGCGGTTTCTCACTTCACGAAATCCAGGCGCTGCTTCGGGCCTGGCGAAGCACGCGTTATGGCCCGGATGCGATGAACCGGATCCGGGAGATCTTCGAGAAGCGCCTGGCCGAGACCAAGCAGGCGATCGTGCGGTACCAGGCGCTCGAGCGCGAGCTCAAGGGATCGCTCGAGTACCTGGGCGCCTGCCAGGAGTGCCGGCCGCCGCGCACGACGCAGGACGATTGTCCGCACTGCCCTGTGGATCACGGCATGACGCGAGAGCCGGCGCTCGTTGCCGGATTTCACACGGGCTCGCCGACCCCAGGGACGATCCCGCTCCACGCGACTTCGGAGAACGGAACGTGAGCCAGACGAACGAGCAGCAGGTCCCGGCCGCCCTGCCCGAAACGCTCGCCATGACTCCGGCGGCGGTCGAGTGGGTGAAGCGGATCCGGACCAAGGAAGGAAAGGAAGGGCAGGCGCTCCGCCTTGGAGTGAAGGCGGGGGGCTGCTCGGGTTACAGCTACTTCATGGGATTCACCACGTCGGAGCGCGCGGGCGACCTCGTGCTCCAGTACGACGGGCTCACCGTGTACGTGGACCCGCGCTCGCTCGAGATCCTCCGCGGCACGACCGTGGACTTCGCGCGCGGCATGCTCGGGAGCGGCATCCAGTTCAAGAACCCCCGCGTGAAGAAGTCGTGCGGCTGCGGGGAGAGCTTCAGTCTATGACGGCGCGGACCGGGCGGTCCGCGATCACAGGGGCGCGGTGCGAGCCGCGACCGATGCTAAGAGGAAGGAGACCATGGTAAGCGCGAAGCCGACGCTCGAAATCCGGGATCTACACGTGGCCGTCGAAGGAAAGCCCATCTTGAAGGGACTCTCCCTCGCCGTGAACAAGGGAGAAGTGCACGCCCTGATGGGACCCAACGGCTCGGGCAAGAGCACGCTCGCGAACGCGCTGATGGGGAATCCAAAGTACGAGATCACCTCGGGGAGCATCTTCCTGAACGGGATCGACATCCTCGAGCTGAGCGCGGATGAGCGGGGTCGCAAGGGGCTCTTCCTCGCGTTCCAGTACCCGACCGCGATCCCTGGCGTGAGCATGGCCAACTTCCTTCGCATGGCGCTCACCGCGCGGCGGAAGGAGATGGGAAACGAGAAGCCGCTCCCGCCGAAGGAATTCCGCGCCCTCGTGAAGGAGAAGATGGCGCTGCTCAAGATGGACGATTCCTTCGCGGGGCGTTACATCAACGACGGATTCTCGGGGGGCGAGAAGAAGCGCGCCGAGATCCTTCAGATGGCTGTGCTCCAGCCGGAGATCGCCGTCCTCGACGAGACCGATTCGGGACTCGACATCGACGCGCTCCGCATCGTGTCCGAGGGCGTGAACGCGCTTTCGGGCCCTAATCTCGGTGTGCTCCTGATCACGCACTACCAGCGGATTCTCAACTACATCAAGCCGCAGTTCGTCCACGTTCTGGTCGACGGGCGGATCGTGAAGTCCGGCGGGCCGGAGCTGGCCCACGAGCTCGAGGCCCAGGGTTACGACTGGGTCCGCGAGATCCAGGCGGCCTAGCGTGCGGACGAGGAGGCTCAAGTCATGAACGAGCAGCAGCAGACACTCGATATCAGGGAAGGCTACAAGGAGAAGTTCGGCTTCCACGACGACATCGCGCCGGTCTTCAAGAGCAGGCGCGGCCTCGACAAGAGCGTCGTCGAGGAGATCTCCGCCATGAAGAAGGAGCCGGCCTGGATGCTCGACTTCCGCCTCAAGGCGCTCGAGCAGTTCGAGAAGAAGCCGCTCCCCAAGTGGGGCGGCAACCTCGGGGAGATCGACTTCCAGAACATCTTCTACTACCTGAAGCCGAGCGAGGGGGAGACCAAGAACTGGGACGAGGTCCCCGCGGACATCAAGCGCACCTTCGACAAGCTCGGCATTCCCGAAGCGGAGCAGAAATTCCTCTCCGGCGTCGGGGCTCAGTACGACTCGGAGACGGTGTACCACAAGATCAAGCAGGACCTGGCGGACAAGGGGGTCATCTTCCTCGACACGGGGTCGGCCCTCGAGCAGCACCCGGATCTGTTCCGTCAGTACTTCGGGACGATCATCCCGCCAAGCGACAACAAGTTCGCCGCGCTGAACAGCGCGGTGTGGAGCGGAGGCTCGTTCATCTACGTGCCGAAGGGCGTGAAGATCGACATGCCGCTCCAGGCGTACTTCCGGATCAACGCCCAGAACATGGGGCAGTTCGAGCGGACGCTCATCATCGTCGACGAGGGAGCCTGGGTGCACTACGTCGAGGGCTGCACGGCGCCGATCTACGCGAGCGATTCGCTGCACTCGGCGGTCGTGGAGATCATCGTCAAGAAGGGCGCGCGCTGCCGCTACACGACCATCCAGAACTGGTCCAATAACGTCTTCAATCTCGTGACCAAGCGGGCCGCGGCCTATCAGGACGCCACCATGGAGTGGGTCGACGCCAATCTCGGCTCCAAGCTCACGATGAAGTACCCGAGCGTCTATCTCATGGAGCCGGGCGCCCACGCCGAGATCCTGTCGATCGCGTTCGCCGGGAAGGGGCAGCATCAGGATGCCGGCGGCAAGGCGGTGCACGGCGCTCCGAACACGACGTCGAGCGTGGTCTCGAAGTCGATCAGCAAGGACGGCGGGCGGGCCGGCTATCGCGGTCTGATCAAGGTCGTGAAGGGAGCCAAGGGATGCAAGTCGACGGTGCGCTGCGACGCGCTCCTCCTCGACGAGCACTCCCGGTCCGACACGTACCCGTACATGGAGATCGAGGAGGACCAGGTCACGATCGGACACGAGGCGACCGTCTCGAAGATCGGCGACGAGCAGCTCTTCTATCTCATGAGTCGCGGCATTCCCGAGGCGGAGGCGGCCGCCATGATCGTGAACGGGTTCATCGAGCCCATCACGAAGGAGCTGCCCATGGAGTACGCCGTCGAGATGAACCGGCTCATCCAGCTTCAGATGGAGGGTTCGGTCGGCTGAGGCCGCCGGACACGGTCCCTTACCGGAACGGAGAGAACGACACGTGAATCCTGCCGATACCCTGGAGCCGGCGCGGCTCGACGAAGCGATCGCGCTCGGATCCATCAGGGCCGACGACATCGCGGCGCGCTCTGCGCGCGAAGGCGAGCCTGGATTCCTGGCCCGCCGCCGGGCCGAGGCGTGGGCCTTTGCCGAGAAGACGCCCTTCCCCGGCCGCCTCGAGGAGCTGTGGCGGCGCACCGACCTGAGCGGCGCCGGCTGGGACAAGGTCCTCGTCGACCGCTCCATCGCGCCGTCCGTTCCGGCGCTCGCGGATCTCCCGGCGCCCATCCAGCACGAGATTGGACCCGCGTCCGAGCGCTCCGCTCTCCTCGTTCAGATCGATTCCGCCATCGCCTACCGCGAGGTCGATGAGGATCTGGCGCGCCGCGGCGTGACCGTCCTTTCGCTCGCCGAGATGGCGAAGCGACAGCCGGCGCTCCTCGAGCTCACCCTCGGGAACACGGTGCGCTACGACGAGACGCGCTTCACCGCCCTTCAGGCGGCGCTCGCGTCGGGCGGCGCCGTGGTCTACGTGCCGCGCGGCGTCGAGGTCGAGCGGCCGATCCGGATCCTGATCGCGCGCGGGGCGTCGGGGCACGCCACGTTCCCGCACGTCCTCGTGGCGCTCGAGCCCGGGGCCAAGGCGACCGTGATCGAGGAGTACTTCTCGCCCGGCGACTCCGGGGCCGGCGTGAACGTCGGCGTGACCGAGGTCACGGTGGGCGAAGGCGCGGACCTCCACATGGCCACGCTCCAGCGTTGGGGCTCGGCGGTGGTGCACGTCGGCACCGAGCGGGTGCGGTTGGCGCGCGACGGGCGCTTCCACTGGACCTTCGCGGGACTCGGCGGCAAGGTCACCAAGATCGACATGGAGATGCATCTGGAGGGCGAAGGGAGCGAGGCGCGCTTCTCCGGCTGCTACTTCGGCGACGGGACGCAGCACTTCGACTTCCACAGCTTCCAGAACCACGTGAAGGGGCACACGACGAGCGACCTCCTCTTCAAGGGAGCGCTCCGCGGCAAGGCCCGGACCGTCTACCAGGGGCTCATCAAGGTCCACAAGGACGCGCAGCGCTCGGACGCCTACCAGGCGAACCGGAATCTCATTCTCTCCGACAAGGCGCGCGCGGACTCCATTCCGAGCCTCGAGATCGAGGCCAACGACGTCCGCTGCACGCACGGAGCGACCGTGGGCCAGATCGACGAGGAGCAGCGCTTCTATCTCATGTCGCGCGGCCTGAATCGGCACGAAGCCGAGCGGCTCATCCTCCAGGGGTTCTTCGAGCCGGTGCTCGAGCGGATCCCGGCCGAGTCGCTCCGGGCCATCGTGACCGAGGCGGTCGAGCGGAAGGCGGCGATCGAAGGATGAAGACCCTGGCGCCGGTCGATTTCGCGGCGATCCGCCGGCAGTTCCCGATCTTCGACCGGAAGATCCATGGGCATCCGCTCATCTATCTCGACTCCACGGCGACGACGCAGAAGCCGGTGGCCGTGCTGGACGCGCTCGAGCGCTACTACCGCACCTACAACGCCAACATCCATCGCGGCGTGTACGTCATCGGCGAAGAGGCGACGCAGGCCTACGAAGACGCGCGCGGCAAGGTGGCCAAGTTCCTGAACGCCGCCTCGCACCGCGAGATCGTCTTCACGCGCGGAACGACCGAGTCCGTGAATCTCGTGGCCCACGGCTGGGGGCGGAAGTTCGTCCACCAGGGCGACGTCGTGCTGCTCACCGAGATGGAGCACCACTCGAACCTCGTCCCGTGGCAGCTCCTCGCGCAGGATCGCGGGGCGACGCTGCGCTTCATTCCAATCGACGGCCACGGGCGGCTCGATCTCACGAATCTGGACCAGCTCCTCGAGGGGCCGGTCAAGATCGTCTCGCTCGCGCACGTCTCGAACGTGCTCGGCACGATCAATCCGGTCGAGGAGATCATTCGCCGGGGGCATGCCGTAGGCGCGCGCGTGATGCTGGATGCGGCGCAGAGCGTGCCGCACATGCCGGTCGACGTACGGGCGCTCGATTGCGACTTCCTCGCGCTCTCGGGACACAAGATGCTCGGCCCGACCGGGATCGGAGTCCTCTACGGCAAGCGCGAGGCGCTCGAATCCATGAATCCGTTCATGGGCGGCGGCGAGATGATCCGCGAGGTGAAGCTCGAGAGCTCGACCTGGAACGACGTGCCGTTCCGCTTCGAGGCGGGCACGATGAACATCGCCGATACGATCGCCTTCGGCGTGGCGATCGACTATCTCGAAGGGATCGGGATGGCGAACGTGGAATCGCACGGGCGCGAGCTGGTCGAGGAGACCTTCCGGGTCCTCGGCTCGATTCCCGGCGTGACGATCTACGGGCCGCCCGCGAACGAGCCGCGAGGCGCCATCGTGGCGTTCACCGTCGACGACATCCACGCGCACGACGTGGCGGCGGCGCTCGACCGCGAGGGGGTGGCCGTTCGCGCGGGGCATCACTGCGCGATGCCGCTCCACACGAAGCTCGGCGTCGCGGCGACCTCGCGCGCGAGCTACCATGTCTACAACGTGCCCTCCGACATCGAGCGGCTCGGCGACGGCATCCGGAAGGCGAAGCAGCTCTTCCACCGATGAGCTTCGACGACCTCTACCGCCAGAACATCCTCGACCATTACCAGAACCCCCGGAATTTCGGGACGCTCGAGCATCCGGACATCAGCGCCGAAGACTCGAACCCGCTCTGCGGGGACGAGATCCGGATCGACCTCAGGGTGAAGGAGGGCGTCATCGAGGACGTGCGGTTCTCGGGCAAGGGATGCTCCATCAGCCGCGCGGCGGCATCCATGCTCACCGAGGAGATCCGCGGGAAGACCCTCGAAGAGGTGAAGCGGATCGGCAAGGACGACGTGCTCGAGATGCTGGGCATCGAGCTGGGACCGGTCCGGCTCAAGTGCGCGCTGCTTGCGCTCAAGACGCTGAAAGTGGGAGTCTATGGAGTCCGGGGCTGGCCCGGCGACGACGAGGAGGATCGATGACGGAGACCGCGACCCGGTTCGTCCGGGTGGGACGCGCCGCCGATGTGCCTCCAGGCGGCGTCGAGGTGTTCGACGTGGAGGATCGCCGCATCGCCGTATATAGCCTGGAGGATGGCTATTATGCGATCGACGACATCTGCACCCACGATGGGGGGCCGCTCGCCGAAGGCGAGATCGACGGCGACCAGGTGATCTGTCCCCGCCACGGGGCGCGCTTCAGCATCAGGACCGGAGCCGCCCTTGCCTTCCCCGCGATCACGCCCGTGGAGCACTACCCGGTGCGGGTCGAGGGAGACGACTTGCTGGTCGGCTTGCCCGACTGAAGTCATAAGAGGAGCGACCATGGCCACCGACGAAGAAGTCAAGAACGCGCTCGAGGAAGTGGTGGATCCGGAGATCCACCTGAGCATCGTGGAGCTGGGACTCGTCCGCGAGATCGACCAGAGCGCCGATCCCGTCGTGATCCGCATGCTCCTGACCACTCCCTTCTGTCCCTACGCGCCCCAGATCGTGGCGCAGGTGAAGGAAGTCGTCACCCGCGTCACCGAGAAGGCGACGGAAGTGGAAATCCTGCCCGAGCAGTGGACCCCGGAGATGATGCCCGACCCGGGTCTGCTCGGCCGCTGGTAGGAGGGCGACATGAACAAACTGTCCGAGCCCGAAATTCGCGAAGCCATCCAGGAGCTGCCCGGTTGGGTGGACCAGGACGGCAAGCTGACCAAGACCTTCACGCACTCGTCGTTCCCGGAAGCGATCGTCTTCGTCAACGCGGTCGCGCACATCGCCGAGCTGGCGAATCACCACCCGGATATCGACGTGCGCTATTCCAACATCACGCTCTCGCTCGTGACCCACGACGAAGGGGGCATCACCCCCAGGGACGTCGCGCTGGCCCGCCAGGTGGAGGCGATCCGCCGCAAGGCCGGCGTGCCCGCATAGCGGCCGGGAACGCCCGCCGCATGTCGAGCACGCTCGAGCCGCTCCTCCGGCCCAAGTCCGTGGCCGTGATCGGAGCGTCCCGCCGACGCGACTCGATCGGGGGCGCGATCCTCCATAACCTCCTGGAGCAGGAGTTCCAGGGTCCGGTCTATCCGGTCAATCCCAGCACGGACCACGTCCAGTCGGTCGCCTCGTACGCTTCCGTCGACGCCATCCCGGGCCCCGTCGATCTGGCGGTCGTCGTGGTGCCGTCGGCGCACGTGCTCGAGGTGGTCGAAGCGTGCGGGCGCAAGGGCGTGCGCGCGCTGATCGTGATCTCGGCGGGCTTCAAGGAGATCGGCCCCGAGGGAGCGAAGCGAGAAGCGGACCTCCGCGCGGCCGTGAAGAAGCACGGGATGCGCCTGATCGGCCCCAACTGCCTCGGCATCCTGAACACCGATCCGAACGTGCGGCTCAACGCCACGTTCGCCCCGGTGGAGCCGCCCCACGGGCGCGTGGCCTTCTCCTCCCAGAGCGGAGCGCTGGGCCTCGCCATCCTCGACTACGCGCGCGAGCTCAACCTCGGCATCTCGCAGTTCGTGAGCGTGGGGAACAAGGCCGACGTCTCCGGCAACGACCTCATCGAGTTCTGGGAGGAGGACGACGGCACCGATGTCATCCTTCTCTACCTCGAGTCGTTCGGCAATCCCGCCAAGTTCACCCAGCTCGCGCGGCGCGTGGCTCGGAGGAAGCCGATCGTGGCGGTGAAGAGCGGGCGCACGGTGAGCGGCGCTCGCGCGGCGTCGTCCCACACCGGATCGCTGGCGGGTTCCGATGCCGCGGTGGCCGCGCTCTTCCAGCAGAGCGGCGTGATTCGAACCGACACGATCGAAGAGCTCTTCGACACGGCGCTCCTCCTGGCGTACCAGCCGGTGCCGAAGGGACCGCGCGTCGCGATTCTCACGAACGCGGGCGGCCCCGGAATCATGGCGGCCGACGCGTGCGAGTCGGCGGGCCTGGATCTCCCGTCGCTGGCCCCGGCGACCGTGAAGGCTCTGAGGTCGTTTCTGCCGGCCGAGGCGAGCGTGAAGAATCCGGTCGACATGATCGCCTCGGCGGACGCTCCTTCCTACGAGAAGGCCCTGAGGCTCCTGGTCGCCGACGAGAACGTGGACTCCGTCATCGTGATCTTCGTCCCGCCGCTCGTGACCGGCGCCGCCGACGTGGCGCGCGCCATCCTGGCCGGCGGGAAGGGGAGCGAGAAGCCGATCCTCTCCTGCTTCATGGGATCGCACGGCATTCCGGAAAGCCTGAAGTCGCTCAACGAGGGGCACATTCCATCGTACGCGTTCCCCGAGGCGGCGGCGCGCACCGTGGCCCGCGTCGCGAAGTACGGCGTGTGGCGGGCGGCCAAGCCGGGCGAGGTGCCGAAGCTGAAGGGCGTCGATCCCGCGAAGGCCCGCGCCGCCATCGAGCGGTCGCTCGGGACCGGCTCGGACGGCTGGGCCGCGCCCGCGGCGCTCCAGGAAATCCTCCAGTCGTACGGCATCCGCACGCCGGACCTTCGCCCCGCCACGAATCGAGGCGAGGCCGCGTCGGTGGCCAAGGCGATCGGCTTCCCCGTGGCGATGAAGGTGAAATCGCCCGACGTGGTCCACAAGACCGACGTCGGGGGCGTGAAGCTCGGCCTCGCGACCGAGGAAGACGCGGCGCGCGCGTTCGACGAGATCAAGGCGTCGCTCGCGAAGGCAATGCCCAAGGCTCGATTCGAGGGGGTGACGGTGGAGGCGATGGTGGCGGGAGGGATCGAGACGATCGTGGGCATGTCGCGCGATCCGCTGTTCGGGCCGGTCGTGCTCTTTGGACTGGGCGGCGTGTCGGTCGAAGTCCTGCGCGACATCTCGGTTCGCGTCGCGCCGCTCACCGATCGCGACGCGGAGGAGATGGTCGGCGAGATCCGCGGCTCCGCGCTCTTCAGGGGCTATCGCGGCGCGCCGCCGGTCGACACGGCGCCGCTCCTCGATCTCCTCCACCGCGTGTCGCGCCTCGCGACGGACCAGCCCGAGATCCGGGAGCTGGATCTCAATCCGGTGGTCGTCTTCCCGGGGAATCGCCCCTGCTTCGCGGTCGACGCGCGGATGCGCCTGGCGCGGGCCGAGGAGGCGCCGGTCGGGGCTCCCGCGGCTCCGGCCGAGGCGGTGGCGGGGCGGCGATGAGCCAGGTCGAGAGGCGGGACCCGCGCAAGGCTCCCAGGATTCCGCGCGTGGCTGAAGAGCCTCGGGGCTGGTTCGGCCGCGTGCTGTTCGGACTCCGCCCCGAAGAAGTGATGACTCTGGTCTTCTTCGTCCCCCTGGTGCTCGCGCTCGCCGCGATGAGCCGCGAGAACGCCATCCTTCCCGGACCGGCGGCGACGTATCCCGGATCCTTCGTGCGCCTCCTCGCGCTGGTCGCCTCCACGATGCTCTTCCTCTGGATCGTGCGCTTCAGGCCGCAGTGGGAGTTCGCGCGGGACGCGATGCCGTTCGTCTTCTGCGCGAACGTGTACGCGAACCTCTACGACCTGATCCGCTTCTTCAACTTTCGGGACATTACCCAGATGCTCTACCGGTGGGACGTCGCGCTGTTCGGAATCGAGCCGACCGTCTGGGCCCAGCAATTCATTGCTCCCTTCTGGACGGACTTCTTCACGGTCTGCTACTGGCTCTTCTATGTCTGCGCGCCGGTGATGGGGTTGGTTCTCTACCTGAACCGGGATCGCAAGGCGTTCCGGTACACCATGGTGTCGGTGGTCTTGTGCCTCTTCATGGGCTACATCGGGTACGTCCTGTGGCC
>DASUFL010000132.1:0-11603 GCA_036274595.1 Candidatus Eiseniibacteriota bacterium | reverse complement strand
ACGGCGAAGACGACGGCGGTCACCTCACCCTCTCCGAGGTCGAGCAGGAGCACATCCTCCGCGTGCTCGAGTTCACCGAAGGGAATCGCTCGCGCGCCGCGCGCATCCTCGGCATTTCCCGCCAGTCCTTGATCGAAAGGTTGAAGAGAATCGCATCCGCTCCCGGCGCTCTCTCCGCCGACGACATCGCGCGCGCGCGCATCGTTCGCTGATCCTCGCGGCGCACGCGCGCCGCACTTCTCGCCGCAAATCACCTGTCGTCTTTCTTGGGGTGTCGTGTTTCTCGACAGCGCGCTCGCTTTCAGAGGGCGCATCGCGTGAGTCGCATCGATTCACGCGTTCGCTGTCCATTCTCATGACAGGCGCGCGCGATGAATCGCTTCGCTCTGCTTCACCTCTGCGCGACGTGCTAACTCCATTGAGTCGCGTGCGATGCATCGTCATCACAGGCGCGCGACCCACGCCGAAAGCTCTTGGCCCGGAACCTGCTTCTTCATATAGCGCAATGGACTCATGGGGAGGCAAACGGTGGCACCTTCCGTACTCATCGTGGATGACGAGCAGCTCTTGGTGCGGATCCTCTCCAGTGTTCTCTCGGAGTACGGCTATCGCATCACCGTAGCCGGGTCGGCGGAGAAAGCAGCTCCGCGGATCTTCGGGCAGGAGCCGTTCGATCTCATCCTGCTCGACAACCGGCTGCCCGGGGAGAGCGGCATCGAGCTGATGCAGCGGATCCGCGAGCAGGCGGTGCGGTCGAAGGTGATCTTGATGACCGCATACGGGACTGCCGAGGTGCGGCGACAGGTCGAGCGGCTGAAGGTCGATCGGTTCGTGACCAAGCCATTCGATCTGGGGGTGGTGGTGGAGGTGGTGCGAGCCTTGATCGGCCCGGCGCTGCCGGAGCCGACGGTGACTGAGCTCAATCCAACGTGAGGGGAGGTGATTTGACGATGCCGGCCAAGAAGAAGGCTGCCAAGAAGAAGGGCACGAAGAAGAAGTAAGGTAGCGCGGATTGGGCACGTCCTCAGGGCCGCCTGGCTTTCAGCTGGGCGGCCCGTCATTTTGTCTTCGCACCAAGGCTGGAAGACTCGTGATTGGCCGGGGCGGGTGCGGGATGAGCTCCGGGCGCGGCGCATTGCTCGCGCAGAAGCGCGCGATGCGATGCGCTTCGCCCGGAGGTTCCTCACCCCCGGAACGCCCCGGTCGCAAGAGCGCGGTTTGACAGGCTGGTGGATCGCTGGGACAATCGCGGGCGTGCCCAACTCCATGGTCCGCCTGTACGGGGCCCGCCAGAACAACCTCCGCAACATCGATGTCTCCTTCCCCCACGCGTCTCTGACCGTCGTCACGGGTGTGAGCGGCTCGGGGAAGTCGTCGCTCGCCTTCGACACCCTCTATGCCGAGGGGCAGCGGCGGTACGTCGAGTGCGTCTCGACCTATGCGAAGCAGTTCCTCGACCGGCTCCCGCGGCCCGACTACGACCGGGTCGAGGGGCTCGCCCCTGCGGTGGCGATCCGGCAGGGGGCGGCGGCTCAGACGGGGCGGTCGACCGTGGGGACCGTGACCGAGCTGGCGGACTACATGCGGCTCCTTCTCGCGCGCGTCGGGGAGACCTGGTGCAGCCAGTGCGACGCGCCGGTCCCGCGCCACAGCGTGGACTCCGTGCTCGAGGAGATCCTCGCCGTGCCGAACGTCGCGGTGACCATCTCCACGCGCTTCGAGGCGCGCGAAGGCGAGTCGGCCGAGGCGCTCGCGGCGCGGGCGCTGAGCCGGGGGTTCCTCAGAGCGAGGCGGGTCGGGAGCACGGAGTGGGTGCGGCTCGACGAGCCGCTCGCGGGGTTGATGGCGCCGGAGAACGGCGCGTCCCCGCCGGCGGCCGCGGCGACGGGCACGACCGCGCCCACGAAGGCAGCACCCAAGAAGCGCGGCCGTCCGAAGCGCGTGCTCGACACCGGTCCCTCCAGCGCAACGGCCCTCGGCCCCACCGCGGACCCCATCGAGGTCTTCGTCGATCGTCTCGCGGCCACGCCCGACAACCGCATGCGCCTCCGCGAAGCCCTCGAGCTCGCGTGGCGCGAGAGCCTCGGCTCAGTCCAGGTCGCTCGCGAGTCGGGGGAGACGCTCACCTTCTTCGACGGACGGACCTGCGCCCGCTGCGGGAAGACATTCCCCGAGCCGCGGCCGCAGCTCTTCTCCTTCAACAGCCCCTATGGCGCGTGCGTCGACTGCCATGGCTTCGGGAACATCCTCACCTTCACGGCCGAGCGCGTCGTTCCGGATCCGAACAAGTCGATCCTGAACGGCGCCCTCGACCCGTGGGCCAATTCCTGGCGCGCGCACTTCATGCCCAAGATCCAGGCGCTGGCCAAGGAACAGGGCATTCCGCTCGGAGTGCCGTTCCGGACGCTCTCGAAGGAGCACCAGAAGATGCTCCTCCACGGCACGACCGGCTTCCGGGGCGTGTTCCCGTTCCTCGAGCGGCTCAAAGAAAAGGCGTACAAGTCGAGCAACCGGTTCCTCGTGAAGCGCTACCAGGAGTCGGTGCTCTGCCAGACCTGCGGCGGCATGCGGCTCAAGCCCGAGGCGCTCGACGTGCGGATCGGGAGCAGGAACGTGGCGGAGATCTCGGCGATGACCGTGGGGCAGCTCCGGCAGTTCATGGCGACCCTCGAGCTCGACCCGGTGCGCTCCGCGGTGGCGGCGCCGATCCTCGCGGAGCTCCGCGGCCGTCTCGAATACCTCGGTGAGACCGGCCTCGACTACCTCACGCTCGACCGCCCCTCCAAGACCCTCTCGGGCGGGGAGGCGCAGCGGATCGATCTCGCGAACGCGCTCGGCGGGAGCCTGAGCCATGCGCTCTATGTCCTCGACGAGCCGACGGTCGGGCTCCATCCGCGCGATACGGCGCGGCTGATTCGGGTCCTCAAGCGCCTCCGCGAGCGCGGCAACACCCTCCTCGTGGTCGAGCACGATCCCGACGTCATCGCCTCGGCGGACTGGATCCTCGAGATGGGGCCGGGCGCGGGGCGCCGAGGGGGCTCGCTCCTCTACGAAGGGCCCTCCCAGGAATGGCCCGCTCGCGACGAGACCACGCAGCCGGTCGAGATCGCGGCCGAGTCGAAGCCCTTCTACCGCACCAAGCCCACCGAGTGGATCGAGATCGTCGGAGCCCGCGAGCACAACCTCAAGGGGATCGACGTCCGGTTCCCGTTCGGAGCGCTCACCGGCGTCTGCGGCGTGAGCGGTTCGGGGAAGTCCACGCTGGTCGAGGACATCCTCTGGCGCGTGGCGGCGCGAAAGCTGGGCGAGAACGTCCCGGCGCCGGGAGCGCACAAGATCACGCGCGGGCTGGGGCAGTTCGATCGCGTCACCCTCGTCGACCAGAGCCCGGTCGCGCGATCGACCCGCTCCAACCCATCCACCTACGTGAAGGCGTTCGATCGCATCCGCGAGCGCTACGCCCGCGCGCCGCTCGCCCGGCAGCGCCGCTACACCCCGGGGACCTTCTCGTTCAACGTGAAGGGGGGCCGGTGCGAGACGTGCGAGGGGGCCGGCGTCACCAAGATCGAGATGTTCTTCCTCGCCGACCTCTGGGTCCCCTGCGAGACCTGCAACGGCCGCAGGTACCGCCCCGAGATCCTCGAGGTGAAGGTCCACGGCCTCGCGATCGACGAGCTGCTCGACAAGACCGTCGAGGAGACGCTCGCGCTCTTCCCGGGCGAGACGGACATCCAGGAGCCGCTCTGGATCCTCGAGCGCGTGGGGCTCGGATACCTCAAGCTCGGCCAGTCGCTCTCCACCCTCTCCGGGGGCGAGACGCAGCGGCTCAAGCTCGCGCGCGAGCTGTCGGGCGGGAACTCGGTGGAGTCGCTCTACATCCTCGACGAGCCCACGGTCGGACTCCACCGGAAGGACGTGGCCACCCTCCTCAAGGTACTCCGCGAGCTGACGCGCCGGGGCGCGACGATCATCGCGGTGGAGCACAACCTCGACTTCCTCGCCGCGTGCGACTACCTCGTGGAATTGGGACCGGAAGGGGGGGACGCGGGAGGGAAACTGGTGGCGGAGGGGACGCCGGCGGAGCTGTCGCGGGTCGAGGGATCCCCGACCGCGAGCTACCTCAGGAGAATCGCGGCCTGCGCGTAGTCGAAGGGATGATCCTCCGGCAGGGTCACGCGGCCGCGCACGACGAGTCCCAATTTCTGGCTGAACAGGAACTCGAACCCGCCGTAGAGATGCGCCTTCAAGTAGGCCTGCGTGTGGAAGGCGGAATCGTTGAAGCCTTCGACGTCCGCGATCTGCACCACGACGTGCCCACCCGGTCCAGCCTCGATCAGGGGGCGTAGCTTCCAGCCTTCCTTGTACGATTGGATCGGCCGGAAGAAGTAGTAGACGCTGAGCGCCCCCTCGCCGAGATAGTCCTTCGCGGTGCCGCTTATCTCAGCCGCGAGCGATTGCTCGAGCGGTCCCCCCTCGCGCATGAAGCGCCGGTAGCCGAACGTGCCCAGCCAGTCGAAGTAGCCCTGCGGCACGGCCATCCCCAGCTCGAAGCGGTCGCGCTCGTCCTCCGTGCGCTGGATGCGCGACGTCACCTTCCCGCGCTGAGGCTGCGACTCCGTCGATGGAGGCTGGGCCAGTGCGGACGCGGCGAACGACGAGCAGACCGCCGCGAGCACCACTCCCCCCAGGGCCCGCCTCACTCGATCACCACATCGCTCGTCGATTGGAAATCGCCCGTTTGGAAGTAGACGCGGTAATCGCCGGCGGAGACATGATGGCCCTCGGAGTCGGTGAAATCCCAGATCACCGGCGGCTGGCGGAACTGGCCCGGCAGGGTCGCGGGCTCGTCGTCGTTCAGGAGGTACTTCACCAGCTTCGCGTGCGCGTCGAAGACGCCAATCGTCACGTGCCCCGCGTTGGGCATGTTGAAGCGGATGTTGTAGGTGGGGGCGGGCTGTCCGGCGAGGAGCCCGGTCGAGGCGCAGATCTGGATCTGGTCCCCGGGCGTGCCGAACTTGTCGCACGCGTCCCAGCTGGTGGGGTCGGACCCTGGGAAGAATTTTTGCGGGGAATGCACGCCGTCGCTGCTACAGCCCGCGATGGCTAGAGCCGCCAGAAGGAAGACAATCCGCAGTGGAACCGCTCCTGTTCCGGCGACGGGGGGGAATTGCCCGGACGCTGCCGTTCTTGACAGAGATTACAGTGAGAGAGTTCCCCGCGCATCCACGTAAATTCGCAAATCAAAACCCCGCAAGAAGAAACCCGCTGGAAGGACTAGGTTTTGGCTGCGGATTGGGCACGAGGCGGCAGGGAACTCCGCTCACCCATGACGCTAGCAACCGTCGAAAAGGGGTGTCAATAATTTTTATGTCGGTCCCCAAAACCGCCGCGTCTCGCGTACGGCTACTGAGGGACCTGGAGCCCGACAGGGCGTCAACAGCCCCCACGCCATCCCCAAGTCCCGCCTTGCCAACCGGCTGCCCCGCTGATACCCTTCGACGTTTGCCGCTCCAGGGGTGGGCCTTGCCTTCCCCAGGCCAAGGACGCCCATGTTCGAAGAGCTAACCGACCGCCTATCAGGCGTTTTCAAGAAACTGCTCGGCCGGGGACGGCTGAGCGAGCAGGACGTCAAGGAGTCGCTCCGGGAGATCCGGCGCGTCCTCCTCGAGGCCGACGTGAACTTGAACGTCGCCCGCGACTTCCTGAAGGCCGTCGAGGCGCGCGCGGTCGGCGAAGATCTGCTCTCGAGCGTCACGCCCGGGCAGCTCATCGTGAAGATCGTCCACGAGGAGATGGTGAAGCTCCTCGGCGGCGGGGCGGCGACTCCGGGGCTTCAGTTCCCGTCGAATCGCGCGGCGGTCATCCTGCTCGCGGGGCTCCAGGGCTCGGGCAAGACGACCACGGCGGCGAAGCTCGCGCGCTACTGGAAGGGACGCGAGAAGCGGGTCCTTCTGGCGGCGCTCGACCTTCAGCGTCCGGCGGCGATCGATCAGCTCGAGGTGCTCGGCAAGCAGATCGGCGCGCCGGTGCACCTGGATCGCTCGACCAAGGATCCGGTCGCGCTCGGCAAGGCGGCGCGGCAGCGCGCGGACAAGGAAGGCTACGACCTCCTGATCGCGGACACCGCGGGCCGGCTCCACGTGGACGAGGAGCTGATGGCCGAGGTGGTGCGCGTGCAGGACGCCATCCAGCCGAACGAGACGTATCTCGTTCTCGACGGGATGACGGGTCAGGACGCGGTCTCGATCGCCGAAGCGTTCACCAGGCAGCTCAAAGTGAGCGGCTTCATCCTGACGAAGATGGACGGCGACGCGCGCGGTGGCGCGGCGCTCTCGCTCCGCGCGGTCGCGGGCGCGCCCATCCGCTACATGGGGGTGGGCGAGAAGGTGGACGGCTTCGAGCCGTTCCACCCCGACCGGCTCGCGTCCCGGATCCTCGGGATGGGGGACGTGCTCACCCTGGTCGAGCGCGCCCAGGAGCGGCTGGACTTCTCGAAGGCGGAAGCCCTCGAGAAGAAGCTGAAGAAGGAGCGATTCACCCTCGAGGACTTCCTCGGGCAGCTCCAGGAGATGAAGAAGCTGGGGCCGCTCGAGGAGATCATGAAGATGATCCCCGGGGTGCGGCTCCCCGCGGGCGCTCAGGTGGACGAAGGCGAGATCAAGCGCACCGAGGCGATCATCCAGTCGATGACGCCGGGGGAGCGCGAGCAGCCGTCGATCCTCAACGGCAGCCGCCGCAAGCGCATCGCGAAGGGCAGCGGCACCACGGTGCAGGACGTGAACCGCCTGCTCCGGCAGTTCGAGCAGATGCAGACGATGTTGAAACGCTTCGGACGCGGCATGCGCGGCGGGAAGATCCCGTCGGGACTGTTCCGCTGAGCGCGCGTCCGGCGATCGTGTCACACCGAGGAGGAGATTCGGAATGTCTGTCGTGATTCGCATGAGACGCACCGGGGCGAAGGGACGCCCGGCCTACCGCGTGGTCGTCGCCGATTCCCGCTACCCGAGGGACGGCCGCTACATCGAGCAGCTCGGGTACTACGATCCACTCACCGATCCGGCGACGTTCCAGATCAACGCGGAGCGCCTGTCGATGTGGATCCAGCGCGGCGCGCTCCCGTCGGAGTCGGTCGGCGTGATGGTGGCGAAGCACGCGCCGGACGCGCTGCGGAAGCCGCTCCAGCCGGCGACGCCTGCGCCCGAGCTCGCTGAGGTCCCGAAGCCGAAGAAGAAGGTCGCGAAGAAGGCGGCGGCGAAGAAGAAGACCGTGAAGCCGGCGGCCAAGGCGACCAAGGGCGGCGAGAAGAAGGCGAAGACCCGCGCCAAGGCGAAGGCCCGCAAGGCGAGCGGCGTCGCCAAGCCGAGGGCGACCAAGAAGGCGAAGAAGAAGAAGTCCTGAGCCCGCGAGGGCAGGAGGATTCCGTGAAGGCCCTGATCGAGTACTGCGCGCGCCAGCTCGTCGATCACCCCGAAGGGGTGCACGTGGACGAGCACGAGACTGGAGACACCACGGTGCTCACGCTCCGCGTGTCGGCCGGGGATCTGGGCAAGGTGATCGGCCGGGAGGGCCGGACCGCGCAGTCGCTCCGCACGCTCCTCGCGGCGTCGGCCGCGGCGCAGGGGAAGCGGGCTACGTTGGAGATCGCTGATTAAGCGGCCCGACGATGGTCGGGCCGGAAGCGGCGCTGAAGATTCGATTTTGGTTGGCAACATCGCCCGGGCGCACGGCCTCCGCGGTGAAGTGGTGGTCGAGTCGTTCAGCGACGCTCCGGAGCGATTCGGAACGGGCAGCGAGCTGACAGCGGTGCTCCCCTCGGGAGAACAGCGTCTGTTGAAGGTGGCGAAGTCGAAGCCCTTCCAGGCGCGTCTCATCGTGCACTTCGAAGGCGTCGGCGATCGCACGGCGGCGGAAGCGCTCCACGGCGCGGACCTCACGGTCCCGCGGAGCGCGGTCAAGCCGCTGAGCGACGGCCGGCACTACCGGTTCGAGCTGATGGGGCTCAACGCGAAGACGCCGCGCGGCGAGGAAGTGGGCCGCGTGAAGGACGTGTTCGCGACCGGCAGCAACGACGTGTACGTGCTCGAGGGCCCGCGCGGCGAGATCTTGCTGCCGGCGCTCCCCGAGGTGATCGTCTCGGTGGACATCGAGGGCGGCGTCCTGGTCGTGGAGCCTCCGAAGGGACTCCCCGGCTGGGACGACGAGGGCTGATGCGGTTCACGATCCTGACGCTGAACCCGGGCTTCTTCGACGGCCCGCTCGGCGAGGGGATGATCCGGATCGGCCGCGAGAAGGGCATCGTCGAGGTCGATCTGGTCCAGATCCGCGACTTCGCGAACGACCGCTACGGGACGACGGACGACTACCCGTACGGCGGCGGCGCGGGGATGGTGATGAAGGTCGACACCCTCGCGCGCGCGTTCGAGAGCGTCGCGGACGCGGTGCCCGGCGCGAAGCCGCGGGTGCTCGCGACGAGCCCGCAGGGTCGCGTGCTCGACCAGGCGTACGCGCGGGAGCTGGCGGCCGAGAAGCATCTCGTGGTCGTCTGCGGGCGCTACAAAGGGATCGACGAGCGGGTGATTCCGACGCTCGAGGCCGAGGAGGTCTCGATCGGGGACTACGTGCTCTCGGGCGGCGAGGCCGCCGCGCTCGTGATCCTCGACGCGGTGACGCGGCTCCAGGAAGGGGTTTTGGGGCACGCGGAGTCGGCCGAAGCGGACTCGTTTTCGGAAGCGCTGCTGGACGCGCCCGTGTACACTCGGCCGGAAGAATTCCGGGGACTCAAGGTTCCCGACGTCCTGCTGAGCGGCAATCACGAACAGATCAGGATTTGGCGGCGCCGGGAAGCCATCCGGCGAACGCTACGGAAGCGCCCGGACCTCATCCGTGAGCGCGTGTGGAGCGCCGAGGACCGGAAGCTCCTCAACGAGATCGAGAAGGAGGCAGGACGATGAGTGTGTTGGAGCGGTTCGAGACGCGATTCAAGACCGATCGCGCGATGGACTTCAGCCCCGGCGACACGGTGAAGGTGCACGTGCGCGTCGTCGAGGGCGAGAAGGAGCGCTCGCAGATCTTCCACGGCGTTGTGACCAACGTGCGTGGAAGCGGCATGCGCTCGAGCTTCACCGTGCGCAAGGTATCGGGCGGAATCGGCGTCGAGCGGACGTTCCCGCTCCACTCGCCGTCCGTCGCCAAGATCGAATTGGATCGCAAGGGCAAGGTACGTCGCGCGAAGCTCTTCTATCTCCGCGGGCGGAAGGGGAAAGCGGCGAAGGTGGCGGAGCGGGAGAAAATCACAGGAGATGGCGCGTAAAGGACTGACGCGCTTCGACGACGAATATCGCTCGCGCTGGGGTGAGCTCCTCGCGGGCATCGACGAGGCCGGGCGCGGCCCACTGGCCGGCCCCGTGGTGGCCGCCTGCGTGGTGTTTCCCGCCGGCGTGAAGATTCGAGGCGTTCGCGATTCGAAGGAGATGACCGCGGCGGAGCGCGAGGAAGCAGCGGTCCGGATCCGCGCGAAAGCGGTGGCGGTCGGAGTCGGGGTGGGGAGCGTCGAGGAAGTCGACGCGCACAACATCCGGCTCGCCAGCCTCCTCGCGATGAGGCGTGCATTGACGGCCCTGGGGCTCGATCCCCAGGGCCTTTTGGTTGATGGCAAGGACCCCGTCTGGTGCGAGATCCCGTGCGAGGCGGTGGTGGACGGGGACGCGAAGTCGTTGGCGGTCGCCGCCGCGTCGATCATCGCGAAGGTGACCCGCGACGCGCTGATGGATGCGGAGGAGCTGCTGTATCCGCAGTATGGTTTCGTGCGTAACAAGGGATACGGGACGCCCGAGCACTTGTCGGCCTTGAAGGAGCATGGGCCGTGCGGGATTCATCGGAAGAGCTTCCGGCCCGTGTGGGAGCTGCTGTTCGTGCAGGAGGAGATTCAGGGGTTGTAGGGTTGGGGCGATTGCGGCGCTGTGTGGCCGCCGGGTGGTGCCGTGGTCGGGTAGGGCCTGCCGGGTCGATGTGAGGCGGGGATGTGGAAGGAGCGGGCGGCGCGGTGCGGCGAGCAGATCGCTTCGGCGATGTGCGAGCTGAAAGGCTTTGAAGTCGTTGATCGGAATGTGAGGGAAGGGCGCGGCGAGATCGACCTCGTGGCGCGGGATGGACGCACGGTCGTCTTTGTCGAGGTGAAATTCCGCACCGGGGCGGATCGCGCGGCGCCCCTCGTCGCGGTTGGATGGAAGAAGCGCGAAGACGTGGCCAGGACGGCCGCGATGTATCTCGCACGTCGCGGGCTCCTCGACCGCCCGGTCCGCTTCGACGTGATCGGGATCACCTGGGGGGCCGATGGATCGGAGCTCGTCGTCGAGCATGTCCCGAACGCGTTCCCGGGAGGGCGAAGGCAGTTCTGGTGAGCGGGGTGGCGCTCCGACCGAGCGGCGCACCGAGGGCGGCCCCGCCGCGCGACGACCCGTGACACCCCGCACGAAGCGCGTCCTCATCTTCCACGTGCGTGCCGGCGCCGGCCACGAGCGCGCCGCCCGCGCGGTCGAGCGAGCGATGCAGCAGCTCGATCCCCACGCCGAGCCCATCGTCAAGGACGCGCTCGAGTACTCCTCGCCCATGTTCCGGGCGTTCTACGCCTCGACGTACAACCGCATGGTCGCCCGCGCGCCGCGCGTGTGGGGGATCGTCTACAAGCGCTCCGAGAAGACCCCGATCGAAGGGTTCCGGCAAGAGGTGCGCACCCGGCTGACGCTCTGGAACTGCCGCGGGTATCTGGAGGCGGTGGAGAAGTACAGGCCCGACGCCATCCTCTGCACCCAGTTCCTGCCCGCCGAGGTGTTCGCGTTCCTGAGGGAGCGCGAGCTGGTGCGAGTCCCGGTGTCGACCGCGATCACGGACTTCTCCATCCACCCGATCTGGGTGTATCGGGGGATGGATCGGTACTTCGTGGCAGCCGACGCGACCAAGGAGCAGCTAGTCGATACCGGTGTGGTGAGCGAGAACAGGATCGAGGTCACCGGCGTGCCGATCGATCCACGGTTTGCCGTCGAGATGCCGCAAGCCGAGGCGCGAAAGGCTCTCGGTTTGGATCCGGATCCCGCGAGGTTGACCATCCTGCTGGTCGGGGGCGGCTTCGGCTGGGGGCCCATGGAAGGGATGTTCGACGTGGTCCTCGACCTGCCCTCTTCGATTCAAGTGCTCGCGATCACCGGGAGAAACGAGCGGTTGCGTGACGAGCTGAACCGCTTGGCGCATGGAAAAGAATCGCGGGTCAAGGTTCACGGATTCACCGACCAGATGGACCTCTTCATGGCCGCGTCGGATGTGCTGGTGGGGAAGTCGGGCGGCCTGACCTCTAGCGAGTCCATGGCCCGGGGCCTTCCCATGGTGGTGTACCGGCCCATTCCGGGGCAGGAAGAGCGGAACTGCGACTTCCTGATGGAGCAGGGCGCTGCGGTGCGGGCTCACGATCTGGACGAGCTGCACTACCGGCTCCAGCACTTCGTGACCGATTCCGCCCACCTGTCACGCATGCGCGCGAGGGCGGAGGCCATTGGGCGGCCCCGCTCGGCGTTCGAGGTGGCGAAGTCTGTACTGGGGGAGCCGTGGAG
>DASUFL010000131.1:0-45694 GCA_036274595.1 Candidatus Eiseniibacteriota bacterium | reverse complement strand
CGGCCCCACAGCGCCTTGGGCCAAAGAACGCCGGCCGAATTCCGTGCCGAGGCCGACCTCATCGAGGACCGGAAGGAGCCGTCTCTGCGGGGGGCCTAGTGGACCTAAATCGGGGAGCGGACCAGGAGCCGTCTCTGCGGGGGGCCTAGTGGACCTAAATCGGGGAGCGGACCACAGCTGCTGCGACAGAAGGCGCTCGGGGTGCTTCCTTTGGGGAGCGTGAGCTCGGACCTCGACCTTCATGGCTTGGCCAGCGGTATTTACTATCTTAGATACCGGGACAAGGGTGGAACTCTATCAACTGGGTTGACCCGAATTGTCGTTGTGAGGTGATAGTCGCAAAACGAGGGCTCCCGATTGCGGGAGCCCTCGTTCGTTTCCCTCGACGTGATGCGATTATCTAGTGGCCGTGCTTCCCATGGCTGCGACCACCGTTGTTGTAGGCCTCGCGGTCGTCGTCTCGATCGCGGCTGTTCGCGCGGCCGTTCCGGTCATGGTTGTAGTGATTCGGAGCGCCCTTCTGCTTGTAGTAGCCCTTGGCCACCGCGTGAGGCGGCGGGCCGCCCTGCTTCCAGTGACGGCGGTACTGCACCGGGATGGTGCAGATAGGTCTCGGGACGGACCCATAATTGACGTGATAGAACGGGCCGCGCCACGAGCGCGCGCGATACCAGTGGTCACGGTCGACGAAGTACCAGTAGCTGCCGTAGCGGTACACGTCGTGATGGTAGTCGCGAACGTAATAGACGCGGGTGGACGGAACCACCACGACGTCGGGCTCGCTGCGGAAGGTGACCTCACCTCCGCGATACCGATCTCCGACCTGGATCTGGACGCCTACGCTCGTTCCGGCCTTCGCCGGCGTGGCAACCGCCGTCGACGCCACCACGACGAGCGCGGCAAGTCCGATGGTCCATCGATTCATGGCTGTTCCTCCTTGTAGGGTGTGCGGCCGTGATGCGGCCGCCGCGCACAGGAAAGAGCAAGCCATGTGCCAAGGTGGGGTGGCGCAGGATGGCGCTAAGTCGTGGCAGCCCAGCTGGATCGGGGCGTGGTTGGATCGATCCAGCCTGCGCGGGCGTGCGCATCGTGCCACACGCGTGGACACATAGTGCACACGCCCGCGCGAAACGCGAGGCGCTACGGACGACGCATGCGAACGGGCGCTACACCGCGCTCGTGCACGCGCGGCACTTGCGCGCCGCGGCGGGGATGATCTCCTTGCACTCGGGGCACTCCTTCGTGGGCGGACCGGATGCGGGCGCCGGCTTCAGCAGCGCCTTGGTGATCAGGAAGACGCAGAGGGCGATGATCACGAAATCGACGATGTTCCCGAGGAACGCGCCATAGGTGATCGCGTTGCCCGGCGTTCCGTCCGGCTTCGTCGAGAGAACGATGCTGAGCTCGCGCCACGCGCCGCCCGCGGGAACCATGAGTCCGATCACGGGCATGAGGATGTCGCTCACCAGCGAGCTGACGACCTTGCCGACCGCGGCGCCGATGATGACGCCGACCGCGAGCGCGAGCGCATTCGTCTGGAGCAGGAATTTCTTGAATTCCTCGAACATGGATCGCCTCCCTGACCTGAGCCCAGAAGCCGCAAACGGGACCATCAACCATGCGCCCGCGGGCCGGGCCCGTCAACGCCTTCGCGCCACCTCCTCCGCGTAGACCTTGGCGCTCGGTCGTTCGCCGGTTCCACCGACAGCGCCGCGCTCGAAGAGTCCGAACTTGCCTTCGTACGCTTCGTGCCACTCGTAGTTGTCCATAAGCGACCAGTGGAAGTATCCGCGCACGTCCGCGCCCGCGGCGCGGGCCCGATCCAGTGCGGCCAGCGACGCCCGGATGAAGTCCGGCCGCCATCGGTCGGTGGCATCGGCGATTCCGTTCTCGGTCACCATGAGCGGAAGGTGGAACCGCGCGCACTCGCGAAGCGCGATCTCGAGGCCCTCCGGATGGATCTCCCATCCGAGATCGTTCTTCGAAACGCCGGGCCGGACGCTCATGGGCCCGTCCCCCCCCAACCCGACCTGCCACCGCGTGTAGTAGTTGACGCCGAGAAAATCGGATGCGCCTTGGAGCGCATCGACCCGCCGCTTGATCGCCGGCACGCCCGGGATCCAGAGATCGATGAATCCTCCCGCCAGCGCGCGCGCCACGGCGACGTTGAAGATGCGGTGCTGCACCACGGCGGCAATCCGGTCCATCGGAGACCATCGGTTCCGCGGCTCGAGCAGCACCCAGTGCTTGGCCGCGCCCACGAGGGCCGCGTGGCCGTCACCGTCGGCGTCGACGCGATCCGCCTGGCGCAACGCCTGGGAGGCCACGCCGTGCGCTTCGAGCAGATTCGCGATCACGCGGAGCGCCCGCGCGCGATCGCGAAGGCCGGGAGGAAAGACGCCGGCGTCGTACGCGTAGAAACCGTACACCTCGGGCTCGTTGATGGTGATCCAGAGGTCGACGAGATCGCCGTATCGCTCGCCCGCCAGCCGGGCGTAGCGCTCGAAGGGGGCGATGTTCGCGCGGTCCTCCCAGCCGCCGCGCGCGAGGAACCACCGAGGATTGGTGAAGTGGTGCAGCGTGAGGACCGGCGTGATGCCCCGCTCGCGGCATCCGGAGAGGATGGCCCGATAGTGGGCGAGCGCTGCCTCGTCGAAGCGCCCTTCCTCCGGCTCGACGCGGCTCCACTCGATCGAGAATCGGTAGGCGTTCAACCCCAGAGACTGGATGCGGTCGAGATCGCGCTGCCAGTGCTCCCAGCTCCCGCAGGCTTGGCCGGCGCAGACGCCGCCACGGACCTTCCCGGGCACGCGCTCCCAGTCGGCCCAGTCGTTCTCGGCGATGCCTCCCTCGATCTGATACGCGGAAGTAGCGACGCCCCAGAGGAACGGAGGAAGGGGCCAGGTCACGCGGGACGTGACTCCAGATCTGTGAGGATCCGAATCGCGAGCCGCGCGGCCTGCGCGCGAATCTCCGGGACCGCCGTCGTCTCCCAGAGCGACCCGCGCAAGGCCGGCCCAAGGGTGGAGAGGATTGTCGAGGCTCGGCCGTCCCGGTCCAGGATCGCTCCCTCCGCGGTTGCGTCGAGCCCGAAGCCGAGCGGCCCGGGACGGATCCATCCTCGCTGGAAGAGCGCGCGCACGAGCGGACCGTCCCACGTCCGGTAATCGACACTGGGGCCGGTCGCGTTGATCACGCGCTCCACCGCGAGCCTCACGGGGGCGCTGCCGCCGCGCGGAGCGATCGTAGCGACGACGCCGTCCCCGCGCAACTCGAGGGAGGTCAATCGCCCGGCGCTCACGCGGAGCCGCCCGTCCTGGCGCATGCGGTCGACGCGCTCGTGGATCTCCGGCGCGGCGCGATGGCGATGGATGTCCCAGTAGGGGCGCGCGTGCCGGAGGAACCGGCGACGCTCGGCGTCCGGCCACGAGGACCAGAGGGCCGGCGTCTGCGCACGGATCGAATCCACGATGCCCCGCCACGCCGCGGGCTCGGCGCGGGCTTCCCCGCGCAAGGCGCGGAGCGCCGCGCGAGCGCTGCGCGGCGGAGCGGTCCCGTTCCACGGCGCGCTCCTGGACGGGGCGGGGCCGTGCGCGAGGGACGTCAGGCCCCGTCGCGAGATCGCGTGGATCACGCCTCGATGTCCGCGGGCATCCAGCGCCATCGCAAGGTCGAACATGGTGAGGTTGGTGCCGATCACGAGCAGCGCCGCATCCGGATCGAGTCCGGCAATCGCGTCCGGCGACCACGGGTCGCGCACGTAGCGCGGACTGTCGTAGAGCGGGAGATGGCCGTCGCTCGGATGATCCGGCGGCGGATGGCCGAGCGCGAGCACCGCACGGTCCCCGCTTCGCGCGTCGCCGTTCTCGAGCGCGGCCGGACCCCCTCAGCCGTGAGATTGAGCCCTACGACGTTTCCGAGGATCCGCTCGAGGCCGGCCATGGATGAGGCCTCGGCCACGGCCAGCGTGTCGCGCACGTAGTCGGCATAGAGGCGGCGCGGAACGAATCGATCGGGGTCCGGATCCGCTCCGTCCTGGGTCGCGAGCCATCGGACGAAATGGGCGTCGTCGCCGTCGACCAGGCTCATCCCGCGCGAGCGGACATTCAGGAGATGGAGGGGATGGGACGAGCCGTAGGCGGTCCCTTCGCCCAGGGGCGCTTTCCCGACAACGGTGACGAGCAGGGGCGCCCGCGCGCGCGAGAGGAGCGCGTACGCCACGGCCGCGCCGCTCAACCCTCCGCCGATGACGAGGACGCGCCGGCGCGCCGTTTCGGTCATGGGGCAGAGTGTATGGGGCTCCGGGCGAACCTGCTACTATGGACGGCTATGACGTCCCCGTCCCCCATCCGCGTGCTCCTTATCGGGACGAGCTTCGGCGGCGCCGTGCACGCGCCTGGCTTCGCCTCCGACCCCGCCTTCAAGCTGGTCGGAGTAGCGAGCGGGCACGAGGAGAACGCCCGGCGGGTGGCGGAGGCGCACGGCATTCCCTATGCGAGCGCCGACTGGAAGAAGATGCTCGACGAGGTCGAGGCCGATCTCGTCGCCATCGCGAGCCCGGTCGACCTCCACTACCCCATGGCGCGCGCCGCGCTCGAGCGCCAGTGCCACGTGCTCCTCGAGAAGCCGTTCGCGCTCAATGCCGCGCAGGCGCGCGAGCTCGCGGCGCTCGCGAAAGCGCACGACCTCGTGGCCGTCGTGAATCACGAGTTCCGCCACAAGCCTGGGCGCGCGGCCCTGGCGCGCTGGATCTCCGAAGGAAAGCTCGGCAGGGTCGAACACATCGTCATGCGCACGCGCCTCCCCGGCTGGGCGCGCGATCCCGGCCGCCGGCTCACGTGGCTCACGGAGAAGGAGCGGGGCGGCGGATTCCTGGGCGCGCTCGGCTCCCACGACGTGGACCAGCTCACGCTGTACGCGGGCCCGGTGCGCCGCCTGTTCGCGCGACTCGGCCATCTCGCTCCCACGGCCCCAGGCGTGAGCGCCGCGCATCGCGCGATCACCGCCGAGGACAGCTACACGCTCTTCCTCGAGTTCAAGAGCGGCGCGACCGGCGTCATCGACACGTTCGGCGGAGCGCGCCAGCGCTCGGAGACCATCGAGGCGTTCGGCTCCGACGACGCGTTCGTCGTGATGGAAGGGGACCGGATCGGACGGCCCGCGCCTCAGGGGGGCGTCGAGGAGGTCCCGATTCCCGACGATCTGAAGCTCACGCCCACCCCCGAAACGGCGCTCCTCGCCCCGTTCAAGGTCAAGGTCGCCCTGCTGCGCGAGGCGATCCATGCCGGGAATCCGGCGGCGGCGTCACCCACGTTCGCCGAGGCGCTCGAAGTCCAGAAGGTCCTCGACGCCGCGCGGAAGAGCGACCAGACGGGACTGTGGGTGGCGATCGAAGAGGAGCGGGAAGCCCCCGCGCCCAAGGCGAGGAAGGCGGCGGCCAGTAAAGCGCCGCGCCGCTCCAGCGTGGGCTAGCAGCCCAGCATCCAGAGCGGCGCGAGCATCAGAAGCACGAAGATGATGAAGAGGATGATCGGATTGTGAGGGTTCATCGCCCCCTCACTCTACTTCAACCGTACGATCCGGATCGTCGACTCGGCATCCCCCGTCGAGAACTTCACGAAGTAGATTCCCGAGGCCACCACGCGTCCCGCCTCGTCCCGGCCGTTCCATGGCGCGCGATGCAGCCCCAGAGGCAGGGCCGCGTCGACGAGGGTCCGGACGAGTCGGCCCGTGGCCGAGTAGACGCGGAGCGTGACATGCCGGGCGGCTGGAAGCTCGAACGCGATGTCGGTCGCGTCGGAGAACGGATTGGGCCGCGCGGGGAGCACGCGCGGCGCCGGAGCGCCTACGGACATCGTCCCCTGCGTGATCTCCGCGGCGGCCGGTGACGCCTGGCTCCACGATCCACCCTCGGCCCCCACGATCCGGAAGGCCGCGTCGTTCCCGAGCGCTTCCGTCGTCTGGAAGAAGAGTCTGGCCCGGAACGGTCGTGGCTCGTAATTGCTGCTCCGCCGGACGATCAGGAAGCGGGATCGCTGGCCGTCCCCCACCTCGGGCAGGAACAGGTAATTCGGATTGGGCGTCATTCCCGGATCCACCGTGCCGTCGTCTTCATCGATGCCGTAGATCAGCACCCCTGGAGGCGCCTCCACCTCGACCGCGGTCCCTCCGAAGTCGCTGCCGGGATCCATCTCGATCTCGACGCGGCCATATCCTGGCTTCCACCATTCAGGCGCGCCCAGGAAGCGAAGGCGTGTCGGCACTGCGACCGGATCGGCCGGAGGAGTAATCGATCCCCAGCGCGTCAGCTGCAGGATGTTTCGAATGCAGCAAACGACATCGCGAATGTCCACGACGCCGTCGTCATTACAGTCCGCGCGCGCCGCGGTCGAGTCGGGACAGGCCATGGTCGAATCGGGACCGCCCAGAGCGCACCGGACCAGCCGGATGATGTCGAGGACGTTGGAAACTCCGTTGCCGTCGAGGTCGCAGCCCCCCTCACCCACGCAAATCCGCCCCACTTCTTCCACGAGCGTCGGGCAGGGAGAAATCGCATGGCCCCGGGGGTCGGAGACGACGGTAGCCCCAAATCTCATGCGATACGTCCCGTGCGCTTCCGATCCGATCGCGTAGCAGACGCGGAGCACCTTGTCAGTATTGGGGGCCAACGCCTTTCCTTCACTCGAGTAGAGGAGGAACTTGACGGTCGACCCGTCCGCGGTCCAGTTCACCTGGAAGCCGCGCGCGGCTCCGATCGCTTCGACCGAGACCGGCCTGAGAATCGAGCCGGGCACGGGCACGCCCGGGTCGACTCTCGGATCCGTGACGTGAATCACCGATTGAAGTCCCGCGACCGGATCGAGCGAGCCGAGCGAGACGATGGCGCAAGCCGTTCCTCCCGGCGGTCCGACCGCGTCACAGAACGCGTTCACGAACGGACTGTTGAAGGAGAGCCGGTAGCAACCTGGGGTCATGCAGGAGTCGGGATCGACGTGGAACACGGTCCCCACCCGGCTAGTCGAGTCCTTCGGCGTAGCCGTGCTGTCCGTCGAGAAGGGAACGAGGTACTCGGTCGCGTGAGCTTGGTAGAACCCGAAGGGGTGGTACGGCAGATAGAGCGTGCGCTCGTACGGCTGGATGACCTCAGGGCAGGCGACGTCCAGATCGGGGTTCGGTTCCTGGACCACGATCCGCACGCCGACCTCGTAGCCCGGTACCGGCCCCATGGTGGGGAGGAGCTCGAGCTCGCCAAGACGAACGCGAATCAGCTTGTAGCAGGGGTTTGACATTACCCCCTTGATCACCAGAGCCACGGAGTCGCACGTGGTGGGCGAAGCGGGGATCACCTCGATCGACTGAACGGTGGCTGAAGCGGGAGACGCACCGAGCGCTGCCGCGAGCGCGAAGCAGAGGCCCAGCGCGCAGGTTCGAAGCCAGCTAGCGCGCGGTCGGGGCAGGGTCGTTCGAAGGGTCACGACGTCACTCCTCTGCGGGGCACCGGCTGCCACTGCGGGACGGAGGGCCGTCCCTCAACTCTACTACCTAACCGTCTCCGATAGTCCGGAGACCGCCCGGGGTCATGCCCCTAGTCGTCCCCCGGTTGCCCGTCGTGGTCGTCGTCCATGTCGACCTTGATCGCGTGGCGGATCGCCCATTCGATCCACTTGGCGTTGTCCGGGACCCTTGGATCCAGAAACGCACCGTCCTTCACGAGCCAGCTCGAGACATCGAACGTGATGAAGGCCGTGGCGGGGGAGCCTGCGTCGACCCTGAACCGGCCGCGGATCATGAACTCGTTGTCGATCCGGGTCTGATAGGTGAACGGACCCCCTCCGTCGCCTTGAACCAAACCTTCCAGGTAAACCGTGGCTCCAACCAGGAAGGGGTAGCCGCCGGCATTCCAGTCGGATGCCCGGAGCGCGCGCAGGTGCCCCTGCACCCGATCGTAGTCACCGGGAGGGACGAGCTGCGTGCCCAGGCTCTCGGCGCTCTGCGAGAGGAGGTCCAGCACGAACGGTCCGCGGAAGATGACCATCCCGCCTTCGTGGTCGTCATCCTCGCCTTCGCCGATCGAGTCTCCCTGCGAGCCCGTGGAGTCCATGTCCCCGTCATCCCCGAGCGTATCCAGATCGCCGTCCTCGAAGTGGAAACGGACGTCGCGAACGACGAGGAGCGCCTTCGTGAACGTGACCGGGATGGACTCGGCAGCCGCGGAATATGCGCTGTGGAATGTGAGCCCCGAGGCCAGACGGGCCGGGGAGGCCTGGGCGCCCGTTCCCATCGCCTTGACCGTGAGCGGCACCTGCTTCGGACCGGAGACGCTGTCGCTCCCGCATCCGGCCAGAACGAGGATCCCGAGGGCGCCGGCCATGGCGGACAAGCTCTTCCAGGAGAACGACGAGCGTAAGTTGCAGGGAGTCATGGCCTTGGCTTCCTTCCTCGATGTCCTGGCGCGGCCAAATTGGGCAGGGAATCTACTACATTATAGCACATTCTGCCGCTCGGGCGTTGGCGCGCCGGGCGCCCCTGTGCGACACTGGCCGCCCGCCCCCCGGGCGGTTTTCGACGAAACGAGTCCTTGCCTCGATTCCGTAGAGCCAATGCAGCGTCCCCATATCCGCTCGACCCGGACCCGGCCACAGGAGATCTCATGACTCCCCAACGCGTGTTCCGTACGTTGCTCCTTGTCACCGCGGCGCTCGCCGTCATCGTCCTCCCCTGTGCCGGCTCCGCCGATGAAGCGGAGCGCCTCCCCGGAGACGCGATCCCATCCTTCCAGGCGATCACGCTGAATCTCGATGCCGGGAAGACGGACTACACCGGGAATACCCGCGTGATGGTCCGCATTCCCAAGGCCACGAAGACGATCCATTTTCACGCGCAGGAGATGAAGCTCACGCGCGTGGTGCTGAAGGGGAAAGGGAAGTCCTGGCCGCTCGCCACGTCGGAAGGCTCCTGGGGCTTCACGACCGCGACCGCGGCGAGCCAGATCCCGGCGGGGAGCTACACGCTCGAGATCGACTTCTCGAACGACTTCGACCGGCGCGCCACCTCGCTCTATCGCGTGGAATCGGGAGGGAACGCGTACACGTTCACCCAGTTCGAGGCGATCGATGCGCGCGGGGCGTTCCCCTGCTGGGACGAGCCGGCCTTCAAGATTCCCTACCAGGTGACCATCGCCGTGCCCGCGGCGCACGAGGCCGTCTCGAACACGCCGGTCATGAGCTCGACGACCACCAAGGGCGTGAAGACCGTCGTGTTCGAGAAGACCGAGCCGATCTCGTCGTACCTCCTCTGCATCGCCACCGGGCCGCTCGAATACGTGCCCATGCAGGGCATGTCGATTCCGGCCCGGATCGTCGTGCCCAAGGGGAGCACGGCGCTCGCGCAGACGGCCGCGACCATGACGCCGCCGCTCCTCAAGGCGCTCGAGGAGTACTTCGGACGTCCGTACCCCTACAAGAAGCTCGACCTGATCGCGGTGCCCGAGTTCTCGCCCGGCGCGATGGAGAATCCGGGCGCCATCACGTTCGGCGACCGGTTCATCCTGTTCGATCCGAAGACCATGAGCATGGCGCGGAAGCGCCTCTACGCGATCTTCGCCGCGCACGAGATGGCGCACCAGTGGTTCGGGGATCTGGTCACGATGAAGTGGTGGGACGACCTGTGGCTCAACGAGTCGTTTGCGGATTGGATGAGCTACCGGATCGCGGGGAAGGTCTATCCCGAGCTGGGAGTCGATGAATACGAGCTCCAGCACCTGGCGACCGTGATGGCCGAGGACTCGCGCTTGAGCACGCACGCGATCCGCCAGCCGGTGACCAACATCGACAACCTCTTCGAGGGGATCCAGGTCACCTACGGGAAGGGGAACGCCACGATCGGCATGTTCGAGCGGTGGATGGGCCCCGACACGTTCCGCACGGCGATCCGGAACTATCTCAAGAAGTACGAATGGAAGAACGCTGTGGCCGAAGATCTCTGGGACGAGCTTTCGGCGGCCGCGGGCAAGGACGTCAAGACGCCGATGGCCACGTTCCTCGATCAGCCCGGGATCCCGCTCGTGCGCGCGGAGCTCCTGGACGGCGGGAAGGTGAAGCTCACGCAGCGCCGTTTCCTCGGATACGGCGTCCTGGCCCCGGCGGAGCAGCGGTGGGGCATCCCGATGACCGTGCGCTACCCAGGCGCGTCCGGAGTCCAGAGCTACTCGTTCCTCTTCGATCAGCCGGCCTCGGAGATCCAGCTCCCGGGAATCACCGCGAAGGCGGCCTGGATCGATGTCAACGCGGGCGGCGGCTACTACCGCACGAGCGTCGAGCCGGCGGTGCTCGCCACGCTCTCCTCGCGCGCGCAGGAGATCTTGAGCACGCCGGAGCGGATCCGCTTCATCAACAACATCGGCGCGCTGGTCCTGTCCGGAGAGGTGAAGGGGGACGACTTCCTTCGCACGCTTCAGGGCTTCTCCAACGATCCGCGTCCCGAGGTGATCAACGCGGTGGTGGCGTCGCTCGGCCAGGTGAAGGGAGCCTTCGTCACCACCGATCTGGAGGCTCCGTTCTCGGCCTACGTACGGCAGGTGCTCGGGCCGGCCGCGCAGCGCTTCGGATGGGACCGCAAGAGCGGGGAAGAAGAAGCCGTCTCCATCCTGCGTCCCACGCTCCTCGACTGGATGGCGGACGAGGGGCGCGATGACGCGGCGCTCACGCGGGCCGAGCAGCTCGCGCAGTCCTTCCGGGCCGACCGCGGCTCCATCGATCCGTCACTCGTGAACGCCGCGCTCCGGCTCTCGGCGATTCGCGGGAAGGCGGATCTCTTCGACGAATACCAGAAGCGCTTCGAGCAGGCGACGGCGCCCACGGATCGCGATCCGTTGCTCGCCGCGATGGGGAGCTTCCGCGATCCGGCGCTCCGAGATCGCGCTCTCGCCTACTCGCTCGGACCGACGGTCCGCCCCCACGAGGTCTTCGGGGTCGCGGAAGCCGCCCTCAGCCGGCTCGAGAATCGCGACGTGGTGGCCGCGTGGGCGCGGACGAACCACAAGGCCATCCTCGACAAGATCCCGCCGGTCTACGCGCCGTTCCTCGTCTACCTGGCGTTCTCATGCGAGCAGCCCAAGCTCGACCAGGCGAACGCCTTCTACTCGGCGCCCGAGCACACGACTCCTGGGATGGACGTCGAGCTGAAGAAGGTGATGGAGACCGGCGGCGACTGCGTGAAGCTGAGGGCGCGCGAGGGCCCGGCGGTGGCGCGCTATCTGACGCAGGTGGCGCAGGGAACCGGGGGGACCGCGCCGGCGGCCGCGAGCCGGGTGTCGCAGCCGCGCTGACGGGCGGGGCAGCGCGCGGGACGGGCGCTAGACGGCGACCTTCGGGAGCTCCGCGAGGAGGCGGGTCAGGGCCGACATGTCGACCGGTTTCGTGAGGTGGGCGTCGAAGCCTGCCTCGCGGGACCGGCGACGATCCTCGTCCTGTCCCCAGCCCGTGATGGCGACCAGAAGCACCTCGCGGCCGCCTGAGCCCTCCCGGATGCGCACCGCGGCGTCGTAACCGTCGATTCCTGGAAGTCCGATATCGAGCAGGATGAGATCGGGCCTGAAGCGCTCCGCGGCCTCCACGGCCTTCAAGCCGTCGTAGGCGGTCTCGATCTCGTGCCCGCCGAGGCGGAGAAGCATGGCGAGGCTCTCCGCGGAGTCGACGTTGTCGTCGACGACGAGGACCCGCCGCGTGGAGGGCGCTTCCGGCTCCGCCTTCCCGGCGCCGTTCGATCCTGCCGCCGGCGCCTCCGCAAGCGCCGGAAGGCGGACGACGAACTCGGCCCCCCGCTCGTGTCCTTCGCTCGACGCCTCGACCGTTCCCCCGTGGAGCTCCACGAGCCGCCGCACGAGCGCGAGCCCGATCCCCAGTCCTCCCTGCGCGCCCGTCGTCGAGCGGCGTATCTGGTAGAACATCTGGAAGAGCTGCGGCAGCTCCTCGGGCGTGATCCCCGCTCCCGTGTCCCGCAAGCGGACCACCGCGCTCCCCTCGGTCCGTTCCGACGAGAGCCAGATCGTGCCTCCCTCGGGCGTGAACTTGGAGGCGTTGTCGAGGAGATTCAGGAAGATCTGCGTCATCCGCACCACATCCGCGTTCACCCAGGTAGGCTCCGGCGGAAGCGACACGTGGAGCCTCTGGCCGCGCTCCTGGACCGAAGCCTGGATCGTCTCCACGGCGCCGCGAAGGATGTCTCCCAGGTCCGACCTCATGCGGCGAATCTCGAGGCGCCCTCTCGTGATGCGGCTCACGTCGAGGAGATCGTCCACGAGCCGGGTGAGATGGTCGATCTGCCGGTCGATGACGTCGTGGCTCCACCGGACGGTCGGGTCCGCCTCCGCGCGCATGCGCAGGTACTCGACCGCGTTCCGGATCGGAGCGAGCGGATTGCGAAGCTCGTGCGCGAGCATCGCCAGGAACTCGTCCTTCCGCCTGTCGGTTTCGCGCAGAGCGTCCTCCGACTCCCGGAGCCGCTCCGTCGACGACTCGAGCTCCGAGGTGCGCTCGCTGACGCGCCGCTCCAGCTCCTCGTTGAGGCTCTCGAGCTCCTGGGTCTTCCGGTAGAGGTCCGCGAACACGCTGACGCGGGCGCGCAGGATCTCGGGCACGATGGGCACCGAGACGTAGTCCACGCCGCCGACCTCGTAGCCGCGCAGGCGATCGATGTCGGTCATGTGGACCGCCGAGACGAAGATGATCGCGGCGCGCTGGTGGCGCGGATGCTGGTGGATCATCTGCGCCAGCTCGAAGCCGTCCAGATCGGGCATGTGGACGTCGATCAGGACGACCGCGATGTCGGTGCGGAGCAGCGTCTCGAGCGCCTCCGTCCCGGAGCTCGCCATGATGAGGTTCTCACCCAGCGGCCCCAGGATCGCCTCATAGGTGAGGAGCTTCGCGGGCTGGTCGTCCACCATCAGGATGTTGACGGGAGTCTTGGTCACGAGATCGTCCCCAGGATCAACGGTGCAGCCACGCGCGGAGCACCGAGAGGAGCTGCTCCGTGTTGACCGGCTTGGCCAGGTAGTCCGAAGCGCCGGCTTCGAGGCACTTCTCGCGGTCCCCCTTCATCGCGCGCGCGGTGAGCGCCACGATGGGGAGGCGGCGGAAGGCCGGGTTCTTCCGCACTTCCCGCATGGTCTCGTAGCCGTCCATCTCGGGCATCATGACATCCATCAGCACGATCGCGACATCCGGCGTGGAGTCGAGCGTGGTGAGCGCTTCGCGCCCCGTGCTCGCCGTGAGCACCGTCATGCCGCGCCTCTCGAGCGCGCTCGAGAGGGCGAAGATGTTCCGGACGTCGTCGTCCACGACCAGCACCGCCCGCCCGACCAGGTCTTCGTCGGAGCGATAGAGCCGGTCCAGCATGCGCTGCTTCTCGGCCGGAAGGTCCGAGATCACGCGGTGCAGGAAGAGCGACGTCTCGTCGAGGAGCCGCTCCGGCGACTCGACCCCCTTCACGACGACGCTCCGGGCGAGCGTGTGGAGCTGCGCGTCCTCCTCGGGCGACAGCTCCTTGCCGGTGAAGATCACGACCGGGAGGTCGGACAGGGAGCCGTCCTCGCGGAGCGCCTCCAGCATCTCGAGCCCCGACATGTCCGGGAGCCTGAGGTCGACCACCGCGCAGTCGTACGCGACGGTCCGGAGCGCCTCGAGCGCCTCGCCCGCGGTGCCGGCCGTCTCGATCTCGACGTCGTCGTGCCCCAGGAGCTCCGAGATGCTCCGCTGCTCGAGGGCGTCGTCCTCCACGATGAGGAGCCTCTTCTTCCTCGGCGCCGAGTACCGCTTGATGCGCGAGAGCGCGGCTCCGAGCCCCTCCGACGTGGTCGGCTTGGTGAGGAACGAGAAGGCGCCGCGCGACAGGCCGTGCTGCCGGTCTTCGTCCAGCGTGACGATCTGGACGGGGATGTGCCGCGTCGCCGGATCCTGCTTCAGATGGCTCAGCACCGTCCAGCCGAGCATGTCCGGCAGGAAGATGTCGAGCGACACCGCGGACGGCATGAACTGGCGTGCCAGATCGAGCGCGTCCGCGCCGCGATGCGCGACCAGGACCTTGAACCCTTCGTCGTGGGCCAGATCCACGAGCACGCGGGCGTAGTGCGGATCGTCCTCGACCACGAGGAGCGTCGCCTCTCCCGGAACGAGCTGCTCGCGGTCGTCCGGCACCTTTTCGATCGCGCGCTCCGGCAGCCGCACCGAGGGGAATCGCGCCGGCGTCTTCACCGGAGGGCCGTCCGTCTCTTCGGGCGTCGTGGCGGACGGTCCGGCGTAGTTGCGCGGCAGGTAGAGCGTGAACGTCGAGCCGCGGCCCGGCGTGGAGCGGAGCTGGATCTCGCCTCCCAGAAGATGCGCGAGCTCGCGGCTGATGGCGAGTCCGAGCCCGGTGCCGCCGTACTTGCGACTCGTGCTCGCGTCCGCCTGCTGGAACGCCTCGAAGATGATCTTCTGCTTCTCGGCCGGGATGCCGACGCCCGTGTCCGACACCTCGAAGGACACCACCGTCCCCGCGTCGTCGAGGATCGGATTGCCGATGCTCCAGCCGCCGGTCGCCACCGCGACGCTCAGCCGCACCCCGCCGTGCTCGGTGAACTTGAACGCGTTCGAGAGCAGGTTCTTGAGCACCTGCTGGAGCCGCTTCGGATCGGTCGCCATGCCGCTCCCGAGCTGCGGATCCACCTGGACCTCGAACGTGAGCCTCCGGTTCTCGGCCTCGTGGCGGAACGTGCGGCGGACCGTATCGAGGAGCATCGTGAAGTAGATCTCCTCGGCCTCCACCGTCACCGTCCCCGACTCGATCTTCGAGAGGTCGAGGATGTCGGTGATCAGGTTGAGGAGGTCTGTGCCGGCCCCATGGATGCTGCGCGCGAATTCGACCTGCTTCGGTGACAAATTTCCGTCCGGGTTGTCGCCGAGCTGCTGGCCCAGGATGAGGATCGAGTTGAGCGGCGTGCGGAGCTCGTGGGACATGTTGGCGAGGAACTCGGACTTGTACTTGGACGTGAGCGCGAGCTCGCTCGCCTTGTCCTCGAGCGCGCGCCGCGCCTGCTCGATCTCCTGATTCTTGCGCTCCACCTCGACGTTGCGCTCGGCGAGCTGCTGTGCCTTGAGGGCGAGCTGCTCGTTGGTCTGCTGGAGCTCCTTCTGCCGGAACTGGAGCTCGCTCGCGAGCTGCTGGGACTGCTGGAGGAGTCCCTCGGTCTGCATCGTGGCTTCGATCGAGTTGAACACGATGCCGACGCTGGCGGTGAGCTGGTCGAGGAAGGCGAGCTGGGCGGGAGCGAAGTCCCCGAGCGACGCGAGGCCCAGCACGGCTCGCGTCTCCCCTTCGAAGGTGACCGGCAGGACGACGAGACTCCGCGGCGGCGCCTGGAACATCGCGGCGTCGATCGGCGGCGTGTCCGGCGGAAGGCTCGTGACCAGGATGCGGCGCTTGTCCACGGCGCACTGGCCCACGAAGCCGACGCCCAGATCGAGCTCGTCGGGGTAGCCCTCCACCTTCGCGTTGCCGTAGCTCGCCAGCATGCGGAGACGCGGCATGCCGGAGACGTCCATCTGGTAGAGGATGCCCTGGTGCGCGCTGACCAGCGGCACGAGCTCCGTGAGGAGCATCCGTCCCACGGTGGCGAGGTCCCGCTGCCCCTGGAGCATCCCGGTGAACCGCGCGAGGTTGGTCTTGAGCCAGTCCTGCTCGCGGTTCTGATCGGTCGTGAGCTTGAGGTTGAGGATCATCGTGTTGATGTTGTCCTTGAGCTCCGCCACCTCGCCGCGCGCGTCGACCTGGATGGACCGCGTGAGATCGCCCTGCGTCACCGCCGTCGCCACCTCGGCGATCGCGCGGACCTGCGTGGTGAGATTCGCCGCGAGCAGGTTCACGTTCCCGGTCAGGGCCTTCCAGGTGCCGGCGGCGCCAGGGACGTTCGCTTGACCGCCGAGACGCCCGTCCACGCCCACCTCGCGCGCCACCGTGGTGACCTGGTCGGCGAAGGTCGCGAGCGTTCCCGTCATGTCGTTGATGGTGTCCGCGAGCGCCGCGACCTCGCCCTTCGCCTTCACGGTGAGGTTCTGCTTCAGGTCGCCGTTCGCGACGGCGGTCACGACCTTCACGATGCCGCGCACCTGCTCGGTGAGGTTCGCCGCCATGACGTTGACGGTGTCGGTGAGGTCCTTCCACGTGCCGGCCACGCCGGGCACGACCGCCTGGCCGCCCAGCTTGCCGTCGGTCCCGACCTCGCGCGCCACGCGCGTCACCTCGGCCGCGAACGCGTTCAGCTGATCGACCATCGTGTTGATCGTGTTCTTGAGCTCGAGGATCTCGCCCTTCACGTCCACCGTGATCTTGCGCGAGAGGTCCCCGCGCGCCACGGCGGTCGTCACCTCGGCGATGTTCCGGACCTGCGTCGTCAGGTTCGCGGCGAGGAGGTTCACGTTGTCGGTGAGGTCCTTCCACGTGCCGCCCACGCCCGCGACGACCGCCTGGCCGCCGAGCCGTCCGTCGGTTCCGACCTCGCGCGCCACGCGCGTCACCTCGGCGGCGAAGGAGCGGAGCTGCTCGACCATCGTTTTGAGCGTCTCCTTGAGGAGGAGGATCTCGCCGCGCACGTCGACGGTGATCTTCTTCGAGAGGTCGCCGTTCGCGATGGCGGTCGCGACCTCGGCGATGTTCCGGACCTGCGCCGTGAGGTTGTCGGCCATGGAGTTGACCGAGTCGGTGAGGTCCTTCCACGTGCCGGCCACGCCGGGCACGACCGCCTGGCCGCCCAGCTTGCCGTCGGTCCCGACCTCGCGCGCCACGCGCGTCACTTCCGAGGCGAACCCGTTCAGCTGGTCGACCATCGTGTTGATGGTGTTCTTGAGCTCGAGGATCTCGCCCTTCACGTCCACCGTGATCTTGCGCGAGAGGTCCCCGCGCGCCACGGCGGTCGTCACCTCGGCGATGTTGCGCACCTGGCCCGTGAGATTCGACGCCATCGAGTTGACGTTGTCGGTGAGGCCCTTCCACGTTCCGGCCACGCCCGGCACCGCGGCCTGGCCGCCCAGTTTGCCCTCGGAGCCGACCTCGCGCGCGACGCGGGTCACCTCGCCGGCGACCGCGTTCAGCTGATCCACCATCGTGTTGATGGTCTCCTTGAGCTGGAGGATCTCGCCGCTCACGTTCACGGTGATCTTCTTCGAGAGGTCGCCGCCGGCGATGGCCGTGGAGACCTCGGCGATGTTTCGCACCTGAGCGGTGAGGTTCGAGGCCATGAAGTTGACGTTGTCGGTGAGGTCCTTCCAGGTGCCGGCCACGTCGGGCACCTGCGCCTGGCCGCCCAGCCGCCCGTCGGTGCCCACCTCGCGCGCGACGCGGGTCACTTCCGACGCGAAGGAGTTGAGCTGGTCGACCATCGTGTTGATGGTGTTCTTGAGCTCGAGGATCTCGCCGCGCACGTCGACGGTGATCTTGCGCGAGAGGTCCCCGCGGGCCACGGCCGTGGTCACGTCGGCGATGTTCCGGACCTGGGCCGTGAGGTTGTTGGCCATCGAGTTCACGGAGTCGGTGAGGTCCTTCCAGGTGCCGGCCACGCCCGGCACGATGGCCTGACCGCCCAGCTTTCCGTCGGTGCCCACCTCGCGCGCCACGCGCGTCACCTCGGAGGCGAAGGACCGGAGCTGGTCCACCATCGTGTTGATGGCCTCCTTGAGCTGGAGGATCTCGCCCCGGACGTCGACCGTGATCTTCTTCGAGAGGTCGCCGCTCGCCACCGCGATGGTCACGTCGGCGATGTTCCGGACCTGGGCCGTGAGGTTGTTGGCCATCGAGTTCACGGAGTCGGTCAGGTCCTTCCACGTGCCCGCCACTTCGGGCACCACGGCCTGGCCGCCCAGCTTCCCGTCCGAGCCGACCTCGCGCACGACGCGCGTCACCTCGGACGTGAAAACCGCGAGCTGCTGGATCATCTTGTTCACGATCGTGGCCGATCGGAGGAACTCGCCCTGGAGCGGACGGCCGTCCACCTCGAGCCCCACGCCCTGGACCAGGTCGCCTCGCGCGACGGCGGAGATCGCCTTCGTCATCTCGCGCGTGGGCCAGAGGAGGTCCTCGATGAGCGTGTTGATCGAGCGCTCCATGTCCTCCCAGGAGCCGTTCGGCGTTCCCAGGGTGACGCGCTGGCGGATTCGTCCCTCGCGGCCGACGACCTGTCCGACGCGTTCCAGCTCGAGAGACGTGCGGCCGAGCGAGCCGACGATGTCGTTGAAGGTGTCCGCGATCTTTCCGGCCAATCCGGTGCGGTCGCCAGGCAGGCGCGCGGAGAAATCACCCGCGCGCACCGCCTCCAGGGCGGCGAGGAGCTCGCGGGGGTCGAGGGCGGAGAGGCCGGCCAGGTCGGGGCCGGGAGCGACGGGCATAGCGGTTTCCGGTGGGTTCATGGGAAATCCCCGATGAGTCCTGGGTCCGATGTGCGATGTACGGCGCGTGACGGGCCCCCGGCAGGTGGGCCCTCTTCAATTCTAGGTCGGAGGCGAAGTCCGGCTGCAAGCCCTACGTGCAGAAATTTTTCGGACGGGATCGAGGCCAGCAATAGCGGGGCCAGAAATGAAACGAGGCCGGGGGGTCGCCCCGGCCTCGGGATAGGCATGGTTGCGGGGAGAGGATTTGAACCTCTGACCTTCGGGTTATGAGCCCGACGAGCTACCAGGCTGCTCCACCCCGCAACGTGATAGTGTCCCATGCCGGCCCGCCTGTAAAGGGGGATTCTGGCCGCAGGGCAGGCTGGCGAAAACGACGTTCCCGCAAGGGGCTGAGCCGCATCTGAACGTTCATGGACGTCGCCCCCCGCGCGGGTCACCCCGCCGTCATCAATCTCGGAGAACGACGCTTGATCCCTGAGCGGGTGTCGCGCTACCGGATCCTCGAGGAGATCGGCTCGGGCGGCATGGGCGTGGTCTACCGCGCCCGGGACGAGCGCCTCGATCGCGAGGTCGCGGTCAAGATCCTGAAGGCCCCGGCGGCCCAGGACGAATCCTTGCGCAAGCGCTTCCGCCAGGAGGCGACCGCCCTGTCCCGCCTGAGCCATCCCCACATCAACACGGTCTTCGACTTCGACTCCGCGGACGGGCTCGACTTCCTCGTCCTCGAGCTCGTCGAGGGCCGCCGCCTCGAGGAGCTTCTCGAAGCGGGTCCCATCGCCCAGCGGGACGCGCTCGCCTATGGCGCCCAGATCGCGGCGGCGCTGGCCGCGGCGCACGAGGCCGGGGTCGTGCATCGCGATCTCAAGCCGGGCAACGTCATCGTGACGGCGAGGGGGGCCGTGAAGCTGCTCGACTTCGGACTCGCGCTCCTTCGGCCCGGCGCCACGCCGAGCCCCGACACCCGGAGCCTGACCGGTGCGGGGTTCGTCGTCGGGACGCTGGGGTACATGGCCCCGGAGCAGCTCCTTGGCCAGGAGGTGACCGGACGAAGCGACCTCTACTCGCTCGGAGTCCTCCTCTACGAGATGACGAGCGGACGCCGCCCGTTCGTGGCGAGCCCCGCGGCGGCCCTGATCGATGAGATCCTGAACCGCCGCCCCGTCCCGCCCCTTTTGCCGGGCGGTCCGCTCGATTCGCGCCTCGAATCGTTGATCCTGTCGCTCCTCGAGAAGGAGCCGCGCCGCCGTCCCGAGACCGCGGACCAGGTGGAAGCGGCGCTTCGAGCGATGCTCGCGTCCCCCGCCGACTCGGGCGCGCGCGCGGCCGCGCCACGCTCCGCGATCGGCTCGATCGCGGTCCTCCCGCTCGAGAATCTCTCCGGCGATCCCGAGCAGGAGTTCTTCGCGGACGGCATGACCGAGGCGATCATCCTCACCCTCGCGCAGATCGACGCGTTTCGCGTCGCGTCGCGCACCTCGGTCATGCGATTCAAGGGGACGCGCGCGCCGCTTCCCGAGATCGCGAGGGCCTTGCAGGTCGACGGCATCGTGGAGGGAACCGTCGCCCGCTTCGGGAGCAAGGTGCGGGTCACCGCGCAGCTGATCGACGCGGGCACCGACCGTCATCTCTGGGCTCGGAGCTACGAGCGCGAGCTGAGCGACGTGCTCGCGCTCCAGGGCGAGGTGGCGCGCGCCGTCGCCGAGGAGATCCGGGGCCAGGTGACCCACGAGGCGAGCGCGCGGCTCGCCCGCGCGCGGCGCGTGGATCCGGACGCGTACGAGGCGTATCTGCGCGGGCGCTATCACTGGAACCGGAGGTCGGAGCAGGGAATCCGGAAGGGGATCGAGTACTTCGAGGAAGCGATCCGGCTCGATCCGCTCTACGCGCAGGCGCACGCGGGGCTCGCGCAGGCGTACGACACGCTCGGCAGCTACTCGTTCATCACCCCCGAGGAGGCCTACACGAAGGCGCGCGTCGCCGCGCTCCACGCGCTCGAGATCGACGACAACCTGTCGGAAGCGCACGTGGCGATGGGGGGCGTGCTCCAGAACCACGTGTGGGACTGGTCCGGCTCGGAGGAGCACTTCCGCCGCGCGCTCGCGGCCGATCCGGGGAACGCCGGGGCGTACCACTGGTACAGCGATCTCCTGTCCGCCCTGGGCCGCTCCGACGAGGCGGTCGCGGCGATGCGGCGCGCCCACGCCCTCGATCCCTTGAGCCTGACGGTGAACATGTCGCTCGGCGCGTGTCTCTTCTACGCGCGCCGCTACGAGGACGCGGTGGCGCAGCAGCGGCGCACGCTCGACCTGGATCCGGCATTCGCGCCGGCGCACCGGATGCTGGGAGGGGCGCTCGAGCAGCTCGGCAAGCTCGACGACGCGATCGCGACCTACACGACCGCGGCGTCCCTGTCGAAGGATCTCGCCGCGACCGCGCTCCTCGCCCACGCGGTCGCGCGCGCCGGACGCGCCGACGAGGCGCGGCGCATCCACGCGCAGCTGAAGCAGGACGCGCAAGGACGATATCTCTCGCCCTATTCCGAGGCGGCGATCTACACGGGGCTCGGAGAACACGACGCCGCGTTCGAGCGTCTCGAGAAGGCCTACGCGATCCGGGACCGGGGGATGGTCTGGATCAAGGTCGCCCCGCGGCTCGATCCACTGCGCGGCGACGAGCGCTTCGGCGCGCTCTTGCGGCGGATGAATCTCGCGGGCTAGCGCCCGTTGCCCGAGGCCGGCTCCTTGTAGCGGTAGAGGATCTCGCCCTCTTTCACGAGGTGGAACCGCTCGCGGGCGATCCGCTCGGTGAGCATCGGATCCTTCGCCTGCTCCTGGCGGCGGCGCTCGACGTCGTTCACGCGGAGCGCGAGCTCCACCTTCTCGCGGCGGAGCTTCTCGGTCTCGTTCTTGAGGCCGGCGATCTTCACGAGCCCTGTGTCGCTGAGGACGAAGGAGTAGGCGAGGAATCCTCCGACGGCCACGGCCGCGAGGATGACGAGCCGGCGCTTGGCGCGGGACGGGCGATCGTCGGGCCTGCGGCGAAGGAAGCGGCGCACGGGCGCCTGCTTCGGGCTCTCGTATGGCGATCGCATCATGCCGGCACCCCCTCCCGCTCCGCCCTTCTCTCCCTCCGGAACGCGGCCCGTCCTGGATAGCGGGCCTCGTCGGCCAACCGCTCCGCGATGCGCAGCAGCTGGTTGTACTTCGCGATCCGGTCGCTCCGGGAGAGCGAGCCGGTCTTGATCTGACCCGCGTTCACCGCCACCGCGAGATCGGCGATCGTCGTGTCCTCGGTCTCGCCGGACCGGTGCGAGATCACCGTCGTGTACGCGGCGCGCACTGCCATGTCGATGGCGTCGAGCGTCTCGGTCATCGTGCCGATCTGATTCAGCTTGATCAGGATGGAATTCGCGACCCCGTCGTCGATGCCGCGGCGCAGGATCTCCGGATTCGTGACGAACACATCGTCCCCCACGAGCTGGAGCGAGCCGCCGAGCTGGGCGGTGAGCTTCTTCCAGCCGTCCCAATCGCTCTCGGCGAGCCCGTCCTCGATCGAGACGATCGGATAGCGCCCCGCGAGATCGGCGAGGAAGGCGATCATTCCGTCCGTGTCGAGACCCTTCTTCCCCTCGAGGGTGTAGCGGCCGTTCTCGTAGAGCTCCGACGCGGCGACGTCGAGCGCGAGCCCGACCTGCTCGCCCGGGCGGTAGCCCGCCTTCTCGATCGCGCGGAGGAGGAAGTCGAGCGCTTCGGCGTTCGAGCCCAGATTCGGCGCGAAGCCTCCCTCGTCCCCGACCGCGGTCACGAGGCCCTTTTCGTGGAGGAGCTTCTTGAGCGTGTGGAAGACCTCGGCTCCGGCGCGGAGCGCTTCCGCGAAGGAGTCGAAGCCGACCGGCACGATCATGAATTCCTGGATGTCGAGATTGTTGTCCGCGTGCGCGCCGCCGTTGATCACGTTCATGAGCGGCACGGGGAGCGTGCGCGCGTTCGCGCCGCCCAGGTAGCGATAGAGCGGGAGCGCGTGCGCGTCGGCCGCGGCCTTCGCGCAGGCGATCGAGACGCCGAGGAGCGCGTTCGCGCCGAGCTTCTTCTTGCTCGGCGTGCCGTCGAGCTCGAGGAGGAGCTTGTCGATCGCGGCCTGATCGGCGGCGTTCTCGCCCACCAGCGCGGGGGCGATCGCCTCGTTCACATTTCGCACCGCTTGGGCGACGCCTTTGCCCAGGTAGCGCTTGGCGTCCCCGTCCCGAAGCTCGAGCGCCTCCCGCGAACCGGTGGAGGCTCCGGAGGGAACGGCGGCTCGCCCGATGGCGCCCCCGACCAGGGCCACCTCGGCCTCCAGCGTGGGGAAGCCCCGCGAATCCAGGATCTCCCGGGCGAACACCGACTCGATTTCGGTCATAGTAGCAAGGCACGCTAGGGCTTGGCCGAGTTGGCCGTCAAGGGAAAAGCCTTGACGCCCGGGGAAGCACCCGCCTAGCGTGCCCGCCCAGCGCCTCGGGCCCGCCCTCCCGCGGGCCGCGGAGCCCTGGGGTCGCCGATCCCGCGAAACTTCGCCGGTGGCAGCGACGTAGAGTGCACGAGGGTTTCGTGGAGAGTCGCCCGTAGACGTGGGAAGCGATGAGCGAGACCTGGTGGAGCGGTGCCTGGCGCGCGACGAACGCGCGTACCGGGAGCTGGTCCGGCGGTATCAGGGAGCGGTCATGAACCTGGCCTGGAAGATCACCGGCAGCGCGGACGACGCCGCGGAGGTGGCCCAGGAGACCTTCATCCGCGTGCTCCGATCGCTCGGGACCTACGACCCGTCCCGGCCGTTCCGGACGTGGCTCTTCAAGATCACGTCGAACCTGGCCCTCGACACGATCCGCCGGCGCAAGCGCCGCCCGATCGCGCTCGAGGATCTGGGCGACGAGGATGGACCGACCATCGAGCCGGCCGATACCGGACCCGGGCCCGACGAGGGGTACCGGATCGAGCGGTCGGACGCGCGGTTCGATAGCCTGGTCCGGGAGCTGCCGGAGCACTATCAGGCGATTCTCTTCCTGCGCTACAAGCAGGAGCTGTCGTACGAGGACATCGCCGAATCGATGAACATGCCGCTCGGAACGGTGAAGGTCCGGATCCACCGGGCCCACGAGATGCTGCGGCGGAAATTGACGGCGCGAGGAGAAGGATGAAGACCCAGCTCACCTGCAAGGCGTGCGAGCCCGAGCTCTCCGCGTACGTGGACGGCGCGCTCCATCCCGCCGTCGCGCGCGTCCTCGAGGCGCACGTGGCCGCGTGCCCCTCGTGCCGGGTGAAGCTCGACGCGTATCGCGCGATCGCCGCTGGATTGGCGGAGCTTCCCGAGCTCGAGGCGCCCGCGTGGCTCGAGGCGCGGATCGTCGCGCGGATGACGCGGCCGGCCCGCCTCCTGCGCGCGCTAAGGGGCGGATTCGCGACCGCCGGCGCGCTCTCGTTCGCGCTCACCATCGGGCTCATCGCGTTCCTCCCGCAGCTCGCGCGCCAGTGGGGTCTGCCCGAGCCGGCGACCTGGCCGGTGCACGTGGCGCGCGGCACGCTCGAGGCGGTGGTCAAGTTCGTGCGGCATCTCTCGCTCGAGGTCGCATTCTGGGAGCCGATCGGACGGCCGATCTGGAGCGCGATCCACGCGCTCGGAACGCTGCCCCGAGTAGCCTGGGTCGCGCTCCAGACGGGCGAGGCTCAGGCCGCGCTCGCCGTCGCGCTCACCGTGGGAATCGCGCTCTTCTTCGTGCTTCGTCCGTCTCGCACCCGTGAAGGAGGTGTCGGCCATGCGTGCCTATCGCTCTAGTGCGCGGACGCGGGTCGCTCCGCATTCTCTGAGTCTTCTCCCCTGGCTCCTGCTCCTCACCGGCCTCGTTCTCGCGGTCGGACGCGCGGGCGGCGCGACGCCGACCCCGCCGAAGCCGGCCGCGCCTCCCGACACGACCGGAGGATTCCGCGTGCGCGTGTCCGAGGAGGGCGAGCCGAGCTCGCTCAGGATCCGCCGCCAGGAGGAGCGCGTCCGGCGCGAGGTGGAGCGCGCGAAGCGCGAGGCTGCCCGCGTCCGCGCGAACCTGCCCAACCCGCCGGACGTCCCGGATGCGCCCGACGTTCCGGACCTGAACATCGATCTCGACTCGAACGACAACAACCTGGTCCGCTTCGGCGAGGACATCGTGATCCCGGCGGACAAGGTGATCGACGGCGACGTGGTCGCGATTGGCGGCGACGTGACGGTCTACGGCCGCGTGAAGGGGGACTGCGTCTCGGTCGGCGGTACGGTGAACGTGAAGGACAAGGGGGTGGTGGAAGGGGACGCGGTCTCGATGGGCGGCGGCGTCACGACGAGCGACTCCGCGTCGGTCGGAGGGAGCAACGTCTCGCTCGGCTCGCCCTGGACCCATAGCCACGCGTTCTGGCCCATGGTCGGGCTCTTCGGGGCCGTCGGAACCGGAATCTGGCTCGTGCACACGCTGGTGCGCCTGGCGCTCACGATCTTCCTGGCGTGGCTCGCACTGCTCCTCGCCCGGGAGCGGATGGTCTACGCGGTCGACACCATGTACGCGCGCTTCGGCCGGTCGTTCCTCTGGGGGCTTGCCGGCTTCGCGGGCTCGCTCGTGGCGCTCCCGACCGCGATCGTGCTCTTGATCCTGGTCGGCGCGATCGCGATCGCCATCCTCGCGATCACGATCATCGGGATTCCCGTGGCGATCGTGCTCCTGCTTGGGCTGATCCTCGGGATCATCGGGCTGGTGCTGGCGGTGGTGGTCGCGGTGTTCCTGGGCTTCCTGAACGGAGCCATGTTCCTCGGCCAGCGCGTGCTCGGCCGGACGACGGAGCGAGGGAGGAATCCGCTCCTCGCGATCGCCGTGGGCGTGCTCCTGATCACCGCGCTCAAGGTGGCCGGGAAGCTGATCGGGGTCCTCGGGCTGATCGTCTTCCATCCGCTTGCGATCGCGCTCGCGATCGCGACGGGCGCCCTCGCGGCGATCCTCACGATCGCGGGATTCGGAGCCATGATGCAGACGCGCTTCGCGCGCGGTCCGCACGGCGAAGGGCTGCCGAGCGGGATGTGGTGGCCGCGCCGCCGTCCCTCGCCCGCGGCCGCTCCGGCGGGCGCGCCGGGCGTTACGGGCGAAGCGCCGATCACGGGCGCGGCGTCCGTGGCGACACCGCCTCCTCCGCCCGCGTCGCCGCCGATCGTCGAAGGGGGCACATCGGACGCGCCCTAGGCGCGTCCTCGCGGAGACGCCGTCACTCTGTCGTGGCCGGCGCGGCCGGGAGCCGCGCCGGCACGAACTTCGGTCCCTTCTCCATCTCCGTCCGCTCGCCCAATCCCGACAGACTGACCGCGAGGCCGAGCAGGTAATCGGGCAGGCCGGTCGACTGCTCGGAGTCCTTGTCTCCGGAGAGCCAGTCCTCGATCTCGCCCAGATCCTCCGGGGCGACCGGCTTGATCGTGACCCGCACCGACGCGTAGTAGGTCGCGGCGGGCTCGAGCGACGATGCCGCCGCGAGGGGCAGGCGCGACTGGGTGAAGAGCGCTTCGCGCAGCGCTTCGAACGACGGGGCGCTCCGGTCGCGCGGTGGATTCGAGCCGCTCCGGATGCGGAAGGCCTGGCGCCAGTCGTCGTAGACGATCTTGTGATCGCTCCGGATCGCGAGCACGAGCCGGTCGAACCAGAGCGCGCGGCGCTTCCAGAGTCCGACTTCGAAGGAGACGGTCGCCGGCATGCCGCGCTGCAAGGTCTCCTCGAGCCGCGGCGTGAACGGCTCCGCGACCCGGTAGCTCACGCAGACCGCGCCTCCGACGTCCTCGACCGGATCGACCTCGAGGCCGAGGTCGTCCGCGACGATGGCCCGGGGCGTGATGGCGACGAGGGCGAGCGCGAGGAGCCACGCCGCGACCCAGACACGGCCCGCGGGGAGCATCTCAGAAGGTCTCGCTGAAGCGGACGAGGACGTGGATCGCGGCGTGCGCTTCCTGGAGGTTGCGCGCCGCGGTCAGCGCGAGCGGCCCCTGGCCGATCCGGAGGCCGAGGCCGCCGTCGAGCAGGAACTGCTGGCGATCGAGGTTGTCGCGGCCAAACCAGGCGGAGCCCCAGTCGAGGAAGCCGAAGCCCCAGACGTTCTTCCGGACGAGGAGATAGTACTCGGCGTTCGCGAGGAGGAACTGGTCGCCTTGCCGCTCCTTGAAATCCTCGCCGCGGAGCGTGCTGATCCCGCCCAGGTACCAGAGCTTCTGCGGCGGGAGCGTTCCGTCGAGCGTGGACCCGCCGACCAGGCGCGCGCGGGCGTCCTGCTTCGGTGAGAGCCGCACGCGCGTGCGCACGACCGCGCGCACGCGGCCGTAGTCGAAGTCGCCGTGAAGCGCGTCGCCGGCGCGCTCGTAGACGACGTCGCCCTGCGTCCCTCCCTCCGGAGGAATCTCCGCGGGGCCGATCCGCATCCCCAGCGCGAGCACGCCGTCCTGCCCGTCCTCGATCGGCGGATTGGGACGGAAGCGGTCGTGCGCGCCGAAGAGGGACGCGTTGGCCTCGTTCTCGAGCGACCTCTGATCCTCGATCCGCCCCTCCACGCGCGCGCCGAAGTCGGTGCCCGGATCCCACGCGGCGCGTCCCTCGTAGCCGCTGGCCTCGTAGTAGTCGCGATAGTCCGTGCGCGCGAAGAGCGCGTAGAGCGTGTTCTCCGTCTCGCCCACGATCCACTCGTCCTCGGTCTCGGTCCGCCGGTACGCGGCGCCGCCGACCCGGAACCGCGCGTGATCCCCGAGCGGCGCTTCGCCGCCGACGTCGTAGAGGAAGCGCTCGCGGGAGAAGGCGTAGGTGAACTTCGCGTAGACGAGAGGATTCGCGTAGCGCTCGCTCCGGACCGCGCCTCCTACGGTCGGAGCGGGGCCGTCGACCCGGTTGTAGCGAAACCCGTAGACGAGGGCGGGCCTCGCCTCATCGGGGACCGTCGCGAGCGTCTCCCAGTCCGCCTGCTGGAACGACTCCTTGGGAGCGCCCGCGCGGCTCGCGCTCGAGTCGGTGGGCATCGGAACGGGCTCCACAGCCTGCGTCCCGACCGCGGCCAGGCTGTCCGGCGCCGCCGCGCGCGACGAAAGCGGCCACGCCATCCACGCGCCTGCCGCGAGCACGAAGGCCGCGGCCAGCCGCTCAGGCTGTCGATTCACGAACCAGACCGTAGCGTCGGATCTTTCGGTGGAGGTAGCCGCGGTCCATGCCGAGCCGGCGCGACGCCTCCGTCACGTTCCACTGGCACTGCTTCAGCATCGCGAGGATCGTGTCGCGCTCGGCCTTGTCGCGGGCCGCCTTGATCTCGCTCGGGGGCTCGTCGTCCTGCCCTTGGGGCAGCACCTCCTCGACTTCCGCCAGGGACACGGTCTCGCCCTCGGTCATGATCAGGATCCGCTCCACGAGATTCTTCAGCTCGCGCACGTTGCCGGGCCAGGAGTATTCGCTGAGCCGCTCCAGCGCATCGGGCAGGAAGCGCCGCTTTGGCCGGCCGTGCTCGACGGAGAGCTTGGCCGCGAAGTGCTCGATCAGGAGCGGGATGTCCTCCCGCCGCTGGCGCAGCGGCGCCATATGGATCGGCACGACGTTCAACCGGTAGAAGAGATCCTCGCGGAACCGGCCCGCCGCGATCTCCGCCTGGAGGTCCTTGTTCGTCGCGGCGACGATCCGGGTGTCGACCGCGATCGTGCGGGTCGACCCCAGGCGCTCGATCTCGCCCGTCTCGATCGCGCGGAGGAACTTCGCCTGCGTGTCGAGGCTCATGTCGCCGACCTCGTCCAGGAAGAGCGTCCCCTGGTCCGCCGCCTCGAGGCGCCCGCGCTTCATCTGGACCGCACCGGTGAACGCGCCCTTCTCGTAGCCGAAGAGCTCGCTCTCGACGAGGTCCTTGGGGAGCGCGGCGCAGTTGAGCTTCTCGAAGGGGCCGCGCGCACGCGCGCTCGCCTTGTGGATGGCGCGCGCCACGAGCTCCTTGCCGCTCCCGCTCTCGCCGGTCACGAGCACCTTCGCGTCGGTGCGCGCCACCTTGGCGATCTCCGCGCGCACCTGATCGAGCACCGCGCTCTTCCCGACCATCTCGTCGCTCAAGCCGGTGAGGGCGCGGAGCTGCTCGTTCTCGCGGCGGAGCGCGCGCAGCTCGAGCGCGCGGTCCACCGTGAGCTGGAGCCGGTCCGGTCCGAACGGCTTCTCGACGAAATCGAGGGCGCCGAGCTGGATCGCCTTCACCGCCTCCTCGATCGTGCCGTGCCCCGACATCACGACGACGGGAAGATCGGGCTGGCTCGCCTTGGCCGACTCCAGGAGCGCGAGCCCGTCGCGTCCGGGGAGCCTCAGGTCCGTGATGAGGAGGCCGACCCGCTCGCGCGCGAGGATCTTCTCGGCCTCGTCCGCGCTCGAGGCGGTCAGGGGATCGTAGTGGCGCTTCAGGCTGGCCGCGATCTCGAGGAGCACGGACGGCTCGTCGTCCACGATGAGCACTCTCGTCTTGCCCGATGCCGCGCTCGCGCTCACGCCGTGTCGCCCTCCGCCTCCGCCAAGCTCACCCACGCGCGCGTTCCCGCGCCGGGATTCGAATCGAGTCCGAACCGTCCACCGTGCTGCTCGACGATGCGCGCGACGAGCGTCAATCCGAGGCCGCTCCCGGTGGACTTGGTCGTGAAGCCGGGGTGGGCCGCGCGCTCCACCGTGGCCGGATCCATGCCCGGGCCATTGTCCTCGACTTCCAGCAGGACGCCGTTCGCTTCGACGTCCCGCCGCACCCGGAGGATCACCTGCCCCTTGTCGCCCAGGACCTCCACCGCGTTCTTGATGAGATTCACGAGAACGCGCTGGATCTGTCCCGCGTCGGCCCAGGCTAAGGGAACGGGTCGCTCCACCTCAACGCGGAATTCCACCGGAGACGATCCTCGATAGAGCCGGGCGGCGTCCTCCACGAGCTGGACGACGTCGGTCGGCGCGAACTTGGGCTCGGGAAGCTGCGCCACCGCCGAGAACGCGGTGGCGAATTCCTGGAGCGATCGCACTTCGCGCAGGATGGCGTCCGCGTTCTCGGCGACCACGTCCGCGCGCGGCGGCTCGCCGCGCTGCGCTTCCTCGCGGAGCCGTTGCAGCGCGAACTGGATCGGGGTGAGCGGATTCCGGATCTCGTGCGCGACGGCACGCGCGACCTCGCGCCAGGCCGCGAGCCGCTCGGCGCGCAAGAGCGCGCGCCGCGACGCCCGGATCTCCTCGATCATGCGGTTGAACGCGCCCGCCAGATAGCGCACCTCGCGCGTTCCGGAGGGAGTCACGTGGCCGCCCCCCAGGTCGCCCTGCGAGACCCGCTCCATCGCCGACTGGAGCGCCACGATGGGACGCGCGATGGAGCGCGACACCGCCCACGCGAGCGCGAAGCTCACCCCGCCCAGGACGAGGCTCCAGAGCGCGGCAAAGATCCAGAGGCTCCGCTGCGAGAGCCACGTGTAGACCCCGAGTCTCCGGTACATGGAGAGATTCCGCTGAAGCGCGACGATCTCCGAGGAGATCTCGGGGTCGAGCTGGTATCCGGCGAGGATCACATGGACCGAGTCGACCGCCGCGGCCCCGCTCACCTGGCGCGGCGCGTCGTCCCCGGTGATGAGGCCGCCGTGCTCGGCGGCCTGCGCGAGCGACGCCGGCTCGGGATCGGGGAGGCTGATGCGGGGCCCGAGACGCGCGCCGAAGAGACGCTTCGTTCCGCCCCGCATGTCGTAGTAGCAGACGTAGTCGATGCCCCGATTCCGGGCCTCGTCGCGGAGGAAGCGCTCCAGGTCCTGGAGCCGGCCGGCGCGCGCGAGGCGAATCGTCTCGGGATCGAGGGCCATCACCTCGGCGTGCTGGCGCGCGTCGCTCGCGAGGCGCTCGAGCCCACCCCGGATGACTTCGAGCGACTGCGAGAGCGCGCGCTCGGTCTCGGGATTCCGGAGCGTCGCGAGACTGCGCGCGAGGTACTGGGTCACGAACAGCGTGAGGCCGAGGGAGGGAATGAGCGCGACGAGGAAGAACAGAGCGAGGAGACGTCCCCGCAGCGTGCCGAGCATCGTTCTCGCCCCGCGCTAGCGGAGCGCGATCTCTTTCTCGCCCGCGAGCTGGCCGCAGGCGGCGCCGATCTCGACCCCCTGGCTGTAGCGCACGGTCACGGCCTGGACGCGCGGGCCGACATAGTCGACGAAGCGCTGGATCCGCTCGGGCGAGGGGCGCTTGAAGCGGCCCGGTCCGATCGGGTTGTAGGGGATCAGGTTCACGCGGCAGGGAAGCTGTCCGACGAGGCGCACGAGCTTGGCCGCGTCGGCGAGCGTGTCGTTGATCTCCTCGATCAGGATGTATTCGAACGTGACGCGCTCCCCCAAGCGCTCGATGTGCGTTCTCACCGCGCGCATCAACGGCTCGAGCGGGAACGTTCGGTTGACCGGCATGAGCTTGGAGCGGAGCTCGTCGGTGGCCGCGTGGAGCGAGATGGCCAGCCGGTAGCGCCTCCCCTCGGAGGCCAGGCGCAGGATCTGCGGCACGAGGCCCACGGTGGAGATGGTGATCCGCTTCGACGCGACCTGGAGGCCGCGCGGGTTGGTGATGATGTCGAGCGCGCGCATGACCGCGTCGTAGTTCTCGAGCGGCTCGCCCATCCCCATGAGCACGACGTTGAATTCTCTCTGGTCGGGCGGGAGCTCACGGCGGAGCCGAAGGGCCTGCTCCACGATCTCGCCCGCGGTGAGATTTCGCCCCCGTCCCATGCGCCCGGTGGCGCAGAAGCGGCAGGCGAACCCGCAGCCGTGCTGCGACGAGAGGCAGAAGGTGTAGCGGCGCGGGGTGGACATGTAGACCGATTCGATCAGGCCCCCATCCGGGAGGGCATAGGCCACCTTGCGGGTCTTGCGGTCCGGCGTCTCGCGGCGGGCCCGCTCGGTCAGGGTCCCGAGGGTGAAGCCCTCCTCGAGACGGGCGCGGAGCGGAAGCGGCAGGTTGGTCATTTCGGAAAATGACGAAGCGCCATGGAGATACATCCAGTCCGCGATCTGACGACCGCGGAACGGCTTCTCTCCCAGGGAGAGCATCGCCCGCTCCAGCTCCGGGGCGCTCATCCCTACCAGCGGCTCCTGTTCGTCGATGGGCTTCATGGTCGCTCCATTTTCCGTTCTGATAATAGCTTCCGCCTTTACAAACACCGCGCTCGTATGCTACGTTCCCCTAGGTTGGGAGTCAACTATGCGGGGCCTGCGCGGGCCGCAGCCCCGTGCTCTCGGGGGGAACGACCGTTTCCGGTCCAATCGACTCCACTTTGAGAATTGGCGCCGTGGACATCGGCACCAATTCGGTCCGCCTCTTGGTCGCGGACGTCGACGAACGCGAGCGCCTGCGCACGGCGCATCGCATGGGCGAGATTTCCCGCCTGGGCGAGGGCATCGACCGCACCGGCCTCATCGACGAGGCCGCCGCCGCCCGCACCCTCGAATGCCTCGAACGCTTTGTCCACGAAGCCGAGTACTCGGGCGCGAGCCGGATCCGCGTCGCCGGGACCAATGCGTTTCGGGTGGCCCGGAATGGTCCGGAGATCGCGGCTCGATTCGCCGACCGAATCGGCTATCCGGTTGAAATCCTGAGCGGTGAGGAAGAGGCCCAGCTCGTCTTCCTCGCCGTTCTGAGCGGCCAGGGAGCTTCGCCCGGCAAGGCCGTCGTCGTGGATATCGGCGGGGGCTCGACCGAGATCATCACCGGCGAAGGGGAGCGCGGAACCCAGGTCATCAGCCTCGAATTGGGATGCGTCCGCCTCACCGAGCGACTCATTCACACCGATCCCCCCACCCAGGCCGAGCTCGACTCGGTGAAGGCCCATGTCCTCGAGGTCTTCGCGGACAAGCTGGGGCAGTGGGGCGCGGCCGGTCTGGACCGCGCGATCGGCGTGGGCGGCACGGTTACCGCCTTTGGCGCCTTGGACTTAGGACTCGTGAAATACGACCCATCCCGCATCGAGAACCACCATCTGTCCCACGACCGGATCGACGCCATCGCGAAGCACCTCTGCACCATCCCCCTCGCTCAGCGGCGGGACCTGGCCGGGGTCAGCCGCGGCAGGGCCGACATCATCCCGGCCGGCGCCATCATCTTGTGCGAATTCGTGAACCGCTTCGCCGTGAACGGGGTCTACGTTTCCACGCGGGGATTGCGGTACGGCCTCGTTCTGAGCGAGGCGCGCCGGGCGGTCGGAGCGGGTGTCAAAGCCGCCCAGGCCTGAAAAACACCCCCGCAAATCAAAGTTGGGCTTGACGTTTACGGGGCGGGTTCGTATCCTCTCCGTTAACAGCGGCAGTTGTCGTCAAAGGACGCCTGTCCTCCCAGGACATCCCTCTCGGCCTGCGGTCCAGCCACCGCGGCTAGACGTCCCTCGGCGAACTGCCGGGTTCACAACGCGAAGCGGCTGATGCGCCGGGTGTCGCTTCGACGAGGAGCAAGGGAATGAGGGTCAAAGTCTCACGCCGCCTCTTCGGCATGTGCCTCCTCTTGACCGTGCTCTGCCTGACGCCGGCCACTCTGCCCACCGCAACCGCCAAACCCATCTCCTGGGACACCTATCCCGATCCGGATAATCCCCGGGGTCCGAAGGGTGACGGCGACGGTGTAGTCGTGAAGGCGAGGACCATGCTGCCAACCAGCAGCGTGGCTTCGACCACCTCGACGGCCAGTGGCTCGTCTGTGTGGAGTCTGGTGAGGACGTACCTGCAGCTGATGCGGATGGGCTACGGCTCGCGCCTCTAACGGGCACGACCAGGCGCACCGGGTGTGCGCGGCCCGACCTCGGTTCGGGCCGCGCCCCGTAGTTCTGCATTACATCGAGGGTCGGAATGGACGGGCTCGTCCCGAAGCATAGATCCGACGTCCTGCACCGGACCAACGGCTCGCTGCCGCGCCCGGCCGATGCGAGCGCGCATGGCGAGCACAAGGCCCAGGAACTGGGCGATCTCTACTTCGCCGCCGACAACTACGTCGTTGCGCTCGAGTACTACCGCCGCGCGCTCGACGCCGAGTCCAACGGCAGCGGCGCCAGCCCGAAGAACACCGAAGCCCTTCTCCGAATCGGCACTCAGATCGTCGAGTGCCTCCGTCATCGCGGCGACCTGAACGAAGCGGTCGACGCGCTCCACGATCTCCACAAGCGGCTTCGCCCCCACGTCACACGGGAGCAGGCGGGCCGCCTGTCCGCGAGCCTCGCGCTGCTCCTCTTCGAGCGGGGCCGCTATCGCGCCGCACAGCGCTCCGCGTCGCTCGCCTACCGGCTCCTCCGCGAGACGACGCTCAATCTGGACATCGGACGGACCGAGATGATCTTCGGGGTCATCGCGCTCCGAACGGGCGACTGGAATGCGGCCCGCGAGTACTTCGAGAGCGCCATCGCGACGTATCGCCGCGCCGGCTACGACGCGGGCATGGCGTCCGCGTACAACAGCCTCGGGCTCCTCCACAAGAATCACTGCCGCTTCAAGGAGGCGGCGCGGTTCCTCGAGCAGGCGCTTCGAATCGGCGAGCGGTCGGGGCTCTTCCACGACTCGGCGACCTACGTGCACAACCTCGGCATCGTCCACGAGAAGATGGGCGAGTGGGATCTGGCCGAGGAGCACTACCGCCGCGCACTTCAAATGCACACCGAGGTCGGGAACGCGGGCGGCAAGGCGCGCGCCCTCTTCTGCATGGGCAATCTGCGACGGAAGCGCCGCGACTTCTCCGGCGCCGAGAACCTGCTCCGCCAGGCGCTCGCCATCGCCCTCGACCGGAGCTTCCCGCGTGAGACGGTTCTCGCTCGCGAAGGCCTCGGTGACCTCTACGCCGACCGCGACCAGCTGACCGAAGCGCGCGCGGAGCTCGAAACGGCGCTCGCGCTCGTGGATCAGTTCGCACCCGATTCCGATCTGACCGTCGAGGTCGTTCGGCGTCTGGGCGACGTCCAGCTCCGCATGGGCGAGGGAGAGGCCGCGCAGCGAAACGGCGACCGCGCGCTCGCCATCGCGCGCCGTCTCGGCGACCGGATCGAGGAAGCCTGCTCGCTCAGGCTCCTGGGCCTCGTCGCGGTCGAGCATGGCGACCTGCCCACCGGCCAGGACCGCCTCGGCGAGGCGAGCCGCATCCTCCTGGCGATCGGCAAGCGCTTCGAGCTGGCGCGCCTCAACATGGCGGCCGGGCTCTCCTGGCGCCGCCGCGCGCGCAAGGGAAAGTCGCGCGCGACCCTCGACGACTCGGTGGCGTACCTCCGCCGCGCCGTCGCCGCCTACGAGAGCCTCGGTCTTCCGGCCCACGCGGCGCGCGCGCTCCTCGAGCTGTCGCGGAGCGAGCTCATGCGCGGGCTCGTCGACGAGGCCGTGCTCCATCTCGATCACGGGAGCTCCGTGCTCTCGCCCGAGGAAGATCCGGTCCTCGCGCGCGAGATCGAGGACTTCCGCGCCGAGATCGAGCAGGGCCTGATCGAAGGGACCTCGGCGCAGAGCAACGAATTCGCCGCCTTCGAGGAGATCCGGAGCGTGCTCCGCGGCCGCGATTCCGAGGCGGCGGTCTCCGAAGTGCTCGGGATCACCGCGCGTCGCGTTTCCGCCGCGCGCGGCTGCGTCGCGGCTCCCGCGCCGCACGGCGGGATCGAGGTCGTCGCGACGATCGGCATGTCGTTCCGCGTCGCGCAGGACCTTTTGACCGAGCTGGAGCGCCGGATCGGCGCGGCCCGGCTCGCTTCCGCCCCCGTGGTCACGAGCCGCGCCGGAGCGGACGCGCGCTTCCGCGATCTGCCCGGCACGACGCACCTGAGCCCGCGCACGAGCGTCGCGATGATGCCGCTCTCGCTCCCGTCGGGACTCCCCGGCTACCTCTATCTCGATCGCCCCGACGACGGACCGCTCGGAGCGTTCAAGCAGCGCGAGATCAATCTCATCGCGGTGCTCGCGAACCACGTGGCCGTGGCCATCCTCGAGCTCCAGCGCCAGCGCCTCGCGCGCGAGAACACGGCGCTCCGCGGCCGCCTCCTCGGTTCCGCCAACGATCACGGCATCGTGACCCGGAGCCCGGAGCTCCTCGAGATCCTCTCGCTCCTCGAGCGCGTGGGTCCGAGCGACGCGACGATCCTCATCGAGGGGGAGACAGGCTCCGGCAAGGGCCTCCTCACCCGAGCGGTGCACGCGTCGAGCGCGCGCGCCACGAGGCCGCTCATCCAGGTGAACTGCGCGGCGCTGCCCGAGCAGCTCCTCGAATCGGAGCTCTTCGGACACGTCCAGGGCGCGTTCACCGGCGCGGTGCGCGAGAAGGTTGGCCTCTTCGTCGAGGCGAACGGCGGCACGCTCTTCCTGGACGAGGTCGACAAGACGACCATCACGATCCAGGGCAAGCTCCTTCAAGTGCTCGACAATCGCGAGGTCCGCCCGGTCGGCGGCAACAAGTCGACGAAGGTGGACGTGCGCGTCGTCTGCGCGACCAACGTCAATCTCAAGCAGCGGATCGCGCGCGGCGAGTTCCTCGAAGATCTGTACTACCGGCTCAACGACATCTGCTTCCGCGTGCCGCCGCTCCGCGAGCGGCCCGAGGACGTTCCGCTCCTGGTCGAGCACTATGTGCGGCGCTTCTCCGCCGAGATGGGCAAGGAGATTCGGGGCGTGGACCACGAGCTGGTCGCGACGATGGCGGGCCTCAAGTGGCGCGGCAACGTGCGCGAGCTGGAGAAGGTCGTGAAGCGGATGGTCGTGCTGGCCAACGAAGGCGACACCCTGTCGCTCCGGCTCCTCCCGCGCGAGCTCATGCAGGCGGAAGAGGAGAACGCGGACGCCCCGGCCACCCTCCGGGCCGAGGTGGCCAAGGTGGAGCGCCGCCTCATCGCCTCCGCTCTCGAGCGGCACAACTGGAACAAGGTCCAGGCCGCGAAGGAGCTGTCGCTCTCCTATCCGACCCTCCTCCAGAAGATCAAGCTGTTCCGCCTGGACCGCAGGCTCCAGACGCGGCAAAGGACTTAAATTTCCTTATAAAACAATTTAATAATTCTAATCGATTGTGTTTACGTCGATTAGCAGTGGCTTGCCTCCCGACTATTAAATCGACCGCATAAACCCATCGATTTCGCCCCCGAAGTGACGCTGGACCACGAGCGTTTACGGTTTTGTAATCCACTGTGATTCATAGGCTTGCGGGCGAATCACGGACTTTTTGGGGACGCTATTCGAGATGGCATGGCGGGTGCAATAGCATGTCCACTGGAGGGGGGGACCTCCAAAGAGCCTGCGGGCCTTACCAGCGTTAGCCCATGGGTTAGTCGCCAATCAGAGCACCGGCCTCTGAAGAAGCGATGTAACCCGAAGAGAGCTGGCAAGGCCGGGGCTCAATTTTTTTGTCCGCGCTCCACATCCGCCTCTCGAGCCTCACGCGTCCTCCACACTCACACACACCCTCGCAGCCCCTTCGGCGGCCTCACCGCTCGGGTCTAAGTCAGTGTGGACACCGAGTCACACTGTACGGTGCCAACGTCGGACAGGCCCCCGTTCCCATGCCCCACCCGCCCCGCCAATCCATTATCGTCCAAAGGATTACATTCCTGATTCTCTCGCCCCGAGCCATGGCACATCGCTTGCGCTAGGATCATCCGGCTCGACCGGTCACTCGGTCTCAACCCATTCGTTCGCGACAAGCCGCGCGACGGCTTCTAGGAGGTGCTGCATGGCTCGGTTCTGGGGTCTGGCTCTGGGAGCGGTCGTCCTGCTTGGGGCGGCCGGATGCAACGATCACAAAGACACCGTCGTCGGGACGGACCCACCGCCCTTCAATGTGGAGGGGGTGCGAAGCGTCACCGGGGATGGGCAGGTCACGATTTCCTGGCGCCTCAACCAGGAAACCGACATCGACCACTACTCGGTCTACCGGAACTCGGCGCCCACCGGCACCTTCACCCTCATCGGCACGAGCACGACCGACGAGTTCGTGGATCACGACGTCACGAACGGGACGACCTATTACTATGCGGTCGACGCGACCGACCGGGCGGGGCAGGTGAGCCCCGAGCTGAGCTTCGAGAACGTGTTCGACACGCCGCGCCCTGAGGGATTCGACGTCACGCTCTCGGAGGCGGATGCCGATAGCACCCAGAGCGGGTGGGATTTCTCGGCTCAGGCGAAGCTCTCCACGAACGACTCGAGGACCGACATGTTCTACGACGTGACCTCGGGGCCGCACTACCTCATCTTCGTGCCGAGCGACACGAAGATCCAGGACACGGGCTACGTGGATCTCGTCGACGTCGACTACGGCCCGCCCGCGGGCTGGTCGGCGGACGGCGTGGTGGAGGCGATCCCCGGCCACAGCTATATTGTGCTGACTCGCGACAATCACTACGCCAAGTTCGAGGTGATCGCGCGGGGCGCGACCTCGCTGACGATGGACTGGGCGTACCAGGTCGATCCTGGCAATCCGGAGCTCGTGAAGAAGCTGCCATGAATTCGATGAGCCGCATCCACGCGCTCGTCCCGGCTCTCCTGGCTGGCGCCCTCCTTCTCGGAGCGGCGCCGGCCGGGGCCGTTTCGGCGGTTCCCATCCAGTCCATCCACCAATCCTCGCGATTCCAGATCGACGTCTGGACCAATCGCGAGGAAGGGGGCGTGTACCGCCCGGGCGAGAGCATGCGCGTCTTCTTCCGGAGCAACGCCGACGCCTACGTGCTCGTCTACAACATCGACACCGAGGGGTACGTCCACCTCGTCTATCCCTTCGGTCCCTCGGATCCGGTGCGTGTCGAGGGCGGACGCGCGTACCGCGTTCCCGCGCGCCACGACCCGTACGATCTCGTAGCCGATGGCCCCGCAGGCATGGAGTACGTGGTCGCGGTGGCGAGCCGCCAGCCGTTCCAGGATCTCCCGTGGTATCTGAGCGGACGCGATGCCGATCGCGACGACTACGACGACGAGCTCGACTCGGGGCAGATCGTGGGGGACCCCTACGTCGGCATCGAGCGGCTCAACAGCCGGATCATCGCCCCGGGCGCCGAGGACGAATCGGACGCGACGGAGACCTATTTTTACATCGATCACCGCGTCGACTACCCGCGCTACATCTGCGCCGACTGCCACTACAGCGCGTTCGGCTTCGACCCGTACCAGAGCGTCTGCAGCGTCGTCGACGTGCGCATCGACGCGACCTGGGTGCACTACGCGCCCATTCGCGTCGGCGTGATACGGCCGCGCTACTACTACCACGTGCGCTCGACCGCGCCGGACCGCTACCGCGCGTGGAAGGACCGCTGGTCGTCCCTGGACGGATCGTCGACCCTGCGGTCGCGCTTCACCGTCGCGCCGAGCGAGAAATCGGTGCGCATGCGGAATTCGCAGGGGAAGATGCCGCCCGAGTTCCGCGAGCTCCGACGCACCCGGCCCGGGCGTCTGTGGCAGGGGCGGGACGAAGTGCTCCGGCTCCAAGACTCCCGCGAGCGCGGCGGGCGGAACGTGGCCCCTGGATCGCCGGATCGGAACCAGCGCGAGCGCCAGCAGCGCGGGAACGAAGAGCGCTATCAGCGCGAGCGGCAGCAGAAAGAGCAACAGCAGCAGCAGCAACAGCAGCAGCCGCCGCGCGAGCGCCAGCGCCAGGAGCAGCCGCGCGAGCAGCCGCGCGAGCGCCAGCGCCAGGACCCGGGGCGCGAGCAGCACCAGGAGCGCCCTCGTCCCCCTCAAGATCAGGGGCATGGCGGCGGGAATGGCGGTCGCGAGCGCCAGCGCGCGGAGTTTCGCGACGGGCGCGGTCCCAAGGGCGGCGATGCGCGCGGCGGCGAGTGGCGCGGCGGGCGAGGGTTTGGGGGCCAGGGCCAAGGGCGGGACTTCGGGCGCGGCCGATCCCGCTGAGCGTGCGCGCCGGCCGGGGCCGTTGACCCCAGGCTCGGCGCGCCGCTAGACTCACGCCGTGCGACATCCCGCGCCGCGGCGCGCCCCGTTCCCCTCGATCCTGCTCCTCGTCCTTCTGGCGGGCTCCGCTCTGGCGGCGTCCCCGCCGTTTCCCGGCAAGAAGGGCCCCCAGGCGCCCCGCTACGGCCGTTCGAACGCCCCCGGGCTCGAGCCTCCGCCGCCGTTCCAGACCGGCTTCCGGTCCCCGACGCTCGGCGCTCAGACCTATAACGTCCTCGCGGTGCGGCTCGCCTTCTCGGACACGCCGATCGATTCCTCGACCGCCTACTACGACCGTCTCCTCTTCTTCCTGGGCCAGTACTGGAGTCAAGCCTCGGACGGACAGGTCACGCTCTCGACGACACTCGCCGACTCGGTGTTCACGCTCCCGCAGACGATGGCGTACTACGGCGACGACGACCACTTCCAGGAGCGCCTCGTCTACATGGTGCGGGACATGGTCGCGCTCGCCGATTCCACCATCGACTTCCGCCCCTACCAGGCGATCGTCATCTTCCACGCCGGCGCGGGCCAGGAGGCCGACGTGCTGGACGACAGCCGGCAACAGGTGTGGTCGGCGTTCGTGACCCAGGACGATTTCAAGGCCGTGCTGCCGGACACGACCGGAGCGGGACACGTCGGGATCGCGACAAAGGATCTGATCGCGCCGGGCGTGCCGTACCGGGTCGATGAGGCGGTCGAGGTCCCCGAGCTCGAGAGCCAGGACGGATACAGCTTCGGCCCGTTCGGCGTCCTCTTCCACGAGTTCGGCCACCAGATGGGCACCCTTCGCGGCCAGGTCTCGATGCCCGACCTCTACGATACGACCCCCGACGAGGGCGGCTACTCGCAGGGGATCGGCGCGTGGGATCTGATGGGGGGTGGCGTCTGGAACGCCAACGGCTTCGTGCCCGCGGGACTCTCCGCCTGGACGCGCGCCTGGATGGGATTCATCCAGCCCACGCGCGTGACCGTCGATGGACCCCAGAGTCTGATCGGACTCACGTCGGCGGGGGCGTCGCCGCGCGCGCTCCAGATCCCCATCACGCAGTCCGAGTATTTCCTGATCGAGAACCGCCGCCACGATCCCGACAGGAACGGCACGTTCACGTTCGACGACGTGGACCAGGACGGCTGCTTCGACTTCTACCAGGACTCCTTCGCCGGAGCGGAATTCGACTTCTTCCTGCCCGCCAACCTGGCGCCCCCGAGCGGCCCGGGATGCGATGCGGGAACGTATCTGAGCGGCGACGGCGTCCTGATCTATCACGTCGACGACGCGAAGATCGCGGCGACCCTCGCGGACAACACGGTCGAGGGGGACACGCAGCGGAAGGGGATCGACGTGGAGGAGGCGGACGGGATTCAGGATCTGGACGACCTTCCGTCGAGCTTCAACGCGGGGAGTCCCGACGACGTCTTCCGCGCCGGATGGCGCGACCAGTTCACGCCGACGACGAATCCGTCGACGTCGGCGTACCCCAATGTCCCGACCGGGATCTCGGTCACGTCGATCAGCGCGCCCGACAGCGTCGTGACCATGAGCATCTCCTTCAGCCGCGACCGGAGCGGCTGGCCCAAGACGCTCGGGGGGCGGATCCGCGGTCTCGCCACCGTCGCCGCCGATCTCGACGGCGACGACTCGCTCGAGCTCGTGGTTCCGATCCAGCGGCTCAACAACACCGGCGCCCTCTACGTCTTCCGCGCCGACGGCCGGAACTATCTGGACGGCGATACGAACCCCACCCCCTTCGCGGTCACCGCCGCGGCGCCCACCTCGAGCCCGTGCGTGGGCGACATCGACGGCGTGCCGGGTCCCGAGATCGTGTTCCAGACGCTCGATTCCAAGGTCTACGCGTTCCACGCGAACGGCACGGAGGTGCTGGACGGCGACGCCAATCCGTCGACCTTGGGCGTGCTCTACGCGCCTGCGGGAGGTCTCACGACCCGCGCGCAGCCGATCCTCGCCGATCTCGACGGCGATGGCGCGATGGAGATCATCACCGGTAGCTCGCCGACCGTCTCCGGCGGATCCACGCTGCGGGTGATCTCGCTCGGGGGCGGAGTCCGGAAGGTCTACTCGATCCCGATGGGGGGCTCGACCGAAGGGGCTCCGGTGGCGGCGGACCTGAACGGGGATGGCTATCCCGAAGTGATCGTCGCGAACACGCCGGCGGCGGGAGACGAGTTCAACGCGTCGGGGCTCTCGCTCGTGAACTGGCCGATCCTCACCGACAACTTCCTCCTCACGAGCCCGGACCAGTACGCCAACTTCCAGATCCTGTCGAGTGCGGCGATCTCCGCTCCCGTTCTCTCGGACATCGATCGCGATGGCGCGCTCGACGTGATGGTGGCCGATTCGCAGGGACGGATCCACGCGTTCCGGGTCGAGGTGGCCGACCATCAGCTCGGGATTCCGCCGAGCGACGAGGTGGCCGTCTCCGAGCTCGTCGGGTGGCCGGTAAAGGTGTCCGCCGTCGGGCGCACGTCGGAGGTCTCGCTGGGCGATCTGGAGAAGGACGGATATCCCGAGACCTTCCACACGGGAGACCAGGTCGAGGTGACCGCACTCCACTACAACGCCGCGCCGCGCTCCGGATTTCCGCTCCACCCCGCGGCTCCATTCGCCGACGCCGACACCGCCGGCTTCTGGCCGCCGCTCGTGGCCGACGTCGACGGGGACGGCGTGGGGGACCTCGTTCTCATCCTTCCCGACGGCCGCCGACCCGCGTACCGGTCGGACGGTACCCCGATCTCGAACTTCGTCGAGCTGGGGAGCACCGGACAGGGCTCTCCGCCGATCCTCCTCGATCTCGACGGGAACGGGTCCGCGGAGTGGGTGGAGTCGTACGACGCGCCGCCCACCCAGTCGATGATCACGGTGCGCGACCCTTGGCTGCCGGTGGCGGCCTCCTCCGTGACCTGGGGCCAGTACCGGCTCACCGCCACGCGCAATGCGGTCCTGCCCACGGGGGCGGCGGCGTCCCCGGCCGGGACCCAGGCCCTCTCGGCGGTGTACGGCTATCCGAATCCGTCGCGCAACGGCACCACCACGATCCATTACCGCCTGGCCGAGGCGGCCACATCCGTTTCCATCCGCATCCTCGACCCGACCGGCGCCCTCGTGGCCGACCTTCCCACGAGGGCGGGCGACCTCGCCGGGGCGGCCGAGCATGCGGTATCCTGGGACAACCGGTCGGTCGCGAGCGGGGTCTACGTCTGCCGGATCGAGGTCCACTCGAGCCGGGGAACGGAAGTGAAGTTCGCGAGCCTGGCCGTCATCCGATGAACCGCCCCAAGGAGAACTTCATGCGACGAGCCGTACGCGCCGGTGCCCTCCTCGTGCCGTTCCTGCTCCTGGCCGTGGGCCCGCGTTCCGCCGCCGCGGCTCCCGGAGAGACCGGCTTTGCCTTCCTCAAGCTGGGCGTGGGCGCCCGCGCCATGGGGATGGGGAGCGCGTACGTCGCGCTCGCCGACGATCCCACGGCCTCGTACTGGAACCCGGCCGGCCTGGCCTCGATCCGCAACACGCAGGTCACGGCGATGCACAACGAGTGGATCCTCGACTTCCGCCAGGAGTACGCCGCCGTCGCCTCGCGACTCGGGCCAGGCACCGTGGGCTTCAGCTTCTCGGGCTTCTACGGCGACGAGATCGAGCAGCGCGACGACACCGGCATCCTGACCGGTCACTACGGATTCAACGACATCGCCGTGAGCGGCGCGTACGGGCTGACCGTGGCGAAGGGACTGAACGGCGGCGCGGCCGTGCGCTACGTGCGCGAGATGATCGACAACGAGGACGCGACGGCGCTCACCGTCGACCTCGGGGCCCTCTATCGCCTGGGCGAGAGCGGCGTGTCGCTGGGCGGCGCGGTGCAGAATATCGGCGGCGACGCCAAGTTCGTCGCGGAGTCGTTTCCGCTCCCGCTCACCTACCGTCTCGGCGGAGCCTTCTCGAAGCACCTCGACAGCCTGAAGGGCCGGGGCACCCTCTCCGCGGAGTACCGCAAGGCGCGCGCGGACGACGGTCACTTCCACGTGGGCGGGGAATACGCGTACAAGGACCGCGTGGCGCTCCGCGTGGGGGGCAAGTTCGGCTACGACGACCAGGACGTCACGTTCGGCGTGGGCTTGATGAAGGACTGGTTCCGCTTCGACTACGCGCTCGCTCCGATCTCCTCCGACCTGGGTACCACCCACTTCTTCTCGCTGACCGGCAGCTTCTAGCGCGGCCGGCGTTCTCGGCACGAAAACGAAAAGGCGGAAGGCCTCGTGGCCTCCCGCCTTCGCTGTTTCGGTCGCGCCCCGCGGAGGGCGTGTTACTTCATGACCGAGAGCTTGAAGACGGACGTATCCCCGCCGACCGTGGTTTTCACGAAGTAGACGCCCGACGGAACCCGACGGCCCACGCTGTCGAGACCGTTCCAGCTCACCTCGTGCGTCCCGGCGTCCGTGTACTCATCCTGCTTCAGCGTCCGCACCAGCCGGCCGCTCACGCTGTACACGTTCATCGTCACACGGCCCGCCGTATGCGTCGTGTACGCAATGCTCGTCTCTGGATTGAACGGGTTCGGGTACGCCGCGACATCGACCGCGTTCCCAGACGCCTTCACCGTGATGACCTTCGTCGCACGGAGCGGGACGAGGGCATTGGTGAGCTGGATCTGACCCTTCACCTCGATCGTAACCGCCGTGTTGTTCGGCACGTTCGAGAGAAGCGCGCTGATGTCCGTCCGCGCGAAGTACACCGCCAGCTCCTGAATCCCGTCCAGATCCTGATCCGTGAGCCCCGCGCCCTTCGTCTGCGCCGCGATCGAGCTCACCGAACCCGCGTTCGGGTACGTCGTCGACATCTTCAGCGTGCTCACGACGATGCTCGTCAGCGGCTGCTCGATCTCCTCGATCCCCACCTTCTCCTTGCCGCCGCCGTGCGTGCGGATCGTCGACGCGTTGTTCTTGAGGACCAGCGTTCCGGTCACCTCGTTCTGGATCACCACCGAGGCGAAATCCGACGCGCTCAGCTGCGGCGTGCCGTCGTCCGTCACCGTCAGCGTGGCGACGTACGTGTTGGGGGCCGTGTACACGTGGCTCACCACGGCGCCGTTGCCCGAGGTGCCGTCGCCGAAATCCCAGTGGTACGTCAGGATCTGGCCCGCGTCCGGGTCGCTCGAGGCGGAGCCGTCCAGCGTGATCGGCTGGCCCGTCGCGCCGGCGTAAACCCCGCCCGCGTTCGCCGTCGGCGGCCGGTTGCTGGCGGTCACGTTGATCATGATCTCGGGCGCCGTCGCCGTGAGCCGGCCGTCCGACACCGAGAACGTGACCGTGTAGCTGCCGGCATCGGTATCCGTGGGAATCCAGGAGAACTCACCGGTCGATGTGTTGAACGTCGGACCAGGCGGGAGGTCCGACGTCATGGAGAAGGTCAGCTCGTCGTCCAGCGTGTCGTCCGCGTCCGTCGCCGAAACCGTGAAGCTGAGCGTCGTGAACGCCGCGACGGCCTGATCGCCGGGAGATGTGATCGAGGGTGGGGCGTTGGCCTGCCCCTGCACGTTCACCGTCACAGTTCCGCCGTCGGAGCTGACCATGATGGCGCCGCTGTGGAACGCGCCGTCCGTCGGATTGAAGATCACGCTCATCGTCACGGACCCGCCCGGAGCGACGACAGGCGACCCGACACCAGCGACGAACGCAGGATCGCTCGAGGTGACCGAGCTGATGTGCAAATCCTGGTCCCCGATGTTGCTGACCGTGAAATCGAAGTTGGTGCTCGTCCCGTTGTCCTGCACGCCATAGTCGTGGGACAGGGGGCTCACTTGGAGGATCGGGCCGCTCACCGCGGTCGCGTGGACCGCAGCGACCGATGCAAGCATCTCCGATCGGTCTGCTACGGCCAACGCGCGGCCTGGTAGAGCAGCGAGGAGCAGTGCTCCGAGGAACAGAGCTCCGAGGAGCAGTGCTCCGACGGGTGGAGCTGGGGACAGCTGGGTATGACCCGCTCGATTTCGCATTGGATGCCCTCCTTCCATGGACACTTGAGCGGAAAAACACATCGGGGGGAGCCAGTGGCCCCCCCCGACGCACTGCCTTCTTCGATTGTATCGCGAACTACATGTTACTTCATGATCGAGAGCTTGTAGATGGACGTGTCTCCACCGACCGTGGCCTTCACGAAGTAGACGCCCGACGGAACCCGACGTCCCACGTTGTCGATCCCGTTCCAGCTCACTTCGTGCGTCCCGGCGTCCGTGTACTCATCCTGCTTCAGCGTCCGCACCAGCCGGCCGCTCACGTTGTACACGTTCATCGTCACACGACCCGCCGTACGCGTCGTGTACGCAATGCTCGTCTGCGGATTGAACGGGTTCGGG
>DASUFL010000130.1:0-6259 GCA_036274595.1 Candidatus Eiseniibacteriota bacterium | reverse complement strand
GTTCGGAATCGCTGTCGCTGGATGCGGCCACGGCCAGCCTACCGCCCCGAAGTACACCGCACCGGTTGCCATGGCCACCGCGGCCACCCTGGATGCAAGCGGTGCGGCCGCGAACGCCGTAACCGCGAGCGGTGTCAACAGCGCGGGCAACGTCAAAGGCGCCGCGGGTGAGATGCCGGCGTTCTACGATGGCAAGCTCTTCACGATCAACTCGGTCGAGATATCGGATGTCGCGGCGGATCACGTCGGGGAGAATTCGTCCCACAATGAGATCTTTGTCACGAACGATCTGGACGACCCGCAGGACTTCTTCCCCGTGCTCGACGCGATCCAAGGAGATGGTTTCAACCCGCTCTGGGAGCAGTTCCTGATTGTCTTCAATCCCGGAGTGCCGCCGCACCAGTTCCATTCCGATGACGAGGTTCACAACGCCGCCGCGGGAGCCAATCCCGAGATCACACTCGTCGATACGGGGGAGATGTATCGGTGCTCTGTGGTCACCGCGAAGAAGTAGAGGCTCTGCGATTGGATGTGCCGGCGTGCGGTCGTTACAGTGAGGTCGGGTGGGCTCGTCTCGTCCCACCCGGCTTCGCTCTGATCGCGGCCATCGCGGAGGCTTGAGAAGGAACTGGGCATCGTGCCACGATGGGCTAGGAGCCTCGGGGCGAGACGGATCAGGGCGTCCGTTCCAGAACGTTGCCGTTCGACTTTCCTTGTAATGAACCTCCTCCCCGTGGGACTAAAGAGGCGTCCGTGGTGGCGCTCTCACACGGCCGTCAGCCCATTCGTCGAAGGTTCTCGTTCGGCACACCTGATTCCACGAGGAACCGTCATGAAGACTCCCCTCCTGGCACTCCTGGTTCTCGGGTCCGCGATTTCGACTCCTCAGGCGCAGGCGCAGGAATGGGTGGCACGGTACGCCAGCCCCACTCCCTACAACGACATTCCGTACGCGATGACCGTGGATGCCGACGGGCACGTCTACGTTACCGGCACCACGGCCACGGCGGGGTCGAACGACTGGACCACGATCAAGTACAACTCGGCGGGCGTCCAGGAGTGGCTCCGCACGCTGGACGGAGGCGGGTCCGACAACGCGGTCGCGATCAAGACGGACGGTGCCGGCAACGTCTACGTGACCGGGAGCAGCGCCGGTGGGTTCTATTTTCTGACGGCGAAGTACAGCGCCGCCGGCAACCAGCTCTGGATCCAGACCTTCGCGGATATCGGCGACGGGGACGCCGCTGCCGATATCGCCTTGGATCACGACGGCAACGTGTACGTCACCGGATACAGCATCACGACCGGCACCGGGCTCGATATCGTCACGATCAAATACAGCCCGGACGGAGCCGAGCTCTGGGTGCGGCGCTACGATTCGGCAAACGGAGAGGACGTGCCTGTGGCGATCGCCTGCGACGCTTCCGGCCTCTACGTGACGGGCCGGAGCGGCGGCGAGTACACCACGATCAAGTACGACTTCAACGGGGTCCAGCAGTGGGTGCGGACCTATCACGGCGGGAACGGCAACGATTCTCCGGCAGCGTTGGTCGTAGACGCGGCCGGCAACGTCTACGTCACCGGGCAGAGCACCGGGTCAGGCACGAACTCCGATTTCGCGACGATCAAGTACGACGCCGCGGGCACGGAACAGTGGGTCCGCCGCTATGACGGACCGTCGACCGTGCTCTCCAGCGACTACGACAATGCCTCGGCCCTCGCGGTCGACGCGAACGGCAACGTGTTCGTTACGGGCAACAGCTCGAATGACTTCGCAACGGTCAAGTACGACGCCGCGGGCACCGAGATGTGGGTTCGCCGGTACAACGGCCCGGCCGCCGGCGCCGATTGGGCCACGGCGATTACGGTCGATGCGTTGGGCAACGCCTACGTGAGCGGGTCGAGCTATGGCAATTCCACGACTCAGTACGACTTCGCCACGCTCTCCTACGACCCGTCGGGAACCGTGCGATGGACCGAGCGCTACAACGGCCCGGCGAACCTCTATGACACCCCGTATTCGATCGCCGTTCACTCGTCCGGCGATGTCTATGTGAGTGGCTCGAGCGGCGGGAGCGGGACGGGGCTCGACTACACGACCATCAAGTACGGGAGCGTGGTCACCTCTGTGGAGCCCGGAAGCGCGCCCCGCAGCACGCTCGCGCTCCGGAGCGATCCGAATCCTTTCACGCCCGCCACGAGCATTCGCTTTACGATCCCGCCGGGAACCGACCGCGGTCACGTCCGGCTCGCCGTGTACGACGTCCGCGGCCGAGAGGTCGCGCTGCTCGTGAACGAGGTGCTCGCGCCGGGGACCTACGAACGGGGTCTGAACGGAAGCACGCTCGCGACGGGAGTCTACTGGTCACGGCTCCAGGTGGGAGCGCTCTCCGAGACGCGAAAGATCATCCACGTGGAGTGAGATCGCTCGAGCATCGCTCCGATCAAAGGCGCACTTCCTTGCTCAACCCAAGAAGGCGCTCAGATTCCCAAGCCCTTCGCCGATAGGATCGACTCAAGTCTCGATGAGAGCACCTCGAGATCCTCGGGGCCCAGGGCCTGCTCCTTGTCCGAAAGCGCCTCTTCCGGTCGAGGGTGTGCTTCCACGATGAGGCCGTCGGCCCCGGCCGCCACCGACGCCAACGCCAGGGGAATGACCAGCTCGCGCTTTCCCGCAGCGTGGGAAGGATCCACGATGATCGGCAGGTGCGTACGGGCCCGGAGCACCGGTATGGCTGCAATGTCGAGTGTGCTACGCGTGGCAGTCTCGAACGTGCGGATGCCGCGCTCGCAGAGGACAACGCGCTGGTTTCCTCCGGCCAGAATGTACTCTGCCGCGTGGAGGAGATCATCGACGGTGGCACTCATTCCCCGTTTCAGGAGCACCGGCCGGTCCACCCTCCCCAGCGCCCGGAGGAGATCGAAGTTCTGCATGTTCCGCGCGCCGACCTGCAGCATGTCTGCCCGCTCGGCAATGCGGTCGAGGAATTGAGTACCAAGAACCTCGGTCACGGTCGGCAGACCGGTGACCTCTCCCGCTTCGTGGAGGAGATCGAGACCAACGTCCCCTAAACCCTGGAACGAGTATGGGGAGGTTCGAGGCTTGTAGGCACCGCCGCGAAGCATGCGCGCGCCGGCGCGCTTGGCCATGCGGGCGGCCTCCAGGATCTGCTCCCGGCTCTCGACCGCGCACGGGCCCGCGATTAGGACGAATCCCCCGTCGCCGATCGCGACGTCGCGGACGTGAACGACCGTGCGGGGACGGGAATCCCGGGCCTCGATCAGCCGTGTGGCCGATCGAGAGGGTGTGGAGCGCAAGGGACGGAAAGAAGGCGCGGCCTCGCCCGCACCGTTCGCCGTGCCGTTCGAAGAGATGCGCGTCCGGTTCCGGTAGCTCCCGAGAATGCGGACATGGTTCGCGTGCGCTCCAAGTTTCTCAATCGCCTCGCGAACTCGCGGGTCCTCGGCATGTCCCTCGAGATCGGTGAATAGCCGGTATTCCCAGGGTCTTCCCGGTGTGGGGCAACTCTCGATCCGGGTCAGGTTGATGTCGTGGTCGGCGAGAACGCTCAGGCAGGCTGCGAGCGCCCCTTGGACGTGGCGAACCGAAAAGACGATGGACGTCTTGGCGTGCGCATGAGCCTCGCCAGGATCCGCTGTGCGCGGGTCGTCGCTCTTCCCTACGAGGAAGAAGCGTGTGTAATTTTCACGATGGTCGGCGAGGTTCTTGGTGAGGATCGCGAGTCCGTGTCGTCGCGCAGCCTCCACGGAGCAGATTGCCGCAACCGAGGGATCCTTGGCCTCGGCGATCTCACGCGCCGCGCCGGCGGTATCGTTGGAGGTCTCGATGGTCAGACGCGGCCACCGCGAAAGCGCTCGCCGGCACTGCTGGAGCGCGACCGAATGGGAGCGGACCGTACGGATCGCTTCCGGCGTGGAGCCGGGAACTCCGGCGAGCACATGCTCGATACGAGCGATTTCCTCGTCGAGGACCACGATTCGCCGCTCGATCAGGAGCGCGGCCGTCTCCGGGATGCTTCCGCTCGTCGTGTTCTCGGTGGGGACGAGAATGCAGTCGACGGCCCCATGCTCCAGTGCGTCGAAGAGCGCCGTGAAGGTCGCGAAGCCGATTCGCTCCACCGTCGAGACCCCGGGCATGAGGCGCTGAATCGCGAGGTCGCTATACGCCTCCGGCTCCCCTTGATAACCGATCCGGCGCGCCCATGTGCGATAGCCGCGCCCCGCCCCGGATTCCTGCGTTTCTTGCCGACGGCGTGAGTGATCGAGAAGCTCACGCAGCACACCACGCGCCACCCCTGGCGACAGCTCCCGCGTCTCCGCGATGCGCACCCAGCGTTCGAGAAGCTCGTGCTCCCGGTCCGGATCGAAGATGGGAAGTCCGTGGTCGCGGGTCTTGGCCGACCCCACTTCCTCGGACAGCTTCATCCGCTCGCCAAGGAGGCGGATCAGGTCGTCATCGACTGTGTCGATGAGTTTTCGGAGGTCGGTGATGGATGGACCCGAGCTCTGGGTCTCTTTGGGTTCCGGATTCATGATGCGCTCCTCGGGTCATTCGAGATCCGCGGGCGCGGGGGGAAATGAAAAAACCCACCGTCGCCGTTGCGGGGTGGGCTCGTTTGCTGGCGTTGTTTCAGCGATTACGAGTCACGGCCCCCTTCGTGTGGGCCGTAAAATCGGCTGTCGAAACCGTAGGACTTGGGATAGGTGGCGGACCGGACCGCTTGCATGAATAGATCATAGCACGTCGGCGGCATCGCGGCAAGAGAGCGCCGTGGATCCCCGAGCGGGCGGCACGCGTCAAACCAGGGCCCCGCCGTCATGCTCAATGGTGTGCCGCCTAGGAATCGAACCTGAGACCACTGATTGAGAGGTCACGAACGGGCTCAAAAGGCCGAAATTGGTGATGCCGCAGGTCGCCGGGTCAGGTCGCGGAACGACTGCCGGCTCGGAGGTCACGCGCATGAAATCGATAGGGGTTCGCGGGGAAATGGCGGCGGTGATCGCGACGCTGATGATCGGCCTCGCAGCCTGTTCAAGCGGCGTCGAAAGCGGCACGCCGCGAGATGTGGCGCTCGGCGAATGGCGCCCGCTACAGCGCAGCGCAGCGCTCACCGATCGCGGTGAGGTGGGCTTGGTCCCGGTGGGAGAGACCCCGGCCCCGACGGTATCCGCGCTCGCCGATTACTACCGCGAGCGGCTCGGGGTGAACGTTCGGGTGCTCGATAATTTCAGGTTGCCTCCCGAGGCGACGGACCTGAAGCGAGGACAGATCGTCGCGGAGACGGTCATCACCCTGTTGCGGTCGCGGTTTCCTCGGACCAAGTACCTGATCGGCGTCGTGGACACCGACATGTACAGCCGCGAGGCAGGCTACAGGTTTGCGTTCTCAAACCGCGATTGGGGAGACGATTGGGGCGTCGCCATCGTGTCGACCGCGCGCATGGACCCGACGAACTTCCGTCAGCCGAGGGATCCCGAGCTCCTGATGGCGCGGTTGAAGAAGATGGTCACCAAGAACCTCTCGCTCGTCTACTACCAGCTGGAGACGAGCACCGACCCCGAGAGCGTACTGTTCAGCCCCGTGATGAGTCTGGACGACCTCGACCGCATGGGACAGGGCTTCTAAGACGGAGCGGGGGCTACTCGAAACGAGGCGACCACGCCTGAGAGGGACACCGCGATCAGCCGAACGTACGGTCAGGTCTTCGGATTCGGCATCGCCGCGGTCTGGTGGATTTCGTTCTGGACGCGGAAGGAGCCCGTTCCGTGAGCATGCGCCGTCCGCCTTGCGCATGCGAACCAGGAGTATGCTGGTGCGCCGCCTAGGAATCGAACCTAGAACCTACTGATTAAGAGACGGCTGAAGCCAAGTCCACTGAAGTGATGTCACCGCAAGCTAGTAGATGATACATCAACAGCTTACTTCGATCTGAACGAAGGAATCTACAGGCACTCCAGGACACGAAAAGGCATTCTCTGGAGCCCTGGGCGGGACAGAAAACGGGACATCCCGTTTCAGCGGACTTTCCATTCCCCTTGCGGATCGTAGTTGATGCTTCCCTGCCAGCCTGCCGCTTGCCACATGGAGTCAAACGCGGGTCGCATTAGCGTCGGGATTGCCTGACCGTACTCCTCCATCAGGACCTCCGCCAGACGGCAAACGCTGCGATCAATTGGCTGAAACCGTCGTCCAAAGCGCGGGTTCAGGTCGGCGAACATGACGTGGTCCGAAACGCCC
>DASUFL010000129.1:0-2689 GCA_036274595.1 Candidatus Eiseniibacteriota bacterium | reverse complement strand
ACGGATTATCGTCAGCAAGAAGGCGGCGGGCAGGCAGAAAGACAAGCTCGTTCTGCCCGTGCTATCCGATGCCCTGAAGGCAATCAAAGGCCGCGATTGATCGGGCTCCGAACCATTCACGATCAAACGGGAATTTGACCGTTCCAGGCCATTGCCATGGATGACGACGGCCTCACATGGACGTTACCGCTCGACACGGATTTCAGGGCTGTTAAGCGCAGAGTTGCAGGTTCGAGTCCTACCCGGGGAGCCATTTGTTCCAGTATTCGATCGCCGCGCGGTTCGGTAACCGCTCGCCGTGGCGGCGGCGCGGAACGACGAGGCGACGGTGATGGCCATTCGAGCAGGCTCGCGGCGATCTTGGCGATCTGCTCGGGGCTGTGCGTCCGCGGGTTCCGCTCGTAGGGGTGGAGGCGGTCGACGGGCCAGTGCTCGAGCTTTCCCGGAAGCACGATGCGCGACTCCTCGGCCGCGGGGGCGGCTGTTCGCCTGTTAGGTTGTTTCATACGTCTCCCACGTCTTGAAAGCCGGGCGTCGCCGGCACCCGATCGCCTCGCGCTGGAAGGAACCATGCAGCCACGTTGCTGCTCGCGTGTTCACAACCCTCTCCCGCGCGCACGCGCGATCGCGTTGACGACTTCGCGCTCCATCTCCTCGCGGAACCACTTGTCCGCTTCCTTCTCGGCTGTCTCAATGAAATGCAGCCGCGGAGCGAGCTTCTTCCCGCGTGTGAAGAGATAGACGGCGCGCGTAGTCGCATTGCCGATCCGCTGGAAGATTCCGACCTTCAGGACGAGGTAGGTCTTGGTCCGTGTGACGCCAGCACGCCGCCGGCCCGTCTTCGTGCGATCGAAGCGGAGCTTCCCGACACGGAGCTCAGGTGTGACAGTCTGCGCGAACCGCGGACGCGCGGGCCCGCCGATGACCGGCTCGGCCACACTTCGGGCGGCCGGCGTGAAGGGCTTCCGCTCTGCGCCACGCTCGAATGCGGAGAGGAGAAGGCGCGGCTTCTGTCCGACCGCGATCTCCGCGAAGGCTCTCGCTTGCCGCACCGAAGCGAATGGCTTGATGATCGCGGCCTCTCGCCGGATGAAGTCCTTCTTCCGGACGGTAAACTGCTCCTCGACGCGACGGCGCTCAGCCTCCTGGATCCGCTTCGCCGTGTTGTTGATCGCGTTCACGACGGCGTAGGCCAGACGACGTTGACCGTTCTGCAGGCGGAGGACGAGCGGCGCGGAGTCGATCTGCAAGTCGATCCTCATCGCTGAGCGTGCTCCCGCCGGTCGGTCTCGGGCGCGTGTCCCGCAGGGTCCCGGACCTCTTGGCCATGCCGGTAGATCGCCTCGAGGGAGAGGCGACCGTCGGACATCTCGACGAGCGCCATCGCGCGGGACGGGTGCGGCGGATGACCCTGCAGCCACTCGTAGACGGTCTGGTTCGTGATGCGCAGGTCGGGATCGCGGGCGAGCGTGGCCACGATTCGGGGGATGCCGACGTCGCTTATCCAGCGGCCGAAGTCGGTCTCCCACCGCGAGGGAACTCGCCTGTAGCGCCCGCTAGCGAGGGCGTCATGCCGAAACACCCGCCTGCCTCCTGGAGGGCCCGGATCCCACATCAGTGCCGGGACGTGCTGCCTCCAAAGGACAAAGGGGGGTCGAGGCCCCCCGAAAAGGGACAGATCACGCGTTGAAGCCGGTCGCTAGTTTGGCTATGATGGGTTAACTTGCTGTAGGACAATAGATTACGAGACTTCGGTATTCGAGCTGGCGGGGGCGTGCGGTTCCCTTCGCAAAGGTTCGGGCCAGTTTTCCACTACTCGAATTGGAATATCACGGGCTCTCTCGCGAACGTGGCGGTGCCGGCAGCGAAGGCGCTTTCTTGTCAGCGCCAGGGAAACGGGGAGAGATTTCGCCTCTCGCTGTCGTGTTCGCTGCTCGGTACCGCCAGTCCTCAGTACTGGAAGAACACATCGACAATCCCGGTCAGCTCAACCCGCCGGTCCTTCCAGCGGACCACGAACGGGCTCCCCGGGTAAAGGCGTGGCGGGTTCCTGAACCAGCCGGTCTGGAAACTGGCGCGCTGATTCCCATCCGCCGGTCTTTCGAGAAGATCACGGAGCTTCCTCATCCGCTCGGCAAACAAACTCCGCTCAAACTCCAGGTGCGCCCCGATCTTGTCCAGGTCACCATCGCCGGGCACCGAGTCGGGCGGGAGGCGACGCAGGAGCTGATCGAGCGTCGGCTCCGCGATGACGAGGCACACGCGGCATCTGGCGCCCTCCTGCCTCGCACGGAACAGAAGGTGCGCCCCGCGTTCGCACAGCAGGATCTCGCTAACCTGGACGGACCTCTCAGCGAAGAAGTCCGGTGTGCCCCGGGCGCTGTCGGGGTAGACGGTCCAACCGATCGACACCTCCGGACATCCGCACCCGTCCCCGTGGATGGCCCTCGTCGCGAAGACGGAGTTCGAGGGCGCGACAGCGATCACACACAGCAGACCGATAACGAGCCCGCTCAGCATTCGATAACGGTCCCCGCGTTTCACGACTCTATCAATCCTTCCCGAGCTTCAAGCACACGATTTCGATCTCCCCGCCCGCAACGTCATCGCTGCTCCCCGCGCTCCCCTCGGCGCTGTTCGTCACGACGAAGACAAGGTTGTCAATGAGATAGAACTCATCGAGGTGCGG
>DASUFL010000128.1:0-2307 GCA_036274595.1 Candidatus Eiseniibacteriota bacterium | reverse complement strand
CCTCCCCGTTCGCGGGCGGGACTTTCACCCTTGGGTTGCTCATCGAAGTTTCAGGCGCTACTTCCCTCCTCTCCGACCAGGCTTCTCCTGGCGCACGTCGGGTAGCCCCGCCGGTTGCCCGGTGGGGCCCCCACAGATCCGGACGTGCAGATTTCCCGCATCCGGCTCTTCGAGAGTCGGGTTCGCTACGTGCCGTACCGGTGGACGATGCGCGGCGTCGGGAGCGGGTGTCGCTCCAGCAGCGCGTGCATCTTCTTCCAGCTCAAGAAGGCGTTCTGGGATCGGCGGGACAACCACTTCCGCCAGATTGCCTTCGTCTCATGCCAGACGCGCGCGAGCGCCGCGAGGTTCGAGGTGACCCCGAAGTACGCGTAATGCCCGACGAGCTTCTTGCTGAGAGCGCGATGCTGGCTCCTCACACCCAGGTGGCGGTTCCCTCTACACCACTCATAGATGCGGCGTAGCGTGCGGCTGACGCGGTCCTTCGCCGTTCGCTTCTTCACGACCCACTTGCCCTTTCGCGACAGGCCCCAGTGGTGCGTGAAGCCGAGCAGATCGAAGGTCCCTGGACCGTCGCTGCCGCCGTCCTTGCGGTCCGGCCGATGGAACGGCACGAGCCGCGTCTTGTCCGGGTGGAGCGTCAGTCCGTATTTGGCGAATCGCTTCGCCAGCACGTCGAGCACCCGCTCGGCGTCGTCCTTCCGCGCAAAGAGGAAGACAGCGTCGTCCGCGTACCGCACGAGAAGCGCCTGGCCTTGTAGTCGGGGCTTCACGTCGCGGACGAACCACTCGTCCAGCACTTCGTGCAGAAAGATGTTCGCCAGGAGAGGCGAGATCACTCCCCCCTGCGGTGTGCCAGCCTCGGGGTGAGAGAGTTGACCACCCTCCGTCACACCCGCATTCAGCCACTTGCCGATAAGGCGCAGGATCACGCCGTCACGTACCCGATGGCTCAAGATCTCGCGGAGCTTCCCGTGATCCAGAGTATCGAAGAACTTCTTGATGTCGATCTCCAGGATCCACCCGCCCGCCATCTTCACCGACGCGTTTTGCACGACTTCGAGCGCCTGGAGCGCTGATCGCCCAGGCCGGAAGCCGTACGAGAAGTCATGGAACTCCTGCTCGTACACGGCCTCGAGCACCATCGCCACGGCGCGCTGCAGGACCTTGTCCTCGAAGGTCGGGATCCCGATTGGTCGAGTCTCCGATCCGGTCCCCTTCGGGATGTGGACCCGTCGCACCGCTGGCGCGCGGTACATCCCGGACTTGGCGCGCTCGAGGAGCGTCCGGAGGTTCTCCTTCAGCTTCTCGGCGTACTCCTCCGCGCTCCGTCCGTCGATTCCCGTCGCGCCGTCCTTCCGTGTCCGGCGATAGGCTTCGTGCAGCCACTCCTCGTCGATGTGGTGGGCCAGGGTGTTGAGCGGCACCCCGCGCAGCTCCCTCGCCAGTCCTGCTATCCGTTCGAGTTTCGTCGAGACGGTTGGTGAGCCCGATGTCTCTTCCATCTTTCCCTCGCTCGGTTCCGACTCTCGGCGTCGCCCTTTGCTCCGCGGGGTCCCGCGGGACGGTTCCCCCACTTCTCGGCTCATACTGCGACGCTCCGACTTCTCATCACCCCGACCGCCCTCGTTTGGCTCGGTCGATCGGCCCGGGCTCTCCCGGCGGTGGTGAGATCTCCCAGGTTCCTGGGCAACCCGTTGTGTGCGTGCCGTGTTCTCAGACCCCGTCGGGCCGGTGCGCCGAGGTCCCGGGCCTTCGGCCCTGCGATTTAACGCACCGATGTTGCCTCTCGCCACGATCATGACGGAGGCCCCGACACAATGACCATTTCGGGGCTCAACCGCACGGCCAACACACCCGCTGTCTACGCTTCGTGGTCACGGTCACCCGTCGCTGCTTTACGACCACGCAAGACTCGCTTCCCGCGTCGTGACCTCCCCGTTCGCGGGCGGGACTTTCACCCTTGGGTTGCTCATCGAAGTTTCAGGCGCTACTTCCCTCCTCTCCGACCAGGCTTCTCCTGGCGCACGATCGTCGGGTCTTCAGCTCTGGCGCGGTCGCCCGTAGGTGAGCAGGCGAGGACGGGTGAGCCGCTCGAACTCCGTCCACGCCATCTCCACGACGTCCGTGTGGGTGCCGCCGTTGAACGCGATCGACTCGCGGCGCGAAAGGCACGCATCGACGTAGACCGGGAGCTCCTCGGTCGCCAGCGCGGCGATCGGCGGCGCCGCCCCGACGTCGCACTCCGGGAACAGCACGCGGAACGCGTCCTCGGCGGCCAGCTCGACGCGGTCGCCGAGCTGGCGC
>DASUFL010000127.1:0-8853 GCA_036274595.1 Candidatus Eiseniibacteriota bacterium | reverse complement strand
GCGCTTGAAACGAGCTCGAAACCGAATCACGCAGCCGGCCGCGCCGGCAGCCGTCCCGAACGTCGCCGCGCCGCGCGCTGTCCCGGCGGAGCCGGCCCTCATGCCGCTCCCCGCCTCGCGCTGGACCGGCGTGGTCCGTCCGTATCGCAGCGAGGACGTCGAGCGGCTCCGCGGCTCGGTCAAGGTCGAGCACACGCTCGCCCAGCTCGGCGCCCGGCGCCTCTGGCATCTCCTCACGACGCGCGAGTACGTGAACGCGCTCGGCGCCCTGAGCGGTAACCAGGCGGTGCAGCAGGTCAAGGCGGGTCTCGAGGCGATCTACCTGAGCGGCTGGCAGGTGGCCGCGGATGCAAACCTCGCCGGGCAGACCTATCCGGACCAGAGCCTCTATCCCGCCAACAGCGTTCCGAGCGTGGTGCGCCGCATCAACCAGGCGCTCCTTCGCGCGGACCAGATCGAGCACGCGGAAGCGCGCAAGGCGCAGGCCCAGAACGGGCCCTCCCAGAACGGCCACGGCGCCAGCGGCCACGGCGCCAGCGGCCACAAGGCGCCCGCGGCGCGCACGTGGCTCGCCCCCATCGTCGCCGATGCCGAGGCCGGCTTCGGCGGACCGCTCAACGCGTTCGAGCTCATGAAGTCCATGATCGAAGCGGGCGCGGCGGCCGTGCACTTCGAGGACCAGCTCTCCTCGGAGAAGAAGTGCGGCCACCTGGGGGGCAAGGTGCTCGTCCCGACCGGACACTTCATCCGGACCCTCGTGGCCGCGCGCCTCGCGGCGGACGTCCTCGACGTGCCCACGCTCGTCGTCGCGCGCACCGATGCGGACAGCGCCAAGCTCATCACGAGCGACGTGGACGAGCGCGACCGGGAGTTCCTGACCGGCACGCGCACCGCGGAGGGATTCTTCGGCTACAAGGGCGGCATCGAGTGCGCCATCGCTCGCGCGATCGCGTATGCGCCGTACGCGGATCTCATCTGGATGGAGACGTCGACGCCCGATCTCGAGGAGGCCCGGCAGTTCGCCGAGGCGGTGCACGCCAGGTTCCCGGGCAAGATGCTCGCCTACAACTGCTCGCCCTCCTTCAACTGGCGCGCGAAGCTCGATCCCGGGACGATCGCGAAGTTCCAGAAGGAGCTGGGTGCGATGGGCTACAAGTTCCAGTTCGTCACGCTGGCCGGGTTCCACTCGCTCAACCACGGCATGTTCGAGCTGGCGCGGGCGTACAAGGATCGCGGCATGGCGGGCTATGCCGAGCTCCAGACGGCGGAGTTCGATTCCGAGAAGCACGGCTACTCGGCCACGCGGCACCAGCGGGAAGTCGGGACCGGCTACTTCGACGAGGTAATGCAGGTCATCTCGAACGGAAGCTGCTCGACGCTCGCACTCGACGGGAGCACCGAGAAGGCGCAGTTCTAGGGGGCCGTTACCGAGCCAACGGTCACGTCCGGCTCATCATCGAAGTGCTACAACGGGGGCGTCCCTGAAAGGGGACGCCTACCGTTTGGTCGGCGTGGTCCCCACGTCGCCGCGGAGCCGGGTCGTCCCGCCGACGATGGCCGTCCCTGGCTTGAGCCCGAGCTGCGCCAGGTACTTCTCATCGCCAGGGTCGTGGAGCTGCCAGTAGGGAAGACGCCGGCTTCCCGCGAGCTCGCCCTGGTCGAGCGCTTCCGCGGGCGACCACCCGGCTCGCTGCGCCATGCCGGCGGCGGGGAGCCACGTCCAGCGAACGATGCGGTGGGGATACGCGCGCTCCACCCAGAACGTCCCCTCGCGCCCGTCGGCGACCTTCACCACGTAGCGCACCGCCTCGAACCGCCCCGCCGGGACGGTCACCGCCTCCACCCCCTTGCCGCGCTCGATCACGGCTTGGGTCCAGATCAACGGCCGGTGGGTGAGCCGCCGGTAGAACGCCGCGGGAAGGAAGGCGACCTTCCGCTTCTGCCCCGGCGCCATCCATTCGCTCCGGAGGTCGCGGAGCAGGATGAAGAGCTCCTCCTCGGCGATGCCGGGCTTCGCGAGCGCCAGGCGGCGCGTGTCCGACTCGCCTTCGAAATAGCTCTGGTAGCGGTCGGCGAGATGGTAGCGCTCGAAGATCATCTCCTCGTACACGTTGCCGCACCATTCCGAGCTCGAGAACGAGATCTTCATCGGCGAGAAGTCGCGGCTCCGCGCGAACAGCGACACCATCGTGTTGTAGTCGTAGATCCCGGTCTGGAAATCGCGAATAAAGTTGAGCTTCAGCGCCTCGACCACGTCGGCGGAACCGGGTGTGGGATGGTCCACCTTCACGCGTTTCGCTTCGCTGAAGGGCTCGGTGACGTACACCATGACCGCCGTTCCGGCCCGCACGTGGCCGTAGCGGGTGACGGTATAGCGGTAGCCGTCCAGCTCGGCCTTGCCGTCCTGCCAGTGGGATTCGAAGACGGCGCCCATCGACACGAGCGCGACGGCCGCGAGCAGTGCGAGCGTCGCGGCGCGGCGGAGCGTCTGGGTCGGGCGACCCGGTCGGACGTCAGTCACGACAACAGTATAGCGCGATCGCGGCCGTGGCCTGCGTAGTTCCCCGTTGCGCCCCCCGCCGCCGGGGGTATGCTCGGTGGTCGAATCCGGTGCCGCCGGCCTGGGGTTCCGAGCCGGCGTCCGGACCGTCAGAGGAGGGGCGATGAAGGAAATGACGGACCTCGCCTACGAAATCGAGCGGCTCGAGCAGGAGATCGCGGAGCGCTCGGAGCGGCTGGCCGAGCACAAGCGCCAGCTTCCGACGACTCCCGTCTCCGATTACACCCTGACCGGTCCCGACGGTCCGGTGAGGCTGTCGCATCTCTTCGGCCAGGGCAGGGATCTCATCGTGATCCACAACATGGGGAAGGGCTGCCGCTACTGCACGCTCTGGGCCGACGGATGGAACGGCATCCTGCCGCACCTCGAGAACCGTGCCGCCTTCGTCGTCGTCACCCCCGATTCTCCCGACACCCAGGCGCAGATCGCGCATTCCCGCGGCTGGACCTTCCGCATGATCTCCAGCCACGGCTCGATGTTCACCGAAGACATGGGATTCCGGAGCGAGAAGAGCTGGCTCCCGGGCGTCTCCACCTTCTACAGGAATGACGACGGGAGCATCGTCCGCGTGGCCCGCGCCGGATTCGGGCCCTTCGACTCCTTCTGCTCCCTGTGGCATCTCTTCGGGCTCCTCAAGGACGGCGTGAACGGCTGGGAGCCGAAATACCGGTACGGGGCGTAATCCGCATCCGGATTCGGGTCCTTGCTCCTGAGGGCCCTTCGTAGGGGAGGGCTCTCTGAACGACGTCCGGCCTCGCTCGCCGGTTCCGCGGTTCGTCGTGCTCGTGCTCGCGATCGCGATTCCGCTGCTCGCGATCATGCAGGTCCAGGTCCGCTCGACGCACCGGAGCGTCGAGGAGAACGAGGCCCGCCGCGGCGCCGCGCTCGCGCGGCTTGGCGCGATGGCCGTGGACGAATACCTGCGCGGCATCGCCGATTACGCCGAAGCGTACGCCGAGCATCCCGAAATCCTCCAGGCGGCGAATCGCAAGGACGAGCGCGCGGTGCGCTCCGTCCTCGCGCGTCTGATCCGGGGCAATCCCCGCGTCGATCGCACCTTCGTCACCGACGTGACCGGTGTCGAGTGGAGCGATTACCCCAGCGATCCCTCCGTCATCGGGAAGAGCTTCGCGTTCCGGGACTGGTTCCGCGGCGTCTCGTCGGGAGACACCACCTACGTCTCTTCGTCCTATCGCCGCATGGCGGGACGGCAGGAGCGCTCGATCGCCATCGCGACGCCGATCCGCTCGGGTACCGGACCGGTCGCCGGCTATCTCGTGGCGCAGGTCCTCGTCTCCTCGCTCGAGCGCCAGCTCGCGCAGCCCGTGCGGCCGGATTCCGGCGGGATCGTGGTGATCGACCGCGACCGCGCCGTCGTCACCGAGCTCGGCTTCTCATCCGGCTCCGCGCCCGGCCTCGAGCTCGACGCGCTGGTCCGCGCGAAGAACGGCGGGGGCTCGCTCGGAACGATCCGCGTCGCAGGCGTGCCTTACCTCGTCGCCGCCGCCCCCTCGCCCGCCCTCGGCGGCCGCGTGCTGGCACTCCGGAGCCTCCGTGCGGCGCTCGCTCCGGCGCGCTCCATGGAGCTCGTCGTCTACCTGCTCGTCGTCGCGGTCGCGCTCCTCCTGGCGCTCTTCGTGACCGCCATGATCGAGCAGCGCTCGAGGAGAATCGCCGCGACCGAGCGCGAGCGCGCCGAAGCGGCCGTGCGCGAGAGCGAACGGCGGTTCCGTGCCACGTTCGAGCAGGCGGCCGTCGGCATCGCCCATCTGAGCCTGGCGGGCGCGTTCGTGCGCGTGAACCAGCGGCTCTGCGACATTCTCGGCTACTCGCGCTCGGAGCTCCTCCACATGCGGGTCACGGAATTCATGCGGCCCGAGGATCTGGAGGGGGGCGAAGGCTGCCCGCCGATGGAAGTGCTCCATCACATCGGCGAGTGGAGGGAAGGCATCTGCCGCGTGGACCGGGAGCTCAAGCGGAAGGACGGCACGATGGTCTGGTGCCATCTCACGCTCGCGCCGGTCTTAGACGGCTCCGGCACCCCGGAGTACTTCACCGGCGTGGTCGAGGACATCACCGAGCGAAAGCGCCTCGAGGAGCAGTTCCTCCAGGCGCAGAAGATGCGCGCCATCGGCCAGCTCGCCGGAGGCGTCGCGCACGATTTCAACAATCTCCTCACGACGATCCTCGGCTACTGCGAGCTCATCCAGCGCAGGCTCCCCTGGAACGACGCGCTCCGCGGATACGTGGACGAGATCGCGATGGCGGGGCAGCGCGCGGCGGCGCTCACGTCGCAGCTCCTCGCGTTCGGGCGGAAGCAGATCCTGCGCCCCCTTCTCGTGGATCTGAACGCGGTCATCGAGGAGATGGACCGCCTTCTCCGACGGCTCGTCGGCGACGAGGTCCAGCTCGAGACGCGGCTCGACCCGAAGCTCGCCACGGTGCGCGCCGACCAGGGGCAGATGGAGCAGGTGTTGATGAACCTGGTGCTCAACGCGCGCGACGCGATGCCGCACGGCGGCCGCGTGACCGTGGAGACGCGGAATGAATGGATCGAGCCGGGATCCGCCCCCGACCGGACGGGCCTCGCGCCGGGCGCTTACGCCGTCGTATCCGTGAGCGACACGGGCGTCGGCATGGACGCGGCCGTCCGGGCGCAGCTCTTCGAGCCCTTCTTCACGACGAAGGAGAAAGGGAAGGGGACCGGGCTCGGGCTGTCGACCGTGTACGGAATCGTGAAGCAATCGGGCGGCGGCATCACCATCCAGAGTCAGCCGGGACAAGGGAGCCGTTTCGAGGTCTACCTCCCGACGGCGAAAGCGGCCGACCTGCCTGCCCCGCGCGCGAGCGAGCCGCGCCCCGAGGAAGGCGCGCCCGCGGGGGGCAGCGAGACGATCCTCCTCGTCGAGGACGACGCCACGCTCCGCGCTCTCACGCGCCGCGTGCTCGAGGAGCGGGGCTATCGAGTGCTGGAAGCGCCAAGCGGGATCGACGCGCTCGCGATGGTCGAGCGGACCCGGGAGCCGATCCACCTCCTCCTCACCGACGTCGTGATGCCGCGCATGAGCGGAGCGGCACTCGCCGAAGGCGTGCGCGACCGGCACCCCGCGACGCGGGTGGTGTTCATGTCGGGCTATACCGACGAGGCCGTCGTGCGCCAGGCGGCGGCCGGAGGCGGCATTCGGTTCATCCAGAAGCCGTACAAGCCCGAGGGACTTCTCCGCACCATCCGGGCCGCGCTCGACGCGCCCGACCCCGCTGTCAAATCCTGAGTAGTCCTTCCGCGGCCGCCGTCGCCACGTCGGAGCGGAGCGCCTTCAAATCCCGATGACCGTCGGGATGGATCGCGTTCGTGAGGAGCACGACGTAGGCGTCGGCCTCGGGATCGATCCAGAGCGACGCGCCGGTCCAGCCCGAGTGCCCGAACGACCGCTGCGAGAATCGAAGTCCGCGCGGCGCGGAGTAGGGGCTCTGGATGTCGAAGCCGAATCCGCGGCGCGCTCCCACTCCAGGCTCGCACTGATCGGTGGTCATGGCGCGGACCGTCGCTTCCGCGAGGACGGGGCGGCGGCCATGCGCGCCGCGCAGGAGGATCATCTCGCAGAACCGCGCGGTGTCGGCCGCCGTGCCGAACACGCCGGCGTGTCCTCCGATGCCGAGGAGCGCGCGCGACCGCGCCCGCGGATCGTGCACCACGCCGCGGAGCCAGCGCCCACGCACGAGCTCGGTGGGCGCCGTGCGCGACCGATCCTTCACCCGTGTGCCGAAGCGCGTGTCCTTGAGTCCGAGCGGACGGAAGAGCGCCTGCTGCGCGAGGACGTCGAGCCGCTTCCGCGCGCGCCGCTCGAGGAGGATCTGGAGCAGGATGTAGCCGACATCGCTGTAGGTGAACTTCGTTCCCGGCTCGCTTTCGAGCGGTTCCTCCGCGATGGCTCGGACGAGAGCCGAGCGCGAGCCGCGGTAGTCCTCGATGGGATTGTCGGGCACGAAGCCGGCGGTGTGGGTGAGGAGGCGGTGAAGGGGGATCGTTCCGACCTGGGTGTCGCGGGTCTCGACCAGGTGGCGCTCGAGCGGGTCGGAGAGCCTCAGCCGGCCGTGCGTCGCCTCCTCGACGACGAGCGGGGCGGTCGCCATCACCTTGGTGAGCGATGCGAGGTCGAAGATCGTCGCCGCGGTCATCGGCTCCCGCCGCGGGCGGACCGCGCGATGGCCGGCCACGACGCGGTGGACCGGGCCCTGGCTTCGGCCGACGATGGCGACGGCGCCGGGGATGAGTCCCTCGGCGATCGCGGTCTTCACCCGCTCGTCGACGGCGCGGAATCGCTGGGCTGGCATGCGCGCGACAGGATACGTCATCGATGGGCGGGGGCGAAGCGCCGCGGGTTTCCGGGGTCAAGAAGCGAGGGGCGTTGCCGTTCTCTCCTCGTATGGACCCGCGCGCTTCCGTTGGGGTAGGAGGAGTCATGCCACGCGCCCTGCCGGCAGCGCTCCTCCTGCCGGCACTCGTTCTCGCCTCGATCCTCACGCCCGCCCCCTCCCGCGCCAGCAGCGCCACCCTGCTTCGCGAGTCCGCGATCGCCGCGGGCTTGATCGGCACCGCCTTCGCGCTCGACGGCGCGGTGAAGCGCGATGGCATCGACGAGGGCCCCGGCGAGGTGATCGAGGAGCCGGGAGAGGTCGTGGGGGCCGGGCAGTTCGTCTTCGGCGGGACGGCCGTGCTCGGCGCCTTCGGACTCATCACGGGCGATCGCGAGGCGCTGCACACGGCGAAGGATCTCGCCGTCGCGCTCACGGCGACATCGGCCGCCGTCTGGGCCCTCAAGTACACGACCCACCGCGAGCGACCCGACGGCTCGAACCACTACTCCTTCCCGTCCGGCCACACCGCGGTCGCGTTCGCGGCCGCGTCCGTGATCGACAAGCGCTACGGCGGGATCGCCGGATGGGGCGCGTACACGGCCGCCGCGCTTGCGGGCGAAGCGCGCATCGCGGACAACCACCACTATCTCTCCGACGTGGTCGCCGGCGCGGTCCTCGGGACCGTGATCGGTCACTTGGTCGCGCACGCTCCATAGGCTATCCTCCGCGGCCCATGCGCATCCGGGCCAGAACCGCCGTCTTCGCTCTGCTCCTCCTGCTGACGGATGCGATTCCGGCGTCCGCGGCGTCGGTGGCCGTCGAGACACCACAGGCCGCGCCCGCCTCCTACGTCCCGGCCGCGCCGGCTCCGCTCGCCGCGCTCTCCTGGCGCCAGCCCGCCGCCTCCGCCGCCTATGCCGCCGCGACCTCGGACGCGCCCGATTCGATCTCCTCCGCGGTCACGCTGCCCGGCGGCTCGACGGTGCTCCGCGAGACCGCGATGGCGGGCGCCGCGATCGGCGTCGGCTTCCTCCTCGACGACACGATCGAACCGGGGTCCGGCGAGGACACGTTCCTCGACAACGCCGGGCAGGCGCTCGGGAGCCCGCTCGTGCTCGTGGGCGGCACCGCCCTCATGGCGCTCTACGGGTGGCAGGCGCACGCGCCCAAGGAGCTCAACACCGCGAAGCGGTTGGCGCTCGCGCTCGCGGCGACGAGCCTCACCGTGGTCACGCTCAAGTCCACGACGAATCGAGAGCGCCCCGACGAGTCGGACGACCGGTCGTTCCCGTCGGGGCACACCGCGAATACGATGGCGGTCGCGACCGTGCTCGATCGCGAGTATGACGGCGTGGTCCCCTGGATCGCGTACGGCGCGACCGCGTTCGTGGGAGCGAGCCGGGTCGCGGGGAACCACCATTGGTTCTCCGACGTGATGGCGGGCGCCGTGATCGGGCGGTTCTTCGGGCGCCTCGTCACGCACAACGACGTCCCGCACCACTAGAATCGCAGAGTCATGATCCCGCTCCGCGACAGGAACTCCTCGGCCACCTTTCCGCTCGTCACTCTGGCGATCATCGCGGGGTGCACGGTCACGTTCCTCTACGAGCTCGGCGCGCCCTCGCTCCAGCAGCTCTTCGCGTCCTACGCGCTCATCCCGGCGCGGGTCACGCTCGGGCTCGAGAACGGGACCGGGCCGCTCGGGCCGCTCGGCGTCATCGTGCCGTTCCTCACCTCGATGTTCCTCCACGGCGGCTGGCTCCATCTGATCGGGAACATGTGGTATCTCTGGATCTTCGGCGACAACGTCGAGGACACGCTCGGACCGGTCCGCTACCTCCTTTTCTATTTCCTGTGCGGCATCGCCGCCGGGGCCGCGCACGTGCTGGTCTCCCCCGGATCCACGGTGCCGACCGTCGGCGCGAGCGGGGCCA